>JAITNW010000006.1 GCA_031290255.1 Candidatus Nomurabacteria bacterium
GGCGGGGGGGCGGGCGGCGGTGGGGCCGGGCGCAGTGGGGGCGGGGTGTCCGGTGGCGGGGGGGATGGGGGCGGCGCTGTGGATGTTGTTGCCGATTATTTTGGCTGGGGTGGTGGCGGTGATTGCGGCTCTGGTTACGCTGGCGGGGCGGCAAGCTTTGGTGTTGCTTTTGATTATGATTGCGCCGCTGGCTTTTGTGGCGTATTTGTTGCCGAATACTGAGGGTTGGTTTAAGAAGTGGAAGGATTTGTTCCTGCGGATGTTGGTGTTTTATCCGATGTTTAGTGTGCTGTTTGGGGCTTCGCAGTTGGCGGGGTGGGTGATTATTACGGCGGCGACGAACTGGTTTGGGGTGATACTGGGGATTGCGGTGCAGATTTTGCCGCTGTTTTTTGCGATTCCTTTGATGAGGATGTCGGGGACTATGCTTGGTAAGGTGAATGATTTGGTGAGGAGGCCGTTTGCGCCGGTGCAGAAGGGCGTGGGGGCTTGGTCGGATTCGCATAGGCAGCTTTCTAAACAGAGGTATCAGGCGATGAGTCAAATGCCTGGGGCTAGATTCTCGCGATATTTGGCGGATCGCAAGTTGCGCCGCGAGGAAGACACTGGCAAATATGCGGCAACAAATAAATTGCGCAGTCAAGCGTTTTCTGCGGAGAGCGTATATCGTAAAGATAATGCACTAAATCGTAGACTGAATAGGGCTGGAACTTTGACGGGGCGGGGCGAGAAATTATATGATTTGCAGGGTAAGGATCTAGAAAGCCAGCGCGTGGTTAAGCAGATTGCGACAGATTTCGATGAGGGCTATGATACTAGTGCGCGGGGTGCCGACGCGAGGATTCGTGGTCGCGGTAAGCAATTTGATAGACTGAGCGCCTCTAATGCATTGATTGTGAAAGAAGTGGACTCTGGGCATATTCAGGATGCGCGTGCAGAGTCCGTGAAGTTGGCTAATATGGAGAGCTATGCAAGCCGCATAAACGACGCGGTTGAGGCAAATAAACGTGGCGAGCGTTCTGAGATTTATTCTGAGATTGTGAATTCGTCTGGGGCTTTGGGTGAGCGGGGGATTAACAATGTTATTGCCACGGCTATAGCAGTGAAGGAAAAAGCCAAGAAAGAAGCGACTGATAATTATACGACGCTTTTCGATGCGACACGCTACACGGTTGATATTGATAAAAAATTGCGTGAGGCGCTTGGTACTGGCAATGATGACGCGGTGTCTGCGGCGATGCAAGTGATGATCAAGCGGGGCGATACGGATATGGTATCGGATGCGTTGGCGGACTATACGCCGACGATGCTTGACGATACGCCGGAGAATTATACGATGCAGAAGCGGATTTCGGATTCGCTACTGGGCGTGAAGCAGGATGCGGCGCAGTTGGCGGCTTATGCTAAGGCGGTGAATATTGTGAGGGCGAAGGCTTTGGCGCGGCGGGATAAGATTGAGAGAGCCCGGGCGGATGGAAGCTATGACCCTAACAATGTAGAGGAGTTTGCCGAGATTGCAGAGTTTGGAACGTTCCAGGAGTTCGTAGAGGATAGAGGAGTATTTAAGCAGGTGGGGCTTGGTCTGGAAAAAGTGCTTGGAGATTATTCGGATAACGTAGTGCCAACGCAGGATAGGACGGTGTTCAAGTACCTACGTAAGAGCGGGAAGCTTGGGTTTAGGATGAAAGATTATCGTTCTGGGCTGACTAGTGGACGGATGGAGGGCGAACGCTTGCAGACGGCTACTGATGCTGTGGTTGGATTTGAACTTAAGGAAATCAATGCTGGGCTGAATGCAGATCAGAAAGCCTTTGCGGAAGATAGAATTAGAGAGTTCGTAGAGCCGATGGCGGCGGTGCAAATTGCTGGGTTTAAGTCGGATACCGTGAACCGCTTTGCGTTAGCCTTAAGCGATAATGGGAAAGACCGCATGCAAGGTCTGGAGCGATTATGTGGCATGTTTGACGATAACGCTAAACGTGACTTAGTAGAGAGGGCGAAACGTGGTAATCTTGATGCTATGAATCGCGATATTCGGAATGATATGCGGAACTTTATTCCTGGCATCTAATGACCGACGAACTTGGCTAAATGACCATCCCTCAGACCCGCCCTATGTGGGCGGGTTTTTATTTGTGCTTGTGGTATAATTTAGATATGGCGCAGTATAAGGTTCCGCAGGATGTGGAAGCGGATGATAAATTACTTGGGCCGTTTACTTTTCGGCAGTTTGTTTATTTGCTGATTGTGGCGGGATTTATTGCGCTGGCTTGGGCGCTTTTTCAGGTTTTTCCGTTGCTGGTGATTATTCCGATTCCGGTGGTGTTGTTTTTTGGGGCGCTGGCTTTACCGCTGAAGAAAGATCAGCCGATGGAGACGTATTTGTCGGCGATTGTGTCGTTTTATTTGAAGCCTCGGAAGCGGATGTGGGAGGCGGGGCAGCCGGAGTCGACGATTTTGATTACGGCGCCGAAGAAGGTGGAGAAGGCGCGGACTAAGGATTTGAGTCAGGAAGAGGCGACGCATCGGTTGTCGTTTTTGGCGGAGATTGTGGATTCGGAGGGTTATGCGATTAAGGGGGCGAGTACGAGTCCGATACGCGAGGAAATTAAGGCAGAGGCGGAGGCGGCGCCGGATATGTTTGACGTGCATAGTGGAGATAGGATTGAGCGGGCGCTGGAGTCGGAGAATGCGGGGCGACATGCTGAGTTGGTGGGGCAGATGAGGGCGGCGATTGATAAAGTAGAGAATGCGAATTTGTCTGGTGAGGGGGCGGTGATTCAGAAATTTGAGCCAGAGAAGACGCCGGTTTCTTGGGAGGCGAATGCTACTAGTGAAGCCGTGGTACAACCGACTGCGCTAGTGGCGCCGATGCCGGTGGAGAATGCCATAGTTCAGCCCACGCCAGAGCCAGTGAAGCCACAAGCTGAAAGCACTAGCGAAGTAGCCCCCTCTGCTGATATAATTAGTCTTGCAAACAACAAAGAGCTTTCTGTGGAAACTATTGCAAAAGAAGCGCAGCGACTTAGCAAAAAGAAACAGGATGGGGAAGTTTATGTGTCGCTGCATTAAGGAGAATAATCGGTGAATCCAAATCAACCTGCACCAGTGAATAGTACGCCTGCATCCGTGGCGCAAGGTGGCGGTGCTCAGCCGGCGCAGATGGGGAGTATCGCTACGGCGCAAACGACTATAGCTCCGCCAGTGGACTCGGGCAAAAAGGAGAATCCGGCTTCTACGCAGTCTACTTTGCTGATTTCTGAACTGCGCGATTCTATGGTGATTATGAAAGATGGGTCGTTTCGGGCGGTGGTGGCTTGCAAATCAATCAACTTTGATCTAATGTCTGAGAGTGAGCGGGAAGGTGTGGAATATTCTTATCAGAACTTTTTGAATTCTCTGGGTTTTACGACGCAGATTTTGGTACGTTCGCAAAGGGTAGATATTGGGCCTTATATTGAAAGGTTGACGGATATTCGGAAGAATAACGATAATATGTTGCTTGGGGTGCTGATGGACGACTATATTAATTTTATTGATATTCTGTCACAAGAGGCAAATATTATGGATAAATCGTTCTTTATTGTGATCCCATATTATACTTCGGCAGATGCGGAGAAATTGGTGCAGCAGACGAAGAACTTTTTTAAGTCTTTTAGCAAGAACAAGGGGCCGCAAATTACGAGAATTGACCGAGCTACGTATGATAAGGCGGTGACAGAGGTAAATAATCGAATTGAGTCGGTGATTTCGGGATTGTTCCAGATTGGTATTCATTCGGTGAGGCTGAATACTAAGGAACTGGGTGAGCTTTATTATAATTTCAATAATCCAGATACGGCGGTGAGGGAGCCGCTGGGTGATTTTAATAAAATAGCGCAGATGTATGTGCAAAAGGGCGAGAAACCTAAGGAGGCACAGAAATGACGGCTAAGAAACAGGCAGTGACGGCGGCAGATATTGCAGCGCAGGCACAGTTGCAAGAGGAAATAGAGGTACAGAAGGCTTTTGAAACGGGGGTGACGACGCTGCGTGATTTGATTTCGCCGTCTTCGATTGAGATTCATTCGAGTTATTTTAGGTTGGGGACGAAATATGGTCGCACGCTGTATGTTTATGGTTATCCGCGATCGATTTATACTGGGTGGCTGAGTCCGATTATCAATATTGATGAGGTGATTGATATTTCAATGTATATCTATCCGGTGGATACGACGGTAATTATGAAGAACTTGGGTAAGAAGGTGACACAGCTCGAGGCGAATATGTCGATCAATAGCGAAAAGGGGAAGATTCGGGATCCGGAGCTGGAGGCGGCGATTATGGATGCTGAGGAGTTGCGTGATAAGTTGCAGGTGGGGGCGGAGAAATTCTTCCGGTTTGGGCTGTATGTGACGATTTATGCGGATTCTTTGGATGAGCTTCAATTTGTACAGCATAAGATTGAGACGATTTTTGGTCAGCAGATGGTGTTTTCTAAGGTGGCGTCGAGTCAGCAAGAGCAGGGGATGAATAGTACGATGCCGCAGTGTACGGATCAATTACAGATTAGGCGGAATATGAATACGGGGGCGATTAGCACGAGCTTTCCGTTTACTTCGGCGGACTTGACGCAGGAAAAGGGGATTCTTTATGGCGTCAATATGCATAATAATGGCTTGGTGATTTTTGATAGATTCTCTCTTGAGAACGCTAATATGGTGGTGTTTGCGAAGTCTGGTGCCGGTAAATCGTTTACGGTGAAGCTGGAGGCGCTTCGCTCAATGATGATCGGGACGGAGATTTTGATTATTGATCCGGAAAATGAGTATCAGAAGCTGAGCGATGCGGTGGGGGGGTCATATATTCGGCTTAGTCTTAACTCTGATGTAAGGATAAATCCGTTTGATTTGCCGAAGGTGGTGGATAGCGAGGATGCTGAAGATGCTTTGAGGGCGAATTTGGTGACACTGCATGGTCTGTTTAGGTTAATGCTGGGCGGGACGCAACTCGGCGCGAATGGACAGCCGATAACTATGCTGACTGCGAATGAGGAGGCGGATCTTGATCAGGCGCTGATTGATACTTATGCGAGGGCGGGGGTTACAAGTGATCCGTTGACGCATAATTCGACGCCGCCAACGATTATCAATCTGTATGATACGTTGCTGCATATGGGTGGGTCTGGGCCACAGTTGGCTCAGAGGCTACGCAAGTACACCACGGGGACTTTTGCGGGTATATTCTCGCAGCAGTCCAATGTGGATATAAATAATCAGATGGTGGTGTTTAATATTCGGGATCTTGAGGATGAGCTGAGGCCGGTGGCGATGTATATTGTGCTTTCGCACGTCTGGAATATTGTGAGGGCGCAGCAGAAGAAGCGTATGCTGATTGTAGATGAGGCATGGCAGCTGATGAAATATGAAGATAGTGCGAACTTTTTGTTCTCGCTGGCGAAGCGGGCTAGGAAATATTTCCTTGGGCTGACGACGATTACGCAGGATGTGGAAGACTTTATGAGTAGCAAGATGGGGCGGGCGATTGTGGCAAACTCTTCGATGCAGCTCTTGCTGAAGCAGTCTTCTTCGGCGGTGGATGTGCTTTCTGATGTGTTTAAGTTGACTGAGGAAGAGCGGAAACGATTGGCGAATTTCCCGGTGGGACAGGGTTTGTTCTTTGCGGGGCAGAATCATGTGCATATTCAGATCATCGCCAGTGAGACTGAGGAATCTTTGATTACGACGAATCCGGGCGATAGTAGAAAATAGGAGGGTATTTTAGATTCCTAACCGCGCACAATCCAGGTTATAACTCATCACCCTATATCCGCCCGTGCCGTTGGAGCGGATTAAGATAAAGGTATTGATGTTGTTGCACTCGTATTTATTAAATAGGCGGACATCGTAACCGCCAGCGTTTAGCACTTCAAGGTTGAGCGAGACTGTGCCAGTAAACGGCTCGTCAATCACGGCGCTATGGTCGGCGTGGTATTGTTCGGCGAGTTTCAGTAGGTGTTCGGTCAGGGCGCTTTTGGGGTTGGAGGAGAGGATTAGGTAACTTATGAGGGTGGCAATAATTACGAGGGCTGCTATGCCTAACCATAGCGCACGTTTGGGTGGTCGCTTTGTTTTTGCTGCTCGCACATAATCTTTGCGGCGGTAAATAATCAGATACCAAAAATAAATATAAACCCATACAAACGGCAATTCCCAGCCATTATAACGATAATCTCCCGCGTCTATTTGAGGGGCGAGCCACGCTTTATATTCGCGCCAAGTTGCTAGCGGCTTCTTTTTATTTTTGCTTTTCTCGCTCATTGGTGGCTTTCTTTGGCTTATGTTCGGTGCGGCTGCGTTGCCGTTTGCCGAGAATATAGCCAACGCCACACGCTCCGGCTAAAATGATGACTAAAATTGTTAACCAGTGGGTCGGGACGGCATAGCCGCCGATGGATAGATAGCCGTTAATGCCGGTATTTGGCACGTCGGGCTTTGTCGGGTCGCCACCGCCACTGCAATGTCCGGCATTATCGCAATCAGAGCCGCCGCCGTCCAAGCTGAGATATTTAACGTGGATGACACCGCTTGCCGCATTGCCGCCTGCACCGGAAACTGTGATGGTCAGGGTGTAGCCGCCCAGCCCGTCGTCCAAGATTATCGGGGCGGCAAAGTCTTCGTCGCCGCTGACCGACTTCACGCCTTGCCAGAGAATATGCCCGTTTTGGTCACTGATTATCACGATGTCGCCCACGCTGCCGCTGGCAGTAAACTCAATTTCGTTGTGGTCGTTATAGGTGATGGCCCAGCCGATGAACTGCCCGCTGTCGGCTTCCTCTTCGTCGTTGGCGGTGATGTCTACGACGGTGCGGGGCGAGGTGAGCGGGACTATGACTCGCACTGGTTCGCTTTCGGAGGTAGAAATCGCCCCCGCTGTGCTGACTGAACCGACTGAACAACATAAAGCACCAGTCAGTAAGGTCAAAGCAAGGCGGAGGCAGGTTTTCATATTATTTACGCCCCTTTCGGCTTGGGCTATGGCGGCGTTTTCTGACCTCGCGGACAATTACGGCGATGACTAAAATCAGGGCGATTGTGAGGAGAATTAAGAACCAGATGGGCAGGATAAACACCAACTGCGTGTGCGTGGTGGTTTTGCCGAAGATCTCCACCGACTGTTCCACCCAGAAAATACCAAAATGGCCGTCTTGCCACGACACTTCCTGTTCGGGTGGGGTGGTTTCGGGGAACGCCAAGACATATTCACGGCTTTTTTCTGGCGTTTCATACACCGTGCCGCCAAACAGCCCCGTGACCGTCAATTTGCCATACGCCCCAAAATCCACGTTGCCGTCATTTTTGACCGTATAAGTGGTTCTTAGTTCGCCATCAGCAATCCAGAACGGAATGTTCCAGTCAATCACCGCCCCGTCCTCGGCAATGTCGCCCGCCATCTGCCCGTAAATCTGATACATCACGCGCTGGACGATGTTGACGCCGTTACCGTTTGTGCCTTTGTCGACAATCACGGCGATTGCCGCATATTGTCCGCCGGCGGCAATTCTGTCTTCGCTCGGGACGTTGATGGTGTATGGCACGTCGATGCTTTCGCCTGCTGCTAAACTGTATTCGGTTTTCTCAAACCCAATGTAGCGGGAAATTTGCGTCCATTGGCTTTCCTTTTCAAAGGTGTTTTGGTAGGTGTCGGCGTCGGGGGCGTAAGGCGTGGCTTCTACCTTAAATGTATAGGTCTCGCAACCGTTGTTTTTGACCCGCAAGGTTTTCTTGACGGTTTCGTTGGGTTTGAAACTCAACCGCTCTGATGCTGTTTGTAGGGATACCGCACGGGAGTTGCCGGTTTCGCAGTCCACCGCACTGACGGGCGAACCCGTCAAAATCCCAAAATATGCCGAAAACACTACCAGCAAGGACGCAAGTAGCATTTTCAGGCGGTTTGCCAATAATGTTTTCATCATATTCCTTTCGTTAAAATTGAATCGTTTGGCGGGGCGAGCGGTGAGACTCGCCCCGAGATACCCGTGGTTATGCTGATGGGTTGGCACTTAGTGTGAAGATCACTGAGTTGAGGTAATAGTCCACGGGGAGCGTGTTATCTACGGCTGCGCCGTAAATGTTGCGTACCCATTTTGAACCCGCTTCATCAAACGACGTGGTGCTCCAAATTGTCAGAGCGGCTGAGCCGAAATCTGGCACGGCGTTCCAATAGCCTGTACCCGCCGTGGCCGTGTCGCCCGCTGAAACGTTGGTGCTGTCGGTGCTATAAGAACCGCCGCTGTTCGCCGCGTCGACAATTGACGTGATGTCAAAGTAGCGATAGCCCCATTGGTTGGTGCTGATCGTCGAGCCGTCGCCAGTCAAGCGGGCGATGTAGTCCGTTGTGTTGGTTTGACCCCATAGTGCGCCTTTTGGTGAGTTTGTGCTGTCGGCGGTGACCATTGTTAGGGTTAGGGTCGCACCGGTTGAGTTGTTGGTGCTGGCGTAGGTGTCGCTGTAGCCGGTTTCTACGGCGCCGGTTTCTGGGTCGGCTTCGATGTTGTTGGGGTCGCCTGTGGTCGGTTGGATGACGTCCAGTGTTAGGTTGTCGCTAATCTTGACCTGAACCTGCTCGGTTTCGGTTTCATCCGCTGCTGAAACGTTTGGCGCTATGCCGGCGAATGCTGTGATGGCGGTCAGGCCGCTGATTGTTACTGCTGCTGCGAGGTTTAATTTGTTTAGTTTTCTTGACATTTTGTTCCTTTCGTTAGGTTGTTTGCTTTACCTTTTTTGATTTAGCAGATTTTATGGGAGAAAGGGTGGGGGTTGATATGGATTGTCGGAATAAATCCGACAATGACTGAGGTGAGGTGATGACGGGGGTAGGGTGATGACTGGGGGTTTACGATTACGGGGGATTTACGATGGCTGGGGGGGTTATGATGGCTGGGGTGAGGGTCTGCTATTGGATTGTCGGGACGAGCCCGACAATGACGGGTTGGTAGGGTGATGCGTTGTCATTGTCGGGCTTGTCCCGACAATCTATGGTAAAAGACTTCCGACAGTCTATGGTAAAAATGAGGGGTGGGGTTTCTACCATAAAATCTGCTAAATTGTTAGGGTGCGTTCGGGGGTGGTTTGTTTATTCTGGCCTCCTTTCTTCGTATATGGTCGGGGGGCGGGAGTTGTGGGTGATGTTTTTTATCATTTGGCTTTCCTTTCGTTTATGTTGTGGGTTGTTTTTTCAATTTTTGCGTTCGGGCGGCTTCGCCGCCGGGGTGGGAGTGAGGAGTGAGAAGTGAGGCACATCCCTGGTTCGCTCCGCTCACGTCAGGGTGTGCTCTGGACGGCGCGACTACTAATGTTGACATGGACCCCGCCCGTGTAGCGAAGGGACGCAAAGACGCCGGCATCCGCGCCATAGTTGGAATGCCCGCCACGTACGGACCACGGGTAGGTCGCGTAGACCGAGCTGGAGTAATCCGAGTTCCACGCGCTGGTCGTGGTTGTGCCGCCACCCGTTTCGTAGAGCGCCTGACCAAAGGCGGTGGTGAAGGTATCGGTTAGGTTGTATTTGCCACTGTATAGGTCGTTATCGGAATTAGTGAGGGGTGGGTTGGGGTAATTGTTCATATATTTGGCGTCGAAGGCGGTGATGCCGGAGGAGGCGGTGAGGATGGTGCTGTTGTAGACATCAAGGTTGTATTCCCAGGCTCCGCCGGCGAGGTCGTAGATGCCCGTCGGGTTGTTGGTGGAACTTGCTAGTTGACCGTTTACGCCATAGTAGGCGTTGTCGGTGGTGTATGAGCTGTTTTCGTAGCCGATGGTGGTGAGGCAGGTGTCGGTTTTGCCGGTGTTGCCATAGCCGGTGCGTCCAGAGTTGTAGGGGGCGGCGCATTGCGCGGTGCCGTTGTTCCAGATTTTTTGGGCGGTGGTGGGGTTTAGGGAGGTGGCCGCCGCTCCGTCGGTGGTGCAGGCGACGTTGGTGCAGACACCGTAGAGGGATTGGGAGAGGTAGGCGATTGCGCCCCAGATGGTGCTGTTGGTGATGCGGGTGTTGGAGTAGGTGGTGGTTAAGCCGTGTCCGCCGGCTATGGTTGTGCTGTCTGTGCCGGAGAGGGCTTTGGCGTTTACGAACATTTGGTTGATGGTGATATTCGTGAGGGGGGTGACGTTGGGCAGAATGGTTGGGGAGCCGGTGGAGCCGGTGTTTTCGTATTTGCCAATCCATAGGCCGTTTAGTTCGTGTCCGTTAAAGGTGAAGGCGGGGTGGGTTGCCCATGTGCCGACACCGCCCGACAGGACATCGGACACTGTAGATTTGGCGTAACCGCTGGTTTGGCAGGTTGTGCCGTTGCTGTGGCAATCTTCAAAGGCGATGTTGATGGAGCGGGGGTAGTTGGTAGAGTTCCACGTGGTTGTCCAGGTTTGGTAGCGGTAGCGGGGGATGTAGACCCAGTAGCCGACTACGTCTGCGTCGAGGATGGGTGTGCCGGCGGGGGCGGATTGGTAAGCTGCGCGGCTGGTGGAGGTTACGGTGACGGCGTTGGCCCAGATTTTTTTGTTGTAGTCATACCAGTCGTAGGTGCCGCCGTTGGCGTTGTAGGTGTTGGGGGTGTGGGAGTTGGTGGTGTCGGCGACTACCCATTGGGGGGTGGTGGTGGAGCCGATGTAGGCGATGGGGATCATTGCGGGGTCGGTGTCGACGACGATGTCGGTGCTGCCTTTGTCTAGTTGTAGGCCTTCGCTGCTGACCGTGAAGGTGACGGTGCCGGAATATGTGCCGGTCGGGGTGGCTTTGTCGGCGGCGGCGGCGAAGTAGATGTCAAATTTGTCGCTGTTCGTCCAGACGCCAGTGGCGTTGGGTTGCTTGATGAGGGTCGGGGTGGCGGGGGCTGCTGCCCATTTGCTGGTGCTGACGCTGAGGCTGTTGCTGTTTTCTTTGATATAGGTGGTGTTAAGGTTGGAAAAGCCGGCGATGCCCCAGCCCCAAGTGTCGGTGGAGAGTTTTTGGGGGGTGGTGGGGGTGGCGCTGGCGACGGGGTCGAGTTCGTAGGGGTCGCCGGCGGTGCGGTGGAGTTTCTGGTCGCTGTCGCCGTTCATGGTGAGGGCGTAGCCGTAGACGCTGGAGGTGTCCACGGCGATGGTGGCGCAGTCGGAGGTGATGGTGCCGTTTAGGAGGGAGTTCGGGGCGATGTCTAGAACGAGGTGGTTGCTGTTTGGGCAGGAGGCGGAGTCAATGATGGAGAGGGAAATGTAGGGGTCGGGGTCGTCTTGGACGTCGACGTCGATGTCTCCGGCGTAGGCGAGTGGGAGGGAGGAGATTGCCGACAATAACATGAATGTTAAAACTGAAAGGCTGACGAAGCCGCCAGCGAGTTTGTTTAGGGTGAGTTTTTTGGTGTGGAAAAGTCTGTTTTTGTTATGGGAACGGTGGAGGAGGGGGTTAGGATTGCTGCGCATGGTCTCTCCTTGATGGGGGGAATGGATTAAGGTGGCTTTTGGCTCTGAACAATTGTGACATATTTGCTTCATCCTTTTTATAAGTATTGACGTTAACAATCTGTGCCGCTTTTTGATCGCACATTTTTATTATATCGTTGAATTCTCAAGATATAATATTGCACATTCTCGGAAAAGAAAATAAATTTTCTTTTCTCTCGAATGTTTTTATTATAGCATAAGTTTTTTGTTTCACAGTGTTTTGTTTTTAATTTTGCTTGGTGTAATTTTATCATAGGTGGTTTTTGTTGTCTTGTTGTGGTGTGGATTGTCGGGACAGGCCCGACAATGACGGGGCAAGGTGTGGGTTGTTGGGACAGGTTTGATGATGATGGGGCGAGGTGTGGATGCCTGATGATGACGGGGTAAGGTGTGGATTGTCGGGACAAGCCCGACAATGACAGTTTAGCGAGTCGACAATGACGGGTTAGTTAGTCGACAATGACGGGTTGGTGGGGCGATGACTGTGGGGGTTATGGTATTAGACCGTTGGGCTAATTGTATGCCATGGTCGGGCTAATGTATCGTCATTTCATTGTTGGGCTTGGCATCTTGTCATTGTTGGCTCGCTGAACTGTCATTGTCGGGCTTGTCCCGACAATCTAGTTATAAACTCGCATACAGATCTTGCCAATCTGGGTTGTCTTTTTCTATCAGGTTTATTTTCCATTGTCTCGGATACTTTTTAATCGTTTTTTCTCGTTGAATGGCGGCGGATATGTCGTTTATGACTTCGTAGTAAACTAAGTTGTGGACTTGGTATTTTTTGGTGAAGCCATCGGCGAGGTCGTTTTTGTGTTCGTAGATGCGTTTGGTTAAGTTTGAGGTTACGCCGATGTAGAGTGTGCCGTTTCGTTTGCTTGATAGGATGTAGGTGTAGCCGGTTTTCATTGATTTATTGTAGCATGGATTGTCGGAATGAATCCGACAATGACAATTTAGTAAGTCGACAATGACGGGGGGTAAGGTGATGACTGTGGGGCTACGTGACTGTGGGGTGGGTTTATGGATTGTCGGAATGAATCCGACAATGACAATTTAGTAAGTCGACAATGACGGGGTGGTGGGGTTCGATGATGGTGGGGTGGTGGTTGGGCGGTTGCGGCGGGGTTTTTTGGGTGTTTTTGGGGTTTTGCCGGCTTCCCAAATGTGCGCGTCTAAAATGTTTTTATATTCGGCGAAGTATTTGGAGCGCAGCTTGAACGTGTCGGCGTGGGCGGCGTGTCCGAGCCAGCTGTTGGCGCGGAGGTAAAAGTCGTCTTCGTCCTTTGACTTCTTGAAATGTTTGACGATTAGTTTGGCTTTGCGTTTGGCGCGTTTGCGAAGTAAGACAAAGTCCTTGAATGTGATGTAGCCGACAAAATCTATGCCGTAACGCGCGGGGTAATAGTGGCTTTTGCGGTTGAGGTCTAATTTTAGTTTTTCGCCGACGAAGTTTTTGATGTCGGTGAAGGCTTGCTTGGCGGCGGCTTTGCCCTCTACTATTAAAATAAAATCGTCCATATAGCGCAGGTAGAACTTGATTTTCATTACTCGTTTGATGTGTTGGTCGAGTTCGTTAAGGTAGATGTTGGCGAAATATTGGGAGGTGTAATTGCCGATGGGTATGCCCTCTATGCCGTCAAAACCGTCGTGAATTATGGTGTGGGTGAGGGCTTTTAGGCGGGGGTCTTTGATCTTTTTGGTGACGAGGTGGTAGAGGATGTCTTTGTCAATGTGATAGAAATAACCGGCAATGTCCATTTTCAGGATATAGGGGTCTTGGTATTCTCTGATTGCTTGGCGGAGGTATTGTTTGGTTTGGCGGAGCGCGCCGTGCGTGCCGCGCTTGATAATACAGGCGTAGGAGGTGGTGACAAAACGCGGGACGAAAAACGGCAGGATGAACTCGCCGACATACCACTGGTGGAGAACTCTATCACGGAACGGCAGGGCGTGGATGGTGCGGGTTTTGGGTTCGTGGACAATTATTGTGCGGTAGGGGCTGGGGGTGTATGTGCCGGCTTTGGCTTCGCCCATTAACTTGAATAGATTGGCGGCGAGGTGTCGCTCAAAACGGATAACTTCGGGCTTGTTGGTTTTGTCTGCTTTGGCTCGTTCGTAAGCCTCGTAAAACTTCACGTAGGTTGCCGCTATTTCAAGGGTGTTTTTAGGCAGGCTTTTCATAGTCCGTTTTAGATTTGCCCGCCTCTATTTTTCTTAACCAGCCGACCAGAATGTTGCCGATATTCACTAATTTCTTTGTCCAAGCCTCGTAATTTTGCGGGGTGATGTATTTACAGTCGTAGGCGACTTTAACATAACGCTCTAAGGTTTTGATTTCTACGTACATACGCCGTAATAGTTCTTCGCGGTTGTGGCGGTCGAAATAACTGGCTATGCAGACTGAGAAGTAGACTGCTTCGTCGGTGCGTTTTTTGATGCTTTCGGTTAGGGCGAAGCGTTCGGCTTTTGGGAACTTTTGGACAATGTCATAGGTGTATTTTAATAAATCGTCGGCAAATCTGCTGAGTTGTAAGTGGGGAGCGGCTGCTGAGTCTTGATTTGCCATTTTTGCCTTTCGTAAGCAGGTGTGGCTGGTTTCGTTTTTCACTACTCGAAGCCACCCGCGATTGTAATTTTTCTTCTGTTCTAAATGAACAAAAGGAGGTCGATGAACCTGAGCACACTGTTCTAATCTTTCGTCCCCGTAAGGATTTACTTGATTTCAATTTGTGAAAGTATGCGCTGGACGGCGCGACTACTAATGTTGACATTGACCCCGCCCGTGTTGCGATTGGACGCAAAGACGCCGGCATTCGCGCCATTGTTGGAATGCCCGCCACGTTCCGACCACGGGTAGGTCGCGTAGACCGAGTTGGAGTTATCCGAGTGGCTCACAACCTGAATCCGACCGATCACGACTTGAAGTTGTGGGTTGGGTTCAGGACTATTTTAACATAATGGTTTTTATTGTCTTGTTGTGGTATGGATTGTCGGAATAAATCCGACAATGACTGAGGGGTTCGATGACTGTGGGGTTCGATGACTGTGGGGTTGTAACAAAAAGGGTTATGTAGTCCATATAGGATTTATTTACTGGAGGAGTGATAAGTGTTATAATTGGGGGGTTATATGGTCTCCACAGGCGAAGATAAATCCTATATGGGCAAAGATGATCCGTATCGAGATATGGATGGTGCTGTGGTGCGGCCGAAAAATATCGCTAAGTCTAGTCTGATAGAGGCGGAGAAGTCTGCTGAGGGGAAAATACTGAATGAGAATGAGGCTAAAAGTGCGCGGGCGATGGAGATGGGGCAGCCGCTGGCTTCTGGTTTTAAGAATTCGGTAAGGGGGCTTAATGCGAAACAAGCAAAGAAGCGAGGTGGGGGTGGATGGTTGAAGAAAAAGGGGCCGATGGCGGCGATAGCTTCTTTGGTACTTGGCGGAGCGGCGCTTTTCTTTGGTGGACAGTCCGTGCTGGGGCCACATTTATCTTCGCTATTTACTGAGGCTACGGATGTGCAGTTTACTTCGTATTCTATGCGTAATCAACGATTGTTTAAGTTTATGATGGATGGGGGGGATCAGATTAAGATTACGGCGTTTTCACAGAAGTTTACGACTTTTACGCCTTATATGAAGTCGAGGTTGGCTAAGAATGGGATTGAGGTGGGACGATTGGGGTCGAATGGGATTTTTGAGACTGGTGATTTCTTGGCTGGGAAGTCGCGGGCTCTCAGTTTTAATGGGGAAATTATTACTGCGGAGGCTTTTCAGGCTAAGTACGCTAATGATGTGAATTTTCGGGAGGCTTATTATAAGGCGAAGCGGGGAAGGGTGGCGGGATTTTTTGACGATGCCTCGGATTGGTTTTATCGGAAAATGGGGATAAGTAGGAATATATTTGATGATTATAAGGCTAGTGGTGATGCGGGGGCGGATGATGCTAGTTTTAAGGAGACGATAGCTGAAAAAGTGCAGGGGACGGATGGCGAGCTGAATACTGTGGGGAAGCAGACGGATGATGGGGGGACGCCGGATGATCCGAGCGATGATACGACGAGCCTGGTGAAAAACGGGGAAGATATTAAGACAAATAATGTGGCGGGCGATACGCCTCAGACTAAGGCTCGGACGATGGTGAATAGTTTGGCGAATAAGGTGTCAACCGTTGGCGCACCCGTATGTGCAGCGCTCAGGGTGGCGAATATGGTATCTATCGCCGTGGCGGCGAATCAGATATTTCAGTCGGCGAATTATTTTATGGGGATGATAGAAAATGTGAGTAAGATGATGGCGGGTGAGGGGGACGCTTCGGCGATCAATGAGACTTTGAATTTCTTGACGACATCAACTACTAATGAGGTGGAGTATACGGACGAGAATGGTACGGCTACTAAAACCGTGACTGGGTCGGCGCTGGAAGGAGCGGGGCCGAAGTTGGTTCTGGGTGGGATTATACCGACGAAATATGAGGTGGGGGCTTATTCGCTGGATAATATTACCAATTCGGCGACTATGGCGGTGCTGGTGGGGGGCGCGACTTCTGTGACTTGTTCTGGAGTGCAGGCGGCTAGCGCAATTATTTCACTGGCGGCAACGAGTATCCCTGGTGGAGTTTTGGCTAAATTTGTAGTGGGGATGCTGGCGGAGACGGTGGGAGGGATTGTGATTACGGGAATAGTCGCTAGCGTGATTAGTGCGGTGGTGCCGATGGTGGCAAAGGCGTTGTTCACGGATATTTTTGAAACATATACGGGGGTGCCGGCTGGGGAGTTGTTTGCGCAGGGAGCGGCGACGGCGAATTTCCAAGTGGCTCAGACGGCTAGCGGATATATGCCGGCTTCGGAGGATCAGTTGAAGAGCCAGAATAGAAATACTGCGGTGGCTTTGGCGCAAGAGGCGGAGATTGACCGGAATAATAGAAGCCCGTTTGATGCGAGTAGTAAGAATACTTTCTTGGGGTCGATTGTGGCGGGGTTCTTGCCGACTGTGGCGGCGACTTCGTCGATGCAATCGGTGTTTACTTTTACACAGGTATTAGGGAATGCGGTGGGGAGAATATTGCCAACGGCTAGTGCTGCAGATGAGGGGGTGAGCTATACGACATATTATAGTGAGTGTACTAATTTGAAGGGGGTGATGTGTGATGCTTATGGTTTCCCGATTCCGGCTGCGGATTATTCTACGATAGATATGGAGCCGGATGATCCGGAGTATGAGCGGGTGGTAAGTGCCAATTTGGAATCGGATGGGACGACGATTAAAGATAATTCGGAACTGGCAAAGTTTATCACATTTTGTGCGAATCGTGAGTCGCCTTGGGGAGTGACGGATGCTAATATTCTGAATGCTTTGAGGTCGGATTATGGGATTATTTTGAATAATTTGCCGTTCCTGAATAACGTGATTGATCTTGTGAATGCGGCGGAGGACACGGTAAATCTGGGTTGGGCGACCGGGGAGAATTGTGTAAATTCGGCGGATAATTCGAGGTGGGATGGCGAATTTAAGTATTACCAGAGATATGTGGAAGATATGCGGATTCTTGGTGGGATGGGGGTGTTTGAAGAGGAAGGCGATAATCCGGTGCTAGCCTATCAGGAGAAATATTATGAGGAGCATCCGCTGGATATGAGTTACGAGGGGGCGCTCGCTAGGATAATGGGCTATACGAAGGATGATGTGGCTTTTATGATGGAGTTTATTAACTATGCTCAGTTCTTGGCGGAGTATGATCCGGGGGAACGGGATGATTTTCGTGAGGAGGTTGAATTTGGGGAATCAAAAATTGTTTTTGAGCAAGATGATCGCTCTGAATATATTGTGGCGCAGCATGTTGTCTATACTGATACGCGTAATCGGAGTTTTGCGATATGAGAAAGAATGTACCTTCGCAGGGTCATAGATTGAGTGTATCACACTTTGTGAGTTTTGTCAAGCCGTTCTTTTGTGTGTTTTTGGCTGTGTTAATGGTGATGCCGGTATATGCAACAATACCCAGTGATGAGATTCTGGATATGTTTGATCAGAATGGGATTTATTATTATAATCCGGATGGTGATAATGGGTGTGTTTCGACTGCGACGACATTGAGGGGGGATGATATTGTGGAGAAGACGTGGAATTTCTTTATTGATGCGGGGTTTAATGATGCGCAGGTGGCGGGGATTCTGGGGAATGCTCAGGCAGAGTCGAACTTTGGCGTGACGAGGTCGAGTAGTGGGAGTTATTGGGGAATATTCCAGTGGGGAGGGGGGCGCAAGGATACGTTGTACTCAAAAGTTGAAGTGGCAGGACTAGGAAAATATCTGGACTCAGAATATTGGCCGGCTGGGGCGGATGCGAAAATTCCGGAGGCGGATCTGGATGCGCTCTTGATGGTGGAGTTGGAGCATACGATGAGTGAGGAAGATGATGATTGGCAGAATGAGCTCAGGAATTCTAATACTCCAGAGGAGGCCGCGGAGATATTTTTGGTGTTGTTTGAGCGGGCGGTGAATGGTGAATCTGAGGTGTTGTATTATGCGCCGTTTGCGGGGCTAATGTATCAGGGGACTGAGAAACGCAGGAATTACGCTGCGGATTTGTATAAGCAATATTCGGGGAATGGGGATATGAAATCTAGTAGTCCGTCGGCTACGAAGGGTGCGGATGTGACGATAATTGGTGATTCGCTGAGTGTGGGGGCGACACAGGAATTTTATAAGAAATTTCCGGAGTTGGCAGCGGCGGATTTGAATGCTATGAATGGGAGGACTTGGGCGGAAGGGGTGGCTATCGCTCAGTCAATGGATCTGAAGGATATTGTCGTGTTTGCGTTAGGATCGAATAGCCCGAATTTGACTCAGGGCGATATCGACACAATGATAGATTTGGTGGGTAAAGATCGGAAAATTGTTTTTGTGACTAATTATGGGCCGGCTGGATATTCGAAAAACAATGAACTGTTTAAGCTTGCGGCGAAGAATAATCAGAATGTGATGATTGCGGATTGGGCTACGACGGTTGGGCAGTCTCCTGCGGTTTATCTAGAGAGTGATGGGCTACATCCTAATTCTGCTGGTCAGGAATTGTTTGCGGAGACGATATTTAAGGCGATCAATAGTAATACGAATGAAAATGGTTGTAGTGTGAGTGGAGAGTTCAGTGCGCTGGTGCTGGCTTATGCGTGGCCGGAATATCATAGCCCGCAGTTTGTGGATAGGATGCCGGCTTATGCTGATGCGGTGACGACATCGCTGAGTGAGGGGCGTTATGTGGGGGGATCGGTGGCTGGTGTGCCAGGGATAGATTGTGGTGGCTTTGTGACTGTTTTGACTCAGAATAGTGGGCTAGAGCCACTATATAATACGGGGCCAAATGGGAATGGGGCGGCTGGCGCTACGGGTGCGCAAGAGAAGTGGGTGATGGATAATGGCTGGGTGTTAGTCAATGAATCCAATACGGCGCAGGTGGATACGAGCTTGCTGCGGGCTGGAGATATCGCTTTCTCTGGTGGGGTGGATTATCGGGGGAATGGGCATACTTTTATATATGTAGGTGAGTTGCGGGGATTTGATAGCGTGATCGCTTCGGCGTCGTATAGTACGGATGGGTCGAGTGGGCGGGCGCCAATGGCTGGAAGAGAGGATTTGATATATAGTAATGGGACATCAGTAAGATGGTATAGGAAGAGTTCATGACGCAGGCAAGACGGCAAGTAAAAAATTTACCTAAACAGCAGAAGATAATTGGCGGTGTGATCATTGCTGTATTTATCTTGATAATCTGCATTGCATTATTTACCTTGATTTCAAGAATTGGCAAAATTGCGGTGCAGGTGAAAGTGGCGCCATTTGATGCGGCGCTATATCTGAATGGGACAAAGGTAAAAAATGACGGCGTGAATTATATTTCGCCCGGAACTTATACGCTGACTGCCGAAAGGGAGCATTTTGAAGCGTTGACGGAAGTGGTGGTGATATCTGAGAAAAATAGTTATATTTTGGGGAAATTAACACCTGGTGATGAAGAGGGCGAGGAGATAGCGAATGAACGAATCAAGGACTACCTTGCTGTGGAGGGCGTGATGGGGGGATTGGCTAATAAAGAGGGCGAGGAGATAAAGGAAAAATGGCCGATATTAAAGTACTTGCCGATCAATAATAAGTTTTATTCGATTAGCTATGCTTATGACGATGCGAGGGAACCGATTATTTTGGTGAAGGCTGATACTCAGTATATTGATATTGCTGTGCAAAAACTGAAACTTTTGAAAGATGTGGATTTGGTGGAATATAAAATTGTCTTTGATACAAAAAATGTTTTTGGGAATTTTAGCCAGAACAGCAGGAGTGACCCTGAAGAGTTTATCATGTATGGTTTTGGTGCAGTAATGGGTGGTATGCGGCTTAGTGAGGGTAAGGATATGGGAGATTTCTATATGACGACAATATATGCGTATGATTATAAAAAAGATGATATTTATGGGCATTTTAGGGTGTTGTTAAAAAAATCTAGTGCTGGCTGGGAGCTTGTGACGCAACCTCAGCCTTTGCTAACGCTTGATAATGGTGGTGGGGCGCCAAAAGATATATTAGGAGCTGTGAATAGTTTATAATTCTATATCGATGGGGAGATTTTTGGGCGTGGTGGTGCTGGTAATGATAATTTGGTGGTTCTTGAAATTTTTTATTAAATGGGTTTGTCTGGCTTCGTCTAGCTCGGAGAAAATATCGTCGAGGAGGACTAGGGGATTTTTACCAATAGCTTCGTTGATGATGGATGCCTCGATGAATTTGAGCGCTAAAATGATGCTACGGATTTCGCCGCGTGAAGCGGAGCCACTGGCGAGAGTGTGGTTAAATATGAATTCGTAATCGTCGCGATGGATACCGAAGCTAGTGTGACCGTATATTCTATCGCGTTCGAAATTATTTGTGAGGGTTTTTAGATAATGATTCTCGTCGACAATTGTGCCTGTGTAGTGAAGATGACAATTATCGGTGTTTTTAGCGATTTCACGATAGACGTCGGTGAGGGTTTGGTTGATTTTGGAGATGTTGGCTTGGCGTTTGAGGGAAAGTTCTGTGCCGTAGCGGGCGAGCATGATGTCCCAAGAAAATACATTGTCTGGTGTGGCGGTGGTGTTTTTTAGAAGATCGTTGCGCTGCTTGAGGGCGCGGGCGTATTTGCGGAGGGCGATGCTGTACTGCTCGTCCATCTGGGAAAATAGGTGATCGAAATAATCTCTGCGTCGGGCTGGTGATGAGCCGACTAGGTGGAGATTGTCTGGTTCAAATAAAATAACTGGGTATTGATATTTGACTGGGAGGCGACGGCTTTTTTTGCCAGCCACGTCAAACTCTTTATGACTACCGTTGTAGCGTATGATGATTTTTTCCCGATCAATATATGAAAGTTCTACGCGGTAATAATCTGCGTCCCGCCTAATCATTTCCGCGTCAGTACCTTTGAAGGATTTGCCGCGCATGGCGAGATAGACTGCTTCGAGAATAGAGGTTTTGCCGCTGCCGTTTTCACCAATAATCAATGTTGTTGGTTTATTGCACGAGAGAGAGAAGTTTTGGTGGCTGCGGAAATTCTTAACACTAATACTCTTAATGATGTTCATTAGGATTTGAGGGGCATTATGATATGGGTATAATCTTTGTCTTTTGCACCTCTTATGACCACTGGGGCAAGTTTGCCGGAGAAGCCGAAATTGAGCTTATCTTCATCGATCGCACCTATTGCGTCTATGAGGAATCTGGAATTAAGCACTACTTTGCCATCAGAATCTACATTAGCCTCCATGGCGGACGAGTTTTCCCCAAGCTCGCTAGCTACGGCACTAATTGAGAAGGTTTTGTCGTCGGCACGCGTCTCACAGATGACCGAGCCACCTGACTCGCGTGCGAACAGGGCTGCAACTTTTGTCATACGGGTGAATTCGGCTTTATTTAGCTCAATATTGATGTCGGTTTTCTTAGGAATAAGCTGACGATAATCTGGAAAGCTTCCATCGATTAGTTTGGAGGTAATTTCTATTTCGCCCATTCGAAAACGTACTTGAGTTTCATCAAACAGCATTTCTATATCATCTATATCATCAGACACCGAGCGGAGAACTTCTTGAAGAGAGGAGGTGGGGACAACCGCAAAAACATCACTAGTGACATCCTCTATAAACTTCTTTTCGGAAAGGCGGTAGCCGTCGGTGGCTGCAATATAGAGGGATTTTTCAAAAGTATTAAAGTATACGCCCGTAAGCGCGGGGCGTGTAGTATCATTACTGCTTGTTACGATGACTTCGGTGATTGCGCTATGAAAAGAACTGGATTCTACCTTGAAAGTGACTGCGTTTTTTTCTTCGATCCGAGGGAGTTCAGGAAAGTCATCGGCGGCAATACCGTTAATGGTGGATTTGTATTTGCCTGCTGTTGTAACAAGTTTGCCATCTTTTGCTAGTAAATTGATGGTGGTGTTTTTGGGTAAATTTGAGATAAATTCAGCCAGAAGCTTGGCGGGGACGGTGATGGTGCCGGATTTTTGAATTTTTGCAGCTAAATAATCTACGGTGGCTAGCTCAAGATTGGTTGCGGTGAGGGAGAGCTGATTGCCATCAGCACGGAGGAGGACATTGTTTAGGATTGGTAATCCTGTTTTGGTAGTGGCAGCAACTCGGCTGACGATGTTGAGGGCTTTTGATAATCTTTCTTGTGTTATTTCTATTTCCATATTAACTCCTTTGCCCAACCTTTTTAAATTTCCTAAATGCCTTTAGATAATTTTACCTTATTAAGTGTAATAGTAGTATTAGTAGTTGTGTGTGGGATTGTGGGAAAGTGGGGGAATAACAGATTGAGAGTGGTGAGAAATGATGTGGAGAAATTGGTGGGATAATTTTGGGAAAGTTGTGGGTAAGTGGGGTTTTGCACATTATGGTGGGTTGGGGTTGGGATGTTTTGCACAGTTTGTGAGTTATCCACAAAAGTTTTGATGGGGTTTTGCGAGTAGTTTTGAGTGAGTTTTCCACTAGGAGACATAGATTTTCTCCCTGAGGTCGGCGATTTGTTCGCGCAGGCTGAAGTCTAATTTGAGGTCTTGTTTGATTTTTCTGATGCCGTGAATAACGGTGCTGTGATCTTTGCTGAGCTCGGTGCCGATGCGGACGGTGCTGAGATTTAATTCTTCGTTTAATAAGTACATAACTACTTGGCGGGCGGACTTGATGTGTTTGACGCGACTTTTACCTAATATTTCTTTGGATGGGAGGTTGTAATATTTCGCTACTTTATCGATGAGTTGTTTGGGGGAAACTACGCGACGCTTGGTGTAGATGGCTTCTTCGATGTAACCGTCTTCTATGAGGTCGCTGGGACTGACTCCGCGGAGTTCTGAGAGGGCGAGGAGTTGGTTGAGTTTGCCTTCGAGGTCGCGGATGTTGCTTTTGATGTTTTCGGCTAGGTATTCTATGGCGCGATTTTCGATGTCGACGCCGAGGAGTTCGGCTTTTGACTTGAGAATGGCGCAGCGGACTTCGAAATCTGGGAGTTGGATGTCGATTGGGACGCCCATCATGAGGCGAGAGGAGAGGCGTTCATCTACGGTGGCGATCTGGGTGGGGAGACGGTCGCTGCTGACGATGATTTGCTTATTTTTCTGGTGAAGTTCGTTGAAGGTGTGGAAGAATTCATCTTGGCTTTTTTCTTTGCCGACGATGAATTGGAAGTCGTCAATAATGAGGACGTCGAGTTTGCGGTATTTGTCGGTGAAGCCGTCGAGTTTCTTGCGCATGGCTTCTACGAAGTCGTGATAAAACTGCTCAATGGTGACGTAGAGGATTTTCATGTTTGGGTTTTGTTTGATCAGTTCGTTGCCGATGGCTTGGATGAGATGGGTTTTGCCAAGTCCAGGGCCACCATAGATGAAATATGGGTTATAGCGTTCACCGGGGTGCTCTACGATGGCGTGGGCGGCGCTGACGGCAAGATCGTTATTGCTACCTACTATATAGTTATCGAAGCGGTATTTGGGGTTGAGGCCGTTGTCGCGAGCGACTAGGCGGTTGCTGGTGATGGTGTGGGTTTCGGCTTTGCGTGTGGGTTTGGATTCGGGGAGGACCTCGATGGAGCGGCGAGTGGTTTTGCGCTCGGTTTTGCTTTCGGTGAGTTTGATTTGGTCGTATTTGATGCCGATGGTTTTTAGGGCGCGAATGACGACGGGGTTATATTTGCCTTCGATTTGGGCTTTGATGAAAACATTTGGGACTTCGATGGTGAGGATGTTGTTTTTGTTACTAGCAAGTTTGAGGTTGGAAAAGTAGGTAGCAAATGCCATATCGGATACGTTGCGGCCGATTTCGTCTAAAACACTTTGCCATTCGTTGCGCACGACTTTTGACCTCCTAGTTTTTGGATTTAGTTATATTATACCGACTTTTCCACAGTTTTTGTAGAGATTTATTATGTTTTGTAATATGTTTTGGTGCTTACAGATGGGATTTTTCCACAAATGACTTGGATATAGGGAAGTAATGTGTGGAAAAAGCATTGAAGAAAGTGGAAAAACTTTGTATAATGGGCATAAGAAAATAATAAAGCAATTATTAAGTCAGGATTTTTTATGCCAAAACGTACACATCAGCCACACAAAAAACAACGCGCTAAGGAACACGGATTCCGTAAGCGCAATAATACCGCTACTGGGCGCAAAGTGTTGGCTCGTCGAAGAATTAAGGGTCGGGCACGACTAGCTATCTAGCATTATATGCTATCTAGAAGATATAGATTTCATTCGCGGGGTGGCGTGCGATACACTTATCAACACGGTAAAACTATCAGGCATCCGAAGATATCTCTAGTCTACTGTGTAAATAGCAAGAATAAGAAGCGCTTTGCGGTGGTGGTGAGTAAGAAGGTGTTGAAGAATGCGGTGGGGAGGAATCGGATTCGACGGCGGGTGTATGAATTGATTCGGGCGGAGCTGCCAAATATCAAGAAACCGGTGGATTGTATTTTTGTGATTTATGGTAGGGAAGTATATGATATGCCTTTTTTGGAGCTAAAAAAACTTGTGAAAGGGCTTCTCACAGAAGCTACTATTATCTGATTGCAAATAAGAGGCAACAGATATATAATTGGGGTATATGTTTGAACTGATTGATATGATTATCGTTCGACCGATAGTCAATTTACTCTTAGTGATTTATGCTTTTGTGGGGGATTTTGGGCTGGCAATTATATTATTTACGGTGCTGGTAAAGTTTGCGATGTGGCCTCTGGTGAAGAAGCAGCTGCACCAGACTAGGGTGATGAAGGAGATTCAGCCGGAGCTGACGGAGATAAAGAAGAATTGTAAGGGGAATAAGCAGCTAGAGTCTATGCAGATGATGGATCTGTATAAGAGGAAGAATGTGAAGCCTTTTCGTTCGATGTTGACACTGATTATCCAGTTGCCAATTTTTATTGCTCTCTATACCGCGATTCGGGTGATGGTGACTACGCCTACTCCAGATCTTTCGGTGCAGAAATCGGCGTATAGTTTTGTGGAGCAATTGCCTAAGGTGCAGGATATAATCGTGGATCATGAATCGTTCCATCCGGCGTTGTTTGGGGTGGTGGATTTGTCGGCGACGGCAGGATTTGCGTCTATTAGTTCTGTGGTGATTTTGTTGTTTGCTTTGGCGGCGGCGGTGACACAGTATGTGATGGTGCGGCAGCAGAATCCGTCCAAGAAGAGTGAGAAAAAGCGTGGATTTAAGCAGATTATGAAGGAGGCAGCAGGTGGCAAAGAGGCCGATCAGGGTGAGCTTAATGCTGTAGTATCTGGGCAGATGACGAAGTTTATGCCAATTATGATGCTGTTTATTATGATAAATTTGCCGGGAGCGTTGGTATTTTATTATTTGTTGACTAACTTGATTACCGTGGTGCAACAGAAGGTGATTCTGAATAGGAGTTATTCTGAGATGGAATCGACTACTGATAAGAAGATTCTGAAGGAGCTGAAAGCAGCGGAGGCTGAAATTGTCACGAAGTCTGATGAGCTTGATAAGACTAAAGCGAAACTGGAAACCAAAAAATCAAAACAAAACATTACGAGAATTACGGCTTCTAATAAAAAAAGAAGGAGAAAGTAATGAATATTGATGAATCAATAAGATTTGCAGCAAAATATATGGAAGATTTGCTGTCTTTTTTTGGGATAAATGTGGCGGTGTATTCGACGATTGAGGATGACGTGATACAGTTGTCGGTGCCGTCTACGAGTATGAACTCGCTCTTGATAGGGCGCAATGCGGATAATTTGCGGGCATTGCAACATATTGTGATGATGACGCTGACGGCGCGCAATGCGGAGGTGACGAGGGTGAATGTGGATGTGGCGGATTATAAGCGGCAGAGGGCAGGGAAGATTGAGGAGAAGGCGGAGGGGTGGATTGATGAAGTGAAGAGGACGGGCGAGACTAAGGTGTTGGATCTGAATGCGGCGGATCGGAGGACTGTGCATAAGTTGGCTGAGGATTATTCGGATATTACGACTTATTCTGAGGGTGAGGGGCGGGATCGTCGGCTATATATTGCTAAGAAATAGGTGTTTGGGGGTTCAAAAAGCCATGCCGGGCTTTACGGGTTAGGTGTATTGTAGCACAGATTTACTTTTTTGTCAAGAGGTTGGGAGGGGATTAGTTGGTTTTGGCGTAGCCGTTGCCGATGATGATGATGAAGTCTGATGGTTCGTTGTTTAGGCTATCTGGGATGGTTGTTGTGATTTCTACATTATAGAAGTCGGAGAGGGTTTTTGCGGTGTTGGTCATGGATTTGGTTTTTTGGTAGATGACGATGCCTTCGGTGTTTTTTAGGGCTGTGGGGGCGTTGGTGGTGCTTTCTACGTAGAGGCCTTTTTCGGTGAGTTTTTTGCCTTCGGTGGCGGCTAGGCCGGAGGTTGTGGTGGCGTTCATTATTGTGATTTTGGCGTTTTCGGATGTGGAGGGGTTGCTGCTGAGTTTGTGGTCCATATAGTTGTGAATTGCTGTGTAATTGTCTACTCCGGCTTTGGGATAGACGTAGGAGAGGCAGCCTGGGCGGGTGCCACCACATTCTAGGTTGTTTACTCCTGGTACGGGTAGCATTCCTGTGGTGAGGAGCGCTCCTCCGTCGTCGTTGTCGAGGAGGGAGATTGCTTCCATATTGCCGATGTCGATGTTCCCTGCGAGTTTGAAGAGGGTTTTTAGTTCTTTGTCTTGGAAGTCCATGCGGATGTTGTCGCCGACGGCGTCTTTGATTTTGAGGGCGGCCATAAAATCGGTGACAAAGTTTGTGTCTTTGGCTCGCATGATAGTAGCTTGGATAATTTTTTGTTGAAATAATTCCCTGCTGAAATTACCGTCACTCGCTCCCCAACCTCCAGCTTCATTGCGTGCTCTTGCGACTGCTAAAGCATTCCAGCCACTTAGTTTGATTAGTTGGCCGTTTGGATAGTTTATGACGTAACAATTACATGCTTTGCTCCAGTCGGCAAGACCTTTTTTGCTAGTCGTTTCGATAGTGACGGTATTGGGGTCGCTCCATGTTTGACCCCCATAAGTGAATACGACGTATATGCCGTCAAGGGCGCTGACGACGTCGACGAGAGCTTGCCAGTTTACGTGTACGAAATATTGGATTTCGATACCAAGAATTTTCTCAACTTCAATGGCGAGTGATCTAGCTGCTAATTTTTCGTGTTCTTGGCGACTCTCTTCCGTGCCGGAATTCTTTGAGTAGGCGCAATAATAGAGTTCGTTTAGTTTGCTTGTGGAGGTGCAGGTTTTGGTCTTCATGTCTCGTGGTAAGCTTATGGTTTTGACGTCGCCCGTTTCTTGGTTGATTGATGCAACCATCATGGAGTCGGTGAGCCACCCGCCGTCATAATTGGGGTCGTCCATACTGTACCCTTCTGTGCCAAAAACGAGTACGTTGGTGCGGCCACTTGACGGGTCCGTTTTTAATGGCGTATCTGGATCGGCCGTAATTACGTCCCAGAGGTTGCCGCCGCCTGTGACGCGAGAGATAAAATCGTTCCCTTGGATGTACGCCCAAGTGCAAAGGCCAATAATTATGATAAGTAAGAATGCGGAGATACTAAGAATTATTCTACGGACTTTATGCTTCTTCTTTTTTTGTCCTTTTTTCGCGCGTTTCACTAATTTTTTGCGGTCTTTGTTGTTTTGGGGTAATTCTTCTTTCTCTGGGGGTAGGCCAATTAAATCAGTGGGGTCAGAATCTTGGACGCTACTAAGAAAATCCCTGATAGCGGCTTCATTCTCGGGGTTGATTGGGGAAAGAGTATTTTGGAATTTAGGTGTAGGTTCCTTGGTATTTCTTGGAGAAGATTCTGTATTGGTCCTGCCAATAGTTTTCTTTGATCTTCGCCGTAACCCATCAATTGATTTATTGTTCATCTGACCATTTTACCATAAGTTGCGTTGGCCGCATTAAATTATTCGTTGCAGTTTTCTCTTATGGGTATTTCTCTTCCGTTTATGGGGTAATAAGTTGTGTAGTAGAATGTTTGTGTGTAAGCAAAAGGGGATTCTGTGTGGGGGAAGCGGAATATCTTGGATGTTTGAGGTATGTTGGCTTGGGCTACTGCATTGGCGTCTAGGCAGTTATTGTTTTCTATAGATATTAGGGCCTCTTGCGTGGCGTTTAGGGTGCGTTGCAAGAATATGAAATTATCTATAATCATTGCCGTGATGAGTAGAGTAGAAAATAGGAATATGGTATTGAGTATTTTAGTATTTTTTAAATATGAGATTAAGGAAGTTAATAAATACGTAATGGGGATTAGTAGGGAGCAAAATGCTACTACGGTTAAGCGTTGCGTGACGTAAATTACGAAAGAGCAGAGGCTTATGTAAAATATTGAAAATATCACAGGAGTGACGAGAGATAGGTAGTGGCTGTAGCAAATAAGCTGTTGATTTTTTGGGTGTTTTTTGAGGACAAGTTGGTAGAAAACTACTGTTCCAGTAATAGCTAGAAGGATGAACGGTAGGTAAGAGTACGCGTTGTGGATGAAATTTGCTGTGAGTTCTGGGAGGACTTTGATGGGGTTGCTCAACAAGCTATTGATACTAGATGAGCCCATGTAGCCATCGTTTGCTCTGTCGATGGTGGTTGCTGTGCTATTACCAATAATAAATATAAATATGAATCCAGATATGATTCCGAGGATACCAAAGAGATAATCTTTGCTCTGCGTGAGTATAGTCTTAATCTTCTGTTTGTGGTATATGAGTTGCCACAGGGCGAACATGGTAGCGGTAAGGGTAAATGCGAAGGAGCTTATTTCTGTGGCTGAAGCAAAGAGAAAACCGAATAATAAAAACAGTGCGTTGAACCAGCCTCTATCAAGCCGTTTTTGTAATTTGTCTTTCCAGAACCAGAAATATCCAAAGAGAAGAGCGAAAAAGACGGCGGGAACATAATTGTGCACATTAGAGAAGCCTTTGAAGAACATTTCAGTAAATGGAGATAGGATAAGGATAATGAATGATACTGCAGCCGCTGCAGAGTCTTTGTATCGGAGCCGGAGTTTCTTGCCGCCGAGAGCCATCATAGAGATTATATATATGATGCTAAAGGCCATAACTGCGTCTAGGAGGCGAATAATAGTTTCGAATCCTAAGGTGGGTATATTGTGGAATTGCCATATAACGAGATGGTGGAACACTTGCCCTATTCTAGGGATGACCTCTATGGTGATTGCTATGGTTTGGCCGGTTCCACTCCAGCCAGAAGAGGACATATGGCGTTGCTGAAATATATCTTCGCCAGATATGGGCTTCATAAGCATTTCTACGAGGAAAAAAGAGGCAATTAGCGCGAAGATGATTAATGCTATGGTTTTTTCAAATGTAATTTTGTGTGATTTTTTCATGGTTTTTTAGAATTTGCTAGTTGTGAAAGTAGCCAATTTGCACTTTCTTTACGAAGCCTGTCTAGTTTTTTGTCTACAATGGCCCAGTTTATTTTGGGTAAGCCGCGTACGTCGAAGTCTTTGAAAGAAGATTCATATACGAGACGTTCGGATAGTCCGAGTTTTGAAAGTAGATTTTTGTAGCGAGTTGCACTACCACTGGTTTTTGAGCCGTTGGAACATATTGTGATGAAGTCGGTATGGTTGAGGATTGAGAATACGGTGCCGTGAAAGCCGTCCGTGACTGCAAGCTCTGCGTCTGCGAAGCCTTTTAACCACTGTTCTACCGCTGGAAGATCTTGGCTACTGTATCCTGCGATACCATCTGATTTTTTGCCTAGGTCTTTAGCGATTTTTTGCGTGAATTTTTGCATTGCGCAATCTGGGGTATCGCGTAAAATGTAGAAAAAAACCGGTTTTACTTCATGCAGTTTAAACGTTGGGTTGTCGATTAGCTCACGATAGCTATCAGCTGACAACAAAATAGTTGGATCTACAACCTCTTTAGCATCTATTCCCCATATTTTCTTGGCTATTGTTATGCCAGATTGCTCGCGAATAGAGACTGAATTAAATTTTTGCATCAGTTTCTTGGCGGTAGTTTGCGCAAGTGGATTATCTGGCTCCAGTATGACGTCTTTGCCAAAGCTGGGTGCATATGTAATCCGTTTTGCTGGCCATTTTACAAAGCTGAGGAGAAAATTCGTCCATGAACAAAAGAATTCATTACGAATTACGCCATAGTGAAATACTTGGTCTGAGCCGACGATGTATGTTTGATATTTTTTATTGAGAGGAGGGAGGAAGAGACGCTGGTTAATGCGTTTGTTGCAGAATTTACTCATTTTGGAATAGTTGTATAGGCTGCTAGATTTGATGTAGTTTTTTCTTTTGCCTTTTAGAGTCAATATGAAAAATCGCAGAGGAGCAAGTATCCAAGATTGACGAATCATGTATTGGCGCGGGTAGTAACCGTAAAAGTAATAACTAATAAAGTTGTAGCCGTTATTTTGTAGGAATTTTTGTAGCGCCCAGCGTTGGATGACGTTGCCGTAATTATTGTTGGTAGTAGTAGTGACTATGGCGCCGTCTATTTGGCTAGATGGTGTTTTGGCTGAATTCATAGATTGATTATATTTTAATAGACGTATAAAGTAAATTGCTTAGCGGGAGCGACGTGGCTTCTTAGCTAGTTTTTTCTTAATAAAATCTTTGCCGAATTTGGCGAAATACTGGAATTCTTCAGATTTGCGAAAAATGAGCCAATATAGAATGCTTGGCGCGACGACAGAGATTAGGCCTTTTATTAAGAAATCAGTGATTGCGTTATTTAGATTGATAAAATGGACGATGCCGCCTACTCCGATCCAGGCAACGATGAATAGTCCGAAATATTTCAAAAAGAGAAGGATATATTCTGCCTTCGTTCTTTTTAGGACTAGCTTGAAGGCATACTTCGGAAAGCTGTAGAGATGTAGGAAGAGATTACTTAGGGCAGAGCCGATAAACACGCCCGGTAGACCGATTAGGAAAGCGAGTGCGATAGAGGCAACAAGATTGATGAGGGCCTCAACTACTGGGACGAAGCGGTTTTCATATAGTATGCCGGCAGAAGCTAGGACGCTACTAATCGGTAGGCGTGTGGATTGGAAATAGAAATTGAGTATCAGGGCGATGACGGTGGCATCGGAAAATAGAAAATCTGGACCAAGCCAAAGCTTGATGAATGGGGTAATGCAGAAGTAAGTGGCAATACAGACAACGGCATAAACCCAGAAGTTGAGGAACATAATTTTTTTGGTCATTTGATATAGTTTTTTGACGCTTTCGCTAGCTAGTATATTCCCAAGACTTGCGGTCATGGATTTAAAAAGCTGGCCGAATAGTAAGTCTAAGGAATTAAGAACCATAAAGTAGTTTGCATAAAGACCTACGCTTATGACGCTGAAAATTTGTGAAATTATTATATTGTCCGTCGAGAATACTACATATGTGGCAGCATTATGATAGGCGGAGCCGTACATTTTCTTTTTAATGTCGGTTTTTGTATTGGTATCTAGTTTGGTTTTTTTATTTATATATGGGTAGCGTTTTTGGACAATTTTATTTATGGTTAGGTTTTCTAGTATTTTTAATACTACAGTTAATAATGTGTAAAGATAGAAATTTCGAGTAAGGAGAAGGATGAGTATTCTCGCAGTGTATAACACAATATGTTGGGCAGTAAGGACGTAGTTTATAATAAAGCCTTTTTGATCTGCCGATAAGAGTGGTCGGCGATAATTAAATGCATAGGAAAATAGAGCATTTGTAATGAATAGGCCAAATATAATATATAGGTTATTATTGACTGCGGTTTCACCTACGAATGCTGGCGCGAAGGGCAGTAGTATGAGCCCGCCCACGATGATGATTCCAGAGACTATCCTGCATGCCTTGTGATAAAATTGCATGAGAGCGGCTACTTTGGCGGTATTTCTGTTTGCCAATGGTTTATATAGATGGAATATGACGGCGGTGCTGATACCTAAATCGGTGAGCGTGAGAATAGAAATGACGCTCGTGAAGACACTATTTACCCCAGAATATTCGACACCCAATGAAGAAATAAAAATTCTTTGAGTTATGAAACCTAGTACGGCGGTAATCGTATTTAGGATGATGCCGCTAACTGCTGTTTTGGCTGAAGCTACTTTTCTGCTCATATTATTATTCTATCATTATGGCACTAAGATAGGCGTTTGCGCGTATTTTGTTTGTTGTTATTGTAATAACTAAATAGAAATATCGTGAAGAGCGTGACTAGGGCTCCAAGATTGGCAGACCAGAGAGCGGTACCTTTGACCTGAAATATAAAGAAGGATAATAGTACACCTATCATCAGCATGCGCTCCTCGGTGTTTTGTGGGTTGGTGACACGGATTGCATAATATGAAAGAAGGCTATATATGATTAGGCAACCTATAAGCCCAAAAAACCATATGTCATTGATGTAGCCTACGTCAGAATGAGAGTAACCCACTGAACCGTATAGGCTGTGTCCTTGCCCAACTATTAAACCTGTCGGCGTTTCTGGTAGTTGCCAGAAGCTCTCACTGAATAGTACTTCTCCGACACCGCCATTCGCGCTTTCACCACCCGATATGAAGGCGGTGAATACAGAGCTGAAATCGGCTATTGTATTAGCTCTCATTCTTGGGTTTAAGTCATAGACTATATTCACTGCTAATATGATTGCGCTAAGAGTTACTGCGACTGAGCCGAATAGTGTTGCAAATTGTTTGGCTTTTGCCTGTAATGAAATATTAAAATTTCGTATGATTTTAAAAATATAACCGAAGAGGAGAGCTATAACGATGACTCCTATGATAATGATGCCTGTACGGGCGTTGATGATAGTTGCGGCAATCATGGGGATGGAAAGGAGTAGATATTTTACTTTGCGCCTATTGATGGCGACATAGAGCGGGAGAGTGGCTAATATGCCCATTCCGTAGCCAAAATGATCGAAAAGATCTTTCGCGAATCCGAATAGCCGGAATTCGGCCAAATAGCTTCTAGCGATGGTCTCGTTGTCGATGTTATTGCGCATTATATTGAGCAGGATATTTTTTATTTCAGGAGAAATTAGGGCTAAAAGGGCGAAGACTGACTCTATTATGCCGGCGTAGATTGCTGCCATGATGGCTTCGTGTTTGGTGATATTGTGTCTTTTGCAGACACATAAAAAATATAAAATACAAATTAATCCCATAGGGCAACTTAAGAATAGCCGGGCTGAAGTCATAATAATGTCGGTTACGGAGTGTATGTTGTCAGTGGTGAAATTGATGCAGGCGCCTACGAATGCTAATACAATGACGACAATGAATATCTTTATGAAGTTATTCATTTTTGTAGCTTTGATGATCTGAAGGGCTTCTTGGCGGTACCGATGCAGAAGCATAAATAGGGAGAATGCAGTGATAATATAGAAGAAACTAACTTTTGGAATAATAGGAGGTGCAAAAAAGAATAAAAATAGGTAAAAAGAAAGATAGGCTATCAGTTTCTTGCGGCTTTTCATGTGTGTTTTATTATAACTTAAAATGCTTAATATCGCAAGGATTTGTTATTTTGGTAGCGCACGTATACTGTGGTATAATATTCTGTATTATGACAAAATTTACGATAAAAAATTATCTGATTTGTTGGCTAAGAATATGGCCAATTACTTTAGTTTTCGTGTTGGCTGGACTTGGGTTTGGAGTATGGGCTTCAAGTAGTTTAGTTCAGAGCTATAGGAGCGGTGCGACTATCTTGATAGTAAATCCAGCAGAGAATGTGGTGTCGACAGACTACACGACTATTATGAATAGCAGGATGGTCTCTGAGGAAGCAAGAAAGGGACTTGATGATGACGATGATGATATTTGCACGTTGTTAGGCACTGGCGTTGGTAATGTTCTAAATGTAAGTGCGGACTGTACGTCTAGTGTAGAAGAAAGTGAAAGACTGTTAGCTGGTGGAGTTGGAGCGTTTGAGTCGGCAGTTAGAAGTATCTACGAGGACGATACGATTAGGGTGACGAAGGTTTCTGGTGATATGAAGGCCGTGGAGACCGTGACGGGCCAAGATTATGCATTTAAGATTGTGGTGCCTGTGTTTGCTGCGATGGCTTTATCTGCGATTGTTGCTTTTATCTGGCTTGACTATAAATCTAGTGAATCAAGGAAAAAATGACGTCAAGTGGACTTTCTTGTTCGGTTTTAATTTGCGTATATAGAGGGGATAAGGTGGCTTATCTTTTGGAATCTATTGAGAGTATTCTAGGGCAGTCGGTTTTGCCAAGTGAAATAATCGTAGTGGTTGATGGGCCCGTCAGTGAAGGACTGGCTGAGGCTATTGAGGGTTGTGAAAAAAGAAGTAAGTTGATAAAGGTTGTGAAATTGCTAAGGAATGTTGGGGTTGGGGCAGCAAGCAATGAGGGCATAAAACATTGTGCTAATGAGCTCGTCGCGAAAATGGATGCGGATGACATAGCCGCGCCGAATCGTATTGAATTACAGCTTGGCGCATTCGTGAAAGACCCAAAATTAACACTTTTGGGTGGGCAATTAGCTGAGTTTTCCGGGAAAGTCTCTAATGTAGTTTCGTATCGAAAAGTCCCAACGGTTACTAAGGAAATAAGACGTTTTGCTCGGAGACGTTCGCCATTCAATAACCAAACAGTTATGTTCAAAAAGTCTGTAGTTGTCGCCGTGGGTGGATATCCAAAATTGAATCGTGCAGAAGATTATTATTTGTATTCGAAATTGATTGCCCATAAATATAAGGTAGGAAATTTACCAGACGTATTGGTCTTTTTTAGATTGGATGAAAATGCTCTAGGACGTAGGAAAACTTGGCGACATACAAAAGAAGTTATTAACGCCAGGAACGAAATTCGAAAACTTGGGATATCTAATATATGGGATTTGGCCCTAACGACTGTGGGGCAAATTGGCGTATTTGTTCTACCAACTTTCTTTATGAGGTGGGTATACAAGTTGTTGCGAAAATAGAGGGCTTAGGTGGCGTCACTGATTCTGCAGTTTCTTGCCCACCTAAGCATATTTGCTGCGAATGAACCGCCTAAAAAGGTACCGATGATGGTTAGTTTTTGGTCCCATTTCTGGTTCGGATCAAAGACGACGGACAGTCGATAGCTTTTTATTATATTCATGGCTTTATCCCAATATTTTTTGTCTTGGGCTTTATTCATGACAGATAAATAATAGACCATATTGAATGAAATGTTGGATTTCCAGGCTTTTTGGATTTTTGGGTTCTTGACGTTTTTGAGAGCTTTCCCCTGCTCGATGCGGTAATCCATAAAGGCGGGCTTGAACCCAGCTTGCGTGGCGCTTCCGGGCCGGATGCGGTACATGAATCCGGCATATTCTAGAGCGACAACTGCCTGGGCTTTCTGAAGTGCTATATAGAAAAAGTCGACGTCTTCGCTATATTTAAGATCTTCGCGAAAATATTGGCTTTTTAGTAAGGAAGTTTTGAAAAGTTTTGCTCCTGGTCCTCCCCAGTAGGCGTCATGTTTGCCATAAAGCAAGTTGGTGATTGCGATTTCTGGAGTGACTTTCTTTATTGTGCTTGAAGATATTTCTTTAGGGAGTTTTTTGACGAACTTAATAATTGGCGATACGACGACGTCGGTATTGTATCTTTCGGCTGCATTTAATAGTTTTCTTAAATAATGTTTGCCTATAGCGTCGTCGCTGTCTAGAAAGGTGATATACTCGCCTTTTGCACTTTTTAGCGCACGATTACGCGCGGCGGAAACGCCGGCATTTTTTTGATGAATAATTTTGAAGCGCTTGTCTTTGCTGGCATACTGCTCGCAGATTTTTCCTGAGCTATCAGTTGAGCCATCATCGATCAAAATGACCTCGAAATCGTTCATAGTTTGGGCTATTATTGTGTCTAGACAGACCGAGATATAATCCTCGACATTGTACACTGGCGTTACTATGGTTATTTTTGGGTTTGACATATGGGCTTGTCTCCGTTTTTATTATAAATTAACTTAACGATCTTGATTAGGTTTTTTATGGAATAGCCTATTCGAAATCTTTTGGAAAGTGGTGCGTATACCATCTTTCTTTGAATCTATTACTAGATAAATCAACTGATATTTGAGCGCTTGACGTTTGATTTTCTTTTCAAAGTAACTCCAGTCATTTTTGGAAACAGCTTTGGCATAATATATATGGCTTTTTGTGGAAATGTTATATCTTGCTTTCTGGACGGATCGTTTTAGGAATGTTATTGAAGGGGCTGTTACGTATTTGTCATAAAGTCTTAAAGATTTGTCTTTGCGACGCCTGAAGCGATAAGATGCCTCATCAATATGGTGGTGGATGTTGCCTTTTTGAGTTTTAATAGCGGTGGCTGCGTCTACTGCTTTGACTGCTATGAGCTTTTGCTTGATGCCGGTGTTGATAATTTTTTGTATTTCTGGATTGCGAACTATGATTATGTTGTTGCCTAGTTTGTCTTCTTCGTATTCTTTCAGCCAAGCATCACCTAAAGTTATATCGGCAGTGCTATTGAATACGTCGTCTATGTAGTCAGAGAAAGCTATTTTGAAGAAGCCCAATGGCCAATTGGAAACTATATTATTTCTAGCATGGCTATATAGGGTCTTTTCGGTACCATCTACGATGCCGCGCACCATGGACATATATTCGTTGGGGGGAGAGTTCTCATTCTTTACTCTGAAAGTTATGTCCTTTAGCTTGCCGGGCTCAATGCCTTGTTGCCATGCTATCGCTTCTGCGTACTTGGTACTTTTTTGGTGCCCGCATATTAATCCAATTGTATATCTGATGCGTTTGGCAAAAATTGGGTCAATTTCTTGGAGTAACCTGATCTCATATATGAAGCTTGGTATGCCGACTATTGCGTATTTGCCATCATGTTCTTGTATGTATTTAAGGACGCCTGATAGTTCCATGGGATAATATTTGGTTTTTGAGGCGTTTTGAATATCTTTAATCGTATGAAGCACGCGATACTTGAATAGTATGCCATCCCCGTCGCTTGCCTGGGTTGCACATAGTACGCCGTCTATTTTTTTGGATTTCAAGAGTTGTACGAGCGTCCAAGTTGCGAAACCTCCAGAGGTGCCATTTATGCGATAGTCTCCTTCTTTTACGTGGCCGTGATAAAGTCCAGAATGATATCCAAGGAGCTTGTCGTATTTGTTTTTTGCTGAACGATATAGTTTTCTATTGATGGTTTGTTCACTAGGGTGCTTGCCTTTTATACTGTCGGTATGGCTAAGTAACTGCGGTTTTTTTGGTGTATAGTCATCCTCTACCCAATAGGAATATTGTCCATATATGTCGAGTTTAGTCTTGATGTTTTCGTCGACTATGGATGCGATTCCTGACCTAGCGCTTAGAGGATCGGTGATATCTTTCATGATTTATAATTATATCATATATATAGCATAATTTCTATGCTATGATTTATATATGGTAAGGGCAAAATCGCTAAAAGCACGAATTGGATTTCTCTGGTATAAGTTTAGATTAGTAATGGTATACAAGCCGTTAGGGCAGATTGCTTATTTGAAGAATAGGTATATATCATATAGCCCATATAAAATAATGAATTCTAAAGAAACTTTAGGATATCTTATAAAAAATAAAAGTTCATGCGTGCGCTTTGGGGACGGGGAAATGACGACAATTGTTGGGAGAGAGCATTATTTTTCTAAACCTAATGTGCAACTTAGTAAAAGACTCGTAGAAGTATTATCGTCTGACGATAGTAGTCTGTTGGTGTGCGTGCCGTCTTTTTTAAATGAAATTTCGAGTAATGGTGGATGGTGGAAGGCTAACCTGCTGTTTACTAGAAAATATTGGAATAAATATCTGAATCATGATGAGGTTTATGGGGATGCTCGGATCTCTAGGTTGAATGATGGCGCGGGGATTAGGGGAGACGTGCGACAAGTGATGGGGCTGTGGAAAGAGTTATTTGTAGATCAGGATATTGTGATGGTGGAAGGGAATACTACGCGGTTTGGGATGGGGAATGATTTGTTTGAGGGCGCAAAAAAGGTGAGGCGTATTTTGTGTCCGGACGTGGATGCTTTTGACTGGCATGATCAAATTCTGAAGACTTGTTTAAGGCAGAACAAGAATGTACTTTTTTTGGTGGCTTTGGGGCAGGCTGCTAAACCATTGGTGTTTGATTTGGCGAGTAAGGGGTATCGCGCGATTGATGTAGGACACCTTGACATAACATATGAGTGGTTCTTGCGTGGTGGCAGGGTAAAAGTCCCAGGTAAGAAGGTTGCTGAAATGAAGGGAGATGACGAGCTTGGGTTGTTTGATAATGATGAATTGTATCTGAAGCAGACAATAGCTAAGATTGAGAGTTAATTCGCCAAAGTGAGATTCCATTTTTGTGCTGCACTGTCGTTGTTGGTATAGATTTGCACATTAGTACCATTGACTTTGCCGCCGCCTGAGACATCTAGTACTAGGCCTGAGCAGGACGATGCGATTTCGTAGGTGCTGTCGGAAGTTGGCGCGATGATCCATTGTTGGGCGCAGGAGCCGTTGCTGGTGTAGATTTGTACATTTGTGCCATTGGTTTTGCCAGCGCCTGAAACATCTAAAACTTTACCGGATTTAGGATTGGTTATGGTGTAGGTGCCTTTTTCGAGATCGTACTCAAGTTTGAATAATTGTGCGGCGGAATTATTTTTGCCGTACATCCAGATGTTTGTGTAATTTGTGGTGTTGCCGTTTGAAACGTCGAGGGTGTAGTTGTCTTTTAGAGAATTGGTAATGTTGTAGATGCCGTCGGCGATTGGTTGGCTGGTGTTGATGGGGTAGGCTGACCATTTTTGAGCAGCAGAATTGTTGCGAAGATAAAGTTGAAGCTTTACGCCATTGACGGTGCTGGCATTTGCCACGTCTATGGCTTTGCCAGAGCATGCGGATAGAATTTCATATTCGTCTTCGTCCCACTTTTCTATCATCCATTGCTGAGCGCAGGAGCCGTTGCTGGTGTAGATTTGGATGCCGGTGCCATTGGTGATGCCTGCGTTTGTCGCGTCTATGACTTTGCTAGATAGGGGATTGGTGATTGTGTAGTATCCGGTTTTTGAGTCATAGCTGAACTGGAATCTTTGGGATGCAGCATTGTTGCTGGCGTAGCCCTGAATTGCCGTACCGTTGGTTGTACCGCTACTAGCAACGTGCATGGCGAAGTTGGATTTTAAATGGGAATGTACTGAATATGTGTCGTCTTTGATGTATTGAGTTGTGGGGATAATACGGAAGCTTTGTTCGGTACTTTTGATGTAGGTGTTTAGCTGTATGGAGCCGTCGGTGGCTTTAGTGAGCGCGAGGTTGTCGTTTAGGGTGGGGATTATACTGTAAGAGCCGTTGCCGTTATCATAGAAATACCATTTTTGAGCAGCGGACCCGTTGTTTTGATATTGCCAGATTTTGGCGTTTTCGATAGCTGAAGCATTTGGGACGTCGAAAGCTCGGGTGGTTGCGATATTGATAATACTGAATGAGTCATCGGTGTTTTTGACTAGGCGAAGAGTGTCGAGGGAATTTTCAACACGTTTGTTTTGGACGATGCTGATACTGTTTGACGGGCTGTTTTGGCTGACCTGAACACTTTGTTCATAGTCGTTCTTGGGAACTAGGTAGTATTCGCCGGGGGCAGGGCTTACTTTTGTTTTGCTGATTTGGGCTTGAGTGTCGCCGAACCATTCGTTGAAGAACATGAAGAAGTTGCGGTTGCCGTAGGAGCCACAGGTGGCGGTGCCGGGGTAGGCGGAGAGGGCGGCGGCGTTGGGAGTGTAGGGAGTGTAGATGTAGAGGGAGGCGGTGGCGATGTTTTCGATGTAGACTTGTTTGGAGCCGCAGGAGGATGTGGTGGTGTATTGGATGGTGTTGTTGCGGTAGGGCTGGTAATTATATTTGGTGATGTTTTGTTTGTAATAATTAAATTGCCAGGCGGCATTCATGACTTGGTTGTAGAAGCCGTAATATTTGGAATCGCAGTTGGCGCTATTGCCGGGGCCAGAATCGGGGCAGGCGTAGCCCATGACGGTGTTGTATTGGTCGCGGAGTGGCCAATCGTCAGTGTAGACGTAGCTGTATTCTTTTTTGAGGGTGACGAGGAGGACTTGGGGGTTGATGTTGTAGGTTTGGGCGGCTTCGTAGATGATTTCGGCGGCGGAGAGCATGCCGGATTCTTTGAGGGCGCCACTGTCGAAGGAGGTTTTGCGGGTGGTGGGGTTTTCGTAATAGTTGGAGAGGCAAATGTAGGGGGGTTGGTGGTAGCGGGTGTTGCCGGCGTTTTTCATCATTTCGGCGTATTTGGCGCGGGTGGTATTGGGATCGACGGCGACGCCGTTAATGGTGCGGCCGCTGCCGACGGGTTTGGTACCCCAAGTGTCGCAGGAAACGGTTTTGCTTTGGATGAAAGATTCGATTTGAGCTAATGTCATGGCGTCTTTGTTGTAGAAAACGGCGTCGCTGATGATGTTGCCGGCTTTGAAGTCGGTGGCGTTGACGGCGCTGGCGGACTGAGTCTGGCATCCGAAAATAAGGGCAGTGGTGATGATGGATGCGAAAACAAAAACTTTAGTTAATTGTGAACGTGACACTTGTGCTTTCTCCTTCTGAATAGCTTGATTTGTATTTTAAGATGACGGACCATTTGCCTGTGGTGAAGTTGGATTTGTTGCTGCTGACAGATGAGCAGGGGGTGGAGCTGGGGCTGGGGAGGGTGTCGGAGGTGAGGGTGACGGTTTTGCCTGTGGAGGTGTTGGTAAAGACGTAGGTGCAGGTACCGGTGGTTTCGACTACGTTGTTGACTTGGCCGCTGGCGGTGATTTGACCATTTTCATAGCTGGCGTTGGTGATTTCTACGGTGGCGTTTTTGAGGCCAGTAGAGGGGTTGGTCGTAGGGGTTTCGGTTTTATCGGAGCCTCCGGTGATGTCTTTTTCGTCTGAAACATTGTCTGTGTTTTGTGGATCATTAGTCTTGATGGGATCTTCTTCTGGCTGGGTTACGGTGTTTTCGGTATTGTTGGCACTATTTGAGGTTTTGGACAATTCGCCCATGAGGGCAAAAATGCCCCAGACGGCTACGCCGGCGAGGACGACGGGGATAATAATCCTGATGTGGTTGGTTCGTTTTTTTGTATTTTTTGATTTTTTCATTGAGGTAGAATCCTCCTTACTTCTTCATTGTAGCACAGGTGGGGTAAAAAAGCAATAGCGTTATGGAGGTGGAGGAGATATTATGTTATAATAGTCGGATGGATTTTTGGGATAATTTAAGTGGGGGGTTTAGTTGCTTGGCGCCGATGGAGGGGGTGACGGATATGGTTTTTCGGCAGGTGGTGGCTAGGGCGGGGCGGCCGGATGTGTTTTTTACGGAATTTACTAATGTGAATAGTTTTGTGAGCGAGGAGGGACGGTATAATGCGCTGGAGAGGTTTCGGTTTTTGCCTGAGGAGCAGCCGATTGTGGCGCAGATTTGGGGTAAGGTGCCAGAATATTTTGGAGTGACGGCTAGGGGGCTAAAGGATCTAGGGTATGGGGCGGTGGATGTGAATATGGGGTGTCCAGATAAGCATGTGGTGGCTGGGGGTGGAGGGTCGGGGTTGATCCGGACGCCAGAGCTGGCGGTGGAGATTATTCGTGGGACTAAGCGGGCGGGGTTGCCGGTGTCGGTGAAGACACGGCTGGGATATGCACGGGTGGATGAGTGGAAGGATTGGATTTCCCTGCTTTTGAAGCAGGATTTGGCGGCTTTGACGGTGCATCTGAGGACTAAGAAAGAAATGTCTAAGGTGGAGGCGCATTTTGAGTTGGTGCCGGAGATTGTGGCGGTGCGGGACGAGTTGGCGCCGCGGACGAAATTGATTATAAATGGGGATATTAAGACGCCTGGAGAGGGACAGAGGTTTGTAGATATGGGGGTGGATGGGCTGATGATTGGGCGCGGGGTGTTTGCTGATCCGTTTTGTTTTGAGAAGGTGCCTGCTTCGCATTCTAGGGAAGAATTGATGGGGTTGCTAAAGTATCATTTGGATTTGTTTGACGAGTATAAATTGATGAGTTTTGAGCCTTTGAAGAGATTTTTTAAGATTTATGTGAATGGGTATTATGGGGCGGCGGAGATAAGGGAGAAGCTGATGCGGTGCAAGACTACTGATGAGGTTCGTGGTATAATTGGAGCATGAAAAAACCGATTATATATACAACGCCAACCTGTGTGTATTGTCATGCACTGATGGATTGGCTGGATAGCAAAGAAATTGAATATGAAACAAAAGATATAACTGAGCCTGCTGTGGAAGATGAGGCAAGTCGTGCGCTTGGATACAAGATTAGCACGGTGCCAACAACTTTGATTGGCGATGAGGTAATTGTGGGATTTGATCGCCCAGCATTTACCAAGGCTTTGGAGAAGGTTAAGGCTGCGTAGCAATATGGCGGAAGAAGCGGGGAGGAAGCCATATCTGATTTTGGTGCATGGGCTGAGGGGGGATCATCATGGGTTGTTGCAGATTGCTGGTGAGCTTGGGGGAGATTTTGAGGTGTTGGTGCCGGATTTGCCTGGGTCGGGGGATAATCCTGAGCTTGGTGATAAATCTTTGGATGGGTATGCTGAGTGGCTGCATGGGTATTGTGCTGAGTTGTCGGAAAAACCTTATATTGTGGGGCATTCGATGGGCTCGATTATTGTTTCTTATTTTGCAGAGAAGTATCCGGGTGATACTCGGGAAAAGGTAGTGCTTTTGGCGCCGATTTTTCGGGATAAAGCGGGGGAGAGATCTAGTAAAATGCTGTATGGAGCGCTGAAGACTGTATTGTTTCCTTTTCCGCCGAAATTGAAATATAAGGTGGTGGCAAGTAAGAAGGTGTCTTATGTGATCTCGCATTTTTTGACTTATGATAAGCGGAAGCAAAAAGAAATTGATGAGCTGCATTATAAATATTCGGGGAGGTTTGCGTCGGCGGAATCTCTGCTGGCGGACGCGGAGATTTCGATGACGAAAACTGCGAGAGTGTCTAAGAATAAGGATGTTCTGCTGTGTATCGGAGCGTATGACCGATTGACGCGGGCGGAACTTGTGGAAGATGTGGCTAAGAAAAAGGGCGCGGAGTATCGAAAAGTCGATGGTTCTGGGCATTTGCTGAATTATGAGCAGCCTGGGGAAGTGGCAAGGGTGGTAAAAGAGTTTTTACTCGGGGTCTAGGACTGCGCTGTAGATTTGTTCTATGCGGGTAAGGGTGTGATCAATGTCGTGTTTTTTGATGCGGTTGAGGCTGTCTTCGGACATTTTTTGTCTTAATTCTGGGTCGCTGAGGATTTTGGTGAATTTTTTGGCCATGGTGAAGGGGTCGCCTGGTTCGCAGAGGTAGCCGTTTTTGCTGTTTTTAACGAGCTCGCCGATGGCACCGGCTTTGACGGCGACGGCGGGGAGGCCGGAGGCCATGGCTTCCATGAGGACGATGCTTTGGGTTTCGGTGGTGGAAGAAATGCCGAAAACTGTGCCAATCTTGTAGAGGTTTGGTAAATCGTTGCCGACTACTCGGCCAGTGAAGATGACGTGTTTTTCGATGCCGAGGTCTTTGGATTGGGTTTCGAGCTTGTGTTTGTCGGAACCATCGCCGACGATGACGAGCTGAGCTTCTGGGATTGCTTGGTGGACTTGGCTGAAGGCTTCAACGAGGACGGAAAGGCTTTTTTCTGGGTCAACGCGACCGATATAGATAATGGTGGGTTTATTTTTGGGAATGTGGTATTTCTTATGAATGTTTTCTGGGGCTTTGCCTGGTGAAAAACGGGATAAATCTATGCCGTTGCTGAGAGCCTCGACTGGGACGTTGAAGCTTTTGCGGTCTTTGGGGAGAAGGTCGGCGATGGCGAGTTCGGTGGGCATGGTGGCGTATTCGCTTTTTTTGAGGAAGCTGGCGAAGTAGGCACGGACTGCCACATCAATAGGTTTTTTGGCGAGGACTGGGAGTTTGATTTGACTGGTGAAATTATCTGGGTAGGCGTGTCCGGTGGCGACTAAGGGAATATTGCGGCGCTTGGCGTAGCGGAAGACTGCAAGAGCGACGGGGCCGGGGGTTTGATCGTGGATGAGGTCGGGGCGAAAAGCATCAAGCTCGCGCTTGATTTCTGGATAGGGGTAGAAGCTGACGTGCAGGCCGTTCCGATAGGCGATGCGGGGGATTTTTTTGCCAAAAATCTCAATGGCTTCTGGAATTTTGCTGATTTGATCTGGGTAAAATGGCATACGAACCGAAGAAAGGCGAATGATGGTGAAGCCACCTTCGGGATCTTTTTCGACGCTGAATTCACCTGTAATGCTTGGTGCGAGGACGATGACGCGGTGGCCACGTTTTTGGAGGCCGGTGGCGAGGTTGCGAGAAAAGACGGCGACGCCGTTGATCATGGGGTAGTAGAGGTCTGTAGAGATGACTATTTTCATAAGATTATTATACCATTTGTTTATCCTACAGTGGTGGGAAATGTGGAAAAGATGGTATTATATAGGTATTATGGCGATGCCGAAAAAGATACATTATGTGTGGTTGGGGTCGAAGCCGCTTTCTAAGAGGGATGCGGGGTATATTGAGGGGTGGAAAAAGTTGAATCCGGAGTTTGAGGTGCGTGCTTGGTCTGAAAAGGATATTGATCTGGACAAGTATCCGCTGGCGAAGTTGGCTTATGAGGAGGGGCGGTGGGCTTTGGTGGCGGACGTGGTGCGGATGGCGATTATTTATCGCGAGGGAGGGATATATTTTGATACGGACGTGGAGCTTTTGAAGCCGCTTGATCCGCTTTTGAGATATGATGCTTTTGCTGGGTGGGAGTCGAATTATTGGTTTACTACGGCAGCGTTTGGGGCGAAAGCGGGGTCGCCTTGGATTCAGAAGATTTTGAAGCGGTATGAGCTACCGGTGGAGAAGAAGATTAGCACGGATACGTTTCTGATGACAGTGCATAGTCCTTCGGTGTATGCGAAGGATATTTATGGGTTGGAACTGGATGGGAAGACGCGAGTGTATGGGGATGGGAAATTTGCGGTGTTTGCTCAGGAGTATTTTAGCCCGAAGCATTATATGACGGGGAAGGAGAGGGTGACCGAGAATACGATAGCTTTTCATCATTATGGCGGGTCGTGGCATACTTCGGTGGAGAGGCTGAAGGCGGCTTCGGCTAAAATGGGGCCTAAGTTGTTGGGGGAAAAGGGGTATGGACAGTTTGAGAAGCAGTTTAATAAGTCGCTTGAGAAGAAGATTCGGAAGGAATTGCCGTGAAGAAGAAAAAAAATAGTGCTGCGGTGGTGGTGAATCGGCGGGCGGGGTATGATTATCATCTTTCGGATAATTTGGAGGTGGGGATGGTGCTGACTGGGCCACAGGTGAGGTTGATTCGGGATCATCATGCGCAGCTCAGGGGGACTTATGTAACGATTCGAAATGGGGAATTGTGGCTACTCGGGATGACTTTGGGGTCGGAGACTACTGAGAATGTGAAGCTTTTGGCTACTAAGAAACAAATTGGGTTTTTGCAGAGGCAGAAGGTATCTGGAATGACAGTGGTGCCGACTAAATTGTTGCCTTTGAAGCGCCATATTAAGCTTGTGATTGCTGTGGGGAAGGGGAAGAGGGAATATGATAAGAGGCAGAGTATTCGGAAAAGAGATTTGGACAGAGAGGGCGAGAGATAGTATAATATGGGGATGAGGATACTTGCTAGAGCATTAAAACCGGGTGATGAAACTGTAATTGTGGCGGGATGGGTGAATTCGAGGCGGGATCATGGGGGTTTGATTTTTGTGGATTTGAGGGATTATACGGGGGTGGTGCAGTTGGTGGTGGATCCTGAGGTGGGAGAGGCTTTTAAGCTTGCGGAGAGTTTGCGGGATGAGTTTGTGATTGAGGTGAGGGGCGTGGTGCGGGAGCGGGCGGAGGGCTTAAAGAATCCGAATATTGAGACGGGGGATATTGAGATTGCGGTGAGTGAGCTGAGACTTCTTAATAAATCTGAGGCTTTGCCGGTGCCGACGCATGATGATGCGCCTTTGGCTGGGGAAGAGTTAAGGTTGAAGTATCGGTTTCTGGATCTGAGGCGGCCGAAGATGCAGAAGATTTTGGCTGCGCGGGCTAGGTATTATAAGTTTATGCGGGATTATATGGAGTCGCAGGAATTTATTGAGGTGGTGACGCCGATTTTGGCGAATTCGTCGCCTGAGGGGGCGAGGGATTTCTTGGTGCCGTCGCGGATTCATCAGGGGAAATTTTATGCTTTGCCACAGGCACCGCAACAGTTTAAGCAGCTTTTGATGGTGGGTGGGGTGCCGAGATATTATCAGATTGCGGCTTGTTTTCGGGATGAGGATCCGCGGGCGGATCGGCTTTATGGGGATTTTTACCAGTTGGATTTGGAGATGTCGTTTGTGGAGGATGGAGAGGAGGTGCGGAGGATGATGGAGCCTTTGATGGTGAAGCTGGTGACGGAATTTGCGGGGAAGAAGTTGGTGACGGATCCGGCGAAGATTCGGCGAATTGCTTATGCTGAGGCGATGGAAGTTTATGGGACGGATAAGCCGGATCTGAGGTATGGGATGGAACTGGTGGATTTGACTGAGGATCTTAGGGGTACGGAGTTTGCTGTGTTCTCTAAGGCTGAGGTGGTGAAGGCGATTTGCGTGAGGGGTGGGGCGGGGCTTTCGCGGTCGCAGATTGATGGGTTTACTAAAATTGCCGAAAGAAATGGGGCGGGCGGGTTGCCATATATAAAGTGCGTAGCGGATGGAAAATATGAGCAGGGAGTAAGGATTAATTTTAATTCTGAATTTAGCGTAAAAGATGATTTGATAAAGATTATGTCTTCGCCGATTTCTAAGTTTTTGTCATTTGAAGAATTGAGAATAATTGGGGATAAGCTAGATTTGAGGCCTGGTGATTTGGCTGTGTTTGGGGCGGATAGCCGAGAGGTGGTGAATAAGGTGCTGGGGGGACTCCGGATTGCTTTTGCGGATCATTTTGGGCTTAAAAATCCTGATGAGGTGGCGCTGTGTTGGGTGGTGGATTTTCCGTTTTATGAGTGGAATGATGGGGAGAAGAAGTTGGATTTTGGGCATAATCCGTTTTCGATGCCGAAGGGAGGCTTGGAGGCATTGGAGAAGACTGAGGATAAGTTGACGATTTTGGCGGATCAGTATGATATGGTGATGAACGGCTATGAGATTTGCTCGGGGGCGGTGCGAAATCATAATCCGGAGATTATGTATAAGGCTTTTGGAGTGCTGGGTTATGATAAGAAATATGTGGAGGAGAAGTTTGGTGGGATGCTGAATGCGTTTAAGTTTGGGGCGCCGCCGCATGCGGGGTGTGCTTTTGGGGTGGATCGGATTTTTATGATTCTTGAGGGGACGGAAAATATTCGAGATATTATCGCTTTTCCGAAGAATGGGTCGGGGGTGGATCTGATGATGAATTCGCCGTCTAATGTGGATAAGAAGATGATTTCTGAACTAGGTTTGCAATTAAAGCCGGATTTAGACTAGAATAGGGGTATGAGAAAAGTATCGCCTTCGCAGGTTAATGACTCCATTGTATCACGAATGGGTATATTTGTCAAGGTTTTGATGGCGGTGGTGGTGGTTTTGGCTGGGGTGATGTTGGTGGTGGGGATGGCCGGGGCGCGGGCGGAGGAGCTGACGGATGAACAGGAGGGGAGGATTTCTATGGGTTGTGGGGGGATAAAGGTGCAACTGAGGACTTTGCAGAAGGCGGATTCGCGGATGCGGGTGTATCTGGGGAGTAAGTATGAGATTGTACTGAGTAATTTTATGACAAATTTGAATTTGCGGCTGATTAAAAATAATTTGGCGACGGAAAATTTGACGGGGTTGCAGACGACTTTTTCGAATGAGCGGGAGAGGTTTAAGGCGGATTTTACGGGATATTCGCAGGCGCTTGATGAGCTGATCAATGTGGATTGTCAGAGTGAACCGCAGGAATTTTATGATCAGCTGGTGGTGGCGAGAAAGAAGCGGGCGGAGGTGCAGGCGAGTTATTATCGGATGAATGAGGTGATGGGGTGGCATGTGGAATCTGTGGAGAAGCTGCGGGGTGAGCTGTGAGCGATAAGGCGGATTTGGAGCTGGAGGTGCCTCAGGAAAAGGTGGATGAGAAGCGAGGGGGGAGGAATTTGATGGTGCTTGGGTTGGTGGCTGTGGGGTTGGCGATTGTGACTTCGGTGGCGAGTTTGTCGATTTATTATGCTACTGGAGATATTTATTTGGATCGATCGCGGCCGGGGTTCATTTCGGACGAAGAGGTGGAGGAGAATAAGCAGAAGCAGGAAAATAATGAGAAGACTTATGTCTTTGCGCCAGATGGGATGATGGATAAGGAAGTTCTGGATGAGTATTTGGAAGAGTTTGACAAGGTAAGGAATGAGGCGAAGAGCGCTGCGGAGGCGTTTTCGGCGGATGCTTTGTCGGATGATAATTTGGGGATTTCGGAGTAGGGGATTATTTGGGGGGATTTTTGATGGCGTTTCTGAGCCAGGGGTCGGCTGGGCCGGCGGACATGAGGAGGATGAGGTGGTTTTGGGCGGTGAGGTCGCTTAGGGTTTGTATTAGCGAATCGTTGAGGTCGACTGCGGTGGCTTTTTGGGGGTTGGAGAGGGTGGCGATGAAATCTTTTGGTGCTAGGATGGAGAGGTTGGGGTCTTCGCGGGTGAGGTAGGTGGGGAGCCAGAGGATTTGGTCGGCTTGGTCGAATGCGTTGTGGTAGGCGCTGAGGATTTCGTGCTGGCGGGTGTTTTGGTGGGGTTGGTAGAGGATGGTGAGGGAGGCGAAGCCGGATTGGTCGACTAATTCCCTCGCCATTTTGAGGGTGGCGGAGATTTCTTGGGGGTGGTGGGCGTAGTCTGAGTAGATATTGTCGGTGAGCTTTTCGAAGCGGCGGCCGGCGCCGGGGAAAGTGTTGAGGGCTGCGATGATGGATACGTCGTTTGTGTTGGAGATAAGTTTGAGGGCTTGGAAGGCGAGGCTGGCGTCTTTTCTTCGGAGTTCTCCTACTAGGGTGATGCTGGGGATTTCGGGCGTGTTTTCTATGACTGTGTCACTTTGGGCGCGAAACTGTGCGAAGGCTTGGTGGTAAGATTCGCGGGTGGGGTAGGTGTCGGTGTGGTCGTAATCTTCGGTGGTGATGAGGGAGATTTGGGGGTGGAAGTGGAGGAAGTTGCGGTCGTATTCGTCGGCTTCGTAGATGAAATATTGGGCGGATGGGTTGAAGTCGCCACTTTTGGCCCAGGGGAGGGTGGAGCCGACGGAGTAGCTGATGGGAATGCTTAGCTGATGGCAGGTCCAGATGAGCATGGCGGTGGTGGTGGTTTTGCCGTGGGTGCCGGCGATGGCGACTAATTTGAGATGGTTGGTGGCGATGATTTCGGAGAGGAGGGCGTCGCGTTTGGTGATCTTTTTGATGCCTAATTGTTTGGCGAGCTGGAGTTCGGTGTGGTCTGAGGGGAGGGCGGAAGTGTAGACGAACCAGTCGATGCCTTTTTCGGTGAATTGTTTTTTAAGAAAGATGCCGTCTTGGGGGCCATAGTGAGTGTCGAGGCCTTGCTCGGCTAATTCGTCTGCGGCTGCGCCTTGTGCTAGATCGGAGCCGAAGACTTGGTGGCCGGCGTGGGTGGCGAGGAGGGCGAGGGGAGCGAGGGCGGTGCCGCTGATGCCAGAGAAGTAGATGTTCATAGTGTATATTGTATCAGATTGGGTGGGGTTAGGGTTATTTGCGGAGGTTTTTGACGATGTTTTTGGAGGTGAGTTTGTCGATGACTAGGAGGAGGCAGATGGAGCTGACGGTGATAACGGTAAGGAAGACTAGGAGTATGCGGGGGTCGAAACCGATTAGTATTATGGATGAAGGATTGGCTACGTTGTACATAGCGCTGGCATTTGCGGTAATGAGGGGGGTATTAGTTAAGGTAGTGAGTGTAGCTAAGAGGATACCGATGATGGCTGAACAGATGACGATGAAAAAGCTGAGAGTAAGGATATAGCTAGTGAAAATTTGGAGAATGTTTTTGGTGGTGGCGCCGACGGTACGGTAGAGGGCGATGCTGGAGTGTTCGTCGCTGATGACGCGGCTGACGGTGCCGGCCATGATGATGGCGGAGAAAACGGTGAAGATTATGATAAATACTATTATGTAGCCGTCGATCCGCTCATTGATGGCGCGGATGTATGTTTGGTTGCTTATAAATTCTGAGATTGAAATTCCTGTGCAATGGTCGGCTTCCTTACAGCCATTATTTTTTAGGAATTTTTCTGCATTTTTTATGTTGTTGAAAGAAACAACGGTGTGGCTATTGTATTGGTTTGTATTGAGGCTGTAGGATGATTTGAATGCGTGGGAATTTGGGTTGGTGACTATGAATGAGAATTCAGAATACGGGCTGGGCATGAGTGTCGAAAGTATGTTTTCGAGGAGGTTGACGCTGCTTGATTCAATATTAGTGGGTCCTACATGGGGGAGAAGGCCGACAATCTGGTAGGTAATTTCTGTGGTATTTCCGTTATCTGTGAGCGTGCCAGTGAATTGGTGACCGATGGCTTTTTGATTTACTTCGTTGATGTAGTTTTGGAGTTTGGAGGAATCTTGATCGTAGAATGATGGCTGGCTAATATGTAAGGTTCGGGCGGCTTGATCGAGTGGCATTATGATTTGGATGATGTCGTCTAGATGTTCGTTGATTTTGATGAGTGGTGAAAAAAATTACTACTAGCGATTGCGACGTGCTAGCCTGGACTACTGGCATAGGAGAGGCTATTTGACATTGAGCCAGAATCTTCTTCGGGTGTGAGATTTTCGATGAAGAGGGCGTTATTGGCGTTGTATATTTCTGTTATACCTACTGTTTTACCTTGAAATGGTTCAATAAGTTTGGATACTGAAGCTTGGGCCTGATTGTTTTGTTCGGTGCGAATTTTTGAAACGGCAGCTATTGCGAATGGGTTACTGTTGTCGAGGTAAGGCTCTGGATTTAAGCCATGGATGGGGGTTGGGGTTATAACTGGATATTCTTTGTTTTCGGCTGAACTTTCATTGTAGAGCCTGATGGCTTCGGTTTGTGTTGCTGGAGTGTCGGTGCCGCCTGTTTGAAAATCTATAAAAAGTATGGCTTCGTCTCCGAAGGTGGATTTGGCGAATTCTGTAACACCGTTGAAAAAACCTTTGGCGATTAAGAGGACGGTTATTACTACGCCGAATAGTATACTGGCTGTAATGATTGTGATGCTGGTGCGGAGTTTGCGGACTTTTAGTTTGGAGTTGACTAGGGTTGCTATGTCTTTTATTTTCATATAACAATTCTGCCAGCGTCTAATTTTATGACTTGGGTGGCTTCGTTTGCGATGGTTTGGTCGTGTGCGGCGATGATGATTGTGGTGCCGTAGGTCTGTTGTATTTGTTTGAAAAGGTTGATGACCGTATGTATATTGTCGTGATCTAGATTGCTGGTGGGTTCGTCGGCGATGAGGATGCTGGGTTTGTTGTAGATGGCGCGGGCGACGGCGGCGCGTTGGATTTGGCCGCCGGAGAGCTGGGAGGGGAGGTGGTCTAGGTGCTCGCTTAGGCCCATTAGATTAGCTAGTTCTTTGGTTCTTTGGTTGCGTTCTTCTGGAGATAAGTTGAAGAATATGGCGGGGAGCTCGATGTTTTGGCGGAGGGTGAGGGTGGGTTCTAGGTAGAATTGTTGGAAGATTATGCCAACTTTTTTGCGGCGGAAGGTGGTGAGCTCGCTGTTGGTCATTTTGGTAATATTTTGGCCGTCTATGATGATTTGGCCTGAGGTGGGTTGCTCGATGCCGCTGATGAGCTGGAGGATGGTGGATTTGCCTGAGCCGCTGGGGCCGGTGAGGACTAGGAAGGCGGAGTTGTTTACGGTGAAGTTGATATTGCTTAGGGCTGTGACTGGTTTGTGTTTGATGGTGTAGGTTTTTGAAATTTCTGAGAGAGTTATTTGTGTCATATGGGCTTATTTTAACATAAGCTTGTTGGGTAGAGAAAGAGGCTGCCTTTTGGCGGTTGGTGAGGCATGGTATAATGGTACTTGCTATGGGTGGTATATCGAAGAATCGGGTAAAACAAGCGCTTAGGTCGGTGTTTCGTGTGCGGAGTTGGAAGTTGTTTTTGGTGCTGGTGCCTTTGTTGTTTTTGACGGCGACACTGCTTCGGTTTGGTCATTTAGGGATGGTGGAGCTGAGAGATAAGGTGTTGGTGGCGGATGAGGGTGGGGATGATGCGGAGATTATGGAGAGTCTGGCGGAGTTGCAGCGGTATACGATGACGCATATTGTGGTGAATGTGGTGGAGTCTAATGGGGCGGAAATGTTGACTTTTGGGACGGGGCCGTTTTATTTGGAGCATCAGTATGCGAAGAAGGCGATGGCGGAGTTGGAGCGGGCGGAGAATTCTCTGGAGGGGGCGGGGGAGAATCCGAATGGGAATGTGTTTAAGAAGGCGGCGGCGGTGTGTGATGCTTTGGGGCAGAAGTATGGGTGGGGGTATAGTAAGCCATATATAGATTGTATGCAGTCGGAGTTGGCGAAGTATCCGGGGATGGATGAGATTGAGGATTATAAGCGGGCAATGATTCCGCCTACGGCTTTGTATCGGCAGGAGTTTGCTTCGCCGATATGGTGTGTTGGGTGGGCGGGGTTGGCGATACTGATTTGTCTTATATTGATTGTTGTAATATTTATTCGATTCCTGATCTGGATGGTACTGAAAATAACTCTTTTGGTTATAAAAAAGTGAAAAAGCTCTTGACAGGGGCGATAAGGGGTCATAAGATGGAATTACAAACTAACGGAGGAGAGCTTCAATGGCTTACAAACACATTAATTCAAAGGGCGTGACTTATTACCTACATAAGACAGATGTCACGCTACGTGGCGGCAAGCCTCAGACTATCTATTTCTTTGCTAAGGTAGAGAAGAACGAGAAGGGTGTGCCTACTGATTTGCCAGTAGACCGCGAGGTAAATGAGAATCCACGTAATGGTTTCTTGACTGTTTCTAAGAAAAAATAATTTTAGATAGGTACAGTGGAATAACCCCTCTTCAAATGAGGGGTTATTTTTGTGGTAGAATTGGGGTATGAAGAAGCCGACGAAGAAACAGGTGGTGCTCTTAGATTTTATTGAGGAGTTTACGTTGAAGAATGATTTTTCGCCGTCTTATCGGGAGATACGCGAGGCAATGGGGCTGAGGTCGGTGTCGGCGGTGGCGGAACATGTGGAGAATTGTGTGGCGGCGGGATTTTTGAAGAAGGAGGGGAAGGCGGCGCGGTCGCTTGTGGTGGTGAAGCCGGAGACTTATGAGGAGACGGTGAGGTTGTTTCGGAGGAAGATGGGGGAGGTTCCGGATGAAGATGCTGGGGTGCTGAGGCGGGCGGCGAAGATTTTGGAGATTGAGGTTTAGCTTAGTTTTGGTGTTGGGGAAAAATGGATCGCTTGTGGTAGAATGGGTTTATGATTGTGCTTTTTTGGTTAATTGCTCTTGTGGTGGCGACGTTCTGGATTTGGTTGCCGATTTTGATTATCGTATTGATTCGACGGTCGAAGAAAAAAGATGCGGCTTTGATGCAGCAGAGACAGGCGCAGCAGCAGTTGAATAACCGGCCACCGATGCAACAATTTCCGGTGCAGAATGATATGCGACGGGAAGAGTTGAACCAGAAGATGTACGAGGAGCTAAAGAAGTCGCAGCCGGATATGGAGAAGGTGCAGGGGTATGTGAAGGAGATTGAAGAATTGTCGGTTCCGGTGCAGCAGATGGAGGGGATGCCTGGATATAGTTATAATGGTGCGCCGCCGAGTGGAAATATGGGTCAGCGGATGGTGTCGCAGAATTATAGTCCTAATCCGTCTATGCAGTATGGCCAGCCGATGGTGAAGACGGATAATCATTCAGGGTTGAATGCTATATTATATATCGGTAGTTTGTTGGTGGTAGCTGGGGTGGGGGCTTTGGTAGCTTCGGTGGTGGAAGATAGCGCGAAGATGATGGTGATGGTTTTGATTATTGCGATATTTTATGTGGGTGGGATGGTTATTCGGAGAGATAAGCGGTTGGTGACGGCGGGGAAGGCTTTGGTGGGGACGGCGCTCGCGGTTATCCCATTCTTGGGGTTTGGTTTTGCTGGTTTTGTGCGGATGCCGGGCGAAATTGCTTGGCTTATTACTAGCGTAATCGGATTGATGGCTTATGTGGTGGCGACAATTGTGCTTGAGAGCAGAGTAATTGCGTATCTTTCTATGGCATTTTTGATTTCGCTGAGCTTGTCGATGACGGCGACGTTGGCTTTGCCGATGATGTACTATTTTATGTTTGTGATGTTGATTGGCGTGGTGGCGGGATTGGTGAAGATTTTTGCGGGAGGGAAGGTGCCGAAATTGTTTAGTTCGGTGGTGGATGTGACTGGAAAATGGTTAACTTTTGTGACGCTCATTGCGAGTTTGTTATTTGTGGGGTTGGCTGATGGGCAGATGTATGTTTGGCTGTTTTGGCTGGCGACAATACAGTCGGTGATTATGTGGGTGGATAAAAAGAAATTGTCAGAAGAATTGCTGTTTAGAATGCTTGCGCATGCTTCGATTCTTGTGACGGTTTTGCAGATTATTCCGAATGACGTGGTGGTTTTTGGTGTGATTTTCTTGATTTTGGCTGTGATGCACGCGGTCGTTAGTGTAGTGTTGGGAGTTGTATTCAAGACCAAGGATAGGGCTTTGGTGGAGATGGGGATAGAGATTGTAATGATGGTGCTTGCGGCTAATTCTTTTGTGTTTATGCTTGTGGGCGGAGCTGAGAGAATGGCTGCCGTGACTTGCTTGGCTTCTATTATATTTATTGGGCTACTTTGTGGGGTGAATGCGGTGGTTCATAAAAAAGTGGGTTGGCTATATGGTGTGCTTGCTGCGTTGATTGCTTTGCCGGGTATACTTGGTGGATGGGCTTTGACGGGTTCTATGCGATGGGATTCTAGTACATTCTTTGCGGTATATATAATATTGATGGCGCTTTCGGTAGTAATGCGGGCGCTGGTGAACAAAAAGCAGACGGGTTATGATGCTTTGGGTTTGACGGGGGTGGTGGTTTTTGGCTGGATTGCCGTAATGTGTTCTTTGCCGGTTGGTGCCTCGTACCAGATCTTAGGAATGGCACTTTGGACGGCGTGTTTTGGTATATACGGTTGGCTGACGCAGAAAAAATCTTTGTATGAGGTGGCGGTTTATTTTGGTGCAGTGACGGTATGCAGGGTGGCGAGTGAAATGCTTGGCGTAATGAGGGTGGATGGATGGGCTTATGTTTTGACGTATGCGCATATTATTGCGCTTGCGCTAATCGGACTCAGTGTTTGGCGGGAAAGAGGGAATAGTAGTAAGGTCCGGCTGGGCTTTGCGATGGGGATTTTGACGATGATGGTGGGGATAAGGGCGATTGGGTCTTATGGTCTGACCGAGGAATTGATTTATCCGTTGTGGTTTTTGATATTGCAGGTGGTTTTTGTGGTAGTTGGGGGTTTGTGGAAGAAAAAGTGGATGTGGATGTGGGGGGCTTGTGGCGTTGTGGCAGCGATAATGTGGTTTGTGAAAGATATGGCGTTCATTTGGTTGATTATGTTGGGATTTGGCTTGATTGGCTTGGTTGTGTGGAGCTTACTGAGAGGTAAGAAGAGCTAGCTCTTTGCTTGTTGGCTTGATTGTGGTATTATATTGTGGATGAAGAAAGATCCTAGTGTAGTATATCGTGTGTTTCTGATGGCGGGGGATACGATGGCGATTGTGTTTTCTTTTGCTTTTGCGTATTACTTCCGGACGCATATTGACGTACGACCTTATTATTTTACATCTGAGATACGAGATTTTATCTTGGCTAGCTTATTTTTGGTGCCGATTTGGCTGATAATTTTGATGATTTTGGGGCTATATTCTAAGTCTGTATTGCGTTTGAGGGTGCGGGAATATGGCAGATTGCTGTTTGCTTCTGCGATTGGGATTATGGCGATGATTACGTATGATTTTTTTGCGGACGGGACGATTGCTAATGGTTCATTATTTCCGGTGAAGACGATTGTGATTTATGCGGCGGTTTTTTGTTTTATTTCGTTGGTGGTTTTTAGGACAGTGGTTGGTCTGGTTCGGAAATTTGTGTTGAGGCACGATCATGGGTTGCTGAAGACTGTGGTTGTGGGGAATAATTCTAACACAACGCGGTTTTTGGAAACAATAACGCCGGAAAGTGGACATAAGGTAGTGGGGGTGGTGGCGAATAATGAGTTTGTGCCGGAAGGGTGGAGGAAGCGGAAATTTAGGACTTTAGAGATGGTGCTTGATAAACTGAAGCCGGATGCGGTAATTCATACTGATAGCGAAAACATAGAGAAAGTTAATCAAATGGCGATAGATTATCATGCGCTATATTATTATGCTCCGAGTGAACAGTCGCTTGTGTCACATATGGGGAATGTGGAATTGATTGCAGCGACGCCGGTGATCTTGGTAAGGACTACGCCTTTGATGGGTGGCGCTAAGGTGTTTAAGAGGATGTGCGATATTTTGCTAGGTGTGGTGGCGTTGATAGTTGCTTCACCTTTTATGCTTGTGATATTTGTGATTCAAAAAATGGTAGATTTAAAAGCGCCGGCTTTGTATAGAGATATGCGGTTGTCGCGATTTAATAAGAAGTTTCCGCTTCTGAAATTTCGTACTATCAAGGTGGAATTCAATGGACTAAGTCCGGAGGATGCTTTTGAAAAAATGGGGAAGCCAAAATTGGCGGTTCGGTATCGCGACAATGGAGATTATTTGAAGAATGATCCAAGGTATACGGCGCTTGGGAGAGTGCTGAGGAAAACTTCGCTAGATGAGTTGCCGCAAATTTTTAATATCATAATGGGCGATATTTCTTTTGTGGGGCCGCGTGCATTGGTGCCGAGCGAGCTTAAGAGTTATGGAAATAGGGGGCTGCTATTGTCTGTAAAGTCGGGCTTGACGGGGCTTGCGCAGGTATCGGGGCGAAGGGATATTTCTTTTGATGAGAGGCGAGCGCTTGATATATATTATATTCAGAATTGGTCGCCGTGGATGGATGTACAGATTTTGTTTAAGACGGTGGCATGTGTGTTGAAGGGTCAAGGGGCCAAATAGTAATTATTTGAAGATAAATTTGTAACCTAGATAATTAAAGATCATACCGCAGATGATGCCGATAACTTTGGCAATGAGGTTGGTGATGTCGGAGGCGCCAGTAATTGATGTGATGAGCCAGATGACGCCACTTTGGATAACCCAGGCGCTGAAAAGTGAAACGGCGAGAAAGCGAGGAGCGGTTTGGCGTTTGCTTTTTTTGGATTTCCAAACGAAGTTATAGTTGAGGAAGAAGCTGACGATCATGCAAATTAATGTAGACGCCATGTTGGCTATGATTATGGGTACGGTCAGAATGTTGGCGAGGAGGCTGAAGATTAAAAAGTCTAAGACTGTGTTGAGCCCGCCAACGATGAGGAATTTGATTTTCTCGCTGTGCTTGGTGTATAGCGAGTTTTCGGTGATTTTTCTAAAGTGGTTTGCCACTAGCAAGGTTCCTAGAATTTTTGCGATCGACGATATAGAGTGGGCGACCTTGTGTTTCGGCGTGGATGTGGGAGATATAGAGAGCGGTGATGGCTTGAGAAATAAGCACGAGGCCGACTAGGAAAGTGATAAATATAGCTAGAAGAGTGGGCCCAGTCCAGTTAAGTCTGAGAGGATCGCCCATGATGAACTGCTGGATAATTACGAAAAGTCCAAGTATGGTCGAGGAGAAAGTGATGAAGGCGCCAAACCAACCGAAGATGACTAGTGGGGTGGTGGTCATTGAGACGAAGCTGTCTATTGCTAGGCTAAAGAGTTTCTTGAAGTTGTAGCTTGGTTTGCCGGCTAAGCGATTGCCGTAAGTATAATGAATGTAGGATTTGTCGAAGCCCATCCAGTCTACTAATCCTCTGGTGATACGGCCATGTTCGGTGAGTTTGTTGAATTCGTCGACTGCGACTCGATCCATGAGGCGGTAATCAGTGCTGCCTGGTAAAGTATCTTTTGTGCCAAGAGCGTTGAGAATTTTGTAGAAGAATTTGGAGCCGAGTTTGGCGATGAAGCCGTGTTTTTCGAATTTACCCCTGACTCCGGTGACGACTTCGGCGCCGGCTTGCCATTTTTCGATGAATTCGTGGATAAGCTTTGGTGGCTGTTGTCCGTCGGCGTCCATAGTGATGACGGCGTCGCCTGAAGCTTCGCGCAGTCCTGCCGTGAGGGCGATTTCTTTGCCAAAGTTGCGGGAAAAGCAGATGACGCGGACTTTTTTGTCTTTGGCTGCAACGCCTTGGAGGATTTGCAGGGTTTTGTCTTTGCTGCCGTCGTTGACGAAGATGACTTCGTAGGAAGGAGTTAGCTTGGCGAGCTCGGGGCTAAGCATTTTTTCGTAGAACTCGGTAAAGCCTTTTTCTTCGTTGTACACTGGAATTACAAAAGAGATTTTCATAATCTTATTTTACCATAAACTGCGGAGGTATGTTCGTTATAGTGGAGTTTGTTTTTGACGAGAAAAACATTTTTGGTTTTATATTGACATATTTTGAAAAAAGGCGTAGACTAATTTGGTGTCACGACAGCTTTTGTAAGGCGTATAATCTGACAAAATAGATTCTAAACGCCTTATTTTTTCGGTCAAAAAATAATGCAAAACCAAAAAGGAAATTATGCAAAATAATAAATATTTAGGTAAAGAAAAAGTTGGAAAGCTTTTATTGAAGTTTTCTGTTCCGTGTATTTTATCGCTGTTAGTTAGTGCGCTATATAATATTGTGGATCAAGTTTTTATCGGTAATAGTGAGCTTGGGTTTATTGGCAATGCTGCTACTGGTGTTGTGTTTCCGCTGACTATAGTATCTATGGCGTTTGCTTGGTGTTTTGGCGATGGGGTGGCGGCGTTTATGAGTATTCGGCAGGGACAGAAAAATACTAAAGATATTCATAACGCGGTTGGTACTAGTATCATTGCGTCATTCGTCGTTGGTGTGGTTTTTGCGCTTATTTGCTTCCTGTTGGCTCAAAATCTCTTGTTTGCTTTTGGAGCCTCTGACGCGAGTATTGAGCTTGCTAAAAATTATTTTTACATAATTCTGGTTGCCACTCCGCTTTGTATGGTTATGAATACTATGACTGCGGTTATTCGGGCGGATGGAAAACCAAATTTTTCTATGCTTGTTACGCTTTCTGGAGCTATTATCAATGTTATTTTGGATCCTATATTTATCTTTGTGTTTAAGTGGGGGATTGAGGGTGCGGCTCTTGCTACTATTATGGGCCAAATCATCTCTTTCTTTATTGCTTCTGCTTACTTTATAAAGCCCAAGACATTCAGACTTACACTTAAAAGTTTTATCCCAAACTTTCGACTGCTTGGTAGTTTTACGAAAATGGGCATTTCGACTTTTATTACTCAAATGTCTATCGTTGTTATTTCTCTTGCGTGCAATGCTATGCTTGCGAAATACGGGGCTCAGTCGATTTATGGTCAAGATATTCCGATTGCCGTTTTCAGCATTGCTATGAAGGTCTTCACTATTGTCATCAATATCGTGGTGGGTCTTATTGTGGGGGCTCAGCCGATACTTGGGTTTAATTTTGGTGCTGGGAATTATGATAGAGTTCGTCAAACTTTCAAGCTTGTCCTGAAGCTTGTGGTTGTGGTGGGGCTTGTTGCTACTGTCTTGTTCGAATTTTGTCCGCAAATTATTATCAATATTTTTGGTTCGGGTGATGATCTCTATTATGAATTTGCTGAGCTTACTTTTCGTATCTTTCTTGCTTTAGTTCTGTTTACTTGCGCGAATAAGGTAACTTCCATTTTCTTTCAGGCGGTTGGTAAGCCTACTAAGGCGGCCTTCATTTCTCTAGTTCGGGATATTATTTGTTTTGTCCCGCTTGTGATTATTCTCCCGTCATTTATGGGTGTTACTGGTGTTCTTTGGGCTGCTCCTATTGCTGATATTATAGGGATTACGGTTTCGGTTATCCTGGTCTTGAAATTCTTCCGAACACTTGGTAAGACTTCTGTTGCCGAATCAGCCAAAACTGTGGTTAGACATTCTCGCGAAGGAGTTATTGTGGCGATCTCTCGTCAGCATGGTTCTGCTGGGAAGTATATTGGGGAGCTTGTGGCTAAACGGCTAAAGATTCCATATTATTATAAGGAGCTTGTGGCTATTGCTGCGGAAGAGAGCGGCTTGTCGAAAGAATATATTGGCAATATTGATGAGGAAAATCCGAATGCTTTGTATAGTTTGTATTTATCGAGTACACCAGTAGAGTATGCTATTGAGGCGCAGGAGAAGGCTATAAAAGAAGTGGCGAGTCAGGGTTCTTGTGTGATAGTTGGTCGTGCCGCGGATTATATTTTGCGTAATAATAAGAATATTTTGCGCGTATTTATATATGCGCCAGATGATTACCGCGTAGAGAAACTTAAGGAAATGTATGGTGATACGAAGGTGCAGGCGAAGAAGAGTATTAAGAAATCTGACCATAATCGTTCCCGTTATTATGAAAGTATTTCTGGTCTTAAATGGGGGGATCGTGAGAATTATGATTTGCTTGTCGACAGTTCTATTGGGAATGAGGCTACTGCGAAGATTATTGCCGATTATGCTGATAATTTTTCTGCTAAACGTCGGTAGATCGTAATTGGCTTAGCGCTAAAGTTCAGGATGCCCAGTAGTCGTGGGGGTCGGTCACATTTTTCGAATCAGTTGATATCAAAAAAGCTCAGAGGTAGACGAGCGACCGGTTATGGATATCGGTTAGGGTTTTTCACTGCTGTACTTGGCTCCCCTTTGCCGAAATAATGCGGACGGAACATCATAATTACAGCACGCTAAAACTCAAAGAAGTTCGTGATTTAGTGGAGGATTGCGAAGCGGGCTTAATTGCGGAATTACTAGCAAACAAATAACAGCCCCCCTATACCCTCAATCCCACTTTTTGGATTTGCCGTAAACGCACTACCTACCTAAATTATCGTGAACCTCATTTTGTCAAACTATAACAAGAAAAACTACAACAATAACGCGCTCGTCTATAACAGGTGTGAGCGTGTCTATTTTTCTACAACAAAAGGTTGTTGTTATATTCCGCACAACAGATATGCGGGCATTTTAGCCCAATGAAATTGTTATAACTACTTACCTTGCTTATTGCGAATATCGGAATTAACGAAGCCACGTTTTGCCATAGCCTCATCAAAAGTTTTGTCCATATACATCATATCGCCAATCCAACCAAATAGCAGATAGTTACAACTTATGCTTCTTAACAGTGCTCCTTTAGCATTTCCTAGATACCAACGATTTATAGGCAGTATAAAACTACAATAAGTTAATATTTTATATGTTTTGCGGTCTTTCATATCTCACGCTCCTTTCATTTTGTGATTTATTTAGCCCGTGCAAGTGTCATAAATAAAATAGGACACCACGACGGTGTCTTAAAACCTTTTTCCGCACTAAGGTGGTTAAACCTCAATGTTTCGCGTGGTGCCCTATTATAGGTTTAACCAGCGAAGCACCGAATGTGCTCACCTTAGTTCGGATTATTGTTTTAAGACATCTTTATTATATCATTCCTTGTGCGAAGTAGCACTTCGAGATAGTGGTTTCTCCCATCGCTCAAATACTTCATGCCCAATATCATCATCAGTGACAAAAGAGACGCTTAATCTTGCTCGAGTAATCGCAACGTAAAGTTTTGATTTCGATGAGAGGGCCAGACCCTCTACTTCTTGGGTTTTCAGCCACTCCCGTATCGGTCCCGTTGTATGGATTAAGACCCTGTCGAACGTCAGCCCTTTCGATGCTCCGAAGTTCATTACTCTGTAATTGTCATTCACGCCCTTTGCTTTCTTACTATCTCTTAGCTGTACGGCCCCATATTGAGCCAGGTACTCGCCTATGTCGGAGGGGTTTACTAAGAAAATCCCCTGATGGGCTTCACCTCCATCCTTAAATCCAGATTTTACTTCTTTCAACTCGGGATACAACTTATTCGAGAGACTACATATGTTCGGATGACAACGGTAGTTCGTGTTTAAGGTGATGTCATCTCGCTCAATATTAATCGCCTCATCATAAAAAAAGTTTATGATGCCCGCCTTTTTGAACTTTTTATTCTTAGTTCCATCGTTTGTTGAGTAAGTGCTTTGTCGCGGGTCGCCAACCATAGTCAAGGTTGTCTCTGCGTCTATAAGTAATTTCAGCAGCTCCAGGTCATAGCCGGCTAAATCCTGCACTTCATCGATGTATATATAATCATAAATTGAAATTAATCTCGCAATCACGGCGCCATTAGTAAGCTCATTACATCTGATAGCAAACTTAGCCACCTTATCAGAATATATCTTATGGTCTGGCGTTAAATAATGTCGCTCGATATCGGTCTCCGCTATACCTATTGCAGATTGACCACTTTTTAGGAATAATCCAGTTATTCTGCCCGTATACTTGCACCCTTGATATGGCCTCACCCCGTGTTGAAGTAAAAAAGAAAACCACGTTTGCACTGTTATGTGGGCCGGTATGCACCCAACGTATTCAATAATCTTTTTTCTAATCTCTTGCTCGTTCGCTTGGGTAAAAGTAGTAATCAAGATTGTTTTGTCGTTATGCCTAACGGCGTCTTCAACTACAAATGTCGTCTTTCCTGACCCCGCTCCAGCTATGACGACTTTACTGCTCCCCATATTACCCAATCGCATCAAGAATATACTGGGGATAGTCCAATACCTCTTTGGTATCAAATAATGCCAGAGCACACTCTGTTTTATTTGCATGCATATACTTTCGTAGCTCATCATCGTTCTTGTAGGAAGTTGAAAATATTTTGTTAAATAACGCCAACGAATTAGCTTTTAGCATCTTTGGCTCTAGGGTATTGTAGTTATATAGATTTTTCCCAATCTTTAGGCTCCCGGTGTCTATGACGCCATCGTAGCAGATTGCGATGTATTCCTTTTTATTATCACCAAAATAATTGACATACTTTTTCTCCAAAGCAGCAGTATTGCCGTCATTGTCGGTCAAGACGACGACTTCCTTATGTAGAGGGTCTGCGATTTCAAGAAATCGCAAGAAAGATGTTCCGACCGAAATAACATCTATTCCGTCCTCAATAGGAAGTCTCCCGCTATTCTTGTCCATGTAGGCTCTTTGAACTATTAGCTCGTCAGAGCTGCCCTCAACTAAAATTGCCTTTTTACACAGAATGAGGCGGAGGGTATCGTATCCAGGTAGTTTTGAGAAAAAGTCCTGAGTGTCGCCTTCTAGGTCATCCAACTTCAGCGTCTTGTGGTCGTTTAGTAAAATAAGATTTGCCAGCCCTAGTTTGTTTGCTATGAAGTTGCTATGGGTTGATACTATAATTTGTTTTTGGCCCTGATGGCTGACTATATCTTTAATTAACTGGTTGAGCTTCGTATGCGACAAATGGTTTTCGGGCTCTTCAAATAAAATGACATTTGCCTCTTTTGCTTTTTTATGACTTAATGCAAGCTTTGTTTTTACGATACTCTGCTCACCCTTACCGATAAAATGAAATGGCACATCATCAAGATATGTCAATAAACTCGTCTCCCATGCGTTTTTTGAAGATAAATCGACGTCCAACTTAACGTCTTTATCAGATATATTTGTAGCTGTCTTTATTCTATCGTTAATATTTTTCACGGATGCGTCTTCACCAAATGCATCTCGCATTTTTCTGTGGGCCTGAGCGATAGCTACAACGTCTTCGCTTTCTAAAAAGTCTTTGACTATCCTTGATATATAAACGTCCGACCCGTTCTGATATCGGCTTCCGCCCGCGTCGATTAGAGCAGATTTTATTGGTATTGTCCGTGCCGTAATGGCCTCCCTTGCAAAAGAGCTCCAGAAGACATCATAATATTCAAGAGGCAGCGTTTTTACGTCCCCAGCCTTCATTAGCTCCTCATATTCTTGCTGATACTTCTCGTCGAACGCTATCTTCATAAAAATACCGCAGCCATCCATAGCGTCAATATTATCGTTCCCCAAAAAGCGAGCTGTACCATCCCCATCAAAGTGCAGCTCAATGATTATCTCGGGCATTTCAGCCGTTTTCTTCTCAGCGAGCTCCTTAATGTATTTTGCAACAACGACGTTATTGAATAGGTATTGAGATAAATCATTTTTGATGAACTTACCGCCCATAAAACCGCTCAAAGCAAGATTAACGGCCTCAATAATAGTCGATTTGCCGGCTTCATTGTCCCCCACGATAACGTTTATCCCATCATTTAATTTTAGACTGAAAACACCCTCAAATGACTTGAAGTTTTTAATTTTTATTTCTTTAATCAGCGGTGCCACTTTTCTCCTGTTCATTCAAGAACTGCATAATTGTCGATTTTTTATACCGTCGCACCTTCCTAACACCTATACGGATTGCCCTCAATGTACCATTTTTGTCCCAGTTCCGAAGTGTATTTGGATGGACTTGGAGCAGCTCGGCTACTTGCGTAAGGGTTAAATATTCTGGTAAATCATTACTCATAGTTACTATTATAGTACAATATATAACAAGATGGCGAAAGATGTATTGAGAGATAACCATACGACAATAAACGAACAGACCCTCATTGAGTGGCTAAAGAAGATTGAGATTTTCTACCTGCTCGTCTCTCACACCATAAATGAAATCCGCAGATACGATATTGTTGACCCACTTTACGTCAAGCAGTTTGAAGTATATTACAGAGAAGCGAAGGGACTTCTCGATACACTATTTTCTGAAAGACACGTACCAACTGACAATGCAGTCACGTATAAGGTCAGCCTACTTGATGACATCAACGAATATCTAGCAAACGGAGATTGCTGGAAGCAAACACAACTTAAAATCAATAGAACCTTAGCATGGGTAGCGAGGGAGGTTTCTGTCTTTGATGTTTCGCCCCGTCCTGAAGTCGAGCAGCGTATTATAGAAACATATTCGAACCCAATAAACGCCATTCTTGCAGAATACCATCAAAGAAACAAAAAGAAGTACTCCGGTAAAGACGAGGTTGCCTACACCCTGACATACGATGAAAACGACTACGGGTTTCGCCTCAATGGCGTTCTTATTTTTCGGACAAAGCTAGGGAATACCGAGACGTTTTGGCAGGGCACCTTTAGGCAAGCCGGTAAGACTAAGCGTTATATTGGAGATGGAGGTGTAAATACCGCAGTAATCCGAAACAATTTCGACCTTCCCCCAAGCCTTAAAAAATTGATGATGAGAACAACCCACAAGAAACAAGGGATTATTGTACGCACTCAAATTATGCGAAGTGAAATAATAAACAATTATATCGACGAGGCAGAGATTAGAGCTTGGTTAGAAGCTAAAAGAACCAAGTAGTACTCAGTACTGATTTGTAATAAAAAGTATTCAGACCGCTTTTTCAGATGACCTCCGTGCCATTATGGTTGTATGGAAGCAATTTCAGACGAACAACTAATCATATTGACGGCCAAAGAGCGGAAGCGACTAGCCTCATATTTAGACGTTCTGATAGAAATGCACTTCGAATACAAGCGTAACCATAGAGACGATAAAACAGGTAGCGTTTTGCTTAGTCTCGCGGGCGGCATAAAGCAGGATAGTGCCGCCTGCGAGATTGGGCAGAACGTCATAGCCTCCAAAAAGAGGGCAAATATATGAAGATAACCGAAGTAATGTCGCTCCAGTTAAGCCAAGAGATGGCCTAATCGGCTTTGCAAGCGTAGTAGTTGAAGACAGTATTTATCTCAACTCAATCGCAATCTACACAAAACTTGACGGTACTTACCGACTACTTTACCCAACAAAAACATCGGGCGAGCGGACGATAAATATATTTCACCCAATCAATCGAGCCACAAGCCAAAAAATTGAAGAAGCTATATTCAAAAAATGTAATGAAATCTTTGAAAGCAGTAACGATGATAGATACGACCAAGTTTGATATTGAGCTGACAGTACCGCTCAAGTCCAAAATACCGTTCAATCAACCCACATATTACGGTAGTTACAATGGTCCAATCACGGCATACCTCAATACTTCAAAAAGTGACAAGAAGTTTGGCAAATATCACCCATCTTTCACCTATCATCAAAACCCAACCAGCTCGCCTTTTGCTAGATACGTATTAAAAGTTCAACTGTCACTCCCAAAGATTATATTTGGCAATAATTTCGTGGAGCTAACCGACAATGATTTTGATGATGTAGTATTCGCAATCAAACAAGAACTCGAACGTATCGGCGTTGACGTGGACCTAGAACAAATTAAACGTGCCGAAGCGGTCAAAATCGACTTCTCGAAAAACATCGTTTTCAACGACCATACGCCCACCAGTATGGTTATACGTAGCATAGCCACTGGCGATATCAGCAAGACATACGACGTTCGGCTTACGAAGTTTATCAATGGCGGGCAAGCGTTTCATATACATACCAATTGTGAAGACATCGTGATATACGACAAGATGGACGACCTCAAGCAAGGAAAGAAAAGTGATAAGAGAGCCATCGAAGACGATAATCACATACAACTGGGAATACTCGATAAACTCAAAGATAAAAAGGGTCTGTCAGTCTTGCGTTTCGAAGTTAGACTAAGCGGCAAGCGTAAAATTAGGGCCTCACTTGCCGAAGCGGGAGTAGAGTTTGATGACCTATCGTTACAAACATTATTCAAGGCAAACGTCGCCCAGAAAGTACTACTTAATGCTTGGAATAAAATAGTTGCTACAATCCCCAAAGTCCCCTTAAGCAACGACGACCCGCTTGCCTTATTCGAAGAGATTATAAAAGACCCAACTATCACTCGCCAAAAAGCAGAGGCAAAACTAGGTGCTATGTGGCTATTCGGGACGACCCAAGACACAAGACTTATCCGCAACCTGTATGATAAACGTTTTGGCGAACATACTTGGGGTCGACTTAAGAACCTGCGTGACCCGCCAAGCAGTAAGCAACTCAAGGCCTTGCTCTATATCACGAAAAAACTACAAGAAATGGAAGCCGTGACACTAGATGATTTTGGCTAGATGTTGTATATTATTGTTAGATAATGTTAGTAAGTATAAACTAAAGGAGTTAAGAAAATGACGACAACGCAAGAAACAAAAGGCATAAAAGCCTTTCTCATCGCAAGAGTATCAGACCCATCGCAACGTGAAGCATTGCCCGCACAAGAGATACGTATTAAAGATTACGCCGAACGCAATCATCTCGACGGTACCCTATACGGTTTCGATGAAACGGCGTTCAAAGATGACCGTGAGAAGTTTATGGACATCGTAAAACAAATAGAAAACTGTTCGCAATTCTGCATTGTAGTATTTGACAAGGTAGACCGCTTTACTCGTGATTGCACGGCTGATGTAGTCCGTACTCTTAAAGGTGCTACGAAAAACGGTCAAATCGAATTACACTTCCCGTCGGACGGCTTGTTTGTGCGCAAAAACTCGCCCGCAAGCGATTGGTTCCGTCTTGATATGGGTATGGCGCTAGGTGGCTATTATTCGGCCGCTATTAGCGACAATGTAAAGAGAAAGATTGAACAGAAATTACACGATAAGGAGTGGCCTGGCAAGGCTCCAATAGGCTATCTAAACGTGAACATAGAAGAAAATGGCAGAGTTATAGGAAAAGATGTTGTGCTCGACCCCTTGCGTAGCAGGGCGATTATTAAAATGTTCGAACTACGGCTACAAAGATTATCGTATCGCGTCATCGCTCGCGTACTACGTGAAGATGGATTAACTAGCAATTCGGCAAATCCTCGACCGATTGGCCAAAGCACCGTAGAGTGTAGTCTTAAAAATCCGTTCTACTACGGAGTAATGCGTTATGACGGCAAGTTATACCCACATCGCTATCAGCCGCTAATCGACAAGCAGACATTTGATGAGGCACAAAAAATTACAGAAGCCCGTAATGGCGGCGGCTCGAAGCCAAAGAGTGATACAAAAAGGCTTTTTACGTTTAATGGCGTACTGAAATGTGCCTACTGCGGTTGCAGTATTTCATCGTACACCTGCAAAGGCCATACGTATATGCAATGCTCAAAAGCCAAAGGCCGCGAGAACTGCAAGCAACCACATCTTAAAGAGGCAGATGTAGAACCAGAAATGCTAAAAATCATTGAAAAAGTGAAGCTCAATGAGGCCCTAATAGACCAAGTTATTGCCGAACTAAAGGAAAAGCACGATAACGAGCAGTTTTATTGCCAATCAGTAGTTCGTCAAACCCAACTCGAATATGAAAAACTGAAGAAGCGACTGGCGGTTGCATATGAAGACCGTATGGACGGGCGTATTACAGTCGATGAGTATGACAAGTTCGCAACAAAATACAAAGCAGAAATGGAAATCTTGGACAAAAAAATGGTACAAATTACGAGTGACGACAAAACGTTTATAATTGACAGTTCTTATCTGTTAAAGCTTGCTTATTATGCACCCATTTTATTCAAAAGTTCGAAAGTAGAGTTAAAAAACAAACTTCTCAAAATCTTACTTTCGAACCTCAAAATAAACGAAAACCACCTCGATTTTAAGAGGTGGCAACCGTTTGATGTTATAGCATCGTGTACTAAAAGTCAAAATTGGCTCCCCGGACTGGACTTGAACCAGTAACCTCGAAGTTAACAGCTTCTTGCTCCACCATTGAGCTACCGGGGATTATAGGTAAGATATTACTATTATTGGGGGCGATAGTCAAGCTTTTGAGGTGTAGTTATGAAAGAATTAAGGTAGATTGTCTAACTCTCATTTCAGCGTGTTATAATTATGGATATATGGAGGTACGTTTATGTGTGGAATTGTAGGATATGTGGGCGAAAAGAGAAATGCTCAGGATGTTTTGGTGAATGGGCTGAAACGGTTGGAGTATCGTGGGTACGATTCAGCGGGAATTGCGACGTTGGATGAAAAAGGAGAAGCTCATTTGGCGCGATCGGTTGGTAAGATTGTTGAGCTGGAGCAGGTGCTACTTGAAGAGTCTCATACTGGGAAGATAGGAATTGGGCATACTCGTTGGGCGACGCATGGAGGTGTAACGGTGGAAAATGCTCATCCACATAGTGCTGGGGATGTCTATTTGGTACACAATGGGATTATTGAAAACTATAAAGAGTTGAAGGCGAAATTGAAGGAGCATAAATTTACTTCTGACACTGATACTGAGGTGTTAGCGGCGCTCGTGGATAGCAACTATGGACTCAATATATCTCTGAAAGATGCGGTTGCAAAATCGCTTAAGCAGGTGAGGGGTACTTATGGGATTGCCGTGATTTCCCCGCGAGAGCCTGGCGTGATCGTAGTGGCGAGGCTGGGCAGCCCGCTGATTATTGGTGTCGGGAAAGACGAGACAATCATTGCTTCGGATGCGTCGGCGCTTTTGGGTTATACGCGTGAGGCGATATATTTGAATGATGGGGAATTGGCGGTCTGTACGAAGGACAGCGTGGATGTCTATAATCTGAGCCTGAAGCCCCAGAATCATATTCCTGAGCAGATTGAGGGAGATTTGGAACAGATTCAAAAAGGTGGATACCCGCACTTTTTGATCAAGGAGATTATGGAGCAATCAAGTACACTGGGTAACACTTTGAAGGGTAGAATAGATACCAAGACCGGCAAGATGCACCTTGGTGGCCCGAATTTAACGCAAAAAGAGATGCAGAGTATTAAACATATTGTGATCGTCGGGTGTGGTACGGCATATTATGCAGGGCTTCTTGCGAGTTATTATTTGGAGCAGTTGGTGCCAGAACTTACTACAGAGGTAGTGATTGCTTCCGAATATCGGTATCGGTCTTTCCATATTCCTAAGAACTCTGTAGCTTTGATTGTGTCGCAGTCTGGCGAGACGGCGGATACGCTGGCGTGTCTGCGCGAGATTAAGAAGAGAGGCGTAAAGACGCTAGGTATCGTGAATGTTGTTGGGTCAACTATTGCCCGTGAAGTAGATGGCGGGACTTATGTGCATGCTGGGCCGGAGATTTCGGTGGCTTCTACGAAGGCATTTACGGCGCAAGTAGTGACTATGTTGCTATTTGGCGGGATGCTTGCTGAGCATCAGGGAGGTAGTCCTCAGTTGCTGAATGATTTCGTGCAGGAACTTGCGAAACTTCCAAGCGAAATTGAAAAGACATTGCGCGATTATGCGGGTGAGATAGGAGATTTGGCCAAGAAATATGCAAAATATGACGATGCACTATATTTGGGCAGGGACACGGCTTACCCAATTTCTTTGGAGGGAGCTTTGAAGCTGAAAGAGATTTCTTATATTCATGCTGAAGGATATGCTAGTGGTGAGTTGAAGCATGGGCCGATCGCATTGGTAGATGAAAATACCTTCGAGATCTTTAATATTCTGGATAACTGGCTTTATGATAAATCTTTGGGTGGGCTGCACGAAGTAAGAGCGCGGGGCGGTAAAGCGATTGTGCTAACTGATGCGGCAAAAGAAAAACAAATTGAAGCGGATGATATTGTGCGGATAGAGACGCCATTGAAACATCTGGTGCCAATATTGCTAAATACTTTGCAGCAGTTGTTTGCATATCATGTAGCGGTAGCGCGGGGGAATGATGTGGACCAGCCGCGAAATTTAGCTAAATCTGTAACAGTAGAATAAAGGAGAAAAGATGAAGAAATTTCGATTAATAATCCGTGCAGCGACGTTTTTACTTGCAGTTGTGGTGATTGTGGGTGCGATAGTTTTAGTGATGTCGCAGAGTTCGGCTCTTGATACGGCATTTGATATTATTGCATTTGCGATATCGGCGGCGAGCGTGGCGGTTGCGATTATTTCTCAGGTATCAGCTTATAATGTCAGGAAGAAGCTTACGAAAATGGTGCGAGAACTTAGTGCTATGGATGCCGAGATCATTGAAGATGAGAGATTGGGGGAAAGTATTAAGCGGAAACTTAATGAAATTGCAGCTATAGATAAAGAAATATATAGAAAACTTGATCAAATTGAGCTTGGGGAAGATAAGGAACGGAAGAAAAAGAAGAAATAGAGCACGAGTAGCGGAGGAGTATGGGATTATTGAAGAATTTAGCAGATAGTTACCGAGAAAATAAAGTTTCTTTTAGGGTGTGGGTAATTTTACAAGTTTTGGTAGTAGCGACAATGGTGCGGCATATCGTTTCTGGCGATATGCACAGTGCTTTTGTGTGCTTGCTGACATTGGCATTGTTCTTAGCTCCAGCGTTGGTGAAGCGGACGTTTAAGGTAATGATCCCGACTATGCTTGAGGTATTAGTGCTGTGTTTTATTTTTAGCGCGGAGATTTTGGGTGAAATAAATAACTATTATATGCGGATTCCTTCATGGGATACAATTCTGCATACACTTAATGGGTTTGCGGCAGCGGGTGTGGGTTTGTCTCTTATGATAATGGTAGATGCTGGTAGCCAGAGGATTAAGATGACGGCAGGCTTTACGGCATTGATGGCGTTTTGTTTTTCGATGACAGTTGGCGTAGTCTGGGAATTTGGTGAATATTTTGCGGATAGTTTCTTGGGGAAGGATGCGCAGAGGGATACTTTTATCTCGGAAATCTATACAGTGTCATTGGATGAGACGAGGACTAATACGGTAATTTATATTGGCGATATTCAGCATACTGTGTTGTATGGTAGTGATGGTGAGGTGGTGGGTGAGTTTGACGGTTACTTGGATGTTGGGTTGCACGATACTATGAAAGATTTATTGGTAAACGCGATTGGGGCGGGCGTGTTTTGCGTATTTGGGTATTTTTACGTGAAGTACGGTAAATTAAAGTTCTTGAATAACTGGTTGATACGGAAAAAGACCGACTAACTTGCAATATGGTACAATAAGGTTATGGATATAAATTTGGCGGATTTTTATGCGCGACTTGGTACGATTGTGCTGATTTTGGCTTTAGGATTTTTCTTAGGTAAAATAAAGTGGATCAACACGGCGACAAATAAACAGCTTGTGAATTTGTTGCTGATGGTGTTTATGCCGGCTGCGCTTTTTTCTGCCTTTCCATCAGAATATAGTGATGCGTCATTGCAGATGTTTTTTGCGGGATTACTTGGTGGCGTAGTAGTGTTGTTCGCCCTGATGATTGTTGCGAAGATTGTATTTAATAAATGGTGGTATAAGGGGGAGGTCGGGTATCAGTCGCAGTTTGCGCTGATATTTAATAACGCGACGTTTTTGGGCTATCCGATAATCGCACATACTTTTGGCGAGGTAGGAATTATCCCATATTGTGGGTTTATTATTGCTTTTAATTTGGCATTATTTTCGTATGGAGTTTGGTTATTTGAGAGAAAGATCAGTTGGCGTCTTGTGAAGAGTACGCTGCTCAATCCGAATATTATCGCTGTTCTTCTTGGGATGGGGTGCTTCTTGCTAAATCTTGCCTTGCCCGCTGCAATTGATGAGGCGGTTGGATTTGTGGGTTCGGCGACTACGCCGATCTCGCTGATTTGTATTGGGTTTATGCTGTCTAGCGCCAAGCTTAGTAAGCTGGTAAAGAAATGGCGGCTGTTGATCACGGCGGCAATTCAGCTGATTTTGGGGCCGACGATAACGTACTTTTTGTTGTCGTGGCTGCAATTTCCGCAGGAAGTTATAGTGGTGTGCACTTTGATTCAGGCACTTCCAACTGCTACGAGCTTGGGGCTGTTTGCGGCGAAATATGGTGGGGATGAGGTGGGTGCCTCTGAGCTCGTGACAATCTCTACATTACTTTCAATCGTAACTTTGCCGATAATGATTTCGGTCTTGTTGATATAGTCACTGGGCTAGATTAGAACAAAAACGCCATAATTTGGCGATCTTTGGCTGGTGGGGGCACTTGGGCTTGAACCAAGGACCAATCGGTTATGAGCCGACTGCTCTAACCACTGAGCTATGCCCCCGTAGAATATATTATACCAGAACTGGTGTATAATAATAAGCGTGAACAGATTAAAAACGAAAATTCGACGGTTGGTTTATCGGGTTAAGAAAGATTATTTGACACTTAGTAATATGTTGCTGGTCGTGGCGTTAGTTTTTTGTGCGAGCTGGGCCTGGGGGTCTATCACGGCAATGTCGCGTAACTGGGAGTTAGAGCAGAAAGTTTCCGAGCGACGGTTGGAGCAAAGGAGGTTGGAGCTTGAGGTAGAAAACTTGATCTTGGAGCAAGAATATTATAAGACGGAAGAGTATCAAGAGCTAGTGGCAAGGTCTAAGCAGGGGAAGATGCTTGAGGGAGAGACTATGGTGATTTTACCGGAAAATTCAGAAGGTGCGATCAATAAGTATGACAGGAAAGAGTCTGCTGATCTGGAGAAAAAATCTAATTTTGAGCAGTGGATGGTTTTCCTTTTTGGCTGAACTTGACTTTGGGTCAAACTTTGTGTAGAATTATGAGTACGGCGCGGGGTAGAGCAGTCTGGTAGCTCGTTTGGCTCATAACCAAAAGGTCGTTGGTTCAAATCCAACCCCCGCAACCACATTTTATCCCTTAGAGGGGATTTTTTGTGTAATTTATGCAAGACGGCGGCAGGCAATACGGATAACTTCGCCCCAATCACTTGCGATGTGTGGAGTGTTAGCGATGTCGCGCGGTGTCATCTCGTAACGAATTGCAAGTGCGAGCTCTTGCGCCATGATGCCAGCTTGAGGTGCTATAATGGTGGCGCCGATAATTTTGTTGCTTCTGTCGGTGATAATCTTGACGAAGCCATCACGGAAATCTGAGGTATTACTGACTTGGGCTGTGGCTAGTGGAACGATAACTTTTTTGACCTTTCGATCATGGCGGAGACAATCATCTTCTGTAGCTCCTATGGTGGCTATAGATGGCCAGGTGCGTGTGATGCGAGTGAGGCCAGAGTAGTTGACGACTTCTTTGCTGTGATTTATCATGTGTGACATGGCGATACCAGATTCGAGGACGGATTTTTCTGTGGAGCTGTCTGTGCCGCCGATGACGTCTCCTGCGGCGTAGATGTGTTTGACGGAAGTCTGCATATTCTTTTCGACTTTTATGCCGGTATTGGTAAATTTGACGCCGGCATTTTCGAGGCCAAAATCTGTGGCTGGGGTACTACCGGTACAAAGGAGAATCTCGTCAATGCGGACGGATTTTTCTTGTCCGCCGCGTAAGAATACGACTTTTTTGCTAATGGAATCTTTTTCGAGAGAAACAACGCGTGACTGGGTAAGTACTTTGATGCCGAGCCTATTGAATATATCATCAAATACTTGGCCAACCTCTTCATCTTCTCGAGGTAAGAGTCGGCCTGCGATGTCTGCGATGAGAACCTTTGTGCCAAGTTCTGCAAAATATTGAGCCAGCTCGCAGCCGGTGGATCCTGCGCCTGCTATGAATAGTGTTTTGGGCGGGCGAACAAGTTGTAGAATAGAATCTGGAGTAAGATAGCTAAGGTTTTCGGGAATTTTGATGCCAGTATCGATCATCTCGGAGCCGGTAGCGATGAGAAATTTTTTGGCGGATATGCGTTGTGGCCCGACGCTGATTTCGTATGGGCTGAGGAAATGGGCAAAACCATGCAGGCAAGTTATGCCGGCGTTTTCGAATGACTTTTTGCTATCTGCACCTGCGCGGCGCATGGCGATATTTTTCCAATTATTCAGTGTGGGGTAATTGTAGCGAAGATTTGTGCTGGATATGCCAAATTTTGCGCCTGTAATAGATTGGTCGAGTAGGTGAGTGGCGTGAAAAAGAGCTGAGAATGGTACATCGCTGTAATTAATGGCGCTACCGCCCCATTTGTCGGCTTCAACAAGGGCTACGCGTAAACCTGCGCCGGTGGCCATAAGAGCAGCTGCACTGCCTGCTGCACCGCTTCCAATGGCTATGAGATCGTAATTAAACTTAAGTTTCATCTTTATATTATCTTATCATAGTTTTTATAAACAAAGGCGAGATCGGGGTGGAGTTTCTTGAGTGTTTTGTGGGCGGTACGGCGGATGTCTGCTTCGGTGACGATTTCGCGATCCCTGATCCAGGCTTCTACAGCGGTGGCAGTTTTTTCGGCAATAGTTTCTGCCCATTTTGGTGCGAGACGGAGGCTACGAGCGTGTATGAGGATTTCTTTTTTGAGAGCTTGGGAAGAATAGTTGTGAGGTTTTTTCATAAGCAAACCCCTAAAATCTTGAATGAGAAGATGAACAGCCCCAGGATTAGAAAACCTAATCCGGATATGAAACGTAGGAAGGTTTTATTGCGGAGTCGCCATTTTTGAACAGTGGCAACGGTTTTGCCAGAATGGATGGCAAGGCGAAATATTACGAGTGGGATGATGGCGACTATGGTGTAGGCAGCGACGGCGAGTGCGCGGTATTCGACCGGAAGCTCTAGAATGCTGCTGGCAGTGATCAAGAGAAGAATGATGGTAATCGGGATTTCGGCAAAACACGTGAGTACGCCGAGCGAAAAAGCTTCTGTGTTGCTTTTGGTGACTTTGGCGCGGTTGTTAATGAAGCGGGCAACGACTTTGGGTATCCAAAGTTCGGTACTATTGCCGATCTTATAGTAGAAAAACCACATGACGATGGCGAGAGCGGCTAGGACGCCAATAATGATAGCGAGTATTTCGGGAGAGAAGACTCCGTGAAATAGGTTTAAGACTATGAAACAGGCAGTAGAGAGGAGGAGAAAGGTGATAATACCTACTCCGGAGATGAAGCTGCCGACTATATTGCGGGTACGGGTACGGATATGTTTGCCGGTGCTTTCGTGGTAGAGAAGAAGGAGGGAGCCGAGACTAAGCTGCAAGGATGCATGGATTAGGCCCGCCAAGATAATAGTCGCGATACTCAACAATTCGCTCATGATTATATTGTATCACGAATCTGAATGCACTCGTGCTTGTTTTATAGTGGTAGAAAGGTATATTTAACGCATGAAAAGATATTTTTGGGTAATAATGTGCGCGATAATAGGGTGTTTAATTTTCATCAAAGGGGTTACGGGAGTTAGTATTGACGAAGATGATTATGAAGGGATTAATTCTTCGTTAGTGATTTCAGCGGTAAATGCTGGTTATACTTATGAGGGAGTCCAGCAAAATTATGATTTTATTGAATTGTATAACAATACTGGTGAGATTTTGGCGTTAGATGGCTATAGGATTGAATACGTGAATAGTGTGGGGAATGTTGCTGGCTCAATATCTTTTCCTGTGGGTACAGATTTGAATTCAGAGTATTTGTTACTAGGATTTGCAAAGTCGCCACAATATGCGGAAGTGGGAAAGGAATATCTTTATAATTTTGGGAGTTCTGCGGGTCTGGCTAGTACAGCGGGAGTGGTTAGGTTATATAAAGATGGTGCGTTGGTTGATGAAATATGTTGGGGTAGTGCGGTGTGTAGTGAGAGTTATGTGAAGTTTGCTACGACTCAAGAAGCTAATATGACTTTGCAAAGGTGCATAGTAGATGGCGTGATTGAGCGATGCGGAGATGAAGCTTGGTTCAGATATGTTAAGTATTATCCGGAAATAAAGGAGGGGGTGTTGAAGTCTAGGAGTATGGAAGTCCCTGAGTTGTTGCCGCAGTGCTTTGGGCTGGTTATTTCGGAAATATATAGTTATTTTGAGAATGATTATGCAGAGCAGTTTGTTGAAATATATAATCCGACTGATGAGATTATTGAGCTTGAAGGGTGTGGGCTTAAATTCAAAAATAAAATCTATGAGCTAGTTGGGGAATTAGCTCCAGATGAGTATCTGGCATATCAGAATTTGGATCTAAAATTGACAAAGAATCCCACGAATAGCAATGAGTTATTTTTGCTTGATGTGGATGGGAGTATAGTCTCGAAAGCAGAATATTACTATGGGCAGAAAAAAGGAACTTCGTGGGCGCTGTTTAATTTGGGGGAAGATGAAGAAAAGTGGCTACAGACTTACAGCGTGACTAAAGGCAGCGAGAACGTGTATCAAGAATTCCGGAATTGTCCAAGTGGCAAAGTAATAAATCCGCAGACTGGGAATTGTATCAATTTTAATGAAGATGAGGAGCTGCCGGCTTGTCCGGTGGGGAAATTCCGTAATCCGGAAACGAATAGATGTAAGTCTTATGAAAGTATTGATAATATATTGAAGCCTTGCGATGATGGGTATTTTAGAAATCCAGAAACCAATCGTTGCAAAAAAGTTGCTACTGCTACCGGCGAGCTGAAGCCTTGTGCTGATGGGTATGAAAGGAATCTGGAGACAAATCGATGTAGGAAAGTGAGAGAAAATAACGGGGCAGATTTTGGCGTGATTGATGGGGATAAGTCGGGTGGTCTGGGCTGGGTTGGTTATGGTGCGTTGGCGATAATAGTTGCGATCGGCGTTGGTTATTTATTGTGGCAGTTTAGAGATGAGGTGAAGCGTGGTATGATGAGAATCATGAAGGCAAAAGAACGGCGACGATGAGAATATTGGGAATAGATCCGGGTACTGGCATATGTGGTTTTGGCGTGATTGAGGTGGACGGGAGAAATAACGTCAGAATGATTACCGCGGGGGTGATTAGCACTCCGCCACATACGCCATTAGCGGATAGATTGCTTGATATATATGATTCGTTAAGTCAGATTATTGACGAGTGCAAGCCCGACGAAACTGCGGTGGAGAAATTATTTTTTAATCAGAATATAACTACTGGGATTACAGTAGCTGAAGCGCGGGGCGTAATAATGTTGGTGGCTAGACAGCATAATCTTGTGATTGCAGAATATACTCCATTGCAAATAAAACAGACTTTGACTGGCTATGGCAGAGCCGACAAAAAACAAATGCAGGAAATGGTAAGAATACACCTGAATTTGAAAGAAATACCTAAGCCTGATGATGCGGCTGATGCTTTGGCTACCGCTATTACGCATTCTCTAATGCGTAAGGGTGTATAATTGGTAGTATGATTGCGCATTTGAAAGGGGTGATTGCAGAAAGATTTGGTAACTCCGTGATTGTGGATGTTGCCGGAGTGGGGTATGAAGTACTCGTTACTAGCATTGATGCGGAAGCTCTGGTGCTGGAAGCGCAAGTGAAAATATATACTTATCATCATGTGCGAGAACAGATAGAAGAATTATTTGGTTTTCTCAGCCTAGAAGGCAAGAAGCTTTTTGAACTTCTGATTACCGTGCAGGGGGTTGGCCCAAAGAATGCGATGGGAATTTTGTCTTTAGCGTCATCGGAAGAAGTGCGTAATGCTATTGCGAACGCGGATGCGGCTTTTATAGCAAAAGCTAGTGGTGTAGGTAAAAAATCTGCTGAGCGGGTGATTGTGAATCTTAGAGATAAGGTTGGACTACCGGCCTATTATGGAAGAAAATCTGAAATGGGAGTAGAATTTGCACGGGCAGATGAGGCGCTTGAAGCATTGATGGCACTAGGGTTTCAACTGGCTGACGCCACGCGAGCGCTGGCGGATATTGATATGAATTTGCCAGTAGAAGATAGAATTAGGCTGGCTCTTAAGCAGTAAACAGTTTCTGCATAAAGCTTAAGGTTGAAATAAATGATGACGTTTGATACACTTATCGTTGTCGTCTTTGAAATATTTACCAAGATTTGGTGGGCAAAGGTCGCATAGACGACGTATCACTAAGCAGGAGAACACCATGAAAAAGCGTAACCGCAAGGGGACGCTGCGAATGGATATGCCTCAATGGAATGAATACATTGAGATGTAGCGAAAATAGCCTCATAATGAGGCTATTTTTCATATTGAACTGTGTTTTATTCTTCCGTTTCGTTGGTTGCGGGGCCAGTCGGCAGGTTAAGTTCCTTCAAATGACGATCTAGAGTGGTGCGGAATAGTTCAAGAAATTCGTTTTCTGCTCCGGACTCGCTAATATCGATGGACTCGCCGTTGATATAGAATGCAGGGGTGCCTAGGACTTTGCTGAGTTTGTTGCCGATATTGTAGTCGAAGGTGATTTTTTTCTCGGTGTTTATGTCTCCAAGATCTTCTTTGAATTTTGCGATGTCGCCGTCAGGTGCAATGTTTTGGAAAAGATTAGCGAAGGTATTGGTGCGCGTAGAGCCACTTTCGGCGCTCCATAAAGCTTGGTTGGCGTAAAGGGTATCAATCATTTCCCAAAAATAACCCTGAAGTCCAGCGCTTTCTAGAGCAGCTGCAGCGGCACGAGCATTGGGATGGCCTTGAATCGGGAAATTACGGAAGACGAATGCAACGCGATCGCCATATTCTGCTTGAAGCTTAGTGATGCGAGGCATGGCGGTGGCGCAGCCGGCGCACTGCATATCGCCGTACTCTACGAGGACGATGGGGGACTCTGCGTTGCCTCGAACATGCTCGGGGATGTTGCCATTATTATCATCCGGTGGGATGATTTTTGCTGAATCGTATTGATCGTAATTGATGGTTTTGGCTTGCGATTGGATGATGGACCAAGTGAGAAGTCCTCCAAAAGCTAAAATGATTAAGCCTAATACTATACCTGTGGTTTTACTCATAATGTTATGATTGTATCATAAAATGGTACAATAGGATTGTTATGTCGCCACTGTTTCTCAGAATAAAGAAAAAGATAGTGGGATGGTTGGATCCGCGTCTTGAGAAATATAGGGCTAAATCCCCTAAGAAAGATTATGTACCGAAAAGTAAGGAAGAGCTGATCGCGGTGCTGAGGAGAACTCCGAAGAGTGTTTTGAGTGATGAGGAGAGGGCAGTGATTGCTACGGCGATGAGTTTCAATGACAAACCGGTGCGAAAAATCATGTTGCCAAAAGAGAAAATGACATTTGTGCATGAGAATGATTTTTTGGGTCCGCTGACCTTGGACAAACTATATAAGGCGGGCTTTGAGCATTTTCCGGTGGTGGGGAGTTCGGGGAAAATTACAGGTTTGATTCATACACGGGAACTGAACGCGCTCAAAATAAGGGAAACTGATAGAGCTTTGAAGTATCTTGACGTAGATGTTTATTATATTCGGGAAGATCATACGCTGGAAATGGCGCTTGCGGCATTCTTGAGGACAAATTGCTACTTTTTTATCGTGATAGATAGGCTGGAAAGGGTGGTAGGACAGGTGACTTATGAAATGGTGGCGGAGAATATGCTTGGTAAGAAGATGAAGGATGATTTTGATAAAGATCTAGATATTCTCGCGGTGGCAAAAAGGGAGAAGAACTAGCACTCTTGCCCCCTTGACTGCTAAGTGATATACTAATCCAATATGGCAAAACGAGATTATTATGAAATTTTGGGGGTGGGAAAGAGTGCCTCTGACGATGAGATCAAGAAGGCTTACCGTAAATTGGCGGTGAAGTACCATCCGGATAAAAATCAGGGGGATAAAGAGGCTGAAGGCAAATTCAAAGAGGTTAGTGAAGCTTACGAAGTTCTGAGCGATAAGCAGAAGCGGACACGGTATGACCAATTTGGGCATGCTGGTGTGGGCGGTGCTGCTAATGGGGGTAATCCGTTTGGTCAGCAGGGCGGGAATAGCTATAATTATAATGGGCAATCGTTTAATTTTGACTTTGGTGGCGGGGGTTTTGACGATATTCTGGGGAGTTTGTTTGGATTTGGCGGCCCGAGGCGGCCGGCACGGGGGCGGGATTTGCAGACGAGTTTGACGATTGATTTTGAGGAAGCGATTTTTGGCACTACGAAAACCGTGGTGGTGCAGGGAGAGAGCGTGAAGCTCAAGGTTCCGGCGGGGATTTTTGATGGTCAGGCGATTCGGCTGGCTGGAAAAGGTGGCGAGGCACCGCGTGGTGGTCAGCGGGGGGATTTGTATGTGGAGATTCGGGTGCGGGCGCATAGGCATTTGACGCGCGAGGGGGACTTGATATTGAGCGAGGCGACGATCTCGATGGTGGACGCGGTGCTTGGTACGGAAATTGATGTGGAAACGGTGGACGGCGTGGTGACGATGAAAGTGCCGGCGGGTACGCAGCCGGGAAGTAATTTTAAGCTTTCTGGACACGGAGCGCCACGAATTGGATCGGATCAAAGAGGCCCGCATATCGTGAGTATTGAGGTGGAGATTCCAAAAAATCTCAATAAAAAGCAAAAAGAGTTGATGGAAGAGTTTCAGAATACAAAAAAGCATTTCTGGAAATAGAATCCGTACGCTTACGGTTGACTAGGTTTTGGGGCGAAGGTAAACTAAGTCTAGGATGAATATAAAAGAGGCGATGTTGCGTAATGTTTTGCTAGGCAGAGTAGGGAGTGAGAACTTCACTATTAAGTATTCTAGTGGTTATGTGGTTTTTGAATGGAGTTCGGGCAAGACTACGCGGTTGCAACGCGCGGCGAATGGGGTGGATAGTATTATTCCTTTGCCAGATGGTAGTAGTTTGAGATTGAAGCCAGATTTTAGCTTGATGTAGAAATTTGGGATTCAAAAAGCTGGCAAGTGTGGGCTTGCTGTAATTGTATGGTAGCACACATAGCGCTAAAAGTCAAGGCTTCTTATGAAGATGGTGACGAGCTTTTGCGGTGATGCGGCGACCACGAGGGGTGCGCTCGATAAGCCCGAGCTGCATAAGGTAGGGTTCGTAAAAATCTTCAATGGTGCTGGCTTCGTCGCCAGTGAGGGCGGCGATGGTGGTGAGACCGACGGGGCGATCGTCGTAATTATCTAACATAAGTTGGAGCATGTTGCGATCGGCGGGGTCGAGGCCGAGTTCGTCGATTTCGAGCATTTTGAGTGCGGAGGTGGCAGTGGGATAGTCGATGATGCCATCGCCGTTGACGTCGGCGTAGTCGCGGACACGCTTGAGCAGGCGGTTGGCGATGCGGGGGGTAAGTCTGGAGCGGCCGGAAAGCAGATTGGCGGCGTCGCTGTTGATTTCTGAGCCGAGAATCTTGGCGGCACGTTCGATGATTTGGCGAATTTCGTGATCTTGATAATATTCTAGACGGTATTGGTGACCAAACCGGTCGCGAAGGGGGGCGGCTAGAGAGCCGGTGCGCGTGGTGGCGCCGATGACGGTGAAGCGGGGGAGGTCGAGGCGAACAGAGCGGGCGGCAGGGCCTTTGCCGATGACGATGTCGAGCTTGAAATCTTCCATTGCAGAATAGAGGATTTCTTCTACGGCGCGGCGGAGGCGATGAATTTCATCAATAAAAAGGACGTCGCCGTCTGCGAGATTGGTAAGAATGGAGGCGAGATCGCCGGCTTTCTCGATGGCGGGGCCGGAAGTGACGCGAAGATTGGCGTTCATCTCATAGGCAATGATGCCGGCCATGGTGGTTTTGCCGAGCCCGGGAGGGCCATAAAGTAAAACATGATCCATGGGTTCGTTGCGTTTTTTGGCTGCGGTGATGGCGAGTTTTAGATTGGTCTTGAGACGTTCTTGGCCGATGTATTCATTGAAGTTATTTGGGCGCAGGGTGATTTCGACGATTTTTTCTTCGTCGTTGTCTGCGTGGGTGCTAGTATCAATAACTCTCTCAATAGCCATAGAGATAGTATATCACGCTTGTCTAGAGGTGGAGAAGCGGAGGGCTTTAGGCGCCGATTTTGTCTTTTTTGATGGTACGTTTGGCGTTTTGTTCGACGTATTCAATGATTTGAGCGGCAACGTTGCGACCGGTGACTTTTTCGATGCCAAAGCCAGGGCTGGCGTTGACTTCGAGGACGAGTGGCCCGCGTTTGCTACGCATCATGTCGACACCGGCGATATGGAGACCCATTGCGCGGGCGGCTTTGATGGCGAGCTTAGTTTCTTCGTCGGTGAGCTTGATAGGTGTACCTTCGCCACCTTTATGAAGATTAGAGCGAAAATCTTCATCCAGGGATTGGCGTTTCATGCTGGCGACAACTTTGCGGCCGACTACAAAAGCACGGATGTCCGTGCCGGCGCTTTCGGCGATGTACTCTTGGAGGAGAATGTTGGTGCCATCGTCATTGGTGAGGTAGAAAGCTTGGAGAGCGGATTTGGCGGTTTTTTTGCTTTCGGCGAGGACGACGCCATTGCCGTGCGTGCCACTAGCGAGTTTGATAATGACGGGGAGGCCGATTTGTTCGATGAGATCATCGATGTCGGCGGTGTTGCGGGAGAAAAGGGTTTTGGGCGTGTCGACTCCGGCGCGGGAAAGAATTTGGGCGGAGCGGAGTTTGTCGCGGGCGCGGACGATGGCGAGCGAGCCAGAGGTGGAATAGACACCGCTGGACTCTAGTTGCCTGACGATGGCGGTGCCGTAGCGGGTCATATTGTTGGAAATGCGCGGTATGATTGCATCAAAGTCAGAAACTGGCTTGCCTTTGTACATCACGATGGGGTGTTCTCGGCTGATGGAGGCATAACAGTTTTTGTATTTGATGACTTTGACGTTGTGTCCGCGCTTTTCCGCTTCTTCAACGAGGCGTTTGGTGGAATAATTGGCATTGCCATTGCTTAAAATTGCAATTTTCATAGTTCAAGACCTTTCTTTTAACTCTTTTTAACATATTTTTTGTAGAATTGATAGGGGTTTTGGGTATTCTCTTGGTTTAGTTCTGCCGTTGATGGGCTGAGGTTGGGTTGGGGAATGGTGCGTCTGCTGACGTCGACGAGGAATCTGCCAGAGATGGCGCGGCGACCGATGATGACGGGGAAGTTGTGAGTGGAGCGGTCTGATAAGGAAAATAAAAGCTTGAGACGCTTGTCTTTGAGGTGGACTCTAAAGTGAGTGCGGTAGCGGATTTGCTCAATACCGTTGCCGCCTCTGATGATGGCGACGTTGTAGTTGGTGCGACAAATGACTTTGCCGGTGTAAAAGGGAGATTGAGGGCCAAAAAGCTTGAATTTGAGGACGCCGTCTTTAGTGACTTTGAGGTCTGACACCCAAATTGCAGAGCCGTCGGCGCCGGTGTCGATTTTGGCGGGTACGTTAACTCGCCTTAGCCCGACTAGGGAGATTCTTTCGTTGATGCCGATGATGGGGAGTTGACGTTCCATCTTTCCATTATATCATAAGGGGTGTAAAAAGTCAATATATCGGGGGTGAGTAGTTACGAAGGGGTGTTTTTGGGGTCGTTGGTTTTGGTTTTGTAAACGAGGCTGGATATGGTTTTGATTTCGTCTCTAGGGGTGTCTACCATGGTGAAGGTGTAGGTGGTTTCGTCGCCGACGGTGGACATGCGGATGGTGCCGAGCTTGAAAATGTAATCTAGGAGGCCGGCTTGGCGGAAGGAGACGTCTTCGATGCTTTGGAGGTCGATGATGTTGGTGGAGTTGACGAAGAGGCTGGGGCGGGATTTTTGGATGGTGCGGCGGTTGGTGATGTAGAGGTGGTTGGATTTGTAGACGATGGTGCCGATGATGCCGGAGATGATGAGGAGAGCGTAGAGGGCGAAAATGATAATATAGAGGTAGCCAACTGCTGAGGAATTGAGGCCGAGTGGGTTGGGGCCACCGGCGAGAAGCATGATAAGGGCGATGGTGAGGAGGCCGGCGCCGGCAAATTCGCCTGCCCAGATGAGAAGTAAGCCGATTTTGGAGCGGATGATGTGGAGGACGACCCATTCGTTGTCTTCGAGGTCGATCTCGGGGTATTCTTTGGCGCTTCTAGCGTGGTGGATTTTGGCTAAATCGCTTTTCATTGGTTTTATTGTACTATATTTGGTTAATTTCGGCTAGTTTTAAGGTAGTCTTCTTCTTTTTCCATGGTGGCGCGGAGGGTGTATTGTTGGCATTCGCCGTCGGTGCAGTTGGTGGCTTGGTAACGGTAGTTGCTGCCTTCGACCCAGAGGTTGGTGCCGTAGGGGTCGGTGAAGAGATTGGGATCCATCCAGGGGAGGGCTTCGGCGTCTTCGATGTATTCTGGGTAATAGTTATGCTCGGTGTAGAAGCCTTCTTCTAGGGAGTAGAACATGGCGTTGATGGCGATTTTGCGCTGTTCGTCGCGGTCCATGGCGTCGATGTTGGTCTTTTGGAGGAAGAAAAGTACTACGAAAATGCCGACGAAGAGGATACAGATGAGTAATTCTAGGACGGTGAAGCCTTTTTTGTGGTTCATATTAGACATATTAGCATAAATTTGGTTGAGAAAAAACACCACTACATTGGTAGCACCGACTGGTTTCGAACCAGTGACCTTGGGCTTATGAGTCCCACGCTCTAACCGACTGAGCTACGGTGCCACCTATGGAGTGGTATTTCAGGATATTGTAGCATATTTTGGGTTGGTTGAAAACTGAGAGGTTTGCCTGTATGATGGAGATAATGATTAAGAAAATCATATTGGCTGCGGTGGTGGTGGGGGTGACGGTTTTTTCTGGGGTGGTGGGGGCGGTGGAGGTACCGAAAGTTCAGAATGATGTGTATGTTTATGATGGGGCGGGGGTGATTGCGGAGAGTGTGAGGATTGAGTTGAATGGCAAACTGCGGGAGCTGGAAAAAGATACTTCGGCGGAGATTTTTGTGGTGACGGTGGATGGGTTGGATGGGGAGCCGATCGAGGAGTTTGCTTATAGGGTGGGGAATGAGATGGGGATTGGGCAGAAGGAATATGATAATGGGGTGCTTTTGTTGGTGTCGCCGCCGGAGGGGACGCGGAATGTGCGAATAGAGGTGGGGAAGGGGATGGAAGGGATTTTTAATGATGCGAAGGTGGGGCGGATGCTTGATGCGGATTTTGTGCCGTATCGGGCGGAGGGGGATTATCAGACGGGGATTGTGAAGACGGTGGATAGTTTGGTAGCGGAGACGCGGGATAATGCCGAGTGGGTGGGGAAAACTGTGGATGATGGGGAGTGGGTGGTGTTTGTGGCGTTTGGTTTTATGCTTTTGGTGTGGGGTTTTGTCATGTTTATGACGTTTAAGAGTGCTTATGATATGGGGAAGAAAGAGCTGAAGCGGAAAGGGACGACTGGGAAGCGAGGGATGTGGAGTGTGATTGCGGTGGGGATGGCGCTTATGAATAAAAATAATGGCAAGGGGGGCTGGCGTGGGGGTGGGGGGATGTTTGGCGGGGGCGGTGGTTTTTCTGGTGGTGGAGGTGGCGGGGGGAGCTTTGGCGGTGGTGGGGCTACAAGGTAATGGTAAATGTGGTAATATTAAAGGATTAAGGAGATATAAGAATATGACAAATAAGAAAGATGAGAGAAAGTTTCCAGTATGGGGGATTGTACTGATTGTAGTTGGGGTAGTGGTGCTGGCGATTTTTGGCTGGGGGATTTCTACAAATAATAAGCTGGTGAGCTTGGAAGAGGGTGTGACTAAGGATTCGGCGCAGATTGAGTCGCAGTTGCAGCGGAGGATGGATTTGATTCCGAATTTGGTGAATACTGTGAAGGGTTATGCGGCGCATGAGACAGATGTGTATACAGCGGTTTCTGAGGCGCGGGCGAAGCTGGGCGGGGCGATCTCGGGTGGGAATATGAATGAGATTTCTTCGGCTAGTAGTGCGATGGATTCGGCTCTGGGGAGGCTGATTGCGATTGCTGAGGCTTATCCAGAGCTGAAGGCTAGTGCGAACTTTATTGGTTTGCAGGATGAGCTCGCGGGGACGGAGAATCGAATCAATCAGGCTAGGCAGACTTATAATGAGGCGGTGGCGGATTATAATAAGTCGATTAAGGTGTTTCCGTCTAATATCATTGCTGGGATGGGGAACTTTGAGCAGAAGAGTTATTTTGAGGCGGCTGAGGGGGCTAAGGATGTGCCTGAGGTGGAGTTTTAGTAGAGTTTAGTGCTGCTGAAATCTGGAATGCGACCTTCGTGGGGTCGCATTTTCTTGTGAAAAAATTATTGCGGTGGCGGAAGGAGTGAGATTCGAACTCACGAGGCTATTCGCCTGCCGGTTTTCAAGACCGGTGCCTTAAACCGCTCGGCCATCCTTCCGTGAGGAGTATTATAGCATATTTAGGCGGCGTTGGTGTGGACGGCGGTGACGTCGTCTAGATCGTCAAGGCTATCTAAAATTTTTTCGACTTTTTCTGAGGTGGTGTCTTCGACTTGGATGGTGGTGGTGGGGACGTATTGAAGTTCGGCGCTGTCGATTTGGAAGTTGGATTCTAGGAGGGATTTGCGGACTTTGGCGAGGTCGCTGGCGGCGGTGTAGATGGTGGTGCCGTCGGTTTCTTCGGCGATGTCTTCGGCGCCGGAGTCGAGGGCTTGCATTATGATTTCGTCGCCTTTTGCGGGGGTGAAAATGACGCCTTTGCGGGCGAATTGGAACATGACGCTACCTGGGTCGGCCATGCGGCCGCCGTTTTTCTCAAGAGTGTGGCGGACTACTGGCATGGTGCGGTTTTTGTTGTCGGTGGCGACTTCGATGATGATGCCGATGCCGCCAGGGCCGTAGGCTTCGTAGGTTTCTTCGATGAGGGTGGTGGCGGATTTGTCGGCGACGCGTTGGAGGGCGCGCTCGATGTTGGCTTTTGGCATGTTGGCTTGGCGGGCTTTTTCAAGGATCATGGCTAAGGTGGAGTTGGTGATGGGGTCGGTGCCGCTGCGGGCTGCGATGGCGATTTGGTTGCCTATTTTGGTGAAGATGGCGCCGCGTTTGGCGTCTACTACGGCTTTTTGGCGTTTGGTGGTGGCCCATTTGCTGTGTCCTGACATGATTATTTACATTTTAACATAAAAAGTCGTAAGGGGGTAGAGTGGTGGCTGAAGAAAAAATGAATAATCCTATCTCCAGAGAGGCCCTTTCGCGTGCGCGCCTGTCTTTACAGGGCGCAGGCGCTGCAGTTGGCTGGAAGTAGGGGTGTGGCACACCCCTCTTCCACATCCTCTCTGGAGATAGGATTATTCATTTTTTCCTCAATGCTTTGTTGAAAATAATTGTAGTTATGGTTTTGTTTGTAATTTTTGTGGTATAGTATGGGGAAAAGGAGGAAGTATGAGGGAAATTGAGGGAACTCGGACTGAGAAGAATTTGAATGAGGCTTTTGCGGGGGAGTGTCAGGCTAGGGTGAAGTATGAATATTATGCTAGTCAGGCTAGGAAGGATGGGTATGAGCAGATTGCGGAGATTTTTTTGGAGAGTAGTGGGAATGAGAGGGAGCATGCTAAGTTGTGGTTTAAGCAGTTGCATGGGGGGAAGGTGCCGGAAACTCTTGCTAATCTGAAGGATGCGGCGGGTGGGGAAAATTACGAGCATGAGGATATGTATGTGCGGATGGCGCGGGAGGCGCGAGAGGAGGGGTTTGAGGAAATTGCGAAGATGTTTGAGGGGGTGGGGGATATTGAGGCGCAGCATGAGGAGCGATATCGGAAATTGGTGGAGAATATTGAGGAGGGGATGGTGTTTAAGGGGGATGGGGTGACAGTGTGGCGGTGTAGGAATTGTGGGTATATTCATATTGGTGAGGAAGCGCCGGAAATGTGTCCGATTTGTGCGCATCCGCGAGGGTTTTTTGAGATTGCGGCGCAGAATTATTGATTGATATGGCTAGATTGAAGAAGACATCTAGGCGAAGACTTTTGGTGGTGGGGATTTTGCTTGCGGCTGTGGCGGGATGGCTGATATTTAACCCTGCGAGTTATCAGCCGGTGGAGGTGCAGGCGGATGGTGACGTTGCGATTGTTTCGGATGCTGAGTGGGCGGCAGTTTCGGTTTTGGAGAAACTGGAGGTGCATGAGCGGGATAATTCTGCGAAATATAATCGGAAGGATTTTTATAGTAGCTGGGGGTCATATAACGGTTGCGATATGCGAAATGTAATTTTACAGCGGGATTTGACGGGGACGGTGCTGAATGGATGCGTGGTTTTGTCGGGGGTGCTGGAGGATCCTTATACTGGGAAGATGATAAATTTTGTGCGGGGGTCGGGAACTTCTAGTGCGGTGCAGATTGACCATGTGGTTGCGCTTTCGAATGCTTGGGGGACGGGGGCGGCGAGGCTGGATAAGGATGGGCGATATGCGCTGAGTCAGGATCCATTGAATTTGTTGGCGGTGGATGGGCCGGCGAATCAGCAGAAATCTGATAAAGATGCGGCTGAGTGGTTGCCGGAGAATTTGGAGTTTCGATGTGAGTATGTGGCACGGCAGATTTCGGTGAAATATAAGTATGTGCTGTGGGTGACGGAGAGCGAAAAGTCGGCGATGCAGGGGGTGCTGCGGACTTGTCCGGAGGAGGTTACGATAGGGTTAGAAAATCTTGAAGAGTGAAATCTTGGTCGGTGACGGAGGCGACGGCTAGAATTGGTGAGGATTCTTGGAGTTGTGAGTGAAATTTGAGGTAGGTTGTGGCGGCTTTTTGCATTTGAGTGAGTTTTGACTTGGTGATGGCTTCGAGGCCGCTTCCGTGGGTGGGGTCTTTGCGGTATTTTACTTCTGTGAAGTAGAGGGTACTGTCTTTTATTGAGATAATGTCGATTTCGCAGGTTTTGGTGCGCCAATTGCGGTCAAGGATGATGTGATCTTGGCCCGATAGATAGGTGGCGACTTTGTCTTCGGCTTGGTTGCCGATGGATTTGGCGGTGGTTTTGAGATTGGCGATGGGCTTGAAGCTGGTGCGATGTTCGGGGCAGGGGCCGTGAGTTTCCAAAGCTTTTCTGTGGGTGACGGTGCCGTAGCCGACGTGTTTTTCGAAGTGGTATTCTGGGTATTCTTTGGAGAGTTCTACCATATATGTGTCGCGGGCGACTTTGGCGAGGATGCTGGCGGCGGAGACTGCGGGGATGAGGAGGTCGGCTTTGACTAGGGTGGTGACGTATTTTGTGAGGGGAGTATCGGAGAGGAAGTTGATGGTGCCATCGATGATGATTTCGTGGAAGGGATGGTGGATTTGCTGGACGGCTGTGTGGGTGGCTTGGCGGAGGGCGGCGGAGAGTCCGATCTCGTCTAGCTCGTGGGCGCTAATCCAGCCGAATCCGTAGGAGGAATTTTCTTTGATAATCTCTGCGAGTGTGGTGCGACGTTTGGTGGTGAGTTTTTTGCTGTCGGTGAGGCCGGGGATATCTTTGTGCAGGACGCAGGCGCAAACAAGAAGGGGCCCGGCCCATGGACCGCGCCCCACTTCGTCAATTCCTAAAATTGCCATTGGGCTAAGGTTTATTCCGCGGGTTCGCCAGCGCCTTTGGGATTTTGCTTTTCTGCTTGAGTTTCTGGGTTGGCTTTTTCGGATGCTAGGACTTCTTGAACTTCTTCGACATTCTTAGCGGAGAGATCATTGACCGCGTGGCGATCGAAATCTTTGTTGACGAGACGCGCGGATTTGCCAGAACGTTCACGGAGGTAGCTGAGATGGTTACGACGGACTTTGCTACGGCGGACGATCTCAATCTTTTCTACTAGAGGGTTGTGGATGAGGAAAGATTTTTCTACGCCAACACCGGAGGCGACTTTGCGGACTGTGATGCGGGCGGTGTGGGAATCTTTGCGATCTGTGCGGATGACGGTACCCTCAAATACCTGAATACGGAACTTACTTCCTTCTTTGATTTTCTGTGAGACGCGGACAGTGTCGCCAGAGCGGACATCTACAACTGCTTGCTTTTTTTGCGCGTCTCCCACCATTTTGAGCAATTCAAACGACATATTTGACCTTTATTTAATAAATGAGTGTTGTTGATGATAATTTTAGCATATTTTTTTAGATATGGGAAGAGGGAATAATTATTCCCAACGGAAGGATTTGATGGCTAGTGCGTATATGGCTAAGCCCCAGATGGCTATAATGCCAAGTTGTGGGAGGACACCGATGAGGGAGTAGTTTTCGGTAACGATGAGACGAATGCCATCTACTATGGGGGTGAGAGGCATGAAGTTCATGATGCCCTGGACGAATTCGGGCATCATAAACTTAGGGAAGAAGACGCCGGAGAGGAACATCATTGGGAACATGATGATATTTACGAGAGCGGAAGCTTGTGCGTCGGTTCTAGCCCAACCACCAACGGCAAGTCCGAATCCGAGCATCATGAATGTGGAGATGGCTGTGAAGATGGAGAAGGTGATCCAATTGCCTCGCATGTGGAAGTTAAAGACGAAAAGGCCGATGGCGATCATAATGATGAAGCTGAGGATGCCAAGGAGAAGGAAGGTAAGGGCATAGCTTAGAATAAGTTGTCCGGAAGTGATAGAGGTGGCGCGGAGGCGTTTGGTGGCGCCGGATTCTTTGTCGCCGGGTAGGATATTGGCGATGCCCATGAGACCGATAGTAAGGATAGTGTAGCCGAGGAGGCCGGCAAATACGTAATCAAAATTGGTGAGACCTTCACGAGTGAGGGCTTCGGATTTGATGGAGATTGCGGGGATCGTGCCGGTTAGTTGGTTGTTATATTCGGTGGCGATGCTGTTCAGAAGGGCGGTAATGGTTTGGCCGGCTTGCTCGCTATTTTTGCTGTAGGTAACGCTGATTTCGCCGAGGGGAATATTGGATGCGTTGAGATTGCCGAAGTTGGCTGGGAATTCGATGATGGCATCGAGTTCTCCACGGATGAGTTTTTCTTCGGCGTCGTTACGATCGGAAACCGCTATCTCATTTATGACGCTGTCTTCTGAAGTAATGGCTTCTACGGTGGTGATGGCAAGTTTGGATGACGAATTATTGAAGATTGCAGCTTTGAATGATGAGAAATTGTTGCTGTAAATCATGCCGAAAATGAAGAGGAACATGACTGGCAAAATAAGCATGAAGAAAATGTAGATTTTGTCACGAAAAAAGCGGAGAAGATTGGCTTTGGTGAAGGCAATAATAGGGTTGAAATAATTTTTCATTCGCGGAGATCCTTTCCGGTGAGGTCAATAAATACGTCTTCAAGGTTGGCTTTTTCTTCGACTTGCGCTTTTTTGAAGCCGCGACCGAGAAGTTCTTTGATGAGTTTCTTCGGGGTGTTGATAGTGAGAATTTTACCTCTGTCCATGATGGCGAGGCGATCACAGAGGAGTTCGGCTTCGTCCATGTAGTGAGTGGTGAGGATGATGGTAATGCCGCGTTTTTTGACGCTGCGGATGAGTTCCCAAAGGTTGCGGCGAGCTTGGGGGTCAAGACCCGTGGTGGGCTCGTCGAGGAAGAGGATCTTGGGGGTGTTTACGAGGGCGATGGCGATACTGAAGCGCTGTTTTTGGCCGCCAGAGAGATCTTCGACGTAGGCTTTGCGTTTGGACGTGAGGTCGAATTCGGCGAGTTTTTTATTGATATCGAGGTCTTTGATGTCGTAGATTTTTGCGAAGAGATTTAGCTGATCCTCAAGGGTGAGTTTTTTGAGGAAAGTGCTGGATTGGAGCTGGACGCCGATGATTTGCTTGACTTTACGGGTATCTTTAGTGATGTCGAGGCCGTCAAGGGTGACGGTGCCGTCGTCGATAGGGCGGAGGGTCTCCATCATTTCGAGAGTGGTGGTTTTGCCTGCGCCGTTGGGGCCTAAGATGCCAAAGACTTCGCCTTTTTCGACGGTGAATGAGATGTCGTTGACAACTTTTTGGCCATTATAGGATTTTGTTAGGTGTTCTACCTTAATTATATTTTTCATGTAGGTATTATACAGGAAAAAGCGGCGGGTTATGAGTTCTTGTGCGGAGAATGCAGAAAGTATGGGGGATTACGTTGATCGGAGAGAGATAGTGTATAATACAGATATGATGTAAGTTAAGGGGTTGGAGGCGCAAGTTTTATGCTGGATGGTGGGTTATTGGACGGAACTGCGGTTTGTTTGTGGGGGGTGAGTAAGGCGTATGGAAAGAGTGGGGTTCTCAGTGATGTGAATTTGGCGATAGGGGAAGGGGATTTTGTGGCTATTGTGGGGGCGAGCGGGAGTGGGAAGAGTACGCTGCTGCATTTGATGGGTGGAATTGATAGGCCGACGTCTGGTAGGGTTGAGGTTTTTGGGGAAGATATTGGGAGATTTGGGGATAATGAACTGGCTGGTTTTCGGAATAAAATAATTGGGTTGGTTTTTCAGTTTTTTTATTTGCAGCCGCATTTGACTGTAGAGAAGAATCTGGAGATTCCTTGTATGCCGGCTTTGCTACCTAAAGTAGAGCGGGCTAGGCGTGTAAGAGGTGTGGCTGAAATGGTGGGGATGGAAGATAAGCTTGGGTTTTTCCCTGCGATGATGTCGGGAGGAGAATTGCAGCGAGTTGCTATTGCGCGCGCATTGATAAACCGGCCAAAGATAATTTTTGCCGATGAGCCAACTGGGAATTTGGATGATGCGAATACTGAGAGTGTCGTGCGCTTGTTGATGGAAATAAATCGGGAACAGGGTACGACGGTGGTGGTGGTTACTCATGATGAGAGGATTGCTAAATTGGCAGACCGGATAATTCGGCTGAGAGATGGAGGAGTGGTTTGTGATTAAGATTACGGATATGGTTACTCTGGCGTCGACGAAGTTGCGTACTCATAGAATATGGACGATAGTTTTTGTCGTGGTTGAGGTTTTGCTGGTAACTACTATCTTAACTTCTGTGGCAGTTATGCGGGGTGTGGAGAAAAGTTTGGCTGATTTTGGGAGTGAGGGGGTAAATGGAAGATATATGGTAGAGGCGATAAATTGGCGTCATGGGTCTGGGCTGGAGAATGATCGAAAGGTTTGGGATCGGGCAGAAGAGCTGTATGAGAAATATACGGCAGAGCATGCCGCGATGGCTCGCGAGCTTGGCGTGGACTATTTTAAGGATAGCGAGGAAGTGCCGACGGAGTATATAGATGGTGAACGATTCTTTAACTCGTGGACAAAGTATGGGCGGATGGCGCTTGATGAGGCGAGGAATGAGGCGGTGCCTGCGAGTGGTTTGCCTGAACTGGAGAAGCTGGCGGAGGGGTATGATGTGAAGCAAATATTTGAAATTTCGGTGAAGCCGGCAAGTGGGTCTGTGAGGTATCTTGAAAATGGAAAAGAAGATTTGGCAAAACTCGCTAGGCCAAATAGCTCTGAGCAGGAAAGTCTTTTTGGTGGGGTTACTGTGTTGGCGGATGAGCTGATGGAATATTATTTGTTTCCTGAGTATCAATATGATGATAGGAATATTCCTATATTGATGTCATATGAATCAATGGAAAAATATTTAGAGCTTGAAGCTTTGCCTGGAGATGCTGGTGATGAGGAAAAACTAGAGAGATCGCGATATCTTGAAGATGCGGCACGGGGTAGGGTTATTTCGACGTGCTATCGGAATAATGCCTCGAGGCAGGGGGTATTTAATGCGGTGGCGATTATGGATGAAATTAGTCGGAATAAAGACAATGAGGGCTATGTTGAGCCGGAGCTGGTGTATGATTTGCCGGAAATGCCGTGTGGGGCGGTTGGTGTTGCGAAAGATGGGCGGTCGGAGGAGCAAAAAAAGCAGGCTGGGCTGATGGAGGAATACCAGAAGCGTATTGGCGAATATGAAGCGCCGGAACAAAGAATTGTGAAGTTTGAAGTTATAGGGCTGGTGCATGAAGTTGATCGTGGGGTGGATTTGTCGTCGCAAAATTTGTGGGATATTCTTAGGTCTATGACTGGGGCAGCGATACCGTCTCCGGCAATACCGCTGAGTTATTATGCGGAAAATCAGGAAATGATAGATGGGATATTTCATACTGATTATGAAGATTTTTTGGGTTTTAACGAGTACTATGCTGTGGAATTTTATGATGCGGGGGTGGCTCGGGAGTTTTTGGCGAAGGAAAGTTGTGTGGTTGATCAAAATGAGGGTTGTGCTACGGAGGAGAAGCCGTTTTTGCTGGCTGCGTGGGGCAATAATAGTATTGCGATTGATCAGATTGTGTCAATTGGTTTGCGTATAATTATGTGCGCTATTGCTGTGTTGGTGGTCTTTACTATGGTGTCTATGGGTAAGACTGTGGCGCGAGCGATTGCTGATGATCGGAGGGAAATGGCGATATTTCGAGCGATTGGGTTTGAGCGGTCGAGTATTATGGCGATTTATTTGGTTTATGCGATTTTGATTGGGCTGATTGTGGTGATTTTGGCGGTGGTGTTGACTGTGATTGTTGGGGCGGGGGCGAATGTATTTTTTAGTGAGAGGGTGACGGTGTTCTTGCAGGCGAGTTTCTTGACTATTGACCCGACTATTCGAGCGACGGTGTTCTTGGCTGATGGGTGGATTTTTGTGGGGATATTGGGGTTGGTTTTGGGCGTGGCGGTGATAAGTAGTCTGGTGCCGATATGGGTGAATATGCGGCGGGATTTGGTGAAAGAGTTGAAAACTGAGTAAGTGGCCCCGTGATTTCAGGGGTATATGATTGCATTGTATCACAGATTGTTAGAAAAGTCAAGTTTTAGATGACGCGGGAGATTTCTTCTAGGGTGGTTTCGCCGCGGAGGGCGGCGAGGATGCCTTTTTGGGTGAGGGTGAGCATGCCGGTAGAGATGGCGGCTTTTTCGATGTCGTTGGTGTTGATGTCTTGGACGTCACCACGGATGAATTTTTGGATGGGTTCGGTGACGACGAGTTGTTCCATGAGGGCGGAGCGGCCGGAGTAGCCGAAGGGGTATTCGGCGGTGGGGATGGGTTTGAAGAGTTGGAAATTATTGAGGTCAAAATCGGTTTGGATGCTGGCAAGTTGCTCTTGGACGTAGCGTTTGGTGGCTTCGTCGGGGGTGTAGGCTTCTTTGTTGTCGGCGAGTTTACGGACGAGGCGCTGGGCGATGAGGAGGCGGACGGAGGAGGAGAAGATGGGGTTGACGCCGATCAAGTCAATCATGCGGGAGAAGGCGGCGGCGGTGGAGTTGGCGTGGAAGGAGGAGAGGACGAGGTGGCCGGTGATGGAAGCTTGGATGGCGGTTTTGGCGGTGTCGGCGTCGCGGATTTCGCCGATCATGACGACGTCGGGGTCGAGGCGGAGAACGGAGCGAAGGCCGTCGGCGAAGGAGCCGCCTTCGCCGGTTTGGATGGGGATTTGGCTGATGCCGGGGATGCCGTATTCTATGGGGTCTTCTAGGGTGATGATTTTGCGGTCGGTGGTGTTCAAAGCGTTGATAATGGAGTAGAGGGTGGTGGATTTGCCTGAGCCGGTGGGGCCGACCATGAGGACTAGACCGCGGGGGTGGGAGATGACTTCTTCGATTTGGGCTTTTTCTTCGGGGAGGAGACCGAGGAGGTCGATATTTAGGAGGGATTCGTCGAAGTTGAAGAGGCGAAGGACGGCGTCTTGGCCGTACATGGTGGGGATGGTTTCGATGCGGATGTTGAGGAGGTGGGTGACGTTGTCACGGGTGATGTCTTTTTGCATGTGGCCGGATTGAGGTTTGCTGCTGGCGGTGGAGACGTTGGCGCGGCTGCTGAGCTCGCCCATGAAGACGCGGTAGCGGTCGCGGTCGATCTCGGCGACGGGGTGGAGGATGCCGTCGACGCGCATGCGGATGCGGATGAAATTGCGGAGGTTTTCGATGTGGATGTCGCTGGCGCCGAGTTTGTCGGCTTGGTCGAGGAGGAAGTCGAAGACTTTGTCGGTGGCGACGCTGTTTAGGGTTTTGGAGACTTGCTGGATGGTTTCGCTGTCGCCGGCGCCGGCTATCTTGATGTCGTCGTAGATGATTTCTTGTGGAGGGTCGTAGCGGAGGATGAAAACCTTGTAGGCGGAGCCGGAGATGAGGAAGAAGTCGACTTTTTCGCCTTCGTCGGAGTATGCGCGGCGCATTTGGTCGATGAGGCTGCGGGGGGTTTGGCTGGTGACCATGAATTGGTAGTGGATTTCGCCGCCGCCGCTTTGGAGGGGGATGATGAAATCTTTGTGCATTTGTTCGGTCGTGATGAGGTCTTTGGTGAGGGTGATTTCGTTTTCGAAATTTTGGGTGTCGAGGTAGGGGAGGCCGAGGATGTGAGAGCGCTTCTCGGTGGCTTGCTCTTCATTTTGCCTACGCTTGCGTTGGACTTCCTCTTCGTTCATACTTTGATTATATCATGAAAAAGCTTGTGTTAATTTTGCATAATATTCGGTCTATTTACAATGTGGGGGCGATTCTGAGGACTGCAGATGGGTTTGGGGTGGCGAAGGTGGTTTTTTCGGGGTATACGCCTTATCCGGATAAGGGGTTGCCGCATGAGAGGGAGAAGCTCAGGGCGGCGATACATAAGACGGCGCTTGGGGCGGAGGAGAGTGTGGAGTGGGAGTATGCTCGGGATGTTTTGGAGGTGATTGATGGGTATAGACTTAAGGGTTTTGAGGTGCTGGCTTTGGAGCAGGGGGCGGGGTCGCGGAATTTGGCTGAGGTGGGTGGGTTGCGGAGGGATACGGTGCTGGTGCTTGGGGAAGAGGTGGCTGGGGTGCCAAGTGAGATTTTGGAGGTGTGTGATGGGTTGGTGGAGATTGCTATGAGGGGCGAGAAGGAATCTTTTAATGTGGCGGTGGCGGCGGGGGTGGCGATTTGGGAACTGACCCAGCGTGGGTAAATGTGGTAATATAGCTGTATGATACTTGCGGTTTGTTTGGCTTTGCTGGCGTTGGTGTTCTTTGTGGTGAGGAAGAATGTGGGGCCGGCTTTGCTGGCGGTAATTGCTGGGGTGGCGGTTTATCAGATGTTTGGGGTGGCTTTGGCTGGGCAGATAAATACTTGGATTACGGGGTGGGATTTGTGGTGGATTGAAAAAATTCTATACTTTTTGTTGGTTTTGGTGTTTCCTTTGTTGCTTTATTTGCGGTCGCCACGTGGGGGGAGAGGGGGGATTTTGCGGGTGGTGGAGGCGGGGGTGTTTGCGGTGCTTTTGACGGCGCTTTTGGCGCGGCCTTTGTCAGAGATTGTGGGTTTTGATAGCTTGGCGGTGGATATTTCTAACTGGATTGCTGGGGTGGAGGGATATGTGGTGATGGCTGGGATTGCTTTTGCGTATCTCGATATATTGTTTTATAAGAGGGAATATTAGGTCTAGATTGGGCCGATGATTTCGCCGAAGCTGGCGTCTATGATATTGTGGCGGTTGACTTTGAGGATTTCGAAGGTATTTGTTAGGTCATCGCGGGCTTCCTCGGCTTCGGTATCATTGGTGATGTTGCTCTCGAATTTGGCGTAGTAGCCGGGGAGGCTGTCGATTTTGTCGAGGTAGACTTTGACGCCTTCGCCCATGACGAGTTCTTGGCGTTCGCGACCGACTTCGTATTTTAGTTCAAAACCAAGCTGATGAATAATGTGGGCAGCTTCGGTGTAATCTTTAATTGTTGTAAAATTTACAACATCTATGCCTTTGGTTTGGATGTGGCGGCGGAGGACTAGGGCGTAGGTGGCAGGTTTTTGGGGGTCTTTGACGATGGTGCGGAGGGAGAGTCGAGGGAGATTTTTGTCGCGCCTGAAATCTTTGGGGACAAAAATGCGGTCGTGTTGCCAGAATGGTGCAGAGAATTTCATGCTGATGTCGTTTAGCATGCTGACAAACTCGGACTTATTGGGGAGTTTGGCTTTTACTATGACTCTTTTCATAGAGTGGCTCTTTCGCGGGCTTTGTTTGCCCATTCATCTGCTAATTCGTTGCCTGCGGTGCCGACGTGGCCGCGTGTCCAGGAGAGGACGACGAGGGGTTTGGCTTTGTAGGCGGTGTATAATTTCTTGACGAGGTCGAGGTTTTTGATGGCGCCGTTTTTCTTGGTCCAATTGTTGTTTTTCCAAGTGGGGGCCCATTTTTTGACGACGTTGATCCAGAATTCGCTATCTGTATGGATAGTGTCGCCATCTTTAGCTAGATTGTAGGCTGCGATGAGGGCTGTGGCTTCCATGCGGATGTTGGTGGATGCGGGTGCGTTACCGAGCGCGACTGGTTTGCCATCCAAAATGACAGCGTAGCCGCCAATGCCTGGATTGGGGACTGCGCTGCCATCGGTGTAAAAGTCGGACATTATTTTTTGGTGGTTGGTTTTTTGGTCGCTGTGGGCTTTTTGGCTGCTGGTTTCTTGGTTATGGTTTTTGCTGCGGGAGCTTTTTTAGCAGGGGTTGCGGGCTTTTTGGCTGGAGCTGCTATGATTTTTTTAGTAGTGGCAGAAACTTTGACGCCAGAATTTTTGGCGAATTTGGCAACAGCGGCTTTGCGGCGGCTGGCGGTGTTCTTTTTCATTAAGCCTTTTTTGACGGCTTTGTCATATTCTGACTGAACTTTGGAGGCCTTTTCGCTAGTTGGCTTATTGCGGAAATCTTTTAGAGCATTTTTGATACTTTTTTTGATCTGTCCGTTTTGAGTGGTGCGCTTGACTGCTTGGCGGGCAGCTTTTTTGGCAGATTTGATGATCGGCATTCTTTATTCCTTATAATTTAATTTAGAAGTTGGAGTAATTATATGGTAAAAGTGCAGAAAAGTAAAGAGCGAGTGATTTAGGGGTTGCTTTTTTGAAAAGCTTATGCTAGTATCGAATTATAAAGGTCATAAAAAATAAACAGAAATAAATAAAATGGCAGATGAAAAACGGCCAGTGACGGCGACTAAACCTACGAATGATATTGTGGCACAAGTGGCTGAGCGTATCAAATCGGGTGATAATGTATTGGTTGCGTTGTCTAAAGATCCGACCGTGGATGAACTTTCGGCGGCGATAGGTTTGACGTTTTTGCTTGATAAGATGGGGAAACATGCGACGGCGATTTTTTCTGGGGCGGTGCCGAATGCGATTGAGTTTTTGGAGCCGGAGAAGACTTTTGAAGTAAATACGAATAGTTTGCAGGATTTTATTATTGCTCTCGATAAGGATAAGGCTGACCATTTGCGGTATAAGATTGATGGTGATTATGTGAAAGTATATATTACTCCGTATAAGACCACGATCGAGGAGTCGGATTTGGAATTTAGTCATGGGGACTTTAATGTTGATTTGGTGATTGCACTGGATGTGGCTTCGGCGGGGGATTTGGATGGGGCTTTGGCTGAGCATGGGCGGATTATGCATGATGCTAGCTCGATCAATATTAGTACAGTGGCTCCGGGACGATTTGGGGATTTGCAGTGGAGTGATCCGGCGACTAGCTCGGTGTCGGAGATGATTGGTTTGTTGGCTGATAGGCTGAAGGATAAGGAGGACTTGCTGGATAAGCCGATTGCTACGGCACTTCTGGCGGGTATTGTGGCGGCGACGAATAGGTTTTCGAATGAGCATACGATGCCGGCGACTATGAATATGGCGAGTCGGTTGATGGAAGCTGGGGCTGATCAGCAGTTGATTTCTAGTAGTATTCCGGTGGATTCTGGAGTGCATGAAGAAGACGTTGATGCTGGTATGCCGGCTGAGGAGCCGAAGGCTGTTGAAGAGCCCGAAAAGGTTGAGGAGACTAAGAAGGAAGAGCCTGTTGTGGAGATGGATGCTTCGCATTTGCAGGTGCAGCATGGGGAGTCCGAGAAGATTGAGGTTGAAGAGCAAGAAACGCCGGAACAGCAATTGGAGAAAATTATTCAAGATTCACCGATGCCAGAAAGTACAGGCCCGTTGATGGATGAGCTACGTGAGGCGGCAGGGAATCAGGAACAGGGTCTTATGGAAGTTGGGCCTCCTAAAGTGATTGAGCCGCTTGGTGCAATTGAGGAGGAACCCCAAAAGGATTATGCAAGTTTGATGGATAATGAGCTTAGTAGTACGTCCAGCGTTGCTCCTGCTGCAGAGGTGGCGCAGGCTGCGGAAGCTCCGATAGTGACCCAAGAGAATGTGGCGACGCAGGTAGCTCCTGTTGTGCCTAGTACTGTGGAGATAAATGGTATTCCTGCGATTGATTATGGGCAAGCACCGGATTCTGGACAAGTTGTTGGGGCTCCGGAATTGGGTACTCAGCCGGTTGAGCCAGTAGCTCCTGTTGTGTCGGTGGAGGTTCCAATGGCGGAGTCTGTTGCTACTCCGGAAGTTGCTCCTGTGGCACCGGTTGTTGAGCAAACTCCGGTGGAAGTTGAACCGCCTGTTTCTAATTTGCCTATGCCTGATGTTAGTTCTGAATTTTTACCTCCTCCTCCGCCACCTTTTGATCCGGGCGCAAACGTTGGTGCAGTGGATTTTACTCCGACTCAGCCAGCTGCGATGTCAGCTCCCGTTGAGGTGGCCCAGCCCGTGCAAGAGGCTACTCCTATAGTGCCTGCGGTACCGGAGGCTGAGCCTGAGGTTGAACGTGGTTATCTTGGTAGTAATCCGGCGATGCAGGATCAGGTGTATCCTCCTGCTGCGAGCAGTGACCCGGGTGCATTTCAGTTGCCGACGACTTCAGTTTAGACAATTGATTGTACTCGTGCTTCTCTTTATAGTGTAGGTGTGGTAGTTTTTTTGCATTGCACCAAATTAAATGGTCTAAGCTATTGGGCCAGAAAGAGGACACATGAATTGTGTTAGAAAGATAAAATTTAATAGTGGGGAAGCGCTGGAAATAGAAAAAGAACTGGATGGTTATATCTGGATAGCTGTGGATGTGAAGCGAGGTATGATAGCTGGAGGCGACGAGCGGATCACGAACCTTAAATGGGAATTGTTGAGACAGAAATGTAATATTTATAATATTTTTGGGATTGGGCTGGATCTTGTGACGGGGGAAATTGATTATTATTCGGAGATAAATATAAAAAGAGTTGAGCGCGGGTCTACGAAAGAAGTGCCGATGGAGAAAAGGGAGCGAATTGAGACGCTGGTAGCGTATTTTTTTGAAGATTTTTCTGCAATCAAGAATTGTAATCAGGGGAGATATGTAAAATACAAGAAAGTATTGTATAATAGGGAAAAGGATAAGGAGGTGCTATGACGGCTAAGAAAAGTCAGGAAGCGGCTGGTGTGGAATATAAGGACAATAAGCAGAGTGATGGGAAAAAACAAGCGTTGGATTTGGCTTTGAGCCAGATTACTAAGCAGTTTGGTGATGGGGCTATTATGAAGTTGGGGGAGCAGTCGAAGATAAATGTGGAGCTGTTGTCGTCGGGTTCATTATCTTTAGATTTGGCTTTGGGTGGGGGCTATCCGAAGGGGAGGATAATTGAGATTTATGGCCCTGAATCGTCGGGTAAAACTACTTTGGCTTTGCATGCGATTGCTGAGATTCAAAAGGAGGGTGGGCAAGCAGCGTTTATTGATGCTGAGCATGCGTTAGATCCAGCTTATGCACGAAAGATCGGCGTGAATACAGAGAGTTTGTTGATTTCTCAGCCAGATAATGGCGAGCAGGCTTTGGAGATTTGTGAGACTTTGGTGCGAAGTGGTGCTGTGGATTTGATTGTGATTGACTCGGTGGCAGCTTTGGTGCCACAGGCAGAGATTGATGGCGATATGGGTGATGCGCAGATGGGGCTACAGGCGCGTTTGATGAGTCAGGCGATGCGGAAGCTCACTGGGATTATCTCTAAATCTAAAGCAACAGTGATCTTTATTAACCAGATTAGGATGAAGATTGGTGTGATGTTTGGCAATCCAGAGACGACTACTGGCGGGAATGCTTTGAAATTTTATGCATCAGTGCGTGTAGACATTCGAAGGATTGGCCAGATTAAGGACGGTGATGATATTTCTGGGAATAGAACAAAGGTGAAAGTCGTCAAGAATAAGATTGCGGCGCCGTTTAAGACTGCGGAATTTGACATTATGTACAACGAGGGGATCAGTAGGACTGGCGATGTCTTGGACTTGGCGGTGCATCATGGGATTATTGAGAAAGCTGGGGCTTTCTTGAAATATGAAGGTGAGACTCTTGGGCAGGGCCGTGAGGCGGTGAAGAGGCTTTTTAAAGAAAGACCAGAATTGATGGAGAAGTTTGACAAGCAGGTGCGGGATAAGGCGATCTTAAAAGATCTAGCTTAATGTAATGAAGATAGAGACTCTGTCTAGCGATCTTGATGACGAGAAGCTGGTTGTCAGTAAGATAACTGAAGCCGTAAAAGATAAGAATAGGGTAAATGTTTTTATCAATGATAAGTTTTATTGCTCGCTCGATATCTCGCAGTTGGCAGAATTGTCTCTGAAGGTTGGGCAGGTTATTTCTGTAGAGGAGTGGGAGAGGCTGAAGAAAGCTTCGGATTTTGGGAAGTTGTATGTGAGAGCTTTGGAATATGTGATGATGCGCCAGCGTTCGGTTAAAGAGATGCGGGATTACCTGAAGCGGAAAACTTTTGATCGACGTGTTAGAGTGAAGAATCCAAAAAATGGTGAGTATCAGACGAAGCTGAAAGAGGGGTTTGATGAGGCGTTAGTTGAGCTGGTTATGGAGAGGCTAATTTCGCGTGGGTATGTGGATGATAGGAGATTTACTGAGGTTTGGGTGGAAAATAGGAATGTTGGGAAGGGGATAAGTAGGAGAAAGTTGGTGGTGGAGCTAAGGCAGAAGGGTATTGATCAGAAGATGATTGAGGATGTCTTAGGTGGTACCGCTAGGAATGATGCTGATGAGATGCGGAAGATAATCGTCAAAAAACGTGGAAAATATGATGATAATAAGCTCAAGCAATATCTGATGCGACAGGGGTTTAGTTATGATAATATTCAGGAAGTTTTGTCTTCAGAATCTCTTGAAGCATAGTTTGGCTCGCGGAAAGGATTGACAAAATTGGGAGTGAAATCTTTGACTTTTGCTTTGACTTCAACTTTTTCTTCTTCGTTTTTGATGGTGATTTTGTAATCATCGATTTCGATGATTTGCGAACGGTTGATGGTGAGCTCAGGGTCGAGGATTGCTTTGATGGCGGGGCGTTGAACGATGAGCTGATAAATCATGAAACTGACGGAATCTACGGTGTAGTTGGAGACTTTGCCAAGCTTTTTGCCGTCTTGGCTGACGACTTTTAGGCCGATGAGCTTGAAGTTGAGGCTCATTATTTCGTCGAGACGAATAATGTTTTCGCGAGTTACGAAGTCATCGATAGAATCTACTATCATGCCACGTGGGCTGAGCTCGCGTATGTCTACTGTTTCGAGAATATTGCCAACTTCTGAATTCTTGAGTAGTGCGCCGTCGAGAGTATAGGCGACAACTTTTAAGCCGTCGGGGTTAATGATGGCGGTGTCTGTACGCGCTATTTCGCCGCCTACGTGGAGGCTTAATACTGGGTATCCTAAAAGTTTGGAGCCAACGATAAGCATTTTTATTTACTCTCCTCTTATGACATAATTGTAACACATGAAAAAGATTTTGGCGGTTTCTGGAGGAGTGGATTCTGTGGTGATGTTGGATATGATGCGAGATGATCCTGATGTTGTCGTGGCACACTTTAATCACGGTATTAGGGGAAATTCAGATGAAGATGAGTTTTTTGTGCGAAAACTTGCGAGTGAATATGGGTTGCCATTCCAGACAGAAAAAGAAAATTTGCGGGAAAAATGCAGTGAGGCTATGGCTAGGGAAAAGAGGTATGCTTTTTTGCGAAGGGTAGCTCAAGAGTATAATGGTGAGATTTATACGGCGCATCATAGTGATGATTTGGTGGAGAGTGTGATAATTAATTTGCTGAGGGGGACTGGGTGGAGGGGGTTATCGCCGATGATGGGTGAGGGGGTGGTGCGTCCCTTGTTGATGTGGGATAAGGCGAGGGTTCATCGGTACGCTGCGGAAAGAGGATTGAGATGGAGGCAGGACCCTACGAACACGGAAGATAGTTATTTGCGAAATAGGGTTAGGGAATTATTTGGGATGACTCGGCGTCAAGATGGAGAGGAAAAGTTTATGATGGTTGTTGACTTGGCGATGAGGCAGAGAGAAATTGGTAAGGAGATTAGTCAAGTAATTGTAGATATTTTGCCTGATGACAGCATATTTTGCCGACAATGGTTTAGGGAGATGGAAGATGGGGTGGCGATAGAGATTTTGCGGGCCGCGCTTTTGAGAGTGGGAAAAACTGCGACGCGTCCCCAATTGGCGGGTTTTTTGTTGGCGATTCGGGAGTATGCTGCGGGTAAAAGTTTTAATTTGCCTGATGACGTATTGGTACGTTTTAGTAAAGATGAATTTGTGTTAGAATAATAGGGTAATGAAGATAAAGGCTGCGAGAGGGAATCTCTCTCTGTTTGTGCTTGGGGCGGTTTTGGTCGGTTTGATTTTGTCTGTGACAATGAAAGCAGTTCCACTCTTTGCGAATGATGGTGAGTCCGAGATTGCTTCATCTGGAGCAGAGCATTTCGTGACGATTTATGATGGTGGCAAGAAGATTACTGTGAAGACTGGGGCGGTAACGGTAGCGGATGCTTTGGAGCGGGCGGAGATATCTCTGAACGATAAAGATGTGGTGGAACCGGCTCTGGAGGAAGAAATTGTGTCGCGGGATTTTAAGATTAATATTTATCGGGCGAGGCCGGCGATAGTAGTTGATGGGATTAGACAGGTGCAGATAATGACGGCGGTTTCTGATCCTAAGGAAGTGGTGAGATCTGCAGGGATTGAGCTGAATGAAGAAGATGTTGTAAAAATTACAACATTTGAGGGATTCCTAGAGACTGGAATGTCTACTGCGTACAAAGTATTCCGAGCGAAAAAGATAAAGTTTATGTTTTATGGTCAAGTTGCGGAAATTCGTACGCAAGCTGATACTGTGGCGGACTTTTTGGAGGAGAGAAATGTTGAGCCGAAAGAAAATGATTGGATTTCTTTGCCGATGGAGACAAAGTTGAAAGATGAGATGTCGTTATCGATTTATCGTCAAGGAAAACATACGGTTACCGTGGAAGAAGAGGTGGATTTTGGAGAAAAAATCACCTATGATTATTCTCGAAATATGGGGTACAAACAAATTACGAAACCTGGCGTAAAGGGCAGTAAGGCCGTGACTTATGAGATTGAAATGAAAGATGGGAAAGAAGTATCTAGGGCTGTTATATCTGAGATAATTGTGAGTCCGGCGATAGTATCAGAGGTGACGGTTGGGGCGTACCCGATTGCGATGAATCCATTGACGAAATCAATGGGACGGAATCGTTATACTACGAGTACTGGGATACTCCGCCAAGAAACTTATTATGATTTGAATATGTCGGTTGTAATGAAGAATTGTGGGGGTGGTGGATATTACTCTGTGCGAGATGACGGCGTGAAGGTAGATAAGGATGGCTATGTAATTGTGGCTGCGCATCTGGGAAGGTACCCACGGTGCTCTGTGGTGGAGACAAGCTTGGGGTTGGGTAAAGTATATGATACTGGCGGGTTTGCACAGGTTAATCCGGAGCAATTTGATATTGCGACGGACTGGACTAAGCGAGACGGTGTGTAGATGAAGAACAAAAAATCATTGGGTCAGCATTGGTTGACCGATCGAGCGGTGCTGCTTGATATTGCTAATTTGGCGGCTGGAAAGACGAATGTAGTGGTAGAGGTGGGCCCGGGGTTGGGTACGCTGACATCGGCTTTGCTTAAGTTCTTTGATGAAGTAATAGCGATTGAGTTTGATGCGGAATTGGCGCGCAAGTTGCCGGGAAGCTTCCCTGGTAAGAAGTTGAGGGTGATAAACAAGGATATTTTGAGTGTTGATGAGGAAGACTTGCCAGAGGAGTATACTTTGGCTGGGAATATTCCCTATTATATTACTTCGCCGATAGTACAAAAATTCTTGGCGGGTAAGAATAAGCCAAAGAAAATGGTGTTGTTGATGCAAAAAGAAGTGGCAGAAAGGTTAGCGGCTGACGCGGGGGATTATTCTATATTGGGGCTGTCTGCGCAGATTTATGCGAAAGTGTCTCTTGGACCGGTAGTGGGTAGGGGGTTTTTTGCGCCGCCTCCGAAAGTAGATAGTCAAGTTGTGGTGTTTGAGCCTTATGAATTGCCGCTTGCCACAGAGAGTACTATGGCTCTGATAAAGATCGGTTTTAGCGCACCGCGCAAAAAACTTGTTAGTAATTTGACTGCTGGCTTGCAACTTTCGAGGGAAGGGGTATTAGAGATATTAAGTAGTCTTGAGGTGTCAGGGAATGCGCGTCCGGCGGATTTAACTATAAAAGATTGGCTGGCGCTTGAAAAAAAATTGCATAAGCGGTAAAGTTATAGTAACGAATAGTTTTTAAAATTTAATGGAGATTTGAAAATGAATCCAGACGATCAAAATAACGCAATAGGTAATCCAGGAATGCCTGCGGATTTGGGTGCGACCCCAGCTCCGGAACCGACAAATTTTGATGGTACGTCTCTGGCGGTGCCTATATCGGAGCCTGTAGTGCCAGCACGGGATGCTGTAGTCACGCCTGAACCGGCCGAGCCAATTGTTCCAGTGAATGACACGCTAGGGAATGTTGCTTCTGAGCCAGTGAGTGAACCAGAACCAGTAGCTGATTTTGACGATTCTGTGACTCCTGCAGATACTACTTTTACTCCAGTAACGGCTGGCCAAGAAATTCCTGTTGCTGAGCCGACTGTTCCTGAGACTACTTCTGCGGAGTCAATAGCATCTGTTCAAGATTTGGGAGCTACAAATCCTGCGGCTGCTCCAGCTCCAGGTGCACAACCTGCGCAGGCTAAAAAAATCAGTACATCTATGATTATACTGATTGCAGTTGCTGCGGTTGCGATAATCGGTGTTATTATCGCGCTGATTGTCTCGAGCGCATAGATAAGTTGTATGGCTATTTCTGAAAACCACGAGTGTGCTCGTGGTTTCTCTTTGATAATTATGTTATAGTATGGGTATTATGAAAAAATCGTATATCACTACAGCAATACCTTACGTAAATGGAGTTCCGCATCTTGGGCATGCGATGGACTATTTGTTGGCGGATACGATGCGGAGATACTTGGTGCGTGGCGGTGAAGAAGTGAGACTTCAGGCGGGGACAGATGAGCATGGGAGTAAGGTCTTTCAGAAAGCTGAAGCATCTGGCGTTCCTGTTGAGAAGTTTGTAGATGAAAATGCTAAGAAATTTCAGGATTTTATCCATGCACTGGGGGTGGAATATACGGATTTTGTTAGGACAACTGATCCGGAGCATGAGAGAAGGTGCCAGGAAATATGGGTAAAACTTGGTAAATATATCTATAAAGATGCATATGAGGGGTGGTATTGTGAGGGGTGTGAGGGGTTTGTGACGGAGAAAGAATATGAAGAAAATAATGGGGTTTGCCCAGATCACCAAAAACCTTATGTGAGACTTTCCGAAGAAAACTATTATCTGCGGATTGCCGATTTCAAAGAACGAATGCGCAGTGCGATTGAAAATGACGAGATGAAGATTACTCCGGCTGGACGCAAGAAAGAGTTTCTGAACCTTTTAGTGGATATGCCAGACGTGTCGATTTCGCGTCCGAAGAAACAGCTTAGCTGGGGTGTGCCGGTGCCGGGTGACGATACCCAGGTGATGTATGTATGGATAGATGCCTTAGCGAACTATATTACGGTGCTGGGGTATCCAGACAAGGACATTTCTGAGTGGTGGCCTGCGGAGGTGCAAGTAATTGGTAAAGATATTTTGCGTTTTCATGCAGGTATTTGGCCGGCTATACTTATGGGTTTGAATTTGCCACTGCCCAAAAACTTATTGACTCATGGTTATATTACGGTGAATGGTGAGAAAATGAGTAAATCTGTGGGGAATGTGGTTGATCCGCGGGTGGTGTTGGATAAGTATGGCGTAGATGCTTTTAGGTATTATTTCTTGCGTCATGTTTCGACTATGGAGGACGCAGATTATAGTGATGAGAAATATGAGTCGGCGTATAATGAGCTTGCGAATGATCTGGGGAATTTAGTGCAGAGGCTTGCGACGCTATGCGTGAAGGGTGAAATGACGGGTCAGACGATGATTGAGAGACAACGAGATGATAAATTTGATGAGCTAATGGGTAAGTATGAGTTTAACGTAGCGTTTGATTATGTTTGGGCGAAGGTGCAAGGGCTGAATAAGAAAATTGATACTGAGAAGCCATGGGAACTGGTGAAGACGGACCCTGAGAAGCTTGTAATGGTGCTAGATTCACTCGTGAGTGAGATACTGGGGGTGGCCGATCTGCTTGAGGTATTTATACCTGAGACGGCCAAAAAGATAGTGGAGATATTTTCAGCAGAAAAAATTGTGCCACCGGAGACTTCCCTATTCCCGCGAACTCGGTGATAGGTTGGTGGTGCAATTAAACTATTTGCTCATCCAGTATTTTTTGCCGCCTAGTATATCATAGGTGATTAGTCGGTAGGCAGAAAGTTCGGTGCTTTCAAATGGGGCTTTTTCTCCGTACCACGCTGGAGTAAGGATTGGGGCTTGTTGACAGATGTCATCAAGGAGATAGTAAAGCGGCAATTTCTGTAGATTTAGATGGTTAAATAGGGTATTGGTGAGACAGTTTGGAGTTGTGGTGGGTAATGTTTTGTCTTTTTGTCCTGTTTCAAAATTGGTGTAAATAAAATATGGCGTGATGCGCGAGAGGTCGCGAACTTCTTTTTGCTCGTTGCCGTTGGTGAGGTCAAAGATGCCGGCGGAATGGTCGCCGAAGAAAAGCATAGCGACTTTTTTGTCCAACTGATCAAGTGCAGAAATAAGCTCGCCGAGATATGCGTCGGAATTGTGGAGCGTCTGATAATAGATTGCGATATCTGATCGGCGTTGCTCGTCAATATCCGTAGCTGTTGTCGCAAACTGGGTGCTATCATAAGTATCGAAGTTGTATGGGAGATGATTTTGCATTGTGATAAGGGTGATAAGTTGGTTGTTTTTGCTGCTATTTAGAGTGTCGAGGAGTTGATTATAGGCGGAACGATCATTGATGTACTCTGACTTCCCTTCTTTTTCGGTGTAGCTCATTTCGAGCTCCGTGATGAATGTATTGAAGCCAAGATTTTTTAATGCGATGTTCCTTTTGTACATACCGCCGTTGAAGGGATGGATTGCTGTGGTTTCGTAGTTTTTGGATTTGAGGTAGGACGCAATTGATGGGACGTCGCCGGCTTTGGGGATTAAGGATGTGTAGGGTACAGCGTTTGTCCAGTAGTTGGTAAGTCCGGTGAGGACTTCGAATTCGATATTTGCAGTGCCGCCACCGTAGTCGATTGAGTACATGTTGCCACTTGGATATTTGGATTGGATGTAGCGGAGTGTGGGGAGGATTTCGCCACCAGTGTGCGGGTAGAAGTCTTCAAAACTATAGCCTTGGAATTTTATGGATGGATCGAAGAAGGATTCATTGAGGACGATGATGAGGTTGATGCCTTCGTCGGTGATGTCGGTTTTTGCTTGGTTGTTTTTTTGGGCAAGTTTGGCGTAGGTGGAGTGGATTTCGGCAATTCTGTCTTCGTTGTAGCCGTCGGGCGCGGTTAGTGCTAGTTTCTGAAGATTATAAAGGAAGCCGAGGATGAAGCCATTTTGGTCGTAATTGTGGACTTGGTCCCACGCTACTAATTGAGAATTGAGCCAGGGGATATCTTGGTATCGTTCGCCGTTGTGATGACGGATAAAATTAGTGAAAGTCATAAAACAGAGAGCTGAGATTACGACTATTGCAAGTCTGCTGGGAACGGCAAAACGGCGCCACCAGCGTTTTTGTTGGCGTTCGGCTTTGAGGTTGAATTTTTTGGTAATCCAAATATTTATAATGATCGTTAGAGTAATAATTAGTAAGACTGCAATAATGAGACGGATGAGTGCGCCGATATCAATAAATTTGGATAGGGTGGAGGCTTCGCTGGCGAGTTCGAAGTCTTCTGGCAGGAGAGGGAAGCCTCTAACGTTGAATTTGCTGATGTGAATATGCGTGAGGACTGTTAAGAACGCCCAGATTGTGCCTGCGGCTACTATGGGGCGTCTGGTGAGGCCTGTGATAAAAATTAAAATAAACAACATGATGAGGGCGTTGTACCAAAATACCCTAGGGCTGTTCCATAAAAATTCCCATGTGCGATCAATGTTGTTGATAAAATACCGATATTGTAAGAACCAGGTGAGTAGAGCGGCAGAAATTAAAAGGAAAATTGCAGTAAAGATAAGGTATTTTTTGCGTGAGCTGAGGGAGATTTTTGGTAACTTCATTGAGTGATTATACCATATAATAAACGCTACTTGTGCTTGGATTTAAGGATGATTGACTGTAGAATCTGCGTGCATGATGAGGCTGTTTAGAAAATTTCACCCGTCGTATTTGGTGGTGGCTTGGAGTTTAGGGGTAATAGTCTGTACCGCATTGAGTTATTTTTGTGTTGGATTAGGCGACAAATTTGGTGATGATATGATTGGCATGGAAGTAACGCTCAGTGGATCGGTGATGGAAGATCCAGGAGGTGACGGTTCAGAAGTATTCTTGAAATTGGGGAATTTGGAAATTCAAAATCAAGCCGTGGGTGGACTTCTGTATGTGCAGTTATTTACTGGGGAGAGTATAAGAAGATCTGACACGGTGGAAGTGTTTGGGAAAATATCTGAAGGGTTTGGGATTTTTGCTGGGTCAATGTGGCGACCGATTTTGAAAGAAATTGCAAGGCCCGATCCGCCGGATTTCGCTCTTGAAGTGAGAGATTGGTTTGGTGGATTGGTGCGGCGATTTATCCCAGAGCCACAGGTGGATTTATCACTGGGGTATCTTATGGGGCAAAAACGTTCGTTGCCAGAGGACATTTCTGAGCTTTTGAATAAGATAGGGCTGACGTATATGGTGGTGGCTTCCGGATATGCGTTGTCGGTGATAGTGGGTGCAATAAAGAGGGTGTTTAGGAAAGTTTCGAGATTCGCCTTGCTATTCTTCTCGCTGATATTAGTGATATGTTTTATGGGGGTAACTGGGTTCGGCGCGAGTATAGTGCGGGCTGGTATAGTAACTTTTTTTAGTATGATGGCTTGGTATTCGGGAAGAAAATTCCATCCGGGCAAACTCTTGCTTTTGGTAACTGCGATTACACTTTTAATAAATCCGAACTATATTGTAGATCTGGGTTGGCTGCTGTCGATTACTTCGTTTGCGGGGATTGTGATGGTTAGGCCGATACTGACGGCGTATTTTTACGGAGACAAGAAGCCAAATTTTATTGCAGAGGTGATTACTGGGACGATGGCTGCGCAGATGTGTTGTTTGCCGATAATATTGTATTTTTATGGGAGTTTTTCGATAGTTGGGGTAATTGCAAGTGTGTTGATTTTGCCAACTTTACCTGTAGTAATGGCATTAACTTTTTTGACTGGCTGTTTTGCATTTTTGCCAGTATTGGCTTCGTTAATGGGTTGGCTGGCGAGCATGCTTTTGAATTATCATATAGAGCTAATAAAGTTCTTTGGTGATATGGACTGGGCTGTTTTGAGTATGCCAGAGGGTAACGGTCTGGTGTTTCTGGGGTATTTAATAATTTTGTTAGTTGTGATTTATATGAAGAGAAGGACGAAGTTTCGGTTAATTGCTAGGAATGTGTTAGAATTACAGTAGAAAAACATAAGCAGGATGATAAAGATGGATCAGCAAGAAAATACAGAGTTCGTCAATGTGGGCATGGATCAGCCGGCAGGGATTGAGCAGCGCGAAGATGTAACAATAAAAGTAGATGGGCCTCGGGGTGGTAAAGGTTGGATGATTGTGGCTATCTGTGCGGCTGTCGTCGCAATTGGCTTGGGAGTAGGATTGGCTTTTTCTTACATAAATGCTGGGGACGCCAATAAAAAAGTAGACGAAGTACAGGCAAAGCTTGATGTTCGTACTGAGGAGCTAAATAAGTTTAAGGAAGTGACGGGTGCCGAGAATGCTGACGATGTGATACTTGGCGGTGGAGATGTTGAGCTTGGAGAAATTGCGAAGTTGCTTGGGGATAAGTTAGTGTCTCTTGACAATGCATACGTAAAGGGCAATGGGGATTATCAGATTGCCGCTTTCAATGTGGTGGACGGCGAATCTGGGTATATAGGATATTTTTATCGAGCTTTGCCTGATGGCAAGTGGAAGTCTTCTGCTTTTAGTGGTCAAGCTGTGCCGATTTGTAAAGACGTTACGGATGAAGACGCGGCAGCTTTCAAAGACGTATTGGAGTGCGCGGAATAGCGAAAACTGAGAATTGTGGTATGATAATATAGTAGATGATTATTGATACTGAACAGAATATGATGAGTTTCGGCGAGAAGATCGCCGAAACTCTTAGCTCTCCCGTAACTATTGAATTGATAGGTGATGTGGGGGTTGGAAAAACTACTCTTGTTAAAGGGATTGCAAAGGGTTTTGGAATTACGGAGACAGTAAATTCTCCGTCATTTACGCTGTCTAAAGAATATAATTCAGCTCTTATGGGTGTGACGCTGAGGCATTATGATTTTTACCGCTTGGAGGATGCGGGGATAATGGAAGATGAATTGAGGGAAAGCGTGGACGACGAGAAGGTGATAACGATCGTGGAATGGGGGAAGAGCGTGGAGGATGTTTTGCCGAAGTGTAGAATGAAAATTATGCTGAAGTATCTTGAAGATGGAAAGCGAGATGTGGAGATTATTAGATGAAATTATTCTTGGACACGTCTACCCCTATTACTGTCCTTGAGCTTGACGATAATAGGTATAAATGGGAATCTGGGCGCGGTTTGGCAAAGGGTCTGTTGAAATATATCGAAAGTAAACTGATGGAAAATGGTGCGAGCTGGCGGGATATTACTGAAATACATTATTATTCTGGGCCGGGTAGTTTTACGGGGCTAAGAATTGGTGCGGTGGTAGTGAACACTTTGGCGGATCAGTTGGCTATACCCCTATATGACCATAAGGGAGAAAAAAGAAAATTGGTTATGCCAGAATATGGTCGTTCGGCAAATATTACACCGCCAAAAAACTAGACTGAGATAAGTTTTGTTGGTACAATATGAACTGGAAAGCTAAAATTTGATTTATATTTGTTAACCCGTCTTTGTAGAGAAAAACAAGGGCAAAACAAAAGAAAGAGGAGTTATGGAAATAGCGTTTATGGTGATAGCCGCGCTTGCTGGTATTGGTGCTGGCGCAGGAAGTGTATTCGCGTACAATAAACAAAAAGAAAATGGTGGAAAGAATAAAGCCGATGACTTGATTCGCAAAGCAAAACACGAAGCTTCGGATGTAGTGCTAGGGGCGAAGAAAGAAGCGGCAGATATCGTAGAGAAGACTAAAGTAGAAGAGAATGATCGAAGAAAGGAGTGGAGGAAGACCGAGAACAGGCTGGCGGAGCGTGAAGGCACTTTAGATAATAAGCTGGATCAGCTAGATAAAAAATCAGAGAATTTGCGTAAACAGGAAGATCAGATTGAAGATTTGAAGAATGAAATTTGGGGGATTCGTACGCAGGCTCAAGAGAAATTAGAGAAAATCGCTGGCTTATCAAAATCCGATGCAAAAGAAAAGTTGATAGCAATGACAGAGCGTGATATCAAGACTGATTTGGTGAATTTGGTGATTAAAGAACAAAAGGCGATGAGCGATCAGGTGGATGAAACTGCTGAGTCTATCCTTCTGACCGCTATGGAGAGGATGTCGAGCGAAGTGACTGCGGATCGTACCATTACTGCGCTGAAGTTGCCAGATGACGATATGAAGGGGAGGATTATTGGTAAAGAAGGTAGGAATATTCAGGCGCTGCAGAGGGCTACTGGTGTGGATGTGATGGTGGATGATACGCCTGGTATGGTGGTACTTTCGAGTTTCGACCCAATACGTCGTCAGGTGGCGCGGTATGCGCTTGAGCGTCTGATGAAGGACGGCAGGATTAACCCTTCTTCTATTGAGGAGGCAGTTACTAAGGCGGAGAAAGAGATTGAAAAGGAAGTGGTGCGTGCGGGTGAAGATGCGGCACGTGAGGTTGGCGTTGTAGGGATTCCGCGCGAGATGTTGCATTTGCTTGGTGAGCTTAAGTTCAGGACAAGTTATGGGCAGAATGTGTTGTTACACTCTGTTGAGATGGCGCATATTGCTGGGATGATTGCTGAAGAGATTGGCGCAGATAAAAGAGTTGCAAAGACGGCGACGCTCCTGCACGATATTGGAAAAGCCGTGACACATAAGATTGAAGGAAAGCATGCCGAGATTGGGTCTGAACTTGCGAAGAAGTATGGTATGAGCGAGGATGTAGTGCATGCGATGGCGGCGCATCATAATGATATTGAGCCAACTACTCCAGAAGCGATTATCGTGAAGATTGTGGATGCAATTTCTGCTGCCAGGCCAGGTGCGCGCAATGTATCGGCAGAGAACTTTGCTGAGCGGATGCGCGATCTGGAAAATATCGCTACGAGTTTTCCTGGTATTGATAAGGCGTATGCGATTTCTGCTGGTCGAGAGATTCGTGTGGTGGTAGAGCCGAAGCAGATTGATGATTTGTCGGCGCTAAAATTGGCGCGCGATATTGCAAACAAGATTGAGGCGACTATGCAGTATCCGGGCGTGATAAAGGTGAATGTGATCCGTGAAACGCGTGCGGTGGAGTATGCGAAATAGTAAGTTCTTAGAGAAATTCGCCAAGTATTCCGGGATGATTGCGCTTTGTATTTATGTGGTTACTTGCGTGTTTATTGTGGCGACGAATTATCAGGATCCTAGCTATACGATATCGCGGCATATTGGGATTTCGGGGACCTCTATTGTAGTTTTTGCTGTAGCGGATACGATTGCTACTGCTCTGCTTGTGTTTAATTTGTTGTACTATAGCCGTAAAAGATGGGATTTGGGGAAAGTTTTTGTGGTTTATGCTGTGATGACGGCTGCGTGTTTAGTGCTGGTGGGTTGGTTCCCGCATGTGGATGGTGGGTCACAAGTGGTAACTATGATACATAGAATATCTGCTTGGGTGGTAATATTTCTGACGCCGTTTTTTATGATGGTGTTTTTGAGAAAGACTAAGGGTAGAACTGGGAAGATATTTCGAGCAATCTTGATATTGTTTGTGGCTGAAGCTGTGGTTTTTGCGCTTGTCCTTGTGTTGGCTCCAGATTTCTTTGTCTCTACATCACTGTATTCGGAATCTCTGTATTTAGTGAGTTTGGTGGTTTTGACTCAGGTGTTGGCATTTGCGCCAAATGACCGTATGATGAGATGATGAGAAAGCAGAAAAGAAAAATAATTTTGCTGGTGGGGGCGGGGGTGGGTTGTCTCCTTGTCGTTTTGAATATGTGGATATTGTTTGCGGTTGATGCGGAGTGGCAGAATGAGAGAGTAGGTGGGGCGCAGCTGTATGGAGCTTGGGATAATGGGGACGTAGATTTGAGGGAATTGCCGAGTGCGGAAGAGGTGGAGAAGCGTGTACGAGAGTTGTTTGCGGTGGATTCTGTGCCTGTTGTAAATTTGACAACAGAAGAGAGCGTTACTGTGCACGGGGTTTATAAGGATATGAGTATGGTTGTGACGGATGACAAGATTGCGGGTAATAATTATGGGAAAATGTCTGGTAAGATGAAGCCGCGGGGGAATTCTACTTATAAGATTGGGCTTCAGTATGGGGCGATGCCGTTTAAGATTAAGTTGGATGAGGCGGTGGATCTTTTGGGGATGGGGAAAAGTAAGAAGTGGTGCTTGATTGCGAATTTTATTGATCGTTCTTATGTGAAGCAATTTATTATGTATCAGACGGCGCAGTTGATAATGGGGGAGGAATATTTCCAGCCAAAGGCGAAGTATGTGGAGGTGAATTTGAATGGGGAGTATAAGGGGCTGTATTTGTTGACGGAGAGTATTGAGGAGGATGAGGGGCGGCTGGGGCTTGAAGTGGATTTGGAAGAATATGGGGAGGAGATTCCTTTTCTGCTGGAGATGGAGCAGAAGGATTATATTTGTGAAGAGAGCTATAAGGAATTGATTGAAGATCATTTCTCTAGCTTTAGATTCTTCGCGGATAGTTATGAGGACGTGCCGACTTGGTTGCTGGATGAGGATAAGGAGAACGATGATTGCTCTTTGACCCCTTATGATTTGAAATATCCGGAGGCTTTTAGTGAGATGAGCGACGAGCAATATGCGCATATTCGGAAGACGATGTATGGGATATATGAGGGTACGAAGCTGGGGGTGCCTATTGGACAAGTGGGGATAGATGCGAATAGTTTTGTGAATCAATATTTGTTTATGGAATTGTTTGCGAATCCGACTTTTGTGGGGCCGAGTGTGTATGTTTATCAGAAGCCGGGGTCTGGGGTGGTGACGGCGGGGCCGTTGTGGGATTTTGACACGGTGATGTTTGGGACGACTGAGGGGTCGGTGCAGTTGGAGAGGAATACGATTTATAAATATTTATATCAATATAGGGCTTTTCGTCAGGCGCTGGTTAGCCGATATAAGGAATATGAGGAGAAGTTGTTCCCTGCTGTCAAGAACGCGATTGCGGATTTGAGGGGGAATCAGGTGCTAAAGCAGGCGGTTTTGAAGGCAGAGGCGAAATATCATACTTGGACGAGGAGTTTGGATGGGCATAATGGCTTTCCTGGGCCTAGCTACGATATTTTTGATAAGACTATTCTTTCGCTTAAGACTTTTGAGGCGCAGGTGGATCATATTAGCGGGTGGTTGTTTGATGGGTTTCGGGGGGTGGATGGGGATGAGTATGGGGGGAGGATTAACTGGATGAAGGATGAGCTGGTGGAGGAGTGGGGGCAATAGGGATACATAGGTGGCCGTAATGCTCTTATGCTTGGTGAACTGACAAATATGTGATATATATGAGTTATGCGGCACCGCCGTAAATTGTACCTTGAAAAGGAGAGGATGACATGAAGAAGGCATTATCGATCTTGTTGGCGTTTGTTATGGTTTGGGGATTATCAGCTGGGGTTTTTGCTGCTGGT
>JAITNW010000009.1 GCA_031290255.1 Candidatus Nomurabacteria bacterium
CCAACACCGCCGGCACCACCAACGCCATAGCAGTAACCAACAACGGCACCAACGTCACCAACTCCACCACCTACACCCACATGAAGATCACCTACTTCGACCCAAGCACCAGCACAGTAAGCATAGGAGGAACCACATACGACTTCTACCCCAACACCTTCACCAGCACCAACTGCTCAACCATGACAGCAAGCAACGCAGCAATTAGCTCAACCCCAGCAGCCTCCATAGCCTACTACCGCGACACCAGAAACAACCAAACCTACAAGATCAAGAAGATGGTAGACGGTAAGTGTTGGATGGTAGATAACCTCAAATACACCAATACGACTATAGCCAACACGGCAGACGGCACTACAGGTATGACTTACAACAACACTGGCGGTGTATACAACACCGTAGACGGCACCGACACCCAAAGCACCGCCAACAGCGACAAAGCCTTCTACAACAACCCAATGAGCGTAGCCAACTGCTACAGCTCCACATATGCGCCAGCCAATACCTTAACCAACTGCGGCTACCTATATAACTGGTATGCCGCTACAAATGGCACAGGTAAATACGCAAACGCAGCCAACACCCAAGCCACCGGAAGCATCTGCCCCACCAACTTCCGCCTACCATCAGCCACGAGCGACGGCACAACTGCAACCACCACCGGTATAGCAGTCGTTGCAGCAGATTTCCCAGTCCTAAACGCCTCCATGAACGCAGGAGCATTAGCAACAGGAGCAATAACCAGCTATCCAACAGGCTGGCAGCCCTCCGGCGCTTGGGGTGGTGCGTTCTCAGGCAACTGGACCACTGGCTTGACGAATCAGGGCAGCTACGGCTACTTCTGGTCGTCTACGGCCGATTCCGCCACGAACGCTCGGTTCGCGGGCTTCCTCAGTTTGACGGTCCGCCCCGGCAGCGTCACCGGCGATAAGGTCTTCGGATTCGCCGTTAGGTGTGTCCTTCCTTAGTTGTTTCTATAGTTGTTTGCGGTTTGGCTATGCGTCACCGGCATCGTAAAATGTGGGAGAATGTTGTAGGTAATGAGTGCGGGGTGTGTGTGGGTAGAAAGTAATTTAGCTTGAAATTAGAGTGCGGCTGTTCTGTAGTTGAGTTCTCCTGTTAAAGGATGCGTTCCGAAGCCACATTTAACGCGGGAAATTTGTCCAGATCTTGCTATGTTGCCATATTTAGTGCCGCCGATTTGGAAAATATTGACGCATGTCATTGATACCTGGAATCCTTCATTGGGGCTACTAGTCAAGCATCTTTTGCAATAATATTCCTCTGAGTCTATCCCAGTGTCGGGACAATCTTTGATATACGCGCTGGCTGGTGCTGAGAATGTTATAGTGGTAGCTGCAGACATGACTATGCTTGCTATGATAACTGTAATTTTCTTAAATTTCATATGACCTCCTTTCACATGGTTCCAATATATCATGATTTGCGTTAGTATAAAAATATGTCTGTTATGCTTGACGAGCTTAAGAATGATCTGGGAGCTATGATGATAGTCGTAACTCACGATTCTTATGCTTTGGGGTGAACGTGCTGATGATATGATAAGTATAGAAGATGGAATTTTAGTATGAAAATTAATGATGCGTTGTTACTAGCTAGTTCGAAATTAAGGGCTAGGAAACTAAGAATGATTAACTCGATAATAGCGATTAGCGTTCTTTTTGGGGTGATTGTGGCGGCGTTTTTGGTTGTTCATGGTCTAAGGTCTGGTTTAGAATCGGCTGCCGATATGCAGTTGGGCGGTAAGACGTATCTTAATGTTTCGCAGAGTATATCGAGTCTTGACGATCAGAGAATCACGAGTCTGGCGATTGAACTATATAAGGCTAGTACTGATTTGGATAAAGAATATCCGCTAGTAACGACTTATCCTTCTGGGGAGGAGTTAAAAGATTTATATTTAGATAAGAATAATGTATTTGCCTTGCAGGCCGCAGACGAATATAGGAGTGTGATTGAGGGTGAACTTAAGGATAATATTGCTGGTAAAATTGATGACTATGGGGCTTCGGTTTTGCCCATAAAAAAGTACATAGCTCGTGCGGATTCTATAAATGTGGGCGGGAATCATACTATATCTAATGCGGGAGGTGTGTTGTTATATCTGCCTGAACAAGTAGGTAGGTACTTTGAGCAGTCTGTAGCGCCTGATAATGACGCTATTTCCGTGATAGTTCCATTGGATGTTGCTGGGCAGATTGTTGGTCTGGGGCAGATTCCTTCGTCTGCGTCGAGCGAAGAGAAAGTAGAGTATATCTCACTTGTGCGGGAGAAGGCTCTTGGGTATGTCTATGAGGCTTCTTTACTGGGTGAGCTGGTAGAGTTAGAAGTAAGTTACAAGATTGTTGAGCTGTCCTCGCCTTTGGGGAGCTTCCGTCTTGCCAAAAGAAGTAATGAGTTTCATATTTTAGATATTATAATGAGTAATTTAGGGGCTGATCCGACTCCGTTTATTGTATCTGATAATTCGTCGCTATTGTTTCAAGATACATATACTGAGAGTAATGTTTTTTCTATTAGTGCAAATTATCTTGTTGAGTTTGCCGAAGTGGATCAGGCGGCGGATTTTCGTGAAAGGTATTCTTGTGGGATAGCAGAAAATCATTGTCAGGGTTTTTATGTCGAGGAGATCTTGAATAATCATCTTAATATCAACAGTGTTTTTGGAAGCGTAGATTGGTTGCTCATAATTTTTGCGGTGTTCTTTTCTGTTGTTGCTGTAATTATAATGATGGCAGTGTTGAGTCGCATATTTGATGAGGAGCATCAAGCGATTGCGCTCTATAGGGCTGTGGGGGCTGCCACTCGGGATATAGTGCAGATTTATGCGTATTATGTGGCTATGCTTTGTGGTCTGGCGTGTGTGGCTGCGATGATTATTGGGATTATTTTGGCGGGGATGGCTAGTATGGGGTGGAGTGCGGATTTGGTGGCGAATGTGGGGTATTTTTATGGTGTTTCGGAGGGTATTTCGATTACGCTGATAGGATTTGACCTGCGGATTTTGTTGGTTTTCGTGACCATATTTGTGGTTGGGGCTCTTTGTTTCGTGTTGCTATCGAATAAGTTGACTGCGCGGGATATTGTGAAAGATTTGAAAGGTTAATTTTTGATGGGGGAAATTATTCTGCTTTTGGTCTTTTTTAGATTTGGGTTCAAGGATGGCAATTAGGTGTGAATAAAAACAAACGTTTGTACGTTTGCTTTTTATTAAAAATATGTTGTAATGGTGCGGGTTAAGAGACTCTAACTCTCGACCTCTTCCTTGGCAAGGAAGCGCTCTAAACAACTGAGCTAAACCCGCAGGTCCTGTAAGGATTTTATCATAAAATAATTATTTAACAAATAGGTCTTCTGGGATGTCTAGATTTATTGATTTCCTGCAGCTAGGCTTTGTGATATAATTTGAGTATAAAAGGGCGGGAGGAAATATGGATTGGCTCAGTTTAGGAATAATAATCGGGTGTGCGGTGATGTTTGTGATTGCAATTGTGTGGAGCAAGTATCGGGCGCGGTTAAAAGCCGATGAGGAGGCGCGGGAAAGGGCGCTCAGGACAGGGAAGAAGGGTGCGCGAAAGGAAAAGTCTTTATAATGACGATAAGTAAGCAGGTTGCCGCTAATAAGCGGAGTACGGTGATGATTATGTTGGTTTTTGTGGTGTTCGTGTCGCTGATTGGTGGGTTATTTGCGTGGCTGAGCGGAAGTTGGTCGATGGTGTTTTGGTTTTTGGGGATTGCGGCGGTTTATGCTTTGATTCAATATTTTGTGGCAGGGAAATTATCCGTGGTGATGACTGGAGCTAGGGAAATACAGAAATCTGATAATCCGCGATTTTATGGGATAGTGGAAGAACTTAGCGAGACGGCAAAGTTGCCGATGCCGAAGGTTTATGTGATTAAGGATACGGCGCCAAATGCTTTTGCGACTGGGCGGGATCCGGCGCATGCGATTGTGGCGGCTACGACTGGTTTGATTGAGATTATGGATGATAAGGAGCTGAGGTCGGTGATGGCGCATGAGATGTCGCATGTGAAGAATTATGATATTCGAGTGGGTATGATTGTGTTTGGGTTGGTGTGCGTAATTGGATTTATATCGGATATTGGGCTTAGGATGCTGTTCTATAGCAATCGGGACGACGATAATAAGTCGCCGATTGGGTTAGTGATTGCGGTGTTGACGTTGATTTTGGCGCCGATTGCGGCGGCTTTGGCTCAGATGGCGGTATCGAGGCAGAGAGAATATCTGGCGGATAGTTCGTCGGCGCAGATGACAAAGCAGCCGGAGAGTATGATCTCGGCTTTGAAGAAGCTGGATGCGCATGCGCGGCCGATGCATCAGCAAAATCCGGCTACGGAGGCGTTGTTTATCGCTAATCCTTTGAAGAAAACGTTTTTTTCAAATATATTTTCGACGCATCCGTCTATTGATCAGCGTGTGGAGAGGCTGAGTGATGCAAGAAAGTAAGCCTGGGTTTAAGGAAAGCTATCGTCGCTCGCGAGATAAAGTTTGGAGCAAGAAGAGTGAGCGGGTGAGACTGCACGAATCGTTTAGGCGCTCATATCGTGAAGATTATGTGCGGCCGCTAAGTGCGCCGGGGCTGTTGCATCATGCGATGTCTACGCTTAGGTTTGTTTTGAAGAAGTGGCGATTGTTTGTGCCGCTGCTTTTGGTAATTGTGGGGCTGAATATAGTGTTGGTGGGGTTGATGAGCGAGAGTACTTACGTGACTTTTCAGGACACGCTGGAGGAGACCAATGAGTATTTGGTGAATGGGCGGCTTGGGCAGGTGGCGAAGGCGAGCTTGTTGCTAATTTCCACCGTGACTACTGGCGGGTTGAATGGTGGTATGACGGAAGTGCAGCAAATATTTGCGATTTTGCTGTTTATTATTGTGTGGCTTGTGACGATATACCTGATCCGGCATATTTTGGCTGGGAATAAGCCGAAGCTTCGAGATGGGCTGTATAATGCGCTTAGTCCGCTGATTTCGACGCTGATGGTGCTTTTGGTGGTATTTTTGCATCTGATACCGATATTTATTGTGCTTATTACTTATTCGGCGGCTGTAGCGACGGATTTCTTGAGTACTCCGCTGTATGCGTTTATATATTGGCTGCTGGCGGCGGGGTTGATATTATTGTCGTGTTATTTGCTGCCGGGATCACTACTCGGGCTGGTGGCGATTTCGGCGCCGGGGATGTACCCGATGGCGGCGATCAATACTGCTTCTGATTTGATACAGGGGCGGCGGACTAAATTTGTGATTAGGTTGATCTTTGGAATATTCTTCCTGGCGGTGTTGTGGGTGGTGGTGATGTTGCCGCTAATTTTGCTCGATCTGGTGCTGAAGGGGGCGTTTGGGTGGATGGCGGGGGTTCCCGTGGTGCCGTTCTTGCTGCTTGCGATGACGATCTTCACGTTTATCTACGTTTCCGCGTATGTTTATCTGTATTACCGGAGGATGTTGGATGATCCCAACTGATGTGCGTGAACGGGTGGAGAAACTTCGGCAACTGATCAATGATTATCGGTATTATTATCACGTACTTGATGAGTCTACGATGCCGGAGGCAGCGGCGGATGGCCTGAAGCATGAGTTGGCGCAAATTGAAGAAAAATATCCGGCATTAATCACTCCCGATTCGCCCACGCAGCGAGTGGCGGGGCAAGCATTAGAAAAGTTTAGTAAAGTGGAGCATACGGAGCGGATGATTTCGCTGATGGATGTGTTTTCGGAATCGGAGTTGCAGGATTGGTTAAATCGAATCGATAAACTTGGCGTGCGAAAACCAGAACTTTTTGTAGATATAAAAATGGATGGGTTGGCCTGCGCGCTGATTTATAGGGGTGGGTTGCTTGTGCAAGCATTGACGCGGGGGGATGGCAAGGTGGGCGAGGATGTGACGATGAATGTGCGTACAATTGAGAACGTGCCGCTAAGTATTGCTAATAAGGAATCTTGTGAAGTGCGTGGGGAGATTGTGATTTTTAAGGGTGATTTCGAGAAGCTGAATGAGGTGCAGCGAAGTGCGGGGAAGCCAGAGTTTGCGAATCCGCGGAATTTGGCGGCAGGAACGATTCGGCAGCTTGATCCAAGGATTGCGGCGAGTCGGCCGTTGAAATTTATTGGCTATGACATAATTGATAATGGTATTAAAACGAATTTTGAAGTGTATCAAAAAATGAAGCAGATTGGGATTCAGACCTCGGGACAGCAGCAAGAATGTTATAACATTCTTGATGTAATGAAATATGTGAATAACCTAGAAAATATGCGAGGGAACCTGCCATTTAATACGGATGGTGTGGTGATAAAAGTAAATAGTCGGAAAGATTTTCGGGAGCTGGGGATTGTGGGGAAGACGCCACGGGGAGCGGTGGCATATAAATATCCGGCCGAAGAAGCGGTGACTGTGGTGAGGGATATTGTAATTTCGATTGGGCGGACTGGCGCGGCGACTCCGGTGGCAGTGCTGGATCCGGTGCGAGTGGCGGGGAGTACCGTGCGGCACGCATCTCTTCATAATGCGGACGAGATTGCGCGGCTGGATGTGAGGATTGGCGATACGGTGATAATATATAAGGCTGGAGATATTATTCCACAAATCAATCGAGTATTGTTGGAGCTGCGGCCGGAGAGAAGTGAGGCTTTTGATTATAAAAAGGCTTTGAGCGAACAATATCCAGAGTTAGAGTTTGAGCGGCCTGAGGGGGAGGTGGTGTACCGCGTGAAAGGGAGTAATTCTGATCAGATTTTGAAAAGAGCGGTAGAATATTATGCGAGCAAGCCAGCTTTGAATATTGATGGTTTGGGAGAGAAGAATGTGGTAGCCTTGGTGGATGCTGGACTGGTGAAATCTATTGCGGATCTGTATATTTTGAAGCCAGAACAGTTGATGGAGTTGGATAGATTTGCGGATATATCGGCTCATAAGTTGGTGGAGAATATTGGGAAGTCTAGGCGGCCAACGCTTGCAAAGTTTATTACGGCGCTTGGGATTAGGCATATTGGTACGCAAACGGCGGTGGATCTTGCAAATTATTTTGGGAGTATGCAGAAGTTGGCGGAAGCTACTGAGGACGATTTGCTTGAAGTCGCTGGTGTGGGAAAGATCATTGCGGAATCTATTTTGGCGTGGTTTGCGGATGAGGACAATATGTTGCTGCTTGAGCAGCTGGCGAAACGTGGCGTTGAGCCACAGTTTGAGCAAAAATCTGGTGGAGTGCTCAGTGGTAAATCTTTTGTGATTACCGGGACATTGATGGGTATGGGGCGTGATGAGGCAGAGGCAAAGATACGAGGTCTTGGTGGGGATTTTCATAAAAGCATAACTAAGAACACGACGTATCTAGTGGTGGGGGAGAATGCCGGAAAGTCGAAGCTTGACAAAGCAGAGGAATTGGGTGTAGCTGTGATAGATGAGAAGCGATTCATGACAATTTTGAATGCTTAAAAAAGCTTAAATTATCTGAGTTTGTGCTGTGGCTTCTATGGGTTTATGTCTGTCGTGGAATTATAAATAAAGTATTTGGCAGTCTTGACATTAGAGTGCTAAGCGATTAGACTGGTAGATATGATGGATGAATTTAGTGAGATAATGAATCATTTAAGCGAGAATGCGCGATTTGCTTTGCAGAAAGCGGATTTTTATAGTAAAAAATATAATCAAGGATATATGGGTACGGAGCATCTTCTGATGGGTATTTTGGCGCAAGATACTAGCACGGGTGCAAAATTTCTATTTGAGGAGGGTGTAAGTTTGCCCGACGTTGAAAAGATTGATGGCAAAGTGGCGGTGGACGTGAATGGCTCGCAAATGGCGATGATGTCACTATCAGAAGCTACGGTCTTAACGCTGAGGATGTCTATGAATTTTGCACGTGAGAACGGGCTGGAGTTAATTGGTACGGAACATATGGTGTATTCGCTACTGCGCCAGCAGAATTCTAGGGCGGCAAATTTGTTGACAAAACTTGACGTGAATTTGGATGGCGTAACTTCGCATATTGAAGATTTAGTGGAAAAGCAGGCTGTAGAAGCAAAATTGGAACAGCAGAAAGTCAAAGCTGGAAAAAAGCAAAACTATCGATGGCTGTCGCGATACGGGATGGACTTGACGGAGGCTGCGAAGGCTGGAAAACTAGATACCGTAGTGGGTCGTGATCAGGAGATTGAGCGAACTATGACGGTCCTTTGCAGGCGCACTAAGTCCAACCCGGTGTTAATTGGTGAGGCTGGCGTAGGCAAAACGGCTATTGTGGAGGGGTTGGCGACAAGAATTGCTAAGAACGATGTGCCGGGTAAATTGATTGGTAAGCGAATTTTCCAAGTAGATCTTAGCTCGGTAGTGGCGGGTACGAAATTTCGTGGAGAATTTGAAGAAAGAATTAAGGGGATTGTGGACGAGGCGACTGGCGATGATACAGTGATTCTTTTTATTGATGAGTTGCATCTTCTGAATGGCGCTGGTGCTGCGGAAGGTAGTATGGACGCGGCGAATATTTTGAAGCCGGCGTTGGCTAGGAATAGCTTGAATCTAATAGGCGCAACTACTTTGGATGAATACCGTAAGCACATTGAAAAAGACAAGGCATTGGCAAGACGCTTCCAAAGCGTGATGGTGAATGAGCCGTCGGCGACTATCACTCTGAGAATACTTAAAGGTGTAAAAGTGCATTATGAGACGCATCACCAAGTATCAATTTCGGACGACGTTCTGAGTCAGGCGATTTATCTTTCTGAGCGATATATCAATGATAGATTTATGCCGGATAAGGTGATAGATGTGATTGACGAGGCGGCGGCAATTGCGCGGGTGCAGCGTGATAAGCAAGGTGGCGGTCTTTACAAGAAATATAAAATTGAACTTAAAGATTTAGAGCAGAAAATAGAGTCTTCTGCGGAAAAGCAAGATTTCGAGAAAGCGGCGCTTTATAAAACGCGACTTGCGCAAGTGAAAAAAGAAATTGGTAAACTTGAAAAGTCCGATAAAGGTTTAACAGAAGTGCCAGATATGACTTTTGATAATTTAGCAAGCGCAATTAGTTTGAGAACTGGTATTCCGATAAGTAAGGTGCAAGGATCCGAGCAGAAATTACTTGGCGAGCTTGAGAAGCATCTTGATAAGGCAATTCTTGGTCAAAAAGAAGCGACGAAAATTGTAGCCAAGGCAATTCGGCGCGGGAGGAGTGGAATTGCGAGTGCAAATCGACCGATCGGATCTTTTATATTTCTTGGGCCGACTGGCGTAGGTAAGACGGAACTCGCCAAAGTGTTAGCACGAGAAGTTTTTGGTGGGGAGAATGCATTGATTAAGATTGATATGTCGGAATTTGGTGAGAAGCATAATGTGAGTAGGCTAGTGGGTGCGCCAGCCGGATATGTGGGCTATGATGATGGTGGTAAATTAACGGAGCAGATTAGGCGACGGCCATATAGCGTGGTGCTATTTGACGAGATAGAAAAAGCACATCCGGATGTATTTAATATGCTGCTACAGGTGCTTGAAGATGGGATGCTGACTGATGGGCAGGGGAATAAAGTGAAGTTCAATAATACTATAGTGATTTTGACATCGAACTTGGGCGCGGAAGAAATGTACCGCGAGTCGGAACTAGGATTTAGTGTGAAGAGCGCGAAGGGCAATAAAGAGCTTGATGCCGAACATGAGGAGAATATGGCATCAGCGACGAAGGCTCTCAGAAAAGTGATGAAGCCTGAGTTAATCAATCGATTTGACGGAATTGTGACGTTCCGTGCCTTGACGCAAGAAGACGTAAGTTTGATATTTGATAACTTGCTAGAAGATTTGCGGAAGCGTTTGGCGGCAAAGTCTATTGGGCTAAAAATTTCTCCGGCAGTGAAAAAGTATCTAATTGATGAGGGTTTTGATGCTAAGAATGGGGCGCGACCTCTTCGCCGCGCCATGGAAGATAAGCTGGAATCTTTGCTGGCGGACAAAATACTTGATGGTACTATTGGTGAAGGCATGATGGCATCTGTCGAGCTTGAGAAGAAGCATTTGAAGCTGAGCGTGGTGAAAGAATAAAGTACTTAAGGTTTCGTGGGGATGGAGGTGTGGTACAATTTTGATATGGTAGATGAGCGGAGTATTAGCATAAAGCAAATTGCAGATAAACAACGACAGAATAGGATTGTTACTGCATGTGTTGGGGTAATTGTCTTGGCGGTAATTGTAGCAGTATTTTTTGTGGATTATGGGGTAATCGTAGATAAGCTTAAGGGAATGGGGTTTGAGCCAAGTGCGGATATGAGCGTATTGATTGATGATATTGATACGACTTCGCGAGGGGACATAGTGCTTAGAGCATCCAAACCCGTGCTTCTAGAGAGGGCGGAGTTTAATAATACTTGCGAATCGCATGATTTGGAGCTTTCGGTGTTGGGCTGTTATACTGCGGGGCAGATTTATATATATAATGTGGAGAATGAAGAGCTGGATGGGGTTAGGCAGTCTACGTTAGCGCATGAGCTTTTGCATGCAGTCTGGGACAGGATGCCGAGTAGTGAGCGTGAAGAATTCATGCCGCTTTTGCAGGAAATATATGATGGCAATATTGATGAATGGCAAACGAGGCTTGAAAGATATCCGGAAGAAAGTTTTTACGATGAGCTACACTCAATAATTGGTACGGAAGTTTCGATAGGCGATTTGTCGGGCGTGCTGGTGGAGCATTATTCAAAATACTTTGAGAGCCAGAACAAAATAGTAGGGTATTATGAGGCGTACAGTGAAAGATTCCAGGAGCTAAAAGAAGAGGCGGATGAGCTTTATGCAGAAATTACTGCAAATCAAGAGAGAATAAATGCGGAGACGGTAAACTACAACGATGGGATAGTGGAACTTAATGTAGTTATTGAGGATTTTAACAGACGGGCAGCGAACGGGTCGTTTACAAGCATAGAGGCGTTTAACACTGAACGGGCGGTTTTGATACGCAAGCAAGCGGCTCTTACAAAGCTTCATCAGGAAATATCTGACATTGTGGACAAGACTAATGTATTGATAGAGCAGTATAATAATAATATTACAAGAACTCAAGTATTGATCGATAGTATCAATTCTAATACTAGGACACCCGAGGCGGAAATAAAAGATTAGCACTCTTGCATTTTGAGTGCTAATTATATATACTAAGGTTATGAAGAATTATTTAGTACCAACAGTTATAGAAGAGACTAATAGGGGCGAGCGGGCTTTTGATATTTACTCAAAACTGCTCAAAGAGCGCGTGGTATTCTTGGGCGAAGACGTGAATGCCCACACGGCAAATATTATTGTAGCGCAGTTGCTTCATCTGGCCTATGAAGACCCGAAAAAAGATATCAAGTTATATATCAATTCGCCTGGCGGATCGGTGTATGATGGCTTGGCGATTATTGATACGATGAATTATATTGAGCCGGATGTGCAGACGATCGGGATTGGGTTGCAGGCGAGTATGGGGGCGATGTTGCTCTCTAATGGCGCGAAAGGTAAAAGATTTGCGTTGCCCAATTCACGGATAATGATCCATCAGCCGAGTTCTGGCACTGAGGGTAAGATCACTGATCAGGAGATTATGCTTAAGGAAGGTATTTATCTGAAGAAGCGCTTGATTGAGATTATGGCGAGAAACACGGGTCAGAAATATGAAAAAATCGAGAAAGATATGGATCGAGATAACTGGATGAGTGCCGAAGAGGCACTTGGATATGGCTTGATTGATAAGGTCGTGAAGTAATCAGTCCAAGTTGTGGGGAATCATAATTGTGTGGTAGAATACTTTTATGGTTTGTATTGCGGCATTCATAATTTTCTGTCTTTTGTCGGTTTTTGTGGCAATTTTGTCGATATTCAAGCGTGATTTGGGCAAGAAGTACTGGAAAACGTTTAAGAAGGCTTGGGGTTGCGTGGGTAAAAAAGTCACCCTCCAGAAGTGCGAGATGGGTTTTAAGGATGATATCAAAAACTCCGTACTTAGCAAGGTTATCGTCAAGAAACCTAAGCTCGTAAAACCAATTAGCGTAGGCATTGAGGTGGTGGCGGTGCTTATTGTGGTGGTTACGGTTTGGTCGCTAGTAACGGCCGTGAAATCTGGGTTGGCGCTGTGGACGCTTGGGACTTGCGATGTGGTGCATCCTTCTGCGTGTATTATTGGCGCAGAAGTTTGTAGTATTGATGGTGATGAGCCAAAAAATGTGGTGGAATATGTGGGAAGATGGTTTGAAGATTGGGGAGAGATTTTCTTGGCGGTTCCGGACAAATTCCGTTCTTGGGAAGTAAGCGAATTTGACCTGTCTGGAGTAGTGGCGGTTGGTACGAACCTTCCGAGTGATGCTCCGGGGGCTTTTGATATTATGGATCCGGGGTGTATCGTTTGCCTGCAGTCTTATCGCAATCAGCTTAATTCTGGGTTTTTTGATAAATATAGCACCGTCTTAGTCCCTTATCCGATTCAGAATCCGGATGGTAGTTATAAGTTTGCAAATTCAGATTTGATTGTGCGATATATTTTTGCAGCAGATATGAAAGGTGTGCCAGAGAGTACTACTGAGGTTGAGGGTCAAACTTCTATGGGACAAGCGATTTTTGGTGAGATTTTTACCGAATTCAATGAAGACCATATAATTTATCAGACGGTGTTCAACGATTACTTGAACCGAGATGAAGCAAGAGAATTGCTTGAAAAATGGCTTGCGAAATGGGGCTATAGTGAAGACGAGATTGTGAAGATACGCGAAATCGCCGAGTCGGACGCAGTGACTGATAAAATCGCGAAGAATAAAGATATTGTGGAGAACAATATCCATGCTAAGGGGATTCCAACAATGATTTACGATAATAAGAAGCACACTGGAAGATATGAGGCGGAATAATGAGTCCATTTGAGAGTATAGTCTTGGGGTTGACACAGGGGATTACGGAGTTTATACCTGTATCTAGCTCTGGCCACTTGGAAATTGTACAGAATATAATTGGCGACAGGGGTGCGGATTTTCATTTGTTCTTAGAATTTATTAACATTGGGACATTGCTTGCGTTATTGATTTTTTATCGCAAACGGATTTATCAAATTCTAGTAGATGTGTTTAGAAATAAAAATTACCGGTTAGCATTAAATATTATTATTACGTCAATACCGGCAGCGCTAATTGGGTTCTTTGGGTCTAAATTGATTGGGTCGGCAGTGTTTTTCTCGAGCTTAATTACCGTAGGCGTTGCGATGGGGTTGATTGGTATAGTGATGGTAATTGTAGACAAACTGCCAAAGCTATCAAAGTTGAAAAATGAAAACGTGTTGACTAAGCCGCGGGCACTTATGATTGGCTTATCTCAAACTCTAGCGTTAATCCCTGGCGTGTCGCGATCGGGGTCGACGATTATTACTGGTAGGCTGATGGGCATGAATAATGAGTCAGCTGCAAATTATTCATTCTTAGCCAGTATTCCGATAATGTGTGGAGTGGTGTTGAAGACGTTTTTGTCAGGAGATGATCGAGCGTATTTTGTTAATAATCTTTGGATGTTACTACTTTCTAACCTTATTGCTTTTGTCGCTGGGATGATTGCGTTAAGGTTTGTTATGAAATTCTTGGCACGGCGTGACGCGTTGAAATACTTTGGCTGGTATAGAATCGTTCTGGCTTGCTTGGTGTTAATTGTCGTATTGATGCAATAAATTTTTTTGAATATAAAAGGAACGTTTGAGGGCAAGTCGGCTACATTACTCCCCGAGAGGCCCTTTCGCGTGCGCGCCCGTCTTCACGGGGCGCAGGCGCTGCAGTTGGCTGGAAGTAGGGGTGTCGCACACCCCTCTTCCACATCCTCTCGGGGAGTAATGTAGCCGACTTGCTCCCCAGTATTACGCGCCTTAGGTAATTCAAGAATTTTATGTTAAAATATGTAGATGAATATCCGGAATTTTTGTATCATTGCGCATATTGATCATGGTAAATCTACATTGGCGGATCGGATGTTGGAGCTGACTGGTACTGTAGACAAGCGCGAGATGAAGTCGCAACTACTTGACAGTATGGATTTGGAGCGGGAAAAGGGGATTACTATTAAACTGACTCCGGTACAGATGAACTATAACGGCCACGAGCTGAATCTGATTGATACTCCGGGCCATGTAGACTTTTCTTATGAAGTTTCGCGGTCATTACAGGCGGTGGAGGGAGCGATTTTGGTGGTGGACGCTTCGCAGGGGATTCAGGCGCAAACTTTGGCAAATGTGTATCTTGCGATTGAGCAGAACTTGACTATTATACCTGTGGTCAATAAGATCGATCTGCCTGCGGCGAATATTGAGAAAGTTTCTGCGGAGATTACTAATTTATTGGGCTGTAAGCCGGAAGACATTATTAAAGTTTCTGCTAAAACTGGCGAAGGCGTGCAAGAGGTCTTGGACGCTGTGGTGGAAGGGGTGCCGGCTCCACATGCGGGAAATGGCGAAGACGGTCTAAGGGCGTTGATTTTTGATAGTTATTTTGATGATTATCGAGGCGTGGTTTTATATGTGAGAGTATTTGATGGAGAATTACCGAAGAGCGGGAATATTAGGATGATGGCGGCGGAGAGTAACGGAATTGCCCTTGAGGTTGGATTTTTGAAACCTAAGATGTCACCCGGGGATAGTTTGCGTGAGGGCGAAATTGGCTATATTGTGACAAACTTGAAGACGACGCGCGAAGCAAAAGTTGGTGATACGGTGACGCTTGCAAAAACACCAACCAGTAAAGCTCTGCCTGGTTATAAAAATATTCATCCATTTGTGTACGCAGGGTTTTTCCCGGTATCAAATGATCAATATAAGGAGCTAAAAGAAGCAATTGAGAAATTATCTTTGTCAGACAGTGCCTTGCAGTATGAGCCTGAGAATTCTCCTGTATTAGGATTTGGGCTTAGAATTGGATTTTTGGGACTTCTGCATATGGATATTATTCGTGAGAGGTTGGAACGAGAATTTGACTTGGATCTCGTAATTACAAATCCTAGTACGGATTACCATGTCAAGTTGACGACGGGGGGAGAGCTGGATATCAAATCCGCTTCGGATTTGCCGGACGTTTCCAGAGTTGCAGAGATTCGTGAGCCTTGGATTAAAGGCGAAATCATTATTCCAAAAGATTACGTGGGGGTCATTATAGATCTTGTAATTAGCAAACGGGGGCGACAGAAAAACCTGTCCTATATAGATGATAGGGCGGTGATAAATTTTGAGGCGCCGATGGCGAATTTGTTAACGGATTTTTATGATCAATTGAAATCTTCGACATCTGGGTACGGATCGTTTAATTATGAACTTTCGGATTATCGGGCGGAAGATTTGGTGAGGATAGATTTTTATGTGGGTGGCGAGAAGATTGACGCGCTCTCTGTGATGGCACATCGAAGTGAGGCGGATGCGATTGGACGAGACGTAACCAAGAAGCTGAAGGAAGTGATTCCGCGTCAGAATTTTGAGGTAGCATTACAGGCTGCGATTGGCGCGCGGTTTATCGCTCGCGAGACTCTAGGGGCATATCGCAAAGATGTAACTGGGTATCTGTATGGCGGAGACGTGTCGAGGAAAAAGAAATTGCTTTCAAAGCAGAAAAAGGGTAAAGCGCGGATGAAGCGTTTTGGGAAAGTGGATATTCCTTCGGAAGCTTTTACTGTGATGTTGAAACGTGGTTAATGGCAAACTCTGCGAGTTTGCTAAGAGTTTCATTTAGCACGGCTTCTTTGGCTTGATCGGCGTTTACTGGAATTAGTATACCCATTGCATGATATCGCTGTATTACGGGCATAGTTTTATTGCGAAATTCGTCTACGCGGGTGTCGAGGATCTTGACTTCTTTGTCGTCGCCACGTTGTCCGCGATCCTGCAGGACACGAGCGGCGTCCCAGCGGATTTTGATGTCGGCTTCGGAGACATTGAGTAGAATTATGGCTTTGATGGGGTGGCCACCAGCTGCTGCCGCTTCGATCGTAGGTGCTTCTTCTCCCGTCCATCGGCCGACACTGCTTAAAATAAGCGGGAACTTAGTAAGGTCTGGTCTGCTAAAATACGGAAGAACGATGTCGCGAAATTTGTTTGACGGAGCAAGCGCACCACGGTTTAATTCAGCGCCGAGATCGCGATCATTCTTTTCGGCATCGCGTAGTATGAGGCCTGAGCTCAAGAATCTAGCACCGAGAATTTCGGCAAGTTTAATGCCTACTGTATCCTTGCCAGAGTAGGGCAAGCCAAATACATTGATACTGCCGGACCCAAGCCAGTTTTTGATAATTGCTGTTTTTTCTTCCATAAGTACTATATAATATACCATAGAATGGAAAACCAAGATAGCGTAAGCATCATAGAATCACCACGCGAAGCAGAATTGCGCGCAGAGGCAGAGCGTGCGAAACAGGTGCTTGCTCTTGAGGAGGCAGCGAATCGGAAGGTTCGCGCCGTTGAGCTTAGGAATAAGATTATCAAAATTTCCATGATTGTACTGGGGGTGCTTTTGGCAGTGGCATTAGTTGGGGCGATAATATGGTTGGTGATAAATGCCGTGTCTGCAGTGAGGAATCCGGTGGGGGACGTGGGTAGCAATGGAGATACGCCGGGGGATAATTTGCCGATTGTTGCTGGTTACCAATGTGCGACTACGAAGTGCAATAAGGTGACGGATTTGCCTGATGGGAGGTTTTTGATGCGCGATACGGAATATTATATATACGATTCGGATTCGGGCGTTGCGCTTAAGACGACGATACCCGAGAAGAATTATCATGCAATAGTGCCTTTTGTGTGGGGGAGCGAGACGTTGGCGGTACTGGATCCTGATACTGGGCGGTCAGCGCTGTATTCAATTTCGCGTAACCAGCAGGTGGGGGATTTTAACTACGATGATTTTTACATAGAGCCTGGAGATGCGCTCTATAAAGATATGAAATGGATTATTGGTAAGTATATTATCGCAAAACATGATACGGCGGTGAGGCTACTAGACGTGTTTGATGGTTCAGAAGTTGTACGGGCGCAGAATAAGGTATTTGCATATAGTCCGTATTTCTTTGGCTACGATGCAGATGGTGAGAGAAGAGCGTATCTGGAGGATGGGAGTAGGATATTGATTGCTGTAAAGGGCGATTATTTGTTCGTGAGAGACAAGAGATTGATTAGGGTTGGTGTGAAAGCTTTGACTACGATGGAGATTTATGATCAGGCTGGTAAGAAGTTGCAATCGAATGATGAGTACTATAAGAAATTGCAAGAAGCGCTTTCGGGGAAGCAGAACTATGCGACGGCGATTGGTGCGATGTCTGGCACGTATAAAGTTCCAGAATAAAGATTGTTGCTAATGTTTGGCAGACCTTGCTATTAAGTGCCAAAAGTACTAGAATAGAGGTATATGACGGATAGGCAAGTGGAAATTTTGTATGCAATTATTGAGGAGTATGCTGAGATGGCGGCTCCGGTGGGGAGTGTAACTTTGGCTAAATTGTTTGACGTATCGAGTGCAACAATTCGGTCGGAGATGGCGAAGTTGGAGGAGATGGGCTATATTATGCAGCCGCATACTTCAGCTGGGAGGGTGCCAACTGATGCTGGGTACCGGATGTATGTCAACTCATTGCAGGACGAGATTGATATTGAGGTAGAAGAAATTGATGGCAAGCCATACGTTGATCGGCCAACGCGGGCGCTAGAAGTGAGGATTCAGTCGCAGACGCGGGCAGATCGGGCGATTCGGAGTGCGGTGGATAGTCTAGTAGACCTCACGGGTAATCTTGGTTTGGCGACGATTGGTGATCAGCTGTATATCGCTGGTCTTGGGAATCTGTTTGCGCAGCCGGAATTTTTGGAGCAAGAGAAGGTACAGGCGGTGGCGAAGCTGCTTGATAATATTGAGCCGTGGCTGCGCGAAGTGATGCCAAACCAAGCGATTAATGTGTATATTGGGGCGGAGAATCCAATCGGCAAGGCGTCTAATGTGTCGTTAATTATTTCGCGGTTCCGCTCGCCGTATTCTGACAAAAGTTATATTGGTATTTTGGGGCCGACTAGGCAGTCATATCAGAGAGTAATGTCGTTAGTACGACGTGCAGGATTTGTATTGGAGGAGATTTTATGAACAAAAAAGACAATAAAGATGAGCAAATTGCAGAGCTGACGGCGGATTTGCAGAGGACGCGAGCGGATTTTGAGAATTATCGCAAGCAAGTGGAATTGCAAAAAGAGCAGTATGGAAATGTTGTAAAACTTACAACAGTTTCGAAAGTATTGTTGCTTCTTGACGATATTGATCGGGCGATTGCGGTGCATCCGGAACAGTTGACGCCACTCAAGAAAGGCTTAGACAAAATCTTGTCGGATTTGAATTTGCAGAAGATCCCGTCAGATGTGGGGATGGATTTTGACCCAGATCGACATGACGCTGTGGCTGTGGAAGGTGATGGAGAAAGCGAAAAAATTGCTGAAACTTTGCGTACTGGGTACAAATATGATGGGGAAATTTTGCGACCGGCGATGGTAAGAGTTGCGAAGCAGTAGGTATATGAAGTTTTCGATCATTACGCTTTTTCCGGAGATGTTTGACAAGGTGCTTTCTAGCTCGATGATGTGGAAGGCTCAGGAGAAAGGCTTGGCGGAGTTTGAGCTGATAGATTTGCGTGAATTTGGGATTGGTCCGCGTCGGCAAGTGGATGATTCGCCTTATGGTGGTGGAGATGGGATGCTGATGAGAGTAGAGCCGATTTTTGCGGCTGTGGAATTTGCTAGGAGTAAGAGTCCGCACGCTAAAGTATTGCTGATGACGCCAAAAGGTATACAGTGGAAGCAAAATGTGGTGAAAAGATTTGCAGACGCCGAAGATGATTTTATTATTATCTGTCCGCATTATGAGGGGTATGATGAGCGGATTTTGGCCCTTGTGGATGAGCAGATTTCGATGGGGCAATTTATTCTGACTGGTGGGGAGTTGCCGGCTATGATGGTGGTAGATAGTATTGTGCGATTGATCCCTGGGGTACTTGGTGGGGAGACTTCGGCGGAGATTGAGAGTTTTAGCGATGGGGATAATTTGGAATATCCGCAGTATACTAGACCGGAGGAGTTTCGCGGGGTGAAGGTGCCTGCTGTGCTTCTGTCGGGGGATCATGGGGAGGTTGCTAGGTGGCGGGACGAAAATTCTTCTAGGGTTGGTTAATTTTTTTGTGGGATTATAGGATTTGTGGAGAAACCCCCAACACCTAACTTTCAGCATCATTGCGAACCAGGGAAAGCACCCAGAGGGGCTGCTTTCCTGCGTGAGCACTCCTGATGCTGGGAGTTAGGTGTTGGGGGTTTCCCACACAAATCCCATAACACCAAAAAATTAAGCACTGAGGGGTTTCCCCCAACAAACCCTAAACAAAATCCAAATAAGCCTCAATAAATCCACTCAACCTCCCATCCAAAACCCCCTCAGCATCACTCTCCTCATACTTAGTCCTCGTATCCTTCACCATCTTATAAGGATGCAATACATAATTCCGAATCTGCTGCCCCCAAGAAGCACTCTCTCCCGCCCTCAGCTTATCCACCGACTCCGCACTCTGCTCCCTCATCATCTGCTGCAATTTCCCCCTAAGAATCTCCATCGCCTTCTCCCGATTCTGCACCTGACTCCGCTCATTCTGAATCGCCACCACAATCCCCGTAGGAAGATGCGTAATCCTCACCGCGCTATCAGTAGTATTCACGCTCTGCCCCCCATGCCCCCCACTTCTATACACATCCACCCGAATATCATCCGGACTAATCTTCACATCCTGATCATTCTTAATCACCGGCAACACCTCCACCAGAGCAAAAGACGTCTGCCGCAAATTATCCGCATTAAACGGACTCAGCCTCACCAACCGATGCGTCCCATGCTCAGATTTCAGCCGCCCATACACATTCCGCCCATCAAATTCCATCACGCTAGTCTTAATCCCCGCCTCCTCCCCCATCACCCTCTCCAGATTCGTCACCTTCACCACCTCCTTCTCCGCCCACCTCAGATACATCCGCTCCAGCATCCCCGCCCAATCCATCGCCTCCACCCCCCCAGCCCCAGAAGTAATCCGCACAATCGCCCCACCCCCATCATATTTCCCCGTAAACCTCAGCGCCTGCTTCAATGTACCCAGCTTTTCCTCCATAGCCACAAGTTGCGCCGTAATCTCCTCCACCAGACTCTCATCCCCCAGATCTATCAGCTCATGAATATCCGTAAATTGCATTTTGAGCACCCGCCAATCATCCACCTCCGCGTGCAAATGCGCCAAATCCTCCATCTTTTTCTTCGCCTCGTCCGGATTATTCCAAAGCTCTGGCACCGCCACCTCTGCCTCAAGAGCCGTCATTTCTATCAACTTTCGATCAAGCTCCAGCTTCTTCCAGCTCTCCAAAAATTCCACCCGTAATACTTCAAGTTTCTTTTTTACCTCAAACATTATTCCTCCAGTGACTTCACAGCATCAATAAATTTCTCCCCCCGATCAGCATAAGACTCAAACATATCAAAACTCGCACAAGCCGGCGACAATATCACCACGTCTCCAGCTTCTGCCACTTCTGTTGTATTTTTTACAACATCCACCATAGTCAAATCCATTCCCAAATTCACCGCATCCTCATACCCCTCCGCCACCAAAAGTCCCCCAATCTCATCCGCCGACACCCCAATCAAAAACACTTTCTTCACATTAGCCCGAGCCACTTCCGCCACCAGCCCCGCAAAACTCGCCCCCTTCCTCGACCCACCAAGTATCAAAATCTTCGGCGCATCAAACGCCCTTATCGCCGCCACCGCACTCCCCGGCGTCGTCGAAATACTATCATCATAAAATTTCACCCCCCTCCACTCCCGCACCAATTTCAGCCGATGCGGCAACCCATCAAATCCCGCAAACCCCCGCCTTATCTCCCCATCATCACTCACTCCCACACATCCGCAAGCCAAAATCGCCGCCTCCCCATTCTTCCGGTTATGCGCTCCAGGTATTACCAACGAATCTAACAAATCCTCATATTTCCCACTAGGATACCCCATCTTAACCCCTACAGACATTCCAGCTATCTTACTAGCTCCCTCACTCGTCTCATCAAAAATCACCACATCCCCCACATCCTGTCTAAGTACAATATTCGCCTTCGCCCCCAAATACTCATCCACATCCTTATGCACATCCAAATGATCCGCCTCAATCATCGTCACCACTGCGACCTTGGGCGAATTCTCAAGATCCCAAAGTTGAAAACTCGATAACTCATACACCACCACATCACCCACCTCTACCTTATCCAGCACATCCAACGCCGGCACCCCAATATTCCCCACCAGCCATACCCTCTTCCCAGCTTCCCGCAAAATCCCCGCAATCAAAGAACACGTCGTCCCCTTCCCCTTAGTCCCCGTCACCCCAATAATCTTCGCCGCACACTTATCAAAAAAATACCGCGTCACACTAGTCATCTTATCCGTCGCAACCCTATCCGGCCTCACCGCAGGCGACCGAAACACCAAATCGTATTCACCAAAATTAACACCCCCCAAATCATCCCCCCTCCCCTCATCAAAAATAGTAATCTCCCCTCCCCGCTCAAAAAAATACCGCTCCACACTCTTCCCCTCCACCCCATACCCCAAAATCGCAACTTTCATACCACCATTATACCACTACTCTGGCACACTCATCAGTGCCACCTCGCCCAATTCGTACTCACCCACCTTAATTCTCCGCAGTTCCGTCACATAAGCCCCCACCCCCAGCTTCTTTCCAATATCCTCCGCCAAACTCCGAATATAAGTCCCACTCGACACATGCACCCGAATCTTCAAAAACGGCAAAACCAAATCCAAAAGTTCAATACTATATATAGTCACGCATCGCTCCGGCATCTTCACCTCTTCCCCCCTCCGCGCCAACTTATATGCCCTCTCCCCACCGATCTTAATCGCCGAAAACACCGGTGGCACCTGCGTAATTTCCCCCACAAAACTCCCCAGCACCTGCTCAATCTCACCACGCGAAATCTCCCGCACTTCCCCCACCTTAGTCATCTCCCCCTCAGGATCACCAGTACTAGAATTATACCCCAGCTCTATCGTCGCCTCATAAACCTTATCCAGCTTACTATATTCCACAGCCCTCTTCGTAGCCTTACCCACCACCAATATCATTAAGCCCGTAGCAAACGGATCCAGCGTCCCCGTATGCCCCACTTTCACCTTCGCCCCCTCTCCCTCACTCAACACCCGCCTCACCCTAGCCACCACCCCAAAGCTAGTCATATGAGCCGGCTTATCTACAAAGATGACCCCATCCATTAGTCACGCGCTCGACGCTTACGCGCACTCTGCTTATACATAAGGTAAACCACTATAGCCACAATTATCAGCACCACAGCCAAGATCAGCCACAACGGACAAATTATCGTCACTCCGTTAAACTCGTGCGTCTCCCCCATCAAAGTAATCTCCTGCTTCACCCTAAATATACCAAGCATCGGCGCATCCCCCCACTTCTGCTCAAAACTACGCGCACTCTCAGTCATCAACACCTTTTCTTCGCCCGTAGTATATACCTCATCCCCACCAAAGAAATTCGAAACAGCTACCTTATAAGTCACATCAAGATCCACATCTCCCGTATTCTTCAGAGTAGAAATCGTGTTAATACTCGGAGTAAACGAAAACCCTTCAATATTCTGCGAAACAATCTCCGCCCCAGAATGTACGTCACCCTCAATATTAGCAAACACCAAAGTATTGATATGCGTCTCAGTATTGATAAATTTTTCCCCGCCCGTTACCCCCATATTTATCGTCACCATCAAACGCTGCGCACCACCCGCCTGATTCTTTGGCACACTAATCCGATATTTAAACACATACTGCTCGCCAGCCTTTACCTCATGAACCTTAATCGGATCAATATCCGTCCAACTCGCAATTTTCCCATACTGACTTTCTGACACTCCCCACTTCACCTCATATTTTTCATCTTCCACCCAAAAACTCGAAGTCAACACCCTAAAAGTCCTCGTTTCATCCCCAGAGTTGACCAAAGTAATCTCGCGAGTATAAGTCTCTCCCGGCTCAAGATAACCCAACTTATCTATCGACGGAGATACAGACAACCCAGTATCTTCACTAGTTGCCCCTGTTGCACCCTGATCTTCCGCGTTAACATAATTATTCAAATTCGCACCAAGCGCCAACACGAACACGACCGCAACACCAAGCAACACCTGCACCTTAAGTTTCATATCTTACCTCGCATTATTTGATGTCCTCAGTATAATACAAAAATACCGCCTTTTGCAAGACGGTATTTCGTTTCTACTTATTTAAAACCTAAGCAGCAGGAGTGAGCGCGATAGTCACAGTATCCGTATAGGTATCAGCGACGGTCGTGATTGCAGTCTGCACACCAAAAGTAAACGTACCTTCAGCATTCGTCACAGCAGCAGTATTTGAGCCAACTGTCAGAGGCGAACCAGAAGCAGGCACACCATTATAGTTAGCTGCATTTCCAATAGCAATCAAGCCATTCGAACCAGCACCAGCAGTTGTCGCCACAAACTTGTAGCCCCAACCTTCAGTACCAGCAGTCAAACCACTAAGGTTTGCTGAGGCAGAAAATGCCGCAATCGTACCAGACAAACTCGTACCAGTAAGGCTAGTAGTTGAGTCCTTGTCCACGATAGAAACACTAGCACCACCGTTAGCACTATAAATTACCGCACAAGTAGCTGTATCCACCGTACCAGCAGGAACACCGCCGGAATTGCCATTCGCAGCCGTACAAAACGATTCGCTACCAGACAAAGTTGCATTCACCTTAAAACTCACCACCACGTCCTGCGACACAGCATAAGAACTCAGCGGCAAAATCGCCACACCAAGCCCAGCTGCAACACCCAAACCTGCAATAACTTTCGTAATAGTCTTTGACATTTTTATATTTCTCCTTTTTTGCTTGTTTTTTCGCAGAACACAAAAGCGCCGAAAGCGTTCAATCCTTGCTATTCAAGCTACATTTTATTTCTGCTTTTTGTTTATATGACCTTTTACCCTCTCATCATAACTCACATAAGCACTTTAGTCAAGACTAATTCATACGTAAATCCCCAAAACCAAAGAAAAAATCGCCGACTTAGGCGATAAAAACAAATGTTTTTCTGTTATGTGTTTCCACGTCACTTTTGAGACAATTTTTCGAGTTTGCACCAACAATTACACGTTTTTACACGTTTATGTGTGCCTTTAACACGATTATACACGATTACCTCACAAACACAATGCTATTGCATAAATTCATAACATTTCGTATAATTATAAACATTATGAGCGAGTCATGGCACGAAAGCGGCGTATTAGCGCCAAACGACCCATACAATGGCATGAATCGTCAGGATATTCGTCCAAACTTCGCTCCGACAGGAAACAAGAACGCTGACGCCAAAGACAACCTTTCCAAAGCGGAGTATTCCGCTTCGGCCAATCCGATATCTACTATTGCCGGAGGCATGTCGGAAGCCAAAGCTGCTGAACAGAATCAGCCTTTTGCGAATGATGTTCAGGGAGTCAGCCCAAAGAAATCCAAACCCAATGACGCAATTGGAAAGAGAAAGGGACTATTCAGCCGAAAGGGTGCGCTTGTCGCGATAATGACCTTGTTGCTTGGCGGAGGCGGACTGATGGTCGTCTCTCAGAGTCTTGCACCCTTTGCGCTTATTCAGCGCGGCATTGCTGAATTCAATTCAAACCATACGGCTATGCGGTCTCGCTCTACTTATTTCAGTCGCTTCATGATGGATACGACCCGCAATAAGTCTCTCACCAAGTATGGGATCTTTAGCGGCGAGAAGTTCAAGATCAGCAGTTCGTTACAAAAGAAGCTAGCGAGAAATAATATAGATTATCAGGAGATAGAAGCTGGTTCCGGTAAAAAGATTCGTATGCTGCTGTTCGCCGATAAAGACGGATCCATTACGCCTATCGTCACAAAGCAGAGCGATCTGGATGCGTTGCCTGATTTTTATAAGCAACGCGCGGCGCTTCTGGACGACATGGTCGCGAAGAACGACAATTTTTTCAAGGCTCAGGAAAAGTCAACCCGCACCATTAAGGGGCAGATTGCCGGATGGTTTGACGGCATATCCGATGCTTTTCATAAACGCATTCGTAACTCCCGAAACCGTTTTCTAGGCACAGACAAGAATGCCGACGATAGCGACATCCAGTCAGACGCGAAGCGCACAGGCCTAAATGAAGCCACGGATGATTCCGATGCCCGAAATTCTATTGTGGAAGAAACAGATAAAAACTCGGACGGCGAGGAAACTACAAGTACAAGACAAACCAGCACAGAGAGCGACGCCTTGAAAAAGGGTATGAACACGGCCGAAGTCGGAAAAGCGCTAAAAGCGAAATTAGCAAAAGCGGCTACTGGCGTGAGCCTGGGCTGTATGATCCTGAAATCTGTCGGTGCGTTAAATCTGGCTTTGGCTGCCATTAACATCGCTCAGATCGTCAACTATGCTACCGGATTCTTTGAAGCGGTGCAGAAAACGCAGGCTGGAGAAGGCGGGTCGGAACTGGCGTATTACATGAACGGTCTTACTACGAATGGTACGGCCTATGACCTGGACGATAATATCGTAAGTGAAAACAGATCGGCCATGTCCAGCCGCGCAATTGCTTCCTTATTTGATGGGAATCCAGTCAGCCCAAACGACCCTTTGGCACAGAAATACAATGTTGAAAATGTTTCTACGAAAGGACTGTCGGATGCGTCATTTTTGGGTGCGTTTGTCGCTGCGACCGGAAATATCGGCAACAGCATCGCGGCATTTCAGGCCTGCACCATCGGTCAGGCGGCATTGTCCGCAGGAAACGCCATCGCGGACGTACTTATAGCGGTCGGGACCGTAGGCCTTGGAAATATCATCAAATCTTTATTCAGCGGTATCGTTAAGAGCGTAATACATGCGACGGCCCTCGGGGTTCTGCAGATATTAATCGGCATCATCACGCCCTATGTAGCAAAAATGCTCGCAAACGACCTTATCACGAATATGGCCGGTGAGGATGCCGGATATGTCATAAGCAGCGCATTCAATATCTATCAGGGCAAACAGCATCAGGCGTCCGGCGGCACGGCCGGAGACACGCAGGCGGTCGCCAGAATGAACAGGGAAAATGCCGCCGCCATCGCCGCAGAGGCGCGATATGACAGGTTAAACCACAGTCCTTTTGATATAACTTCAGAAAACACGTTTATGGGCAGCATCGTCCACCAGATGATTCCGATGGCCGCCAGTATCTCCTCTTCAGGAGAAATCACTTCCATGGTTGCCGGATTCGGTAATCTCGTCCGGTCGTCCTTTACCTCTCTCATACCCGTTGCGGGCGCGGTGGCGAAGGAGGTGGAGTTCGTATCGTCGTTTAATACGGAGTGCCCGAACCTCAAGCAGTTTAATGTGATTGGCGACGCATACTGTAATCCTTACTACACCACGGATTACTCAACGATGGGAATCGATCCTGCAGAAGTGTTTGATATCGTTAACAAAATGAGTTCAACGAGGAAAGAATATCCGACAAACTACAATGAGCCCGGCGACGGCATTGAAGCTTGCTATGTAAGAACAGATGATAATGGCGTACGCTGGTACGAATATTACTCATCCAGCAACTTTGAGGTTGAGTTCAAAAATGCCAATGACTACGATGATAACGGCTACAATACCGCGCGGGAATGTTACTTTGACAATAAATTTGACGCTTCAAAAAATCCAATTATAAATGCGGATTCCGAGCTTGGCAAGTACATCATAGCGTGTACTTTACGGGATTCGCAGCTTGGGATTGTTGATGTGAACATCCAGTCATGGATAGAAGCACCAACCGGTAATGCTATAATGAATGCCGCTGTTAATACCGGGTTAGGCGTTATTCCGATTATAGGAGACGCGGTGGAGATTATACAATCCGCAGCCGCAATCGATAACCTGAAGTGGAATAGCGGGCAGGCGTGCCTGAACGTGGACGACAACAGCATGACAACAGGTAACCCGACCTGGCCGCAGAACAAATATTTTCAACGCTTCTTGGAGGACCAGCGCACGCTGGAGGCTTATGAGCTGATTGACCAGTCCGCGCAGGTTGCTGTATTGGAAAAGCACTACGAAGAGCATCCGCTCGATGATTCCTATGAAGGCGTCATAGCGCAGTATTCGGGCTTGGCGAAGGAAAATGTTATTGCGTTGATGGACTTTGCCGAGTACATAATCTTCCTTGCCGAATATGACCCGACCGGTCTCTACCCCATGCCCGCCGGGGATTCCGAAACACCCCAAGCCGAGGAACTGCCCAATAAAATTATCGCCGATTATCACACGAGTCCCGTTCCATATTACGTCGTCTACGCTGACACCCGCAGCCGGAATTTCGCAGTATGACATGGTGGACGGAGAGGTTTAGAGTCTGGGCAAAGGTGATTTTATTTACGCTGCTTTCGCTTGTCGTCTCCATCCCAGTTTCAGCGCTTTCAGGTTCAAGATTAGACATGTTTGCGGAAAATAATATCCTCTTCTATGACCCGGAGGGCGATCTGGACGATTGCAGCACGGTCAATTTCGCCACCAAGCCCGGCGGAGATCAGATTACATGGATTGGAGACTCGTATTCGGTCGGAGCAAGAACCAAGATTGAGACTAAATTTCTCGGTGTTGACTTGGGCACGTCAAGCTCCACGCCGAACATTATGAGCAACAAGAGCTTCGCGTATGATATTGATGGAACGACGAGGTTAGCTACCCACGGCAATATCGGCGTATCCAATCCATCCGGATTGACGATACTGAATCAGTTGAAAGACAGTGGAAGCCTCCGCAGATATGTCGTATTCCCGCTCGGCAGCAATGATCAGGGTACCGCTACGGATACGATGATGGGCTTCATCAATGAACTCCAGTCAATTGTCGGCAGCGATCACACCGTTATCCTGATGACGCCGCGTACCCACAGCTATACATATGACTCTATTGTGGACGCCGTAAAGCAGTCGGCGCAGAAATATCCAAATATACTAATCGCCGATTGGGAAAAAGCCGTGGAAGGGAACCTTGACGAGTATTTCTCATCCTCTGACCCGATTCACCCCAACGATAGAGGCTATGATTTGTTCGTAGAGACGATATATAACGCCTTGCCCGGCGGATCGGTCAGCACTGTCGCCGGAAACAACAATGCCGAGAAAGCATGGAACTATTTCGTCAACGCAAACATCCCCGGTGTGTCGGACAATCCAGCGGCAATTGCGGGGATTATCGGAAATTTTCAAGCGGAGTCGACGACGGACATCAATCCGTTTTTGGTCAACGGATCGTACCGGGGCATTTTTCAAACGAGCGATTCGGCGATGCTGCAGGCGATGACGGATGCGGGCATAAGTCATGAGCAGTATTGGACGACGCAGTATGCCATGAATGCGCCGCAGGACGTAAACGATGCGGCATTACAGGTGCAGCTGGATTATTTAGTGGAAAAGTACAACGGTTTTAGTGCGGGCTCTTCTATGCCGGGTTTTGTAAAATACCTTGACAGGGTAACAAACTCCGGCGGTGAAGATGGTGCGGCAAGCTACGCGGAATTATTTTTAGTAACAGTGGAGCGCGCGGTCAATGGCTCGGAGATGCTGCAGGATTCTCAGGTGCAGAACTTCGTAAATACAGTTCTGTATGCAAGCAATCCGCAATATCAAAACAAACCATATCAAGGAACTGTGCATCGGCGAAATTATGCAAAATCAATCTATCGGCAGCTTGCGGGAGTCAGCGCCACAGTAGTTTCCGGCGCCGCCGCCTCATCCGGCATAGCGCAATGGGAAGATGGCTGGCTGTCAGACAACAGTATCCCCGGCATCACCAAAGAAGATGCCAACAATACGCCTTTAAGCGAAACTCCAAAAGCGATCGGATCTTACAGAACGCCTGACGGTAAGCCCAATAAAATCTTGCTCCACAATACCGAGGGCACACAAAACGGCTTGGCGGCATATCCGGCCAACAATAAATTCCCCGCGCATTTCACGATCGATTTAACGAGAAAACAAGGTTACCAGCACTTTTCGATTTGGCAGCCGTCTCTTGCCATTGTGGGCGATGAGGATGGGCCCATTCAAATTGAGATTGTGGGTTTCAGCACTCGTCCCGGCCGTGATTATGACTTGTATGGCTTCTCGGCGGACGACTGGGATTACCTTGCTGTACTTCTTATTGCGATTGCAGAGCAGACGGGTATACCGTTAACTACCAGCGTGGATTGGGAAAACCCCGGAAAAGTAAGTGATTTTCTCAATTACGTCGGCGTAATCGGTCATATGCATGTTCCGCGCAACGACCACTCCGATCCCGGCAACATTTGGCCTATGGTTTCGCAAGCTATTGCCCGAAATCCAAACGGAGCAAAATTTGCTTCAGGCGGCAGCGGCGCCGTCAATTGCGGCGTATCAAGCTATACGGGGCTGGTTGCGGGCGGTATGACGAAAGCGGAGGCCGACGCCTTCATGCAAATATATAAAGATATTCGCCCTCGCGAATGGGGTACCGGCGGCATACTCGGCACAGAGTGGGATATTGCGGCCACGAGTACATGTGTTTCTGATTTGGAAAATTGCGTGGCCTTCTCGCAATATTTTATCAATCGATATACGGCCAAGCATATTACCGGGCTGCCCAACGGCAGCGACGTAGTGTCTCGTGTTGTTTCCAGTCATGGATTTATTGACGGCGGAACAACGCCGAAGCCCTATGCTATTTTCAGCGTGGCGTCCGGCTCGACCATGTGCGGCTCTAAGCCCTGCGGACATACCGGCGTTGTGCTTGGCATTGATACGGCCAATAATAAGATTATTGTTGGCGAAGCCGGGTGCGGGCAGAGCTTGGATTGGACAGGCGCTCATGAATACGATTTAAGTAAATATACCAGCGGTGCATACTCTTATGCATATACGGACGACATATTGAAAGGACTATAATATGCGAAAAGAACCCATCACTATAACCCCACTCCATATCGGCGGCGTCATTATGGCAGTCACCTTTATTATTTTGCTGGTCTTTACCCTGATTGAAATATTTACGCCGAATCCATATGGACAGGGACTGCGCATTGATAACCTTTCCGAATATGTGAAAAATTTGCCGGACGACCGCAAGGACGCTATCTTCGCTTCACTATATAAAGCGGCGGAGCTGAATATTGCCGACGGGGATAAGGTCCCCGGTTCCGGCGCAATGATACGTACCGGCAGCGCGAAAGAAAACTATAACGACGCTGCGTATATATATTCAGGCAGCTTTATTGTGGACATCGAGGAGATTAGTCATTCATATCAAATTCAATATGAGTGGTCGAGCGAAAAAGAGAATCCGAATTTGTCGGGCTATCAGGTGGTTATTACCTGCTTGCCGAAAGAACTGGCTATTTATGATGATTTTGTATGTAAGGATATGTTTAGCGCCGGCGACCTGGACCCATATGGTGTTGTGGCGCTGCACCTTCCACATTATGGCAAGACCGAATCTGGGGAG
>JAITNW010000010.1 GCA_031290255.1 Candidatus Nomurabacteria bacterium
CGTCAGAGCGGGTGGCAGGACATAGGAGCCCTCAAAGTTTCAAATAATTGTTCCATCATACCCGCGGTATTACCCAAGAAATTTGCAGGCAAACTGCCGGCAGGGGCCTTGCAGTGTAATATTTCTAAGGAAGCAATTTTTGAGACTTTGAGGAAAATGTCCTGACAGGACCCGCCCAGAGACACTACTATCTTACAGTCTAAATGCCATCTTCATCAGTGAAGATCTCTGCACCGAAGCTTTCGTTAATGCGCATCATGATGCTACGGGGTTTGCGGCCAAATTGAACAACTAGCTCGTCGACGGTTTTACCTTTGAGGTATTGTTCGATGAGGAGGATGGAGTCACCGATGGTCCAGGACTTGCGGGCGTTGGGCCATTTGGCGCGTTCTTTTGCGACGCGTTCAGCCCATTTGGTTTTGGCTTGGAGTTTTTTCTCGGCTTCTGGGTCAAGGTTTGCGGGTTCTTGGGATTTTTGGGATTCTTGGGGGGTTTTCTTGGGAGCGAGGGCTGTTTTAGCTAATTCGAGGATTTTGGGGTCGAGGTTGGCGGAAAGTTTGGCGGAATCTTGGCGGAAAACAGCGTCGCGGGCGAGAACTTCTTGGTTGACGAGAATGGCTTGGCGATTGATGCCAATGAGAGAAAGCCCAGTGAGGGATTTGACGCGGGAGAGGGCGACGTAGCCCATGCCGGGCTCGAAGGCGCGGCGGAGGTCGATTTTGGCGGAATCCATAGTCATGCCTTGGCTTTTATGAATGGTGATGGCCCACGCTAGGCGGAGCGGGACTTGACTTACGGTAGCGCGGTTGGTTTCACCGTCGATCATATTCCATTCTTCGGGGGCGACTTTGATGGTGCGACCGTTTTTAAATTCGACTATTGGATAACCGTCGAAACCGAAATCTATGACCTTGCCAATGCTGCCGTTCCAGAAACCCTTTTCGGGTACATTTTTTACGGACATGACTAATGCGCCGACTTTAAGCTTGAGAGTTTCGGGGGCGAGGATGCTATTTAACAGTTTTTCCCAGTAGGTTCTGTTACCATGGTGCTCGGCGGAAAAAGATTGCTCAGAGCCTCTAACATTTTTGAGTTTTTGATGGTTGACGTTGTCGACGGCAGAATTATGGGTGTGCAATTCTGTGAGCTCGCCGGAAAGTTCAGCGTTGATACGGTTCATGAGACTGCTGATGTGATGCTTACGGTAATCGCCACTTCTAATGGCGTTTAAGATTTCGAGGTACTCGGAATCGTCTTGGCGGTGCTGTTCTGTCAGATAAAGGGTTTGAAAATCGGCTTCTTTCCAGACGAGAGCGTCGTAGGCGAAGTTGGCGACGCGGTCGCGGCTGATGGGCGGGAGCTGGAAAAAGTCGCCACAGACGATGACTTGGATGCCACCGAAAGGTTTGAGGAGCTCTCCGCGGACACGGCGACAGACTTGGTCGACAAGGTCGAGGTAGTAGGAGTGGAGCATGGAGATTTCGTCGATGATGAGGATTTCGGTGTTTTCGATGGTGGTGCGGCGGGTTTTGGGGAGCTTGTCGAAGAACCAGCGATTGAGGTCTTCCCTGGTGCCGATGCCACTCCAGGAGTGGATGGTGTTGCCGTTTAGGTGAGTGGCGGCGATGCCGGTGCTGGCGGTGACGGCGACTTTGCGCCCTCTGGCTTTGCTGGCGCGGATAAATTGGTTGAGAACATAGGTTTTGCCGGCACCGGCGGCACCAGTTAGAAAGCAGTTGCGACCGCTTAACATTACACCTAGAGATTCGGCTTGCTTCATACTCTGTATATTAACACAATTTAACATAATTTGACTTTTTAGATATTTTGTGATAGTATGGGGCTACACACGTAGAGTGGGCACTTGTTTTTGAGTGTCTCTGGTTCATTATCAAGGAGGAAAGCTATATGAGTAAAACTGTTGCTAGGATTTGGAAACAGGCTGAACTGGTTGACCGGTGTATTTATAGGATAAGTATTCCCGATCAGCCGGAAATGGTAGCAATCGAAATGACTGATGAGGTGCCGGTGCTGGGCTTGGCGCGCGGGAAAGTGAAATATCGCGGGCAGATTATGACGCAGATTGCAGAATTTTTTCTGAAGGCCACAGAGGATGTAATGCCGAATTTTTTACTGCTGAATCCTGCAAATTTGCCGATGAATATGCTGCTGGGCGAATATTGTAGGCCGATGCCGATAAAATTTATCGTGAGGCGCTATCTGTCGGGCAATCTTTATGCGAATTACCGATCGACAGATGGGATGACCCCGTGGGGGAGGCTGGATGCAGATTTGCCACATTATTATAAATTCCGAGGACTCGTGCTGACGCCGATGGTGGAAACACCGAGTGGTGTGCAAATTCCGATAACTGAGTCGGAAATTGTGCAGGAGGGGCATTTGACGGTCGAGGAGCTGATGTTCCTCAGGGAGAAAAGCTTTGATTTATTTCTGAGAGGCGAAATGTACGCAGCAAAAATAGGATGGGCACTGGCAAGTAGCGCGTTTGAATATGGTTGGGACTGTGACGGGAATTTGTTAGTTACAAATAATTTATTGGTACCGGATTGCTCGTGTTATTGGAAGACTCAGGATGAGTTATTTTCAGATGAGAATCCGCCGGTGGCGGAGAAAGCCAGTGGATACGCGAGCTCATCAATTCAGCGTCAGGCAAAAAAGCATGGAATCGATGCGGATGATGTGGTGCTGACACCCCATATGCGAAGTGAAGTTTATTTGGCGTATTTGGAGTTTTACCGGATGATGAATGGGTATCCGTTTTATCCGGTGAAGAAGTCGGCGGATCCGATGAAGGTACTTGAGCGAATATTTGATTTTAGGTAGCTTTATGTGGGCGCGATTGGGCGCCGAACCTCCTCTCTTTGCCCCGTCTTCACAAAAGGCGGGGCTTTTCTTTTTTATTAGTTATTGTATAATTGACGGACATGGTTAAACGAGTGTTTTATTATTTTTGGCGGGCGTTGATGCGGCATAAATTCTTGGCGATTGCGCTTTTATTGTTGGTGCCGGTAAATGTGCTGCTAGGGCGTATCTTTGTGCCGATCGGGACGAGCGAAATGATTGGAAAACTGAGTTCTGGGAATTTTGAATTTGCGGAATATATCCCTCTGCTTATATTTACGATTGGGGCGGCGGCGATTCAGAATCTTTTTTTGGTACGGGTTGCGGATTGGATAGACTGGTCGCTGGACGCTAAGGGTGGGTTTTATTTGGCAAATTTGTCTTTTGATAAGATCATTCAGCAGTCAATGACTTTTCACAATAATCGGTTTTCGGGGTCGCTGACTTCACAGGCGAATAAGTTGCCGGCGGCGTTTACGCGGCTAAAATCGACTTTTGTGTGGAATTTGTATCCGTTAATTATGATGGTAATTCTGACGGTGGGGGCGGTGTGGTTTATTTCGCCGATCTATGCGTTGATTTTGCTCGGGGCGGTCGTGCTATATGCGATTATTGCTACGGTGACTTTTGTGAAGACGCGGCATGTGGATGCGAAGCTTGCGACGGCCGAGAATAAGCAGACTGGACAATTGGCGGACTCAATTACAAATATTTTGAGTGTAAAATCTTATGCGCGGGAGAATCATGAGAAAAAGCGATTTGCGCGGGTGGCGGAGAAGACTAAGGGGGCGACTTATGGGGTGGCGAAGGTGAGTATGTGGCGGAATTTTTCCTTGAACATAGTTAATACTGGCGCTTTTGTGGTACTTTTGATACTGATAATTAACGGACATAGTTTGTTTGGGTTTACAGTGGCAAATGTGGTACTTCTGTATACTTTGACGAGTCAGCTGCTGAGTGAAATGTGGACGCTGAATCATGTTTTGCGCGATTTTAATCGTGCGATTGGTGATGCGAAAGAAATGGTGGAGATTTTGGATGAGCCGCTGACGGTGGAAGATCAATCAGAGAAAGAGCTGGCGGTAAAATCTGCGGAGATTGATTTTCATAATATTACTTTTAAGCATGCTGAACAGAGGGAGGCGATTTTTAAGGAGTTTAACTTGAAGATGGCGCCGGGAGAGCGAATTGGATTAGTTGGGATCAGTGGCTCTGGTAAGACTACGCTGACGAAGCTTTTGTTGAGGTTTGCTGATGTGGATGAGGGGCAAATCTTGGTGGATGGACAAGATATTTCGATGGTGACGCAAGATTCGTTAAGACGTATGGTAGCTTATGTGCCGCAGGAAACTTCCCTGTTTCATCGTTCGATTGCGGAGAATATTGCTTACGGCAAGCCGGGTGCTAGTATTGAGGAAATTAAAAAGGCGGCGAAGTTGGCGAATGCGCATGATTTTGTGAAAGAATTACCTGAAGGTTATGAGACGCTGGTGGGAGAGCGGGGGGTGAAGTTGTCTGGTGGGCAGAGGCAAAGGGTGGCGATTGCGCGGGCGATTTTGAAAGATGCACCGATTTTAGTGCTAGATGAGGCGACTTCGGCTCTGGATTCGGAGAGTGAGGAATTGATTCAGGAAGCTCTTGGCGAGCTGATGAAGGGGCGGACTAGTTTGGTGATTGCTCATCGGCTGAGTACGGTGGCTTCGCTTGATCGGATTGTGGTGCTTAAGGATGGGAGGATTATTGAGCAGGGGACGCATCGGCAGTTGGTGATGAGGGGTGGGGAGTATGCTAAGTTGTGGAGTCGGCAGAGTGGGGCTTTTCTTGAGGAAGATGACGAATAGAGCTTTTCATGAGACTAGCTGATCCTTAGTCCTCCGACGTGCAGTTTAGGTATTTAGTTCTGTTGGGGAGTTATTTGTTTGCGTTCCAGCGGGTGATGGCGTCTTTTATGATGGTTTTTGCTTCGTTGGTGCCGAAGAAGCCTTTTACTATTGTGGTGCCGGGTTTTTTGAGGTCTTTGTAGTGGCTGAAGTGGAATTCGATTTGTTCGATGAGGCGTTTTGGTAAATCTTCAATCGTGTTGTATGCGTTGCCGTTGTTGCGGTCGTCTGCGGCTACGGCGATAATTTTGTCGTCGACTTCGCCATCGTCTTCGAATTTCATGACGCCGAGGACGCGGGCTTTGGTGTAGATACCGGTGGTGAGGGGTTGATCGGTGATCATAAGTACGTCGAGTTCGTCGCCGTCTTCGTCGAGGGTTTGGGGGATGAAGCCGTAATTGCAGGGTTTTGCGAAAATAATTGGCTCAATGCGGTCAAGCATAAAGCAGGCGTTTTTGCGATCCCATTCTATCTTATGGTTACTACCGGTTGGGATTTCGATGACTACGTTGATCTCGTTATTTTCGTAGTCGCCGGGGGTTAAAATTTTATTAAAGTCTGCCATTTGATAACTCCTTTTTGTATAATTCATATCTTATCATTTTTGTGTGGAAACTTCAAAACAGCCGTGCCGAGCTGCTCTTCTAACACCATTGTTCTTTGTGCTATAATAAAACGTAAGAAGTTTAATAGGAGATAATCATGGTGAAGGTGGCGATAAACGGTTTTGGGCGGATTGGGCGTAATGCTTTCAAGATCGCATTTGACCGTGGAGATCTTGAGATTGTGGCGGTGAATGATTTGACAGATACGGCGACTTTGGCGCATCTGCTCAAATATGATTCAAGTTACGGTACGTATAGTAGGAATATTGGTCATGATGAGCAGAATATAATTGTTGACGGTAAGCCGATTCGGGTGTTGGCAGAAAAAGATCCTTCTGCTCTGCCCTGGCGAGATTTGGGCGTAGATGTCGTAATTGAATGTACGGGTTTGTTTACTGATCCTGAAAAAGCAAAAATGCATATTGATGCAGGGGCGAAGCGCGTGGTGATTTCGGCGCCAGCTAAGGGTGAGGGTGCCAAAACTATCGTGATTGGGGTGAATGAAGATACTCTCACTGCGGAGGATACGGTCGTGTCTAACGCTTCCTGCACCACCAACTGTATCGCGCCCGTTATGAAAGTACTTGAAGATAATTTTGGTATTGATAAGGCAATGATGACTACCGTGCATTCATATACAGCGAGCCAGCGATTGCAGGATGCGCCGGCGAAAGATTTGCGTGAAGCAAGAGCGGCTGCAGAGAATATTGTGCCGACTAGCACGGGGGCTTCAAAAGCAGCAGCGCTGACAATACCTGCTCTAAAAGATAAATTTAATGGTCTTTCTGTGCGCGTACCGACCCCAGTTGTGTCACTAGCAGATATTACCGCTGTACTGAAGCGAGATACGTCGGTTGAAGAGATCAATAATATATTTAGTAAAGCAGCGCGCGAGCCTTATTATGAAGGTATCTTGGATGCAACGGAAGAAGAGCTCGTATCTGTTGACTTCAAAGGCAATTCTCATTCGGCTATTGTAGATCTTAAACTCACGGATGTGATTGGTGGCAATCTGGTCAAAGTCGTAGCCTGGTATGACAATGAGTGGGGGTATTCTAATCGTTTAGTGGAGCTTACGGCTGATTTTGCTAAGATGGAGACTCAATAAAGAAGATGCGTATTTACCTTGGAGCAGACCACAGAGGTTTTGAGCTAAAAAATGAGATAGTGGGGTGGCTTAAGGCTACGCAGAAAGACTATGTAGATTTAGGGGCCTTTGAGCTATTGCCAGAAGACGATTATAATGATTACACAAAATCTGTGGTGCAAGAAATTCTTAAGAACCCGGAAGAAGCGCGAGGCGTTCTGCTGTGTGGGTCTGCCCAGGGAATGTGCATGCAAGCGAATCGTTTCAAAGGTATCAGGGCGGCACATTGCCACAATGCCACAGAAATGGCGGAGTCGCGGAGCCACAATGATGCCAATATAGTGTGCATACCTGCTGATGAGCTGGTGGATTATGCTGCAATTATTGATGCGCTTCTTGAAACTGAGTTTTTGACTCTAGAAAAATATATCCGGCGAAACAGAAAGTTGGACGAGGAGTAAATATGGGGCTAATCACAATTTCACCAACCATCTTGACTGATGACCCAAACCGCTATAAGCAATTAGTGGAGCTATACCATCCGTTCACGAAAAGGGCTCAGATTGATATTTCCGACGGCACATTAGCGCCTTCGCGGACGGTACCCATCAATACAACCTGGTGGCCGAAAGGTTGGCTAGTAGATATCCATATGATGGTGATGCAACCGTCGCTATATCTGGATATATTGACTAAGCTGAAACCAAATTTAGTGATATTCCATTCTGAGGTGCAAGAAGATTTGACGACTGTTTTTGATACTCTGAGGCAGAATGATATAAAGGTAGGATTGGCAATCCTGAAACCTACCTTCCCGGGGGACGTGAGGCAATATATTGCAGATGCTGACCACGTGATGATTTTCTCTGGTGAGCTTGGACAAAATGGTGGAGCAGCTGATTTACTCCAGCTCGAGAAAGTCAGAATTATAAAAAGCATCAAGAAGGATGTTGAAATCGGTTGGGATGGAGGGGCGAACGTAAGTAATGTGCGAACAATTGCACAGGCTGGTGTAAATGTAATAAATGTGGGGAATGCGCTGGCGAGCGCAGATAACCCAGCGAAGACGTATACTATGCTATCGGCCGAAGCTGAAAAACAAGGAGTAATGTAGGATGGCAAGGATTGTGAGCATTGGATCAGCACTGCAAGACGTATATCTTATGGATCGAGATGATTTTACGACGGAGATGGGCGTAGATGGCAAAGATTACTTTGATGGACTTGAGCTAGGAAGTAAGATTGATATTGATAGAGTACAATTCAGTACTGGCGGAGGCGCAACGAACGCCGCTACAACTTTTGCGCGGAGTGGCCATGAGGCTATTTTTATGGGATGTATCGCGAATGATCCTGCTGGGCAAGCAGTACTTGATGCATTAGATAAGGAAGGTATAGATACGAGCTATGTATGCTACGCGCGCGGAACGGTACATACGGGTTATTCTGTTTTATTGCTGACGCCGTCTGGTGAGAGGACGATATTGACCTGCAGAGGAGCTTCGGCAAAATTCGATATGTTAAACCCGAAGGATCTAGACTTGACGCTGCCCGACTGGCTATATGTTTCTACTCTGAGGGGCGATATGGAGATGTTAGATAAATTCTTTACGAAGGCCAAGAAGCTCGACGCTAAGATTATGTTTAACCCGGGAATGCTTGAGCTTAAGAATAAGCGCAAGACTATTGGGTTGCTGTCTGATGTGGACGTGCTTCTGGTTAATAAAGAAGAGGCGCAGCAAATTGTCCCAGGTGTAGTGCTAGAAGAATTGTTATCTCATTTGCGAAGCTATGTGCCGACTGTGATAATCACAGATGGGAATCAGGGTGCAATTGCGAGCGACGGAGATAAGATCTTTAGAGTGGGGCTTTATGAGGATGTGAAAGTTAAGGACGCAACTGGGGCTGGGGATGCCTTTGGGTCTGGATTTTTGGCGGCCTTTGCGGCTGGCAAATCCTTAAGAAGCTCCCTGATATTCGCCTCTGCGAATTCAACTTCGGTCGTACGTAAGATCGGCGCAAAAAAAGGTATTATTTCGATTGATGAGAAATTACATACTATGCCGATTCAGGAGATACGCTAGATATGAATGGGGCATTAAGTAATTGGCTAGACGAGATCGCGAAGGAGAAGTTGAACCCAGACGACGTGGAAAGATCTCTTCACTACGCTCAAGATCTAGAACAAGGCTTAGCGAAAATACGAACTTATGCACAAGGTGTAACGATTTTTGGGTCAGCGCGCTTCAAAGAAGACGATAAATGGTGTAAGTTGGCAGAAAAACTGGGCGGAGAGTTGGCGCGAAATGGACACGCAGTGATTACTGGAGGTGGGCCTGGGATAATGCAAGCGGCAAATAAGGGCTCTTACGAAGCTGGCGGGCGCTCAATTGGGCTTAATATTGAGTTGCCGCACGAACAACATGTTAATCCATTTGTGACTGACCAGTTAGAATTTAGGTATTTCTTTGCACGGAAAGTAATGCTGACATTTTCTTCAAAGGTTTTTGTGTTTTTCCCTGGAGGTTTTGGCACCTTGGATGAATTCACGGAAATTCTGCTTTTGATGCAGGAGGCAAAAATGCCACGAATGCCCATGTTTTTGATTGGTAAATCTTTTTGGTCACCGCTTGATAAGTTTTTTGTAAATAAATTACAGAAAATGAAAACAATAAAAGCATCTGATAGGAATATATATAAAATAACTGATGATATTGGCGCGATCGTAAAGGCAGCAAATACAATTGGCCACCCGAGCATTCATGAGAATATATATAATAATTTTAGTGGGAAAAGTACAGTCTAAATCTATTTTACTTTGACGCAATCTTCACCGAATAGCTTGATGAGCTCTGTGACTAATGGAGAAGATTCTGTGTCAACGGAGAAAGGCAAACGCATGGCTTTTTTCTCATCGCCAAGCACAAGTATAATTTCTGATAAGCCGAGGTGACGGTTGCAGCATTGTTTGAGCTCTAATAAAGCTTTTGTGTCGGAGGGATTTTTGATATGAACAAAAAGTTTCTTAGGTTTGATAGGAGTTGGCATGCTTGATTCATCAGTAGTGCGATATTTTGTGACAGGAGCAGGATTATTGTAGCGATTTTGATAATTCCCTGCTCCACTGGCAAAACTTCTGCTTGGAGAAATTACGCCCTTCGTGGGAGTCTGGAGCTTGACGCCGGTGGCTTGATAAGTGGACAATTCTTCATCGGTGATGATAGATATTCCTTCAGCGTTAATTCTCGCCTCGTCGATTCTGCCGCCTGAATCTTTGGAATTGACGCGACCTGAGACCTTAACGATTGCGTCTTGGACGAGTTTGGCAGCGACTGTTCCATAGACATTAGGAAATACGATGATTTCAATATCGGATAGTTTATCCTCAATTTTAACAAATGCCATTTTTGAACCGCTTTTCGTGACAAAGCTTCTGACTGATGTGATGATGCCGCCAACGACGACGGCCGAACCGTCAATCTCTGGTTTGATTTCCGTGAGCGGCATAGTTTGCTCTTCAAAGTACTTGTCATAGCGGTCAAGCGGATGGGCAGAAATATAAAGGCCAAGTAACTCTCTTTCCCAAAGGAGGGCTTCTTTTTCACTATGCTTGGTAGGGGATGGTTGGATTTCGACTTCAGGAACTGCGACGGCGTCGCCCATTGCGCCGAATAAGTCAGTCTGCCCTGATGCGGCGTCTTTCTGAATTTTGGAACCATAGGCTTGGATTTTTTCGAGATTGAAGAGGAGGTCACTGCGGTCGCCAAATTGGTCGAAAGCACCGGTCTTGATAGCGGCTTCCCAACTTTTCTTATTAAACTTTGTAGAGTTCACCCTTTTTGCGAAATTACATATGGAACTGAACCTGCCGTTCTTGTCGCGTTCTTCAATGACATCCTCGACCAAAGCTTTACCTATGTTTTTGACAGCAGCTAAACCGAAACGAATGGTGCTGGTTTTGCCGACGATTGCAAAATCTACATAGCTTTCATTAATGTCTGGCCCGAGTACTTTGATGCCCATGCGCATACATTCTGTCATTTCGATAGCGAGGCGATCGGTCCAGCGCATATCGGCGGTCATAAGTGCCGCCATGAACGCCTCTGGATAATGGGCCTTGAGATAAGCAGTCCAGTATGCGACCATCGCGTAACAAGCAGCGTGGGATTTGTTGAAACAGTAATTGGCGAATTCTAGGAGCTGATCCCAGAATTTTTCGGCGATCTCTTTGGTAGCGCCGCCGACCTTGATGGCACCTTCGACGAATTCTGGTTTTACTTGATTCATTAGATCGATCTTTTTCTTGCCAACGGCTTTTCGGAGGGTGTCGGCTTGACCGCCGGTGAAGCCACACCATTCTTTGCTCGCCTGCATAAACTGCTCTTGGTAAATTAGGATGCCGTATGTGCTTTTGAGAGAATTTTCTAGGCCTGGGTGAAGGTAAGTAATTTTTTCTTCACCATGCTTGCGCTTGATAAAGCTGTCAATGAACTGCATCGGGCCAGGTCTGTACAAGGCGTTCATGGCGATGAGATCGTCAAAATGCGTAGGCTTGAGGTCACGCAAATATCGTTTCATGCCGGCGGATTCAAATTGGAACACTCCGGTGGTATCACCTCTTTGGAAGAGCGCAAATGTATCTGGATCGTCCAGGGATAATTCGTCTACGTCGATGGTTTCGCCATAAACTTTCTTGATGATACGGAGCGCTGTCTGAATGACAGAAAGGTTAGAGAGACCAAGAAAGTCCATCTTAAGGAGTCCAAGATCTTCGATTTCCGTCATTGGGAATTGTGTGGCGATGGGGCCTTTGGCAGAAACTTCAAGGGGCATAAATTTGACTAAATCATCCGGCGCGATGACTACCCCGCAAGCGTGTACGCCGTGGTTGCGGATGGTGCCTTCGAGGCGCATGGCGAAGTCAATAACTTTTTTGGCGGTTGGATTAGTTTCATACTCATGCTTCAAGTCTTGGTCCTCAACGATAGCGTCCTTAAGCTTGACGTGATGACCCATGACTGGGTCGGGGACAAGCTTGGCAATGCGATCTGCTTCTGCGTATGGGACTTCGAGAACACGAGCGACATCGCGAACGGCGTTTTTGGCCATCATTTTACCGAAGGTGACAATATTGCTGACTCTGGCGTCACCGTATTTTTTGGAACAATACTCGATAACTTCATCGCGACGCGTGTCTTGAATATCAGTGTCAATATCGGGCATACTTATGCGATCGGGATTGAGGAAACGCTCAAATAGCAGACCGTATTTAAGCGGATCTAGGTCAGTGATGCGGACAGCGTAGGCGAGGAGAGAGCCGGCAGCACTGCCGCGACCTGGCCCGTAGATAATCCCCTGACTTTTGCCCCAGTTGATAAAATCCTGAACGATGAGGAAGTACCCATCGTAGCCCATTTTGTCGGTGATGGAGAGCTCATAATCGATGCGGTCGAGGACTTCCTGAGTGAGTTTTTTGCGGATGGATTTGACGTCGGCTTTTGCGATTTCTGCTTTGGTCATAACATTGTAGCGATCGGCTAGGCCACGGAAGACGATTTTTTCGAGATAGGATTTTTCGGTTTCGCCTTCTGGAACTGGGAATTTGGGAATGAGAATGCGTCCTAAATCTAGCTCCACCTCGCAGCGATCGGCGATGACTTTTGTATTGCGCACGGCTTCTGGGCAGGTTTTGCCCCAGCGGGCGATGATGTCCTGGGGTGGGATCACATGAAGCTCGAAATCTTTGAGCGACATCCGGTTAGTATCGGCGACGTTACTGCCGGTGCCAATACAGAGGAGTACTTCGTGAGCTTCTTGGTCTTCATGGCGAAGATAATGACCGTCGCAGGAGACGACAAGCGGGAGGCCAGTTGCCTTGGCGATCTCCATAAGCCCTGCGTTGATTTTGTTTTGGACATCCCAATGAGTAGGCGAATCTGGATGACCATGATCTTGCATTTCAAGATAGAAGCGATCTTTGAAAGTACTGGCGTACCAATTGACTAGTTTACGGGCACGGGCTTTGTCACCGTTCCTTAATGCACTACTGATTTCACTGCCGGCACAACCAGAAAGGCAGATGACGCCTGCGTTGTATTTTTCCATGGTTTTATGATCGATACGAGGCCGGTAATATTTGCCATGAATTTCGGCTTCGGTCATCATACGACACAAGTTTTCGTAACCTTGATTATTCATGGCAAGGAGGGTGACGTGGAAACGCTCTTTGTCTTTGGCAGGGTCGCGATCTTCCATGTTGCGGGCGGCAACGTAAGCTTCGAAGCCGAGAATAGGCTTGATGCCTTCGGCCTTGGCGGTTTTGTAGAGATCGATGAGGCCGCTCATGGTGCCATGGTCGGTAACGGCGACGGCTTCCATGCCCTGCTCTTTGACGAAATCTATAAGTTCGTGGACTTTGGTAAGGCCGTCAAGCAGCGAGTAGTGGGTGTGATTGTGCAGATGCACAAAATCTTTGGGTTGCAGGGTGGCCTCCTTTGTCATATCTATTATTTTAGCATAAAAATCCGCCAAGTGGTCTGGCTGGTGGGTTTTGGGTCTACTTGGCGAGCTTGAGGAGATAGAAGCGTTCGAGGTTGCCGAAGCGACCAGCGACCTCGCTGTCGCGTTTGGCTAGAGTGAGGAAATTGTGGTTTTTGAGCCAGATTTCGAAATTCTGGATAATTTCGCGGCGGATTTTGTGGTTTTTGATGATGCCGTTTTTGAGCTGGTAGGGTTTGGCTTCGAACTGTGGTTTAAGTAACACTAACAAGACGGTATGATGCCCGATTAAGTTCATCTTAGCGAACCCAAGTATATTCGTCAAGGAGGTAAAGCTGATGTCAGCTAAAATAATGTCTGGAATCTCCGTCAAAGTGAAACCTATGATGTCGGTTTTCTCGTGAAGTTCGACTTTGGGGTTGGCGCGGAGGGCGGGCTTCATTTGGTTAGTGCCCTTTTCTACGGCGATGACTTTTTTGGCGCCATGCTTCAGGGCTTGGTCGGTGAAGCCGCCGGTGCTGCTGCCGATGTCGAGGACGGTTTTTGCGCGGAAATCTAGGGGGAGGTTTTTTAGGGCTAACGCTAGCTTGTTCTCTGCTCTGGTGGGGTTCATCTTTTAACTCATTTCTTTATTAAAGTGTGCGGATTTTGCATGGGTTCAATTTGAGAAGTAGGAGATTTTGGCTTGACGGAGGGCCGGTTCGTTGGTTTCCCCCGGAAGTTTGGGAATGAGCCAGTATTTTTCGATGATTTTCATGACGCTGAGGTGGCCGATGGGGCCGGCGTAAATTGGGCTGGAGTCCCAGGCGCTCCAGATGGTGATGGGCATTTCGGGGTAGTTCTTGATGTAAAAATCTAGGGCGAGGCGGGTGGCGCGCCAAAATTCGGCGGCGGTGGATTTGGTGACGGTGCGGTTTTTGCGTTTACCGATGAAGGTGTCGGAGATTTCTTTGGAAATGGCGACCATAGTGAGGCTGGTTTGATAATCTTGCGCCGTGAGCATGTTCATGAGGGCGCCCTCGACAATGGGGTCAAGGAGGGTAACGTCGAGGATGATGTCGTAGCCGAGCGAGATGAGTTCTTTTAAGACGAAGAACATCAGGATGGTGCTGACTTCGTTGGTTTTGGAGCGGAAATTTGTGACGCCGTATGCGGATTTGATTTCCTCTGCGAATGGGTGGTAGGGGGCGAGGAGGCGGGCGGCGACTAGGATGGGTTTGGCTTGGCGGGATTCAAAATAGGCTGCTACGGCGGGGAGAAGTTGGGAGGTTTTGCCGCTGCCACTTTGTCCGCAGATGCGGAAAAATTGCTTGGACTGGGTGGCGTTTTTGGTGAAATCTTGGAGGATTTTTTGGAGGATGGCTGGGTACATCTCGTTGGTGACGCGCCATTCTGGGCGGACTTCGCTGGGCCAATGGCTACGCATATACTCGGCGACTTGTTGGTTGATTTTGTCCATAAATAGCTCCATTATTTTGTGATGATCCAGACGGGGCGAGGGGATTTTGTGATTTCGATTTTCTCGGTGACGGGCATTTTTTTGTATTCCCCTTCTGCTTGAAACATGATTTTAGCGGGCTTGTCTAAAATGATAGTGCTTTGTGCGGTGTTGTCGCCGGGTACGCCCGTAAGAATGCTTGGGATGACAATGCGAGATAACCCACAGAGGCTCGTAAGATTGCCTACTGTGGAGCGAAAAGTGCGGGACTTGAGGAACCATTTTGCGCTGTGCATGACTTTTGCCATGCTGGTGGAGTTGATGGCGACGTAATCTGAGATATTTTCGTGATGTTTTTTGTTGACTTTGAGGGGTGGGAGAAATTGATCTTTGCGATGCTCGCGCCACCATTTTGCTAGTTCTAGGACTGAGAAAAAGACGGATTTTTTGCGTTTGTGGCGAAGTTTTTTACGGACTTCGGGAAAATCGAAGACGGCGCAGGCCTCGGCGAACATACCGATGGTGAAATAACACATGCCGTAGCGGAAATGCTGGTCGTCGATTTTGCATTCTAGTGGGTAGGCTTTTTGAGCTTGTTTGCTAGAGAGGATTTGGTCAAGGGTGGGTTTGCCGAAACTGCGTGCCATGTCGTTGAAATTGCCAAACCCAAGTACGCTGAAGCGGATTTCGGGATAGCCGGATTTCATGATGCCGTTGAGGGCGATAGTGGCGGTACCGTCGCCGCCGGCGGCGACGACGAGATCGCCGTCTCTTAGGACGCGGGCGAGGCGACGGGCGTTATCGTCTACGTCGGTATCGGAAACTTCGAATTTGCCGAGCATCCAGCCTTTGAGATGACGCGCTTTCGCTAATACTTCCCTTTCGACGTCTTTGAAGCGTGAGCTGCGGGGGTTGTAAACTAGCATGAGGCGTTTCATATTTTCTCTTTCAAGTAGGTTTCTAGGTCTTTTAGTTGGTGGAAATATTCTGATATTGCTGATGGTTCGGCTTCGAAGACGTCGCTGAAGGATGTTTTGGCATATTTGGCGGTGAGGGTTTTGCCGGATTCGAGAATGGCGCTGTGTTCTTCGATCATGGTGTTGTAGTTATCGGTTTTGGCGTCTTTGTATTTGTCGCTAAAGGCGATGGATGTGGCGGAATATGCTGAGAGGTCTTTGCCGAGGTAGGTGAGGAGGAGATTCTGAGTGTCGGTTACTTCGGAAAGCATTGTGGTGGGGCTGGGTATTGCATCGGCAATTTTTTGGGTTGAAAGGTCGGTTTGAGATACTGTGGTGGTTATTATGAGGCTGATTAGTCCTGAAATCATGGTTGTTATTATACCATTCTTGGTGGGCTTTCGGGCGGGTCCTGTCAGGACATTTTCCTCAAAGTCTCAAAAATTGCTTCCTTGGATATACTACACTGCAAGGCCCCTGCCGGCAGTTTGCCTGCAAATTTCTTGGGTAATACCGCGGGTATGATGGAACAATTATTTGAAACTTTGAGGGCTCCTATGTCCTGCCACCCGCTCTGACGCACTTCTTGGAAGTTAGTAGCTGATGCTGGGTGCAGAGTGGAAGAAAATGCCGCCAGCTGATGTGCTGGCGGCTTTTTGTGGAAAGGTGGTGCTGTTAGCCTGCGTTTTCGGGGGGTGCACAGGCCGTATCGTATTTCTGCAATAGTGGTAAGACAACTTCTTCTATGATTCTGTCTTCCAGACCCTGAGCATTGATGCCTTCTGCGGACAATTCGTCCGAGACCCCTACCGTGAGGACGGAGTTGCCGTCATTGGGGCCAGAATCGCCGTCGAGGCCGTCATCATCGTCCTCTTCGCGGTAACCACAATTCGGACAGACATAGGCGTCAGAGACTCTGACTGTAATATCGATAAGTAAATCTGCGAGACCAATGTCGATAAGGTAAGTCGCGAGAGATTTGCAGAGCTCGTCTATGAACTGACCGGCCGGCTCCTCGCCTAACTCTTCAACAAGTCGATCGTAGTCGAAAAGGACAGATACGTCAGGCTCAAAGCTCCAGCCGATGTCTTCGAGGGCCTCGTCGAGGTCTTCTTCATTGACAGCCTGCAAGACAGCGCGGAGTAGATCGTTGAACACTTCGGGGTGTTCTTCGGCGAGCCAGCCCATCATTTTGTTGAGGTCGGGATCGCCGTAGGGGCCGGCCGCGGCAAGCGCATACTCTTGCATGCCGAAATCGTAGGATGTGCCGAAAAGTGCGAAGATGGCGTCGCAGCCCTCAAAGGCTACGCTCTGGTTGTGGGTACTGGGGATGAAGCCTTCGGTTTTGATTTCGATAAGCGCATCGATTTTGGTGACGCCGCTATTTTCGTCGCGAAGAATTTTGCTCATAGAGTATTTACTCCTTTCATAATGCGGGCATCAGCCCGGAAATTTGGGAACGAAACTAGCTTATCGCAAGTCTTCTCCTTTCCATTTTAAGGTACTATTTTTATAGTAACTGAGGGGGCGGGCGGATGCAAGCTTTAGCGTGTTGTGTTCGTGGTAAACTAGGTGTATGGAAACTGTACCGATAGATCCCAAAAAAGTGCGGGGGAAATTTGTGGCGGAGAAGAAAAATACGGATATTGATGCGGATCCGATTGATAATCCGCCGGAGAAATCTTTTCGGAGTGATTTGCCGAAAGAACGGGCAAAATTTGAGGAAGAGGAAAGGGACGCGCGAGAGGTGGACGTAGCTGCGGTTTGGCTTGGTGCATTGCTGATGATTGTAGCTTTTATGTCCAGCATGATAATACCGGTGGAAGGGCTGTCGTCGCTCGCTATGGTAGTGCTGGCTTTTCTGTCGTTGATTTTTAATCTGAAGAACACGCATTTGCCACTGAAGAAGTTCCCTAAGCTGAATTTTAACCCTTTTAATGCGATTACTGTTGTGGATTGTGCGATGATTGTGGTGGGTGGGTTTGAGGTGGCGGCGTATGTCTATACGCTTGGTAGAGGAATTTGATGCTTACGGGTGTAGAAAAAGACGTTAGATTTAGGATTCTTTGCTGTTTGTTGATTCGCTATTAAAGACAAGAAAGACCCTTTCGGGTCAGTTTGGCGGAGAGAAAGGGATTCGAACCCTTGGTACGGTTGCCCGCACACACGCTTTCCAAGCGTGCTCCTTCAACCACTCGGACACCTCTCCTGGTTTTTGGGGTGATTTTTGGTAATCAAAAATTACTCCACGCGAATATTGTAGCATAAATTGGTGGTTTTGTTTTGGGGAGAAAATCTGCGAGGAAACTGTCATCTGTATGTTACAATTGTGGTATGTCTGAACAGAGAGGAGAAACGATTATCCAGCTTAGTGGTGTCTCGAAGCGTTATGGCTTTGGGGATTCGGAATATTTTGCTCTCAGGGATTTTGATCTTACGGTGAAGCGGGGGGAATTTATTATGGTGATGGGGCCTTCGGGATGCGGGAAGACTACGCTTCTCAATATTATTGGGCTACTGGATAAGGCGACAATGGGGGAATATGTGCTGGGGGGGAAGAGTGTGGAGCGGATTTCGTCGCGGAAACAGGCTAAGTTTCGGGCGCGGCAGATTGGGTTTATTTTTCAGAGTTTTAATTTGATCCCTACTCTGCCGGTGATTGAGAATGTTTCTTTACCTTTGGTGTACGCGGGGTTTGGTAAATTGCGGCGACTCAGGATGGCGAGCAATATTTTGGATCATTTTCATTTGCAGGAGCGGGAATATTATATGCCTTGGCAGCTTTCTGGCGGGCAGCAGCAGCGGGTGGCGATTGCGCGGAGTTTAGTGGCAAATCCTTCGATTATTTTGGCGGATGAGCCGACGGGCAATCTGGATTCGCGATCTTCGCATATTGTGATGGAGGAACTGCGCGATATTCACTTGATGGGGAATACGATTATTATGGTGACGCATAATCCGGCGTTGACGACTTATGCGACGCGGGTGATAAATATGCTGGATGGGGAGATTGATACGGATATTAAGACTGTGGCGGATTGGGATTTGCCGAAACCAGGGGATCCGGAGAAGATTTCGGTGAGGATTTTGCCGAAAAAGCGTGAGGCGAAAGAGGCTGCCGAAGAGGTTAAGGCGCCAGAGAAAGAGAAGGCGATCGTGGAAGTCGCTAAGGAGGATGAGAAAAAAGTGGTCGTGAAGAAAGTGGCGAAAAGTGCGCCGAAAAAAGCCGTTGAGAAGAAGTCGGCGAGTGTAAAGGCAAAATCTAAGGGGAAGAAAGTGGGGGTGAAATGAGTTTTTTGCTGAGAACGCATATTAAGCTGGCGACTTCGAGTTTGCGGCTGAATCGGGGGCGAACTTTCTTAACGGCGCTAGGGATTTCGATTGGGGTGGCCTCGATTGTGCTGATTTTGTCACTGGCTGGGGGGATAAATCGACTGATTTCGACGCAAATTGAGAGGGTGGGGTCGGATTTGATTGTGGTGCGACCGAGTACTGCTAAAGATATGGTGGGGAGTATTGTGGATGAGTTGACGGCGAGCAATCAGTATCTGAAGTCGAATTTGTCGCTTTCTGATGTGGGGGCGATTCAGAGGTTGGAGGGCGTGGCGGCTGCGGCGCCGATTGCGGTGATGGATGGGACGGTGTCGACGAATAATAAGTCGATGAATGCGACTTTGGTGGCGACGAATCCGGATTTGGAGAAGATTTTGAGCTTGCCGATGAAGACTGGGCAATTTCTGAACAGTCAGCTGAAGGAGAATACTGCGGTGGTGGGGTATTGGACGGCGATGCAGTTGTATGGCTCGGTAGAGGCGGTGACGAAGACTTTTGAGTATATGGGGGAGAAATTTATGGTGGTGGGGGTGCTTGAGGAGATAAATGATCCGATCAATTTCAATAATGTGGATTTTGATAATGCTATTTTGGCTAATGCGGGATTTATGGAGACTTTGGGGGCGCTGCAGATTCAGCAGGTTAATGTACGGGCGACGACGACTGGGGGCGTGGGAACGGTGGTGGACGAGATTGGGGAAAAGATGTCGGATTCACGGGGTGGTGGGCGGAATTTTGCGGTATTGTCGGGGAGTCAGATTTCACATCCGGCTGGTTCCCTGTTTACTATTGTGTCGGGGATGTTGACTTTGGTGGCTTCGATTTCTCTGGTGGTAGGTGGGGTGGGGGTGATGAATATTATGCTGGTGTCGGTGAGTGAGCGGACACGGGAGATTGGGATTCGGAAGGCGGTGGGGGCGAGTTCTGGGAATATTCTGTTGACGTTTTTGTTCGAATCTTTGATCTTGAGTATTTTGGGGGGGGTTATGGGATTTGCCGTTGGTTATGCTTGTGCGTTTTTGGTGTCGCTACTTACGCCGTTTGCGCCGTTTGTGTCTTGGGAGATTTTAGGGATTACGGGCGGGACTTCCCTGGTGGTGGGGGTGCTGTTTGGGATTTATCCGGCGGTTAAGGCGGCTAGTAAGAATCCGATTCAGTCGCTTAAGTATTACCGATAGATGATTACGGGAAAGGAAAATGCTGAAGTTATTTGATGAGGCTAAGCTCTTGTTTCATTTTTTCGAGGAGGGATTCTTTTTCGGATTGTTGTTTTTGGGATTCTTCGACTAGGTGCTGGGGGGCTTTGGCGAGGTAGTTGGGGTTGCTCAGGCGGAGGGTGAGGGTGTCGATTTCGCGGCCTAGTTCCATAATGCGGTCTTCAAGGTTTTTTTGGTGTTCGTTGAGGACTTTTTCGGGGATGTCTAAGTAGATTTCGTGGTTGGGAATGGCGAGACGGAGGCCTTTGGGCAGATCGGTGGAGGTGACACTGGGGGCTTTGGTGAGGAATTGGATGAGGAGCTGGTGATCGTCGACTAGTGAGTCTTGCCCGAACAGAACTGGGTACCTTTTGGCACCTGGGAGGCTCTGGAAGTGGGCTCTCAGGGTGGAGATGATAATGATTAAGCTTTCAAATTGAGAGGCACTCATAGGGTCGCTGGTGAGCTCGGAGGGCCATTTTTGGGAAATCAGGAGACCGGTAGTCCAGCTGAGGTTTTGCCAGATGGTTTCGGTGACGAAGGGGGCGAAGGGGTGGAGCATAATCAGGATATGTTCTAAGGTCTTGCGGAGGAGGGGGAGGTTTTTGTAGATTTTTTGGGTTTCGAGGAACCAGTCGGCGTATTTGTTCCAGATGGTGTCGTAGAGGAGCTCGCTGGCTTCGGCGAAGCGGTACTTCCCTATTAAATCTTTGACTTTTTTGCTGCAGTGGGTGAGTTCTTGGCAGATCCAATCTTCGCCCATATGCTCTGTGGTGATGTTTGTGCTGGATGCGTCGGAATTTTCGTCGACCATGTGCTGGATGAAGCGGGAAATATTCCAAAGTTTGTTGCAGAGGTTGCGGCCGGCGATGACTTTGCTAACGGAAAAGGCTTGGTTGACACCGGCGGAGCGGGAGGCGATGATGCCGATGCGGAAGGCATCAGAGCCGTATGCGGAGATAATTTCCATGGGATTGATGACGTTGCCTTTGCTTTTGGACATTTTTTGGGCTTTTTCGTCGAGGACCATGCCGTGCATGTAGACGTCTTTGAAGGGGATATCGTTTGTGGCGTAGAGGCCGAGCATAATCATGCGGCTGATCCAGGGGAAAAGGAGATCGGAGCCGGTTTCCATAACAGAGGTGGGGTAGTGGGAGGGGCGACTCAAAGTGGTGATGATGGGCCATTGGCCGGAGGAGAACCAGGTGTCGAAAGTGTCGTTGTCTCTGATATAGGTGTGGCTGGCTTTTGCGATCTCTGGAAGGTCTACGCGGGTGTCGAAGATCCAATCTGTGGGGTCGGTGGAATTTTGGAAGGCTGGGATGGGGATGCCCCAGGGGATTTGGCGGGAGATGTTCCAATCTTTGAGGTTTTTGAGGTAGTGGATGAGGGCTTGTTTCTTGCTGGCTGGCTTGAATTTGATCTCGTCGGCTTCTAGGGCGGCGATGGCGCGGTCGGCTAGAGGACGGACTTTGATGAACCATTGGTCTTTGAGGAGGGGCTCGATGACGGAATCGCATTTGTAGCAATGCCCTACTGAATGAACAATGGTCTTGTCGCCTCTTAAGAGTCCTAAGTTTTCGAGGTCTTTGAGGACTTTTTTGCGGGCTTCTAGGACAGTGAGGCCTTCGTAGTTGGCGCCAGCTTCGGCGGTCATTTTGCCATCAAAGCCGATGACTGTGATAAGGGGAAGATTGTGGCGGCCGGCGACTTCAAAATCGTTGGGGTCGTGGGCGGGGGTGATTTTGACGGCGCCGGTGCCGAAGGTGGTGTCGGCGTGGGCGTCGGCGATGATGGGGATTTCTCTGTCTGTGAGTGGTAGCTTGACTTTTTTGCTAATCATTTTCTTATATCTAGGGTCTTCGGGGTTGACGGCTACGGCGGTGTCTCCTAGTAGAGTTTCTGGGCGGGTGGTAGAGATGATGACTTCGGTGATGCCGTTTGCGGGGTTTGCTAGTGGGTAGGCGATGTCCCAGAGCTTGCCTTTGTCCTCTTTGTGAACGACTTCGATGTCGGCAAAGGCGGTTTGGTGTTTGACGCAGAAGTTGACTAGTTTCTCACCTCTGTAGACTAACTGGTCTTCCCAGAGTTTTTGGAAAGTAACGTAGACGGTGTCGATGACTTTGGGGTCGAGGGTAAAGGTGAAGCTGCTCCAGTCGCAGGAGGCGCCTAATGCTCGGACTTGGAGCTCCATATTGCCACGTTGTTCTTGAACGAAATCCCAGACTTGGGAGTAAAGTTCGTCTCTGGTGTAGTCGAAGCGGGACTTCCCTGCTCTTTCGAGCAATTTTTCGTAGACAACCCAGGTTTCAAAACCGGCGTGATCAGCGCCGGGGATATACCAGGCACTTTCACCTTGGAGACGGTGGAAACGAGTTAAAATATCTTCTAGGGCTATGGTGAGACCGTGTCCGATGTGGAGATTGCCGTTGGCGTTTGGCGGCGGCATAACTATGGTGTAGGGGTCGGATGCGGGGTCGCTGCTGGGGGCAAAGGCATTGGAGCTTTCCCAGAGGGCGTAGATGTCTGGTTCGTATTGGTTGGGTTCGTAGGCTTTGCTGAATTTCATATAGTAATTATAGCATAAGAAGCTGTTGGTTGCTGAGAATGAGTTACAAGACAAGTTAATTGAAATCACCTCTAGTTCTTCCCTGCTGAGGGCAAAATATCGACCTTTAGGCCGATATAGTATACAAAAATCAATTCACGTGAAATAAACATGAGTTATTTCATGTGAAATTTGACAAATTGTAGAGAATGTTTTAGAGCGAGTCATAAAACAGTTTTGTTTTGGCACACTTTTTGTCTTCCCAAACTTTTGCAAAAGGATGCTAAGGTTTGTTGGTACTATTTTAGCGTGAGCGGGATGCTAAGTCAAGTGGTTGCTAATTTATAGGTGATAAACTTTAGCGTTTTAATCACAGGTGTGTAAAACAAGGCTGAGTTCTGTTAATATGTGGTTATGCCTTTTATTAGAAAATTTCGAACCGGAAGTGGCGCGACGGGAGTGCAAGTTTGCTGGAAGCGGGGCGGGGAAGTCGTGCGAACGGTGCATGTGGGGTCGGCAAATTCGGAATTGGCGTTAAAAAAATTGCTCCGGAGGGCGGAGCAGATAAAACTTGGGGAAGGGCAGAGTGCGATGTTTGATTTAGGGGCGTTTGAGGCGGCGGAGGCTGAGGTTGATACTGCGGATGAGACGATATAATTGATATTTTAGGGGTTTGACGGGGAGATCGTAGGTGCCAGAGTAGGTGAGTTGAGTGCCACCGAAGGATTTTTTGAATTTGGTAAAGCCATACCAGGGGTGCTTGGGGTCTTCTGAGGGAGTGATGCCCCAAAAATCGAAGGTCTTTTGGCCGTTCTTTTTGGCGTCGAGGATTATTTTGACAACTAGGATGGTGCCGGCTGACAGATTGCGGTGGGTGTAGTCGGCGGCGGCTTGGGCGTAGTAGCGGGTGGTTTTGGTGTCATAAACGAGGGCGGCGGCGATGGGTTTCTGGTCTAAGCTGGCGACGTAGAGGGTGGCAAAGCCGGAGGCGAGTTGGTTTTTGAGATATTCTGGGCTGTGGGTGTGAAAATGATTGTGGGCGGAAACGCCGCGCATGAGATCTGTTAAAATGGTCACTTTGGTGGGATCCTTAGTGGTAGTGATAGTGATGCCTTTTTTGGTGTGGTTGCGGTAGAGATTGCGGTTATTGGGCTTCATGCTGGATAGGAGATCGGATTCTGAGGATGTGAGGTCGAGGATTTGGGTGTGTTCTGGGCTGATGTTTTTGGTTTTCTTGAGGCCGTATTTTGACATTTCCTCAGGAGAGAAGGGAAGTGTAGGTTCGATGCGAATGAAGAGGGGATGCTCGGATTTGGCGAGTTTTTTGAGGCTGGTGAGGGCGGGTTTCAGGTAAGACTTATCTGAGAGGGTTGGACCGTAGGGAACGAAGAAGTAGTTGCCGAGTGGAGTGGATTCTTGGAGGGCGGTGTAGGAGTAGGTTTTGGTGGACTCGGAGAAGATTTTGATGCCTTCACTCTGTTTGAAGTCTCTCCAAGCTTTGGTTTGAAGGAAGTGGGGAGTCATGATTTAGCCAGAGGATTGATAATGGCGATGATTTGGTTGGCCTGGGTTTTGGAAATGTCGGTGGGGAGGCAGAGGACTCTGGGGTGGGTGATTTCGGCTATGGGGCAGGTTTTGGGGTTGTATTTGTAGGTGCGACGGTTTTTGACACCTGGGAAGAAGAGGGGGGAATACCAGCGGCGGATGAAGAAGCCGGAGGCGGTAAGCGCTTCGTACAAACTGTCGGCTTTTTCGGGGGTGGGGAGGAGGATAGGAAAGGCGAGAAGGGGTTCGCTGATGGTAGAGAGGAGTTGGAGGTTGGTAGCGGATTTGAGCTTTACTATGTAATGATTGGTGATGTCGAGGCGGGTGCGGTAGTTTTTGGGCAGAGAGGGCAGCGCTTCGAGGATTTTGCTGTTGATAAATTCGTTGGTGTCGAGAGGGGAATGTTGTTTGCCGGATTGTTCTGCTGGGGAGATGGGGGGTTCGAGGATTTTGGTGGTGATGGCGAGATTGCGGAGGGGTTTTTTGATGGTTTTGGGGAGCCTTTGGAGGATGGCGTTGGTGGGGCGATAGAGGTGGAGACGGAGGTCGGTGGGGAAGTTGGGGGATTTTAGTTGGGTGAATTCGGTGATGATTTTGTCGTAGAGGGCGGGGTGAGTGGTTTTAAGTTTAGGGTTGATGTAGATGGCGGCGCCGAATTTGGTGGAACTGAGAACTTTTTCAACTCCGAAAGAATGTATAGAGATGTCGGCTAGGGGTTGACGCTTGGAGTCGAGGGCTAACCGGCAGAGGCAGTGAGCGCTGTCTTCGATTAAGATGAGCTTGTGTTTTGCTGCGAGGGTTTTTAGGGGGGATTTTTGGCCAATGATGCCTAGGGTATGCTGCATGATGATGGCTCGGGTGGACTTGTTGATGAGTTTTTCGGGGTTGATGATGGAGAGGTTGCTGAGGTCGAGATCGGCATAGATAGGGGTGAGCTGGCTGACTAAGATGGGGTTGACGGCGGTGGAGCAAGTATATGGGGTGGTAATGACTTCACCTTTGCCTTCGGCTTTGGCGATGGATTCGAAAATTGTCGCCATGCCGTAACGAGCCTTCATGCAGAGATGCCAATTTTCAGGTTGGGTATTGGTGAGACTGGCGAGTTTGTGGCAGATTTTTTCGGTGGATTGAATAATTTTCATATGACTATTGTACAACATTGAGAGTGGGAGTCTGATAAAATGCCGCTGAGTTGGATGTTCGGCGGTTTTTTTATATGCGTGTATAATTGAATTATGAAATTTGTAGAACTTAGCGAGGCGGAATTCCGGAAATTTGAGCAAAAAAATAGGTATGGGAATTTTTTCCAAGGGGTGGAGAGGGCTAGGCTGAGAAAAGATATGGGGTGGGGGGTGTGGTTGCTTGGGGTTAAGGAGGAGGGGAAAGTGGTGGGTGGGGGGATGCTGATGGCTAAAAATGGGGAGGGGCTGGTGCAACTTGGGCCGATTTTGGATTGGGATAATGCTAATTTGGTGAAGTTTTGGGTGGAGGGGGCTAAGAAATTTGCTCAGAAACAGGGGCTGGTTTGTTTGGAGATTTTTCCGCCAGCGCTGCTTTCTGTGCGAGATGCGAAGGGGGAAGTGATTGAGAAATTTGAGCGGGGGGAGGTGATGGGGGTTTTTGCTGAATTAGGATTTAAGCATATGGGGATGACGGTGAAGCTGGAGAATAAGGCGAATCGGTGGATGGTGGTGAAAGATTTATCTGGGATGAGCAATATGGATGAGGTGCGGGGGAGTTATAAGAAGAATGTGCGGAATAAACTGCGGAAAATTGCGCCGGAGTTGGAGGTGTATGAGCTGAGGGAAAAGAGTGAGATTCCGCTCTTGACGGCGGTGGTGGATGCTAGCAATGATAAAAATGGGGTGGTGAGTCGGGATGCGGGGTATTATGAGGGGATTTGGGATGTTTGGGGGAAGGATGCGCGGTGGGTGGTGGCGCGGCGGAAGGAGGGGGGCGAGGTGGTTTCGGGGAGGATTTTGTTTTATCATCCGAATGAGGTGGTGAGTTTTATATCGGGGACGGCGCGGGAGTGGCGGCAGCTGAATGGGATGACTTTTTTGCAGGATTGGTTGATGGAGGATAGTCTTAAGCGGGGCGTGTCGCGGGTGAATCTTTATGGGATTGATGGGGATTTTTCGGGGAAGAATCCTTTGCTGGAGTTTAAGAGTGGATTTGGGGTGGTGGTCGAGGAATATGTTGGGGGATTTCGGTGTGTTTTGAATCCTATGAAGTATCGGGCGGGGAAGATGAATAGGGCTGCTCGGGGAATGGCTCGGAAGATTATTAGGGGTTAGTTTATTGGGGAACGGGGGCTGATGTCTAGGTCGTAGGGATCTGTGGGTTTTTGGCCGGATTTGATGCTGAAGTGGGCGGCTGAGGCTACCATGGCGGCGTTGTCGGTGCAGAGGTTTGGTTGCGGAAAGAACAGCATGGGCTGTCTGGCGATCGACTTCGTTGCGGGGAAAAAACTGTTTACAGGCAGTTTTTTCTCCGACTGCAGGTGCTCGCCAGACAGCCCATGCTGTGCTTTCCCCGACGCTAAGTGGATCATCTCTTGGCGGAGGAGTGCATTGGCGGAGACGCCGCCGGCTAGTATGAGGGATTTGGGGTGGTAGGCTTGGAGGGCTTTTTGGGTTTTCTTGGTGAGGGCTTCTATGGCGGTTTTTTGGAAGGAAGCGGCGAAATCGTTAATCTGTTTGTTTGTTAATTTGGCGGCTAGGGTGCTTGAGGGGGTGCTGATGGGGAGGCTGAGGTCTTTTTGGACGGCTCGGAGGACGGCGGTTTTGAGGCCGCTGAAGGAGAAATCGTAGTTTGCTACTTTTGGGATGGGGAGTTTGTAGGCTTCGGGGTTACCTTTGAGGGCGGCACTAGCTATGGAGGGGCCGCCGGGGTAGGGGAGGCCGAGAATTTTGGCGATTTTGTCGAAGACTTCGCCGATGGCGTCGTCGCGGGTGGTGCCGATGATTTCAAAATGGTTGTGGTTAGTCATGTGGATGAGTTGGGTGTGGCCGCCGGAGACTACTAGGGCGATGAGGGGGAACTCTGGGAGTTTTTCTTTGCCGAGCCAGTTGGCGTAGATATGGGATTTGAGGTGGTGGATGGGGTAGATGGGGATGTTATGGAGGATGCTTAGGGTGCGGGCGGCGAGGGTGCCGATGAGGAGGGAGCCGAGTAGGCCGGGGGTGTGGGTGACGGCGATGGCGTCGAGGTTTGCCCAAGTGAGGTTGGCTTCTGAGAGGGCTTGATGGATGACGGGGAGGATGGCTTCGATGTGGCTGCGGGCGGCGATCTCTGGGACTACTCCGCCGTAGGTGGCGTGAATGTCGATTTGGGAGACTACGATGTTGGATAGGATCTGGGTGCCGTTTTTTACTATGGAGGCGGCGGTTTCGTCACAGCTGGTTTCTATGCCTAGGATTGTCATTCTGAATATTATACCATAATAGTGCATGGGAGAAAAATCTAAGAACAGAACTTTAAACATTAGGAGTGCTTGCGCAGGAAAGCAGCCCCTCTGGGTGCTTTCTCTGGCTCGCAATAATGTTTAAAGTTCTGTTCTTAGATTTTTCTTGACGCTATGTGGAGTTCTTGGGCGATTATCTCCCAACAACAAGTAATCCCAAATGAATCTCATTGTGCTGCAATAATACTGTTAAACCTTTTTAATTCATTAGAGAACTTTTGTTAATTTTCACACTGGACAGCAACTATGCATCTTCTAGTGTGAAGACTCTGGTTGAAAATGTTTAGCGACTGCGTATGGTTGCTTTTTTAATTATCTCTAAGAATTTCTTTTTGGACATATCGCTAGCTACCTGAGTCTAAGTAGGTTTCACTATCTAGTTTCTTCAGCCCCTTGACTGGGTCTACTCGGTTTAACGCTTCTTTTTGTCGATTTGCCATCTCTAAAAGTCTGTTGAATCTATCTTCTGGTGGTATTTTTTTCGATATCAAATTCGCACTCTCTACTTGCATGTTTTCTAGTACTAAAAGCTCAGTTATGCTGGCTGAGTCACGGATATTCTCTCCTGCTTTTGCCCTGTCAGGATGGTTCTCTCTCCACTCTTTTGCTGTCGTGCCGAACAGAGCAAGGTTAATTATATCTGCTTCCGATGCGTACTTGTACGATTTTGCCCAAGGTAAAGTAGATGAAATAAGGTGTTGTTTTACGGCGTCCGTATGCACTGTATATGTCGAACTAGCAATAATTCTTCTTACATCCCACTCTAAGTTGTATTTATTGCTTTCAATCTCCTTGAGGCGCTGGTAGTCCTTGATGAGATATAGCTTGAATGCGGGGCTGATCCATGTTCCAAACTCGAAAGCGATGTCTTTGTGTGCATAGGTTCCACCATTCCTGCCAGGAATCGATATTATGCCAGTCGCACCGGTGGCATTTACCCATTTTGCCGGAGTCATAGTAAATTTGTTTGCACCAGCTTCGTACATAAAGGTGTCGAATTCGACACCTTTAAATTTCGGGTTATTCATGGTCTCCCATGTACCTAAAAACTCTATAGTATTTCGATTCCTCATCCAGTTTTTGATATGATCGTCGCCATCAAGATTCTTGACCATATCTGTTAGAGAGATATAATCCTCGCCCTTGATACGCTTTAGGGAAATTTGGTTATCATCTACTTTCAGTTGGCGATTTTTCTTATCAAACATACTTCCATTATACTACATGCAACCTATTGGCAAGGTAATTGAAAACCTCGCTAGCTTCTAGGCTTGACTTTTTAGGAGATTTGTGATAGGGTGGAAATATACACGATGAGTGGTGTCTTGTTTTTGAGTTGGTGGTTTTCTTTTGAGGGTGGGGTTGGGGGATTTTTTGTTTTTATGATACGGAATCGATTATTCTTATGGTATAATGTGGGTAAAATTAGGAGAGGTAGGAAAATGGAAAATGTTGAGCAATTTATTGATCAGTTAATAACGGATAAGGGCGTGTCGGGGTTGACGGATGAGGTGCGGGCGGAGCTGAAGACGGATTTGACGCAGCGGCTGGTGGATCAGATTGATCGGGCGGTGATTGATGCTCTGCCGGAAGAGAAAGCGATTGAGCTCTCGGAGCGATTGGATGATGAAAATTTTGGGGATGATCAGGTGAATGATTTTGTTCGAGAGAGTGGGATTGATGTGCAAAATATTGCTCTTCAGACGATGTTGAAGTTTCGGGAACTGTATCTTGGTGCGGGAAATTAGGAGGAACTAGCCATATGAGCGAAAAATTTTCTAGTAAGCAGGATTGGAGAGATTACGAGGATAAGCGCTCTGAAAAACGGGCGGATAAATGGGAAGAGATCGATTTTGATTCTTATCCAAGGATGCAGGGTGAGACGAGCGAAGAGTACGGTCAACGACTTAAGAATATGCATAAGAAGATGAGCGAATGGGAGCAAGGGAGTGCTGACGGGGAATCTCAAGGATCGCCGGACAAGATTCGTGAGCTGGTGATGCGGAAGTTGGAACTGGGAGTTTATACTCCTGAAGAAGCGGAGGCTTTGATTGAGCGACTGACTAGGCGAATGGAGCAGCGGAAAGAAGACAAGCGATATGAAGCTTGGCAGGAGGGGAATGCTGACGAGATGAGCGAGAGGCTTGAAGAGAGAGGTCAAGTGGGGTTTGCTGAGAAAGTGGCGAATGACATCCGCGAGAAGGTTGACGAAGAGATTATTAAGAAGGCATTAGCTTCTGGTGACAATAGTGAGGTTTTCGCTATTTTAGCGCGATTGCCGAAGAGAGAGGGGATTCGGGATGAGCAGGATAGGAGAGAATATGAAGAAGAGTTGGCGCGGCGGACGGCAGAAGGGCATGATAGATATGATGCGGTGATTGGTGAGGCGATGGTTATTTTGCAAAATGAAGTTTTTGGGGAAACTGCGATTGATGCTAGTGAGAACTCTGAGAATTTGGGTGAAGGGGCGGAAACCGAGAAGACTCGGGAGGAAATGTTTGCTGAACTGCTGAGTCCTGAGGGGGCGAAATGGCTTTATGAGGAAATGGGGGTGGAATCTATCTCGGATGTGAAGAATTTGACGGATGAGGAGCTCAAGGATCTCTATGAGAAGTGGGCGGGGCGGAATACCGAGGAGGCCGAGATTGAGAAATCCCGAGAGGAGATGCTTGGGGAATTGTTTGGGATGGAGGGGGCGAAGTGGATTTCCGAAGTGATGGGGATTCAGTCGATGTCTGAGGTGAAAAATCTGAGCGATGAGGAACTGCGGAATCTTTATGCTCAATGGACAGAATATAAGAATAAGGATGAAGCTGGCGAAGAGGCGGAGGAAGCAGATGAGAAGAAGTCACTGATTGCGGTGAATTTGGATCGGACGCGGGATGCTGAGGCGGCGGCGCGAGATATTGCAGAGCGGATGCTGAGAGAAGATTTGGCGGATGGGGGGAAGCTGAAGAGACTGATAAAGAGCATCTGGAGGGGGAATTTGTTCAGGGGGTATTATGTGGAGAAGAATAAGAAGTTGGCTTATGAGCGGATTTTGGAGAAGCAGGGTGGTGAGGACGGCGAGCTGGCGGATCACGACTGGCAGAGTCGAAGCGAGGCAACGATTGATCGGTTTATTTCTGAATATGATGAGATGATTCACGAGAAGGCTGGGGAGTGGAAGAATGCTTTGCCAGAGGATCATCCGGCTGCTGTGGCGGCTAAGGAGGCGATTTCTAAATTTGCTAGGGGTGAGGTGGACGAGGCGAACTTTACTGAGGAAATGGATCGCGTGAAGGCGATGCTCAGAGATGAGAAGGGCAATTCTAAGGGTGAGGTGGTGCTGGACAATTACTTGGAGTTGGCGCGGGCGGCGAAGGGGCGGTTTGAGCATGAAGAGGGGATTGAGAGTATTATGGAAGGGTTTAAGCTGATCAATGGGGAGGCGCGGGCGAACGTGCGGACTGAGGCTCATCTTAAGGCGCTGGATAAGCTGATGGATCGGTATGAGCATAGTAAGTTTGGTCGATTCTTGCCACCGGAGATTGTGGCTGGGGCGGCGAGTGTGGGGGTGTGGTTGGCGCAGGCGGGGGCGAAGAGTGCGGTGCGTGCGGCGACTTTGGGGCTTGGCGGAGCTGTTGTGACTGGTGTGGTGGCTGGAATGAAAGAGGGGAGTCGGGTGTCGACAGATCGGGCGCAGATGTCGCGAGAGATGGCGAGCGGTTTGGCTCCTGGTGCATCGAAATACGATAAGGCAGTGGGCGAAACTCTGTATGCTATGACTGATGCGACGAAGTTGACAGGCGATCTACGAGCTGCGATTGAATCGGGCGACAGGGCGACGCTGGCGGGAGTGCTGGCGGTGGCTGAGACTCGCACAAAGATGAGCGATGAGCGAAATATTGACTTAATTTGCTACTCCGATCCGACGAGAGTAGAGGAAGAACGCTTCGCGCTGGATTTGGCGCGGGCGGAGGCCAGAGTGAAGCTTCGGGAATTAGCTCCGAATGCAGACGATGCGCTGAACCAAACAATGGGGGCGGTAGAGAAAATATTGGATGAAGGGACTGAAGGTGCTCCTGGAATCAAAGCTAGAGACGCGGCATTTAAGAAACTCCGGCGTAAGCAGATGATTAAGCAGGGGATTAAGACTGGTGTTGTGGCGGCGGGTACGATGATTGTGTCGCAAGAGGTGATGGCAGCCTTTGACCCGAATTCTTATGGTATTGCAGATAAGGTGTTTAACCTTAAGAATAATGCTGATGCAAATAATACTTTGCTGGCTGGGATGCTTGGGTTTAAGGGGCCGGATGGCTTGGCGATAATTGGGTCGGAAAGAATCGATGCTCAAGAGGCTAACGGGGTGAAACTGACGGATGAACAGGTAGCGCAACTGAAGCAGGAGGGGTATACGGTCAATCGGTTTGAGACAAATACTCTGGAGAGTAGAGACATTGATATGTCGGCTAGCGAATATGCTCGCGAATATGGGACGGAAGTGGGTCGTGATGGCTGGGGAAGCAACGGCACGACGGCCTTTGATGGGAATGAGCTGAGAGCGCATTATACGACGAATGGCGATGGGATTGTGACGCGGATGACGGGGAATTCTACTACTTGGGGTGGCGAGACGATCGACTTTGATCAAGCGGTGAGTGAGGGTAAGATCAAGGCATTCATATCTTTGACTGGAGATAGTCAGAAGACACCTCTGGAAGTGACTGGACAATTGGTAAGTAATGGGTCACAGCTGGAATTTATCCCCGAGCCAGGTACGGTGGCAGCGGAATGTTTTCAGGATGGGAAGTTTATTGGTAAGTATTTTGAGGTGGCTTTTGACAACGGCGTGACTGAGGATGGCGTGCAACATATGATTCCGCTGGCTACGGTGGTGGGTAGAGGTATGGAAAATGCTGTTCTGCCGGCGACGGTGGAAGTGCCGGTGACGGATGTGCTTTATAATGTGATTGGTTTTGATCAAGTTACGGAGAAGGCGGGGGAGGCGGCGGCTGAAAGGTTGACCGGCCTTGGGATAATGTTGCCGTTTGTGAGGAGAGATAACTTGTCGAGAGCTAGGAGACGGGAGCGGAGCGGAGATACGGCGCCAGCGCCGACACCGCCGACACTTGGAGGTAGGGAGATTGCTAAGAGCGAGACTACGATAAGTGAGCCAGAGGATAGGGAGGTGAGGCAGCCTGAGGGGACAGGCGAGAATGAGGCACCTGCTGAAAAGCCTGCGGAGTCGGAAGGTGGTGAGGGAACCTCTCCAGAAGCGCCTGAGAGCGAGCAGTCGACAGAGCCGGAGTCTATTGAGGAGCGGGGCGAGTACGGAGAAGATGGGGAGCCAAATTGGGAAGTGCTTAGGGATCAAATAGGCGGCGAACAGGGCGTTTGGTTGGTGAATGGAGGAATGGATACGGCGCCAGAAAGTTGGAGAAATTATCAGTATGAACAGTGGTGGGATGGACTTAGTGATGAAATAAAAGATAGATTTAGTGGCAAAAGTGCTGATCGACTTTCTCCGGAGAGCGATACGTTATATGACTGGCTATGGGCCACTGGAAAAGCTCTGAGTGCTGAGGAAATATACGGAGAGACGGCTGAAGTATACGAAAGTACCTGGAATGCCATGAATGATCGGCAAAAAGAGGATATAAGAGAGGGGCGATTTGTCCCGAATAATCAGTATTTTGTGAATTGGCTACGAGATAATGGGATTATTCCGGCAGAGGGGGAGAATAATGAGGCGGCTTAGTTAGAAGGCTAACTTGGTGGCAATGGATTGAAATTCGGCGTCGCTGAGCTCTAGGATGCGGCCGTGCTGCCAGCTTGGGTCGAAGGGCATGAGATGGATGTGGGCGTGGGGGACGTCGGTGCCGATGACTTTCATGAGGATACGTTGATTTAAGATGGTTTCCATGTGGAGGGCGACTTTTTTGACGGTGGCCCAGAGGTCTAGCCAGTCGGAATCTTTGAGTTCATAGACTTTGTCGACCTCGACTTTTGGGACTACTAGGACGTGACCTAAGGTCTCTGGGTGAATGTCGAGGAAGGCGTAGGTGTGGGCGTCTTCGTAGATTTTGTAGCTTGGTATTTCTCCTGCGATGATTTTTGTGAAAATTGTACTCATGGTGTTATTTCATATGATTTGAGACTTGAAGTCAAGGCTTGTTGTGTAATTTTTCTGATTTTTTGATTTGATGATTATGATGGTATTGGTTATAATGGTGGTAGCAATGCGCTAATGCATGGGTGATTAAGTGGAGGTATTTTATGCGAGATAAGTCTGTTTTGGAGTTGGCTTTGGCGTTGTTTAATATGGGGTTGTCTTTTGGGTTGATGATGCTTTTGGCTAGATATATTAAGAAAAAGAGATAAAGAAAAGTAGCTCAACCTCTGCCAGAGAGGCCCTTCCCAAGTGCGCGCCCGTCTTTACGGGGCGCAGGCGCTGCAGTTGGCTGGAAGTAGGGGTGTGCACACCCCTCTTCCACATCCTCTCTGGCAGAGGTTGAGCTACTTTTCTCTCCTAATGCTTTGTGGGGGAGTTTTTGGTTTGGAGTTGGTAGATGATGAAGGGGGCGGAGAGGGCTAGGATGGAGGTGGGGATGAGGGCTAGGAAGTAGGGGGGGATTTCGCTGGGGGTGAGAGTGTTTGGGGGGACGAAAGAGATGATGATGCAGAATAATGTCGTGAGGAGGCCGATGATGGCGGTGAGGATTTTGATAGGTTGGCCGCCGGGGACTTCGAAGCGTCGCTTGAGGTGTTTTTGTTGGAAAATTAGCTGGAAATAGCCGGCGTACATTAAGATGTATGCAGCGCCGTAGATGACTACAGTGATGGTGATGGCAATGAGAAAGGAAAGGTTGTTGCCACCGCCGATGAGGGTAATGATGGTGATCCAGATGGTGGTGATGATACTTTGCATAATGACGAGACGGGTGGGGACGCCGTGTTGGTTGGATTTGGAGAATTTTTCTGGAAGGAGGCCGTCGGTGGCGGCTTGCTGGAGACCTCTGACGGGGCCAATGATCCAGCCACTGATTTCGGACAAAACGCCTGTGGCTATCATTACCGTAAGGATTTTAAGGAGCCAGTCGAAGTTGGCGTGGAAAAAGCCCAGCGTGAGGTTTAAGGACTGGATAATGCCGGCGTTGAGGGAGAGCTCGGAGCTGGGGACGGTGATGGCGATGGAGAGGCCACCGATGACGTTGAGGATGATGGCGACGACGGCAACCATAAGGATGGCGATGGGGTAGGTGCGCTTGGGGTTTTTGAGCTCGTTGGTGTAGGAGGCGGAGGCTTCGATGCCCATGTATGAGAGAATGAAAGAGATGAAGACGACTATGGTGGAGATCTTGGAAAAGTCGGGGATGAGGGCTTCTGTGGTGAATACTACGTGGGATTGACCGCCGGAGGCGAGGTAAGCGATGGAGAGGGAGGCCATGAGGATGGCGGGGATGATGATGCCGGCGATGGTGCCGACTTTGTTGATAAGAACGGTGTGGCGGGAGCCGCGGAGTTGCCAAAGAGACATGATCCAGAAGATAGCGGTGGCGACGAGACATTTGAGGGGCGGACTTTCGTTGAGAGCGGCGAGGCCAAAGCTGTCGGCGAAAATGCCTACGATAAAATAAAGCATAGCGGTAAAGCCGACGGTGACTTGGAGCCACTGAAAAAAGATGGCGGCGAAGCCGAGTTTTTTGCCTAAGGTGTTGCGAACCCAGACGAAGATGCCGCCATCATCCCAAGTGTCGACGGTGGCGAGTTCGGCGGCGCAGAGGGCGGTGGGGATGAACCAGAGGATGGCGCCGACTACTAGGAAGAAGATGAGCTGGAGGCCGGAGGTGGCGAAGACGGGGTATTCGTGGATGTCCATGGTCATGGCTACGGTGATGGCGAAGAAGCCGAAGAGGGTGATGTGCTTGAGGGGTTTTTGGAGTTTGGATGTTTTGGTTTTGGGGGTTTGCATGGTCTTATTGTATCATCTTTTGATGGGCTTTGTGGTTGTGCTTGACTTTTGCGATAATGTGTGATATGATGTGAATATAGGCAAGTGATTGCTGGGCTTTTTGGGTGGGAGAAAATGGTGGATGTTTATATATGAGGCTAGGCTTCTGGGTTAGCATTGGGCTTTCGTAATAACATTTCGTAGAGTGTTATTACCTTTCTATCAACTTATCTGTCGAAATGATGCTTTCCGCTACAAACAGTCGCAAAAGTTCATATTTGTCTTCCAAATGGGAGATTTCCAGATATTTATAGTAAGCCTGCTTGCGCTCTTTGACAACGAGCGGTGGCACAATTCCATTTTGCAACGCTTGGATAAACATAATTAGGCGCCCCGTCCGCCCATTTCCATCGCCAAACGGATGTATCTGCTCAAAAGTGGCATGCGTCCAAGCAATTCGCTCAATAGGGTTTTCGGCGGGCTTATTTATCACCTCTATAAGTTCTTCGATTCTTTCTGGCACTTTCAGATAATTCGCAAGGGTTGTATGACTGCCCATAATCCTCACGCCGTGGTTGCGGAATGTTCCGGCGTCGCTGATTAGTGTGTTCATAAGACGCAAGTGGGTTTGCAATATCAAATCCTTGCTCCACTTAAAATCTTTGCCGTGCACGTTTAGCTCGTCCAACAAATAATAAAGTGCCGTGCGGTGGTTTCGGGCTCCAATCTGCTCCTTAGCGGTCTTATGCGCAAGGACTCGGTTGTCGTCATCAAGCACTTCTTTTACGTCCGCCAGAGTCATCGTGCTGCCTTCAATCGTGTTCGTATGGTAGGTAAGGTAAAGCGTAACTTTGTCCAGTAGCTCATCGTTCGTGATAATTTCCTTAACGGAGATTTTTTTGGCCAAGGCCTCTTTTTCGGCGTCTGGCAACAAAGCGTCATTTACGCTCGTTCGTCCGACAATGTCTAAATATAAATCATCAATCGCCCGAACACTCTTGTCTCTTGGTTTGCTCCTCTCGTTTATCCAAAAGTTAAGGGTCTTTTGCGGAACACCCAGCGCCATCGCTAACTGCTCCTGCGTCCATTTAGCATCATTTAGGATTTTTTGTAATTTTGCACTAATCTTCTTCATGCAGATAGTATAGTAAATGTAATGACAAAAGTCAAGTAGTTATTACAATTCATACTATACTCACTGCTTATAAACATTTACACGAGACGCAAGTTTTTTATACGAACTTTGAAAATTGAAATACTGATTGAACTCCGTCCGTTTCTCTTTCCTAGTCTTTTGTTTGGCGGAACACGGCTGCTCAAGTTATACCATTGAATTATCAAGATATAATATTGCACATTTTCGGAAAAGAAAGTAAACTTTCTTTTCTCTCGAATGTTTATATTATAACCTTATATAAGAAAACCTTAGCTACCACCGCTATCATTACTGAAAGACTCTAGATAGTCTTTGTAAGACCACTTTTGACCGTAGACTACCCCATTGTTAGGCTTAAGTGGAACTAAAATTTTCATTTCAACCATACGATCAATCAAATTGTAAGCGCCCTTATTACTAAAACCTGTCCATTTCACAACATCAGCAATTCCAACAATGGGCATTTTATATAGTCCCATCAGAACCTTCATAGTTGATGCTGAAGCCTTTTGGCTGAGCTGTTGGACTTTCATCATATCGTTCGTTCGTATTCCAATAATCCTTTGACATGTACTGATAGAGGACTTGGCGGTCTCGATAACTGCATCCAGAAAAAACTCAACCCAATTTCCAACATCACCGTCATGATAGCCATTTATCCTTTCGTAGTAAACGTCCTGATGCTTCTTGAAGTAGGCAGATAAATACAAAACTGGCATTTCTAGCAGTTTTTCAAACCAAAGAAACATTGTGATAAGCATCCGTCCAGTACGCCCATTACCATCCACAAATGGGTGAATCGTTTCGAATTGAGAGTGTAGAAGAGCGGCTTTAATGAGAGGCAGATATCCGTCATCTGCGTGTATAAAATTCTCTAAATCAGACAGTGCTTTATGCATCTCGTGTACTGGAGGCGGAACAAAACGTGCGTTATCTGGACGCGTCCCACCAATCCAGTTTTGGCTTCGACGAAACTCACCTGGGAATGCATTGCCTGTAGTCCTAGCTCCGTTAAGCAATCTGTGATGAAGTTCCTTGATAAACCTTAGCGTAAAAGGAAATTCTTTCGCGCGCTCCATCCCATAATTAAGTGCTTTTATATAATGCAAGATATCATCTACGTCAGTTGGCAGATTCGGCTTGCGATCAATATTCTCCGCCTCGATAGCATCGTTCATTGTCGCATTAGTACCTTCAATTTGGCTAGAGCTAGAAGCATCTTTCATCATGAACATCTGCAAAAAACAATCTTTATCAGGCAGTAATTCAGTGATTCCATCTAGTTTACCTAATAATCTTACTGCTTCAGTATGTTTTTTGATGATAGATAGAGAAAAATCAATTTCTTTAGCTGGTGGAAAATCACCAGGGATAAAGGCTTTAAATCCCTGTGGTTGCTGTACTAGCCTTCCTAATTCAATTCGATTCATATCTTTTTACCAATGTGAACTATGTTAGCAAATTAGTTCCTAAATTGCAACTAAAAGTAAACAAAAACATCACTTTTATTCATATTAGATCGTATATAATCAAATATAATATGAACCAAAACATACATTTAGTTCATATTCGGAAATAAATATGAACTAAAATTTTTCATCACCCTATTAAATGGATGCTTGTAATTGTTGCGTTCTACTACTGTATAATTACGCTTGCGCTTGGCGGAAGCGAGAGGATTCGAACCTCCGAGACCTTTCGGTCTGCACGATTTCGAGTCGTGTGCCTTCAACCACTCGGCCACGCTTCCGTGTGTTATTTTAGCATATTATAGGGGTGGGTGCTAGACTTGGAAGACGATGGCGGTGCGGTCGTCTTTTTTGCGGGCGCCTTCGACCAGTTCGGTGGCGGCTTGCTGGGTGTTCCAGGCTAGGCCAACGGTGGCAGCAATTTGGTCGTCGCTCATGAGTTCTTCTGGCTTGTCGCCGGTGACGCCGTCGGAGCAGAGGACGACGCGGTCGCCGGGCCAGAGGTCGACTAGGCCGAGTTGCTTAACGCGGCTATGAGATTCTTGATTAGGGATACGGCCGAGTGCGTTGGTGATGAATTTACCTTCGCCTTCGTCTTTTGTGATGAGTAATGCAAAGGAATTTTCGCGTACGATGTAAATTCGAGAATCGCCGACACTTGCAAAGGCAAGTTTTTTGGCGCCGTTTGCTTCGATGACTTTGGCGATGACGGCGGTGGACATACCGGCTTCTGGATTGGATTCGATGGCTCTGCTGGCTTCGTTGAGCGCCCAGGCGAGGTTGCCTTGATGCTCAAGGTTGAACTTTGTGGCGAGATCTCTTACTGTATTGACGGCGGATTGGGAAGCGGCACGTGCGCCAACGTGTCCTCCAGCGCCATCAAATACCGCGAAGAGGCCCTGCTCGGGCATCTCAAGATGGGCGTCTTCAGTGTAATCTTCGGGGAGTCTTTCGCCAGGGTTATTAGCAATCATGCCAATTTTAGCTTGAGCTTTACTCATTTCGTAATAACCAAATTCTTTGACGAGGGTTTCGCCGAACTCGCTTTTGTCTTGAGGTTTTTCGATGGCTTCTTGCTGTTGCCAAGCGGAAGCTTTAGCTTCTAGTTTCTGGATTTGCTCCCAATATTCTTGGCGTTTGCCATAGACTATTTTGCGGAAAGACTCCATATCTGCAAGATACTCTGTGTATTTTTCTGGCTTATTGGGGTTTGATCGTTTGATGTCGTCTAGGAAAATTTGACTTGCGGCCTCAAAGTCCATGGGTGTGGGGAATTTTTTGATAAATTCTGCAAGATTGTCTGGAGAGGTTTGTTGCCAGTTTTCGAAACCTGATTTGGTATTGTACGAAAGGATACGAAGAAAATGCTTGCTGTGGCTGAGTTTCGAGAAGACTTGATCTTTGCCGGATTTTCCGATGGGGTCTTCGATGCGAGTGAGGATGCCGAGTTCGTCATCTCTGGTAATGGTGCCGCTTGCGAGTTGCTCACTCAGGCGATCTTCGTCGCCAGGGTTTAGGGTAACATCTGGAGCGAAGATGTAGTCGGGATTTTTGTGGTAAAGTAGGTAGGCAGTGATTTTGCGTTGCTGACGCTCGGCGTTGGCTTTTTCGGGATCGATATTTTCGGTTTCGCTGGAGAATTCTACGGCCTTTAGGTCGTCCCACTGAGTGTCTTGTGATTCTGGTTGTTTGTCTTGTTCTTTTTTGCCAAGTTTGTTGAAGAATCTAGCCATAAGCTTATCTTAGCATAAATGGGTCAAAAACAAAAAAGAGCCTCTTGGTGAAAAAGGATCTTTCTTGGTACACCCGATACGATTTGAACGTACGACCTTTGGCTCCGCAAGCCAACGCTCTATCCAACTGAGCTACGGGTGCATGTGTGGAAATATATGCTGCCTAAAAAAGCAGCGTATAATCCACCATTTGAAGATTAAAAGATCATTGTGAGATTCACAACAGTTATATTGTAGCATAATTTTGGGCGAATTCTATATCTTATTTACCAGATATGCAAATGTGGTACAATTAGTTTATGAAAGACGCACTCAAAAAACCTAGCTTAAAATCAAAAGTGCAAAAAGCAAAAGCTAAGTTGGCTTCGGCTTACTATGGCAATCCGTCTAAGGATATGAAAATCATTGCGGTGACGGGTATGGGTGGTAAAGGTGTGGTGGCGCATTTTATTCAAGAAATATTAAGGGCGACAGATCCGCGCGTGGGGCTGGTTGACACTGGTGGGGAAAAGGCTTTGACGGCGGGGGGATTGCAGAGAAAATTGTCTAAAAGTTGGCGTGAGGGGGCGAACTATGTGGTGGTGATGGCTGCGGCTGACGCTGTAAAGAATCAGGCGTTTGCTGGCGTGCCCGTGCATATGGTGGTGATGACGGATCCGCTGGGGAATGAAGTTAGCCAGGATACGGCAGATGAATATGCAGTCGTAAAGACGGAATTATTTACGCCGGAACCAGAATATAGCGTGCTAAATTATGATGACCCGTATTTCGAGTTTGTGGCAAAATATCCGACAAAAAAGGGAAGCGTGGCATACGGAAAAGACCGCGAGGCGGATACTTGGGTTAGCCGATCGAAGGCTTATAAAAAGGGGACTGAGGCGACCTTGACGCAGGGGAATGATAGCTTTGATGTGGCGACTTACGTGACGGGAAATGAGGCGGCGGCTTATATGGCGGCGGCGGCTACGGCGGCGGCGTTGCTTGGGGTTGAAGAGGATGCGATCGTGGATGGGATTGCGAGTTTTGAGCCGAATTTTAAGCCCTGAGTGGGCTGTGGTATACTTGGGAAATGATAAATCAGAGAGTATTGGTGTCGGGGGCGGATGATTTTGCGGATGATTTTAAGATCAATCCGTATTATGGTGATAAGAAAATTGATGTTGCTAGGGCGAAGGCTGAGCATGCGGAAATCGTGGAATGCTTTAAGGAGGCGGGGATTGAAGTTGTAGAAGTTGCGCCACCAGATGGATGTCAGGATGGAGTATATACGGCGAACTGGGCGATCGTGAAAAATGGCGAGGCGGTGATGTCAAGGTTGCCTGAGGCGCGGAAGGCGGAAGAGCTTTATGCGCGGGATGTGTTAGAGAAATTAGAGATAAAGACAGAGTTGGTGCCAGATTCTTATCTGTATAGCGGCCAGGGGGATTCTTTGATCTGTGGGGATTATTTGTTTGCGGGGAGTGGGTATCGATCGGATGGGGCGGCGCAGAAATTTGTGGCTGAGAAGTTTGGGCTAAAGCTGGTGCAGCTACATGCGGTGCCGCAACTTGATAAGGAGGGAAGAGAATATGTGAACCCGACGACGAACCATGCGGATTCGTTCTTTTATGATTTGGATTTGGCTTTGGCGGTGATAGATGAGAACTGTATTGCGTATTGTCCTGAGGCTTTTGATGAGATTTCGCAGATAAAGTTGGCGGAATTACCTATTGAGAAGATAATTGTGGATTTGGAGGAGGCAACTCAAGGGTTTGCGTGTAATTTAGTGAGTACTGGGGCGACGGCGATTATGTCGGCGCATGCGCCGAAATTTCAGGCTGCGCTGGAAAAACGGGGGTTGAAGACGATTACACCGGAGATTGAGGAGCTCAAAAAGGGCGGTGGGTATATCCGGTGTATTTCTTTGACTATTTCTTAGGGGTTTTTAGCTTTTTGAGAGCTTTGCGGACTTCAGTTTCTTCGTAATATGGATGCTCGCCGTCGGCGCGCTCGATGGTTTTTTCGTTGCCTTTGCCGAGGAAGATTACGGTGTCGCCATGTTTGGCCATTTGGCTGGCTAGGAGGATGGCTTTGGGGCGATTTAGCTCAAAGAAGAGATCTTTGTGGTCGGTTTTGCCGGATTTGCGGGCGCCGACTGCGATCTGTTCTATGATTTCCATGCCAGGGGTGTCACGGTCGTCTTCTTCGGTCAGGATAACGATGTCGGCGTATTTACCAGCGATGCGGCCTTGGGGCTCACGCTTGCTGGGGTCGCGACGGCCACCTGCGCTGCCAAAAAGCACTATTAACCTACCTTTGGTGGCTTTTTTCATGTCTGGGAGAAGTTTTTCGAAGGCGTCTGGAGTATGAGCGTAATCGATAATGACGGTGAAGGGTTGGCCTTCGTTAATCTTGACCATGCGGCCTTCGACTTGGTCGAGGGCGTGGATGCCGGCAGAAATCTCTGTGTCTGGGATACCAAGTTTGCGGCCAACGGCTACGGTGGCTAGGGAGTTATAGACGTTGAATTTGCCAGCAAGCTGGGTTTGAATTTTAAGGTTGGTTTCAGGTTTTATACCTTTTATGATATAATTTACGCTATTTTGGCCGAGTTTGACAGCTGTGGCGCGTAATTTACCCGAATTGATGCCGTAAGTGATGCTTTGCTTAGCATCGCTAGCAAAAAGCTTGGCTGATGGATCGTCGGCATTTACAATGCCGTATTTGGCTTTTTTGAAGAGTTTGCGCTTGGCATCACGGTAACGCTCAAAGGTCTTATGATAGTCAAGATGTTCGTGGGTGACATTGGTCATGACGGCGATCTCGATGGGGACGCCGACGGCGCGGAATTGAGCGAGGGCATGGCTGGTGATTTCTAAGACGAGGAATTCGGCGCCGGAGTTGGCGATGGTCTGGATGCGTTGGTTAAGGAGGTTGGAGTCGACAGTGGTCATATGCTCAACTTGCTCGTGGAGTTTTTCGGTACCCCACGCTACGGTGGTCATCAGACCAGTTCTGTGACCGGCGTGGTTAAGCATTTTCCAGATCATAAAGCTGGTGGTGGTTTTGCCATTGGTGCCGGTGACACCGATGACGCGGAGGCGACGACCAGGCAAGCCATAGCGGGTACCCCAGAAGAGGGATTTGCTGAAATGGTAGGGAAGCACTAGCGAGTCGTAAAATGGGATTTTTTCTTTCATGATTATATTGTATCACTTAAAAATAAACTGTAGAAATGAGGACATTTGGCACTCAAGGCTTGACAGTGCCAAATACTTGCGCTACACTCGGAGTATAAAGAAATTAAGCGAGGAGTGAAACTATGTCAATTAAGCCTCTTGCCGATAGGGTGGTTGCAAAAAAAGAGGAAGCTGTGGAGAAAACGGCTTCTGGAATTTTGCTCGGCGAAGCTAAGGAAAAACCGAATTATGCTACTGTGGAATCTGTGGGGCCGGACGTGAAGACAGTGAAGAAAGGGGATCAGATTCTTTTTAAGGAATATTCGGCGACGGAAGTGAAGGTGGATAGTAAAGATTATCTAATTATTAAAGAAGAAGATATTTTAGCAACACTATAAGAGAGGAGAATTATGGCAAAAAAGATTTTTTATGATGCTGAGGCAAGGGAGAAAGTTTTGGGGGGTGCGAAAGCGCTGTATGATGCGGTAAAGGTGACCTTTGGGCCTAAAGGTCGCAACGTGGTGATTGAGAAAAGTTATGGATCGCCGACGATCACGCATGATGGGGTGACAGTCGCGGAAGGGGTGGAGCTGGGGAATGAAGATGAAGAGACGTTGGGATATCAAGTGGGGGCAAAGCTGATCAAGACGGCGGCGCAGAAGCTGAATAAGGTGGCTGGGGATGGGACGACTACGGTGACGGTGCTGACTTATAATATTATTGCTGAGGCGAATAAGTTAATTGCGGCGGGGCATAATCCGATGGAACTTAGGAAGGGAATTGAGGCAGCTGGGGCGGAGATTGTGAAGGGAATCAATAAGACGGCGGAGAAGATTGCTGGCGATAGTGAGAAAGTGGCTGAGGTGGCAACGATTAGCGCGGGGGATGAGCAGATTGGGAAGCTGATTGCTGACGTGATTGGGAAGATTGGCAAGGATGGGGTAGTCACTGTGGAAGCTGGGCAGGGGCTGGAGATGGAGGCAGAAATTACGGAAGGATTTACTTATGATAAGGGATTGAGCTCACCTTTCTTCGTGACTGACGCACAGAGGCAGGAGGCGGTTTTTGAGAAGCCTGCTATTCTTATTACGGATAAGAAAATTTCTGCAGTGAATGACTTGCTGCCTTTCCTTGAGAAAATGGCGACAGGTGGACAGAAAGATTTGGTGATTATTGCTGAGGAAGTAGATGGGGAAGCTTTGTCAGTATTGGTCTTGAATAAGCTGAAGGGCGTGTTTAATACTTTGGTCCTGAAAGCGCCGGCTTTTGGCGATCGTCGGAAGGAAATTATGGAAGATATTGCGATTTTGACTGGCGCAACCGTAGTTTCTGGCGATAAGGGGATGAGCTTGGAGAATGCGAATCTGGATGTGCTGGGACATGCGCATAAGATTATTGCGACGAAGGACGAGACGACGATTATCAAGGGAGATGGTAAAGCTTCTGCCACCAAGGCTAGAATTGGGCAGATTAAAGCGCAAGCTGAGGCGGCAACTTCAGATTACGAGACCGAGCAGTTGGACAAAAGAGCGGCAGCGCTTGAAGGCCGCGTGGCGGTAATTAAGGTGGGTGGCGCGACGGAGACAGAGATTGATGAGAAGAAATATCGCGTGGACGATGCTGTAGCGGCGACGAAGGCAGCGCTAGATGAGGGGATTGTGGCTGGCGGGGGCGTAACTTTAGTGAATTTGGCGAAGAATTTGAAGGATGACAATGCTGGTGGCACAATCGTGAAGAATGCGCTGAAGGCTCCATTCATCCAGATAACAGAGAATGCTGGGCTGAATAGTCAGGCTTTGCTGGACAAAATCGAGTCTGCAAAAGATGGCCAGGGCGTTGACGTGATGAAGCCGGAACAGGGGATTATCAATCTAAAGAAATCTGGTGTGGTGGATCCCGCGCGGGTGACGCGTGAGGCGGTGCAGAATGCGATTTCGATTGCAGCGACGGCAATTACTATGGGGGCTTTGATAGTAGACCTGCCAGAGAAAGAGTCGGCGGCGCCGAATCCTGGTGCTATGGGCGGGATGTACTAGAGTAGAGTACGGCAAAGGCAAAAAATAACCCCAGAGATGGGGTTATTTTGGTGTCGAATCTAGACTTAGCCGAGTTTGTCGATGGTCTCGATGATATAAAGTAGGGCTTCAGCACGTTCTTTATCAGAGCTAATGGCTTTGGCGGCCGTGTAGGCTGGCTCGATAGAGGCTTTGTCGTTCGTAACCTCTATAATGTCTTTGTAGATCTTGAACTTGCTTTCGGCTGGCATATCGACTTCATTAAGGACTGGAAGTAAATCTGAGAGAGCCATGCTTTTGACTTTGCCGAGGTCTGAGTCAGAACTAGGGTCAGAAATATTACTGATGGATGGCGTTTCGGTTGGCGCTGGCGTTTCAAAGCTATTAGCAGTCGCGCCTTCAGGAGCAACGGCTACATCTGGGGCAGAATCGCTGGTTATATTGTTGATTGCTTTTTGCAGTTCGTTCTCGTCTGCCGTGTTTATAGGACCCATGTTGCCCACCTTTCGTTTTTTCTCGCAATTATATATTGACTATTCTTATAGTATCACGCTCGTGCTAAATTCTCAAGAATTTTACTAATTTATCGAGTAGATCTGACTTAACTGGCTCCATTGGGAGTCTTTCGCCGAACATATCGACGATTTGTTCGCCTTGTGCCTCTGGAAAATAGACAGTGACGCGGGGGGAGAAACGTTTTTTGGGGATAAGTACGATGGAGAAGCGCTTGTCTTCGCTGAGGACGCCGAAAGATTTGAATTCTTTGAAGCTGTAGAGCTTGTTGCCTTCGGATAGGCCTTTATCGGAGAGCGAGTAATGGAGCATACGTGGAGGGCGCAAAGTGTAGACTACGAGCGCGAAGATACTGACGACGATAAGGGCAAGGAAAGTCCATTGGCCGAGCCAGATCGCTAGAGCAGAGAGTCCGATGCCGATGACCGCTAGGCCGATATACCAGCCAGCGTGCTTGTCGCGCGTTACGTATTCGTAGGCTTCCCAATTTACAATACCGTCTTTTGCCATGTATATATTGTACCATAAACGGAATATGTGTGAATAAAAGAAAAAACGCCCTTAGTAAGGCGCATTTTTCTGGCGGAGGGTGAGAGATTCGAACTCTCGCACCAGATTTCTCCAGTCTAACGATTTAGCAAACCGTCCCCTTCAGCCACTTGGGTAACCCTCCTTGTGATGTAGTTTATACTTATGCGCCCAGAGATGCTGACTTTGGTGAGGGAACGATACCGTCTGTTTTGGACTTTACTCGCTCCGCTCGGACAGGCAGCCACTTGAGGGCTTTCTGGCATAGCATAAACTGATTGAAATGTCCTAAGTAAACCTAAACTATGTCATGGGGCAAAAGCCGCTTGATTTTAGTTTTGTTTGCTTTTTGGACGAGAAGTTTTCTTGATAATCCTCGTCTGGTATATATTAACATATTTGCTGTTTTGGTGCTATAAAATAGTAAGGGGTATGGCTAAGCACTTGCTGAACACATATTTTTCATATATAATGGCGACAGCTTTTAACTGCGAGATAAAAGATTTATGAGAAAGATTATAAGAAAAGTTGGTCAAGTTCTTACGGGCGCTGGGGCTGTTGCGACGCTTTGGGCGGGCAGAGTGATGGCGGCGTCTAGCCCAGCACAGGAGGGGGCGGAGGCTGCTCAGGGTGAGGGGATGCCTACTGATTTGGTTGGCGCCGATGGTGTCTTTACGCAGATTACGAATACGATTCTTTACGTTGTAGGGATTATTTCTGTGATAATGTTGATTTGGGGCGGGCTTCGCTATGTGATTTCTGGGGGGGACAATAAGAAGGTTACTGATGCGAAGAATACAATTATGTATGCGATTATTGGTTTGATTATTGCGATTTTGGCGTTTGCGATTGTGAACTTTGTGATCAATGCAATTGGCGGTGGGACAACAGAGTAGTATCGGGAGTGCCACTGCGGGCTAGGACGGCGACCATCAGGTGATGGGCGCCGGCTTTTTTTAGAAGATTGCAGATAGAGCAGATGCTAGACCCAGTAGTCCAAACGTCGTCGATGATTAAATAATGAGTTTCGGGAGTTGGCTGAGTAATAATCTTGTATGCTGCTTTGGCTTGATTGATGCGGAGCTGTTTAGCGGCGCCGACTTGAATAGTATTTTTGGCACGGCCTATTATGGCTTCACACGATAGTCGTTGAATTCTTGCTAGTTGCTTGGCGATAAGTAGGGTATGGTCAAAGCCGCGCTCGCGGACGTGGCGCTGGATGGTGGGGACGGGTATGATAATTGTGTCTTGGGGTAATTTAGGCAAGATAGAGCTAATCAGTGAGGCGAAGGCGTCGCTATAGGCGCGCACAGAGTGATATTTGTACTGGTCTATCATGGCGCGAATTTGGTTGTCTCCGAAGCTGAAAGTCCATTGATTTGAGAAAGGGAGGGGGCAGGCTGGGCATTGGTCGTAAATTGGAGAGCCACAGGATAAACATTGATTAGTGTGATCGCTACACAAGTTATTTTTACAACAGTCGCATAATATAGACCCTATTTTGCCACAAAGCGAACAGTAATGGGGGCATAGTAAATCTGAAATAATTCTTAATGTTGTGTTTTTTACATCAAAAGGCATAATATGCTTGATTTTATAGAGATTTCCGAATATAATAAAGCTTAAGAGTGTAAAAGTGGAGGAAACTTAGATATGGCTCGTAAACAAGCAGACGAAATGAGCTTAGACGATGAGCTCGCAGCCGCTTTCTTAGAAGGCGATGATACTGGTCTAGCTGTGGAGGAGGAAGTGGTGGAAACTTCTGTCAGCGCTCCGGTTGTGGTACAGGAAGAAACTGAATCAAACGAAGATGAGTGGGCAGATGACACTGATGAATTTCCGGGTCAACTGGCTGTCGACATGTATGAGACTAACGATAAGTTGATTGTGAAGGCTCGTACTGCTGGGATTGAGCGCAAGGATCTTGATGTCTCGATTTCTGACAATATCTTGTCGATTTCCGGCGTGCTTAATGGCGGAGAAGATGATAGGGCGACTCAGTGGCATATTCAAGAATGTTATTGGGGTGAGTTTAGCCGTACAATTGCTTTGCCGGTGCAGATTAAGGAAGATGGGGTGGACGCTGTGCTGAAGGATGGCGTGCTTACTATCTCTTTTGAGAAGGAGAAGGTGGAGGCACCTAAGAAGATTACTATTAATTAGTAGTTGGCTGAGAAGCGACCCCGTAAGGGGTCGTTTTTGTTGCATGGATACATAGTTGAATATAGCAAGCTGGTAGTAGGTTTGCGGAAAACCTACTGCCAGCTTGCTGCATTTATCGCTGCTGAACAAAAGGCGCCCTTTTGGGGCGCGCTTTTTGGTTCGTCTTGTGGCTTGTATTAGAGGACGCTGGAGAGGACGAAGTTGACTATGGCGAAAGCTAGAATGGCTACTACTAGACCGATGATACCATACATGATGGTGTCTTTGGCTTTTTTGACTTTGCCGCTGTCGCCTTGCGAGGTGGAGTACTGGATGCCACCTAGGATGACCATGATTACTGCAATTAGGCCGATGGCGAAGATGATTAGGTTGATGATCAACTGAATGGTCTCATTGAGGCCTCGGGCTTCGCAGGCGTCTGGGTTAGTAGACAGAGATGCGGCTTTGGCACAGGTTGCGGAATCTTTGCCGTAAATGTTGTATTTTGTGCCGTTCACTTCAATAGTTGCACCAGAGCACTTTACTGGGTAGTCGGTGGAGGGCTGCGTGTTGCTAATGACGAGACCGCTGAATTCTCCACCTACATCTGTACCTGTCGGACAGGGGGTGGCAGCAAAAGTCGGCGCAGCGACAATAACAGTCAAGAAAGCTGCTAGGACTCCGCCTTTTAGAATGGTTTTGATTTTGCTCATTTGGTTGTTCTCCTTATAATTGAATTTATTGTACCATATTATACTTTGTTAATCTACCATATTAACTCTAGAAAATCGAGGCTAGGACGAAGTTGACTATGGAGAAGGCCAGGATGGCGACTACTAGTCCGATAATACCGTACATAATAGTGTCTTTGGCTTTTTTGAGCTTGCCGGTGTCGCCTTGTGAAGTGGAGTATTGGATACCGCCAAGAATAATCATAATTATGGCGACTAGGCCTATCAGACTTATGAATGCAGAAACTAGAATTTGGGCTGGACTGGTGATGTCGGTGCGATCGCCGAGCCCGCTATTATTGATGGCGTCGTCAACGCCACCAGTGACGGAATTTGCGAATAGGGAGATAAAATTCATATCAAAGGATTCCTGATAAAATAAAGTTAGTAATTGCGAAAGCTGAGAGAACAATGATGAGGCCAATTAGGGCATACATAATGGTGTCTTTGGCGCGTTTGACTTTTCCTGGATCTCCTTGGCTGACGGTGTAGCGGAATCCGCCGAAGATAATGACGCCTACTGCCGCGATTCCTACAGCGACATAAACTGCGCTGAGGACATTCCTTACTGTCGAGAAAGCTTCTTCGCCGGGATCACCTGTGTTGCAACCAGCAAGTTCTTTTTGTTCATCTGTAACGCCTGGCTGAGAGCAGATGGGGTCTTGATCGGCGAAGACAGGGGAGCATAGGGCAGTGACTGCGAAAAGGGAAGCCACTAGTAAGGCTGTAATCTTCTTCACGAGAAAGCTCCTGTGACGAAGCTGAGGATAGCAGCTGCGGCTGTGGCAATAATGAGGCCGATAACTGTGTAGGTGATGGTGGCTTGGGCGCGTTTGGTTTTTTCGGGTTCGCCTTCGCTGGTGATGTATTGAATGCCGGCGATGATGAGAATTATCACGGCGACTAAGCCGATGGCGACGTATGTCCAAATGATGATAGTTGAAGTTATCCCGGCGTCGGAGCAGTTGGGGTCTATTGTACCGTCCGGCATAGCACAAGGGATGTTATTGCCAATATTCATGGTATGTGGGTGGCCTCCGTAATTATGTTGACGATTAAACTACTGATGAGCGACGCTAGAATGCAGATAATCAGGCCGATGATTGCTCGGATGACGGTATTTTTGCCTTTGGCGATGCGACTGGGGTCGCCCCGGGCCATGACGTACATGAAACCGCCGTAGATGAGGAAGCCGATGGCGAGATAGCCGACTATGCCGAAAAGGATACTGAGGGCATTTAGAATGATGGCCCAGATGAAAACAGATAATTCAATATCGTTTCCGCCATTTACGCCAGGGACTTTCAGTGTACAATCGGGGTCTTTGGTGATGCCATAGTACCAAGGGCGGAATCCTAGAAAAGAATCGTCGCAACTGGCGGCGCTGGCTGTGGTTGGGGAAAGAAGACCGAAGCCTGCCCAGGCGATAGTTGCGATGAGAAATGTGATGAGTAGTTTTTTCATGGTGTTGTTATATTCAAATTAATCCCTGACGGCAAAAGCCAGCTTAGTAATAACCACATTATACCCCAAACGGCGATGCCAATGACGATATTGAAGATGCGACTTTTAGCTTTGACGACTTGGTCTTCTTTGTCGCGGGCGGTGAGCCACTGGATACCGGATATGACGATGCCGATGGTGGCGAGGATGCCCATGCCCATGGTCATGATGTTGAGGACTAGGCTGAGGATTTCGACAACACCATCATTGTCAGGTCCGCACCAGCTGGAGGGTAGGATGGAGGTGCACGTGCTATTGGCTTCGCCAAATCCTGCAGAGGGGTCAGTAGGGTCGCTTGGGCTGCTGGTATTACCACCACCTGAGCTGTTTCCGGATTGTAAATTAAGAAGTTCGACAGATTTGTGCATATGATCATCATATATACTACTTTCACTAAAGGAATTTGCTAGCCCAGCGCTGACTAATTTGTCTGCTATGGCTTTTATTTTGGCTTTACACCAAGTGGCATTGACATCGCCACTTGATATGTAGATGGCTTTATAACTAGTATATTCAGTATCAGCAATAGCAACAATGGCTTTGCTGGAATCACTATAATCACAATAAATTGAGTCGACTTTTTTATCAATGTCGACATTCACGCCGGTGTTGTCTCCTATGACGAGGGCGGAAGCTGGGAAGATAAGAAGTAAGGCTAGCACTAAGCTAGACATAATGGCGGTGAATTTCTTGGTCATAGCTTGTTCTCCGTACACGAATAGGTGTTACTGCCGTTAGTTTGTTTTAGGGCGAGGTGATCTGTATTGTACGCAATGTTGTATTTGAAATTTTTTTCGTTAGATTGGACAAAATTTCCATTTACTATGTAAGCTAGGCGCTCTATGGAGAGAACGCCATTATCCTCGGAGAAGTTTCCGGATTCGGCGAAATCTGTGGAAATGTTGGTCCAGATGTAAGTTTTGTCGCTGTAGAAACTCATAATGAGGCCGTCGGTACAACTCCATTCACCGATGATGTCGGTCTGGTAAACATCAGGCTCGCTAGTGGTGTTGTTATTGTTGTTAGAGTTGCTGATGATTAGGAGGGTGACGAAGATTATTATGAGGAGGAGGATGAGGCCACCGAGGATGAACCAGCGTTTGTCGATGGGTTTTCGGGGGGAGTTGGGTGCGCCGACTACCTCACCTTCGACGGTGGGGGTCTTTACCTTGCGCATAAAATCTCGCTGGAAATCGTCCATTTATGCTGTATATTATATCACAAAGATATTGCTGTAAACATTTGGAAGGGCGAGGAATCCTCGTTTTGTGATATTGGGTTCGGTTGATGGTGAGGCGGAATTATGTTGAGAGGGATGGGATAAAGATAAGAAGATGATAACACTATTGACTAAAAAGCTTATGTGTGCTATAATTACAGGAGCCATGAAAAAGAGGCTGATGTGTTTACTGTTGTCTGGATTTATTGCCCTAGCAGGGTTGTTTATGATAGCGCCAGATACTTATGCCGTGCCGGTGGAAAATCCGGAGACGGTAATTGATGCACCCGATGAAGTGGGGGATGAGGATGCTGAAGACACAGAGGCCGAGACTGAGGGGGAAGAGGCGAAGACTTGTTATGATCAGGTGGGGGCGATTGGGTGGCTGGTGTGTCCGACCACTGGTTTTTTGTCGAAGATGGTTGATGGGGTGTATGGGATTATTCAGAGTTTGCTGCAGGTGAATCCGGTGTCGACAGATCAGGATTCGCCGATTTATGTGGTGTGGGAATATGTACGGAATCTGACTAATATCATATTTATTATCTTCCTCATAGTGGTGATTTATGCGCAGCTGACGGGGTTTGGGCTGAATAATTATGGCATAAAACGGGTGTTGCCGCGAATTATCATTGCGGCGGTGCTGGTGAACTTGAGCTTTATCATCTGTGCGCTGGCGGTGGATGTGAGTAATGTGTTGGGGGCGAGCCTGAGGGGGGTGTTCACGAATATTCAGGAGACGGCGATTGCGAATGGGTCGATCAATGAGGTTGCGAACTTTTCGATTTCTGAGGTGGTGGGGGCGGCGCTGGGGACGGCGGCGGTGGGGACTGGCGCAGTGGTGGCGGGGATTGCGGGGGCGGGGGGGATTGGGGCGGCGCTGTGGATGGTGTTGCCGTTTATTTTGGCTGGGG
>JAITNW010000016.1 GCA_031290255.1 Candidatus Nomurabacteria bacterium
GCGGCGGTTCCGTGGTCGGCGACGTCTACTCGGGCGGCGGCCGGCTCAGGTTTGACCGGGGCGACGGCTGGGCGCTCGTCGACGTTGGTGTCGGTTTCTCGGTGGGGGAAAATTAGGACTAAATCCTTTTCAGTCCTTTCCTTCCCTTTCCTTCCTCAAAGTAGTACAATAAAGCGCAGTTTGCACGGCACATTAGCCTCACGAACTGCGCTTTTTTCTTTTCCGAAAATCCGCCGAGTTCCACAGGTGTACCATCAAACCAGATTTCTTCAAAAATCACCCCACGTGGGTCTAGCGTAAATTAGCGAACAATCTGTGCCTCGCGAGGCATAGGGTCACTCTGTTGTGACGGGTGGATTCTCGACGCGCCAGACGACAAAAGTCCTTCCCGGCGGCGGTTCCGTGGTCGGCGACGTCTACTCGGACGGCGGCCAGCTCAGGTTTGACAGGAACGACGGCAGGGCGAACGACGACAATGGTGTCGGTTTCTCGGTGAGGTGTTTTATTGCACTGACTTTCGCCATCCCCCCATCATCTTGCTAATCTCTAGTAGCCCAGCACTCAGCTGGTGCAAAGTAGTCTCGTGCGCCAGTTTCTCCACCATCATTATCCTCAGCTGAAACATCGCGAGTTCCGCCAATGCCCCAGCCTTTATCAGATAAGCCACCTTATGCGCCTTTGGCGCATTTTTTGCCATTATTTCATACTCCAGCATCGCAAGCAACGCATCCTCCAGCCGCCGCCCCAAAGTCTGCCGTTTGAGCGCCGGCAGCTTCTCAGTCACCCGCCCCACGGCAATATATAACTCTTGAGTCCGCATAATCACCGGCAAATCCGTCATCCCTCCATATTACGCCACATTTCTCCATCCCACAACGCCCCAAAGCAAATAGGTGCCTCTTCTATTTTTTCTCCATCTGATACCCTACCCCATGAATCGTACGAATCAAGCTCACGCCAAGCTTCGCCCGTAGTTTTTTCACATAAACATCTATCGTGTTGTACGATACTTTACTCTCCGCCCTCCAGCACCCGGCGATCAATTCATCTTTCGTAATGATCTTGCCATTATTCTCAATAAAAAACTGAATAATTTTGAACTCCAAAGGAGTTATTTTCAGCAACTTCTTGTTGCGCCGAACCGCATGCGCCTTTATATCAAGTTCAATATTGCCGCTTTTTAAGATCTTTACGGGCAATTCCGGGTCAATCAGCACCAAATCATAATTCTCTTGCTTCGCCAAATCAAGCTCTTTTGCAGTAATCTTATCGACATTATATCCGGCAGCTTCAAATACCTTAGATATTTCCCCGACTATTTCTAGATTATCACTGGCAATTAGTATATTCATACTCTTGTAGGATAGCACCTAAGTCGCATAACAGCAAAAACCCCTCGAAAAATATAATTTACCGAGGGGTATTCTGCCGAAAACAGTTAAATTTCGCTAATTAACGTTTGCTAAACTGTTCGCGTTTACGTGCGCTACGGAAGCCGTAATGTTTGCGCTCTTTCTCGCGTGGATCACGCTTCATGAGTCCGGCTTTCTTCAATATTGGACGGAATTCTGGGAATTCTGTCACTAATGCTTTAGAAATTGCCAATTTGATTGCGTCTACCTGTCCAGATAGACCACCACCGTCTACTTTTACGGTAATATTGTAATCTTTTTGCTTCTGCGTAACGGCAAGCGGATCAGTAATCTCGGCAAACAAGGCTTTATTATCACAAAGATATTCTAAAGCTGGCTTATCATTGATTGTAATCTCGCCTTTGCCCTTGATGAGACGCGCCCGAGCGGTCGCAGCCTTGCGGCGCCCTGCACCATAAATGTATTTTGTCTTCGTTGCAGTCATTATTTAATCTCCTTTGGAGTTTGCGCGGTATGGCTGTGCTCAGCACCGTCAAACACTCTTAAGCGTGCCAAACGGTCAGCTTGTAGTTTGTTCTTGGGTAGCATTCCTGCCACCGCAAGCTCTATCACCTTGGCAGGGTTCTTTTCGATAACTTCCTCAAGCGTAAAATCTTTCAGTCCACCAATATAGCCAGAATGTCGATAGTAGTGCTTGTCGGTCATTTTATTGCCAGTTACTACGATCTTTTTTGCATTCGTCACTACTACGTAATCGCCATTATCAGTATGTGGGGTAAATGTTACTTTACTTTTGCCAAGTAGTTTATCGGCAATCACCACCGCTAGTTTACCGAGTGGCATACTAGAAGCGTCGATCGTCCACCATTCGCGGGCGATTTCAGATGATTTTTGGGAATAAGTTTTCATTTCTTTTCCTCCGTAGCTTTAGCCTTTACTGCAGGTTTTTCAGCTTTCTTTTCGACCTTTTTCTCTATTTTTTCGGTCTTTGCAGGTTCAAGTTCGCGCTTAATTTCATCTACAAAAGATATGGTACCCATTTCGGCGTTATCTCCCTTGCGGAAACCTGCGCGCTCAATGCGTAGGTAACCGCTATCGCGTGTGACCTGTGGCGCAATTACGTCTACCAAATAGCTGCCGATTTTTTGACTATTAAGCCGGGCAATCACCAGACGACGGGCAGCGAGGTCGCCTTTCTTTGCGTGCGTGATGAGTTTCTCTGCATAGCGACGAATTTCTTTCGCGCGAGTCAGGGTGGTTGTGATCGAACCATTCTCAAACAGCGCTACGACTAGCCCATTGATCAATGCGGATCGCTGGTCGCGTTCGCGGCCAAATTTGCGTCCCTTGTATCCGTGGCGGTGCATATTAAACTTTTAACTCCGTTAATTTTTCTCTAACCTCATCCAGAGCTTTGGTGCCGAAGCCTTTGAGCTCTTTAAGGTCGGTTTCTGACAGCATAACGAGATCGCGCACAGTACGGATTTCGTTGTTGATTAGTGCATTTGCAGAACGAGCCGATAGCCCCATTTCCTCAACTGGCATCATAAGACCCGATTCGTCTTCTGTCTTTGTTGTGGTTGGTGCTGGTGCGGATTCAACCGTAGTGCCACCAGCGAGGGCCTGATATTGGTTGACTAGGATAGCTGAGGCCTCTTCAAATGCCTCTTTTGGCGTCAAAGTGCCGTCTGTGTCGATAGTCAAGGTTAACTGTTGCAAATTAGTATCTTGACCAACACGAGTGTTCTCAGCCTTGTATCGTACCCGTAGAACCGGCGTGAACAACGCGTCGATTGCGATCATATCGCTATGCACACGATCATCACCAGATTGTTCAATGCTTAAATATCCGCGACCCGTATCTACTACCAAGTCCATCTTCAAAGTAAACTTCGGATTATCGATATTGCAGATAATTTGTTGTGGGTTAGCAATTTCTACCTCAGCTGACAATTTGATATCTCCAGCAAGCACCACTCCTGTACCCTTTTTCTCAAGATGCAACTCAATTGGCGCATCAGAATGAGATTTGATGTGAATGTTCTTTAGGTTGAGCATAATGTCGACTACATCTTCAGCAATACCTGGTATTGCAGTGAATTCATGCGTAGTGCCATCAATACGGAAAGCCGTAATAGCGGCGCCCTTGATACTGCTGAGGAGTACGCGACGTAGCGAATTGCCAAGCGTGTTGCCATAGCCATAATAAAGCGGCTTGATCACAAAACTTGCACTATTTTCACCAAGGTCTTTGATTTCTGCTAATTCTGCTTCGTGAATAACTTTTGTCATATTTCTCCTTTAGCGTGAGTAGTACTCAACGATTAGTTGTTCGTTAATGCCCACCTCGGCTTCTTCGCGCTTCGGTGATCCAGTTATTTCGATTTTCATTTTCTTACCATCGGATTTCATCCACGAAAGTGATGATTGGTTTGCGGCGCCTATGACGTTTGCTAAGTTCTTAAAATACTCAGATTTCTGAGATTTTGCACGAACTTCCAGTACGTCTCCAGCGCTCAGGCGAATTGATGGAATATCTATGCGACGACCATTTAATGTGAAATGTCCGTGTGACACTAACTGCCTAGCTGCGCGCCGTGTTGTCGCAAAGCCTGCACGGTAAACGGCATTATCTGCGCGGCGCTCTAGGTAATTCAGTAGAATTTCACCCGTCAATCCTTCTGCCTTTTGCGCTTCACGCATCAATTTTGCGAACTGTTTTTCTAGTAGTCCATAAATACGACGCACTTTTTGCTTTTCGCGCAGCTGAGTCAGGTAAAGGCTTCCGCCTCTTACTCGCATATCAGCGTGTTGTCCAGGAATACCGGATTTCTTAGCCATAATCTTATGTGCTTTAGGGGCAAGCGCAAAACCTTCGCGTCGGGATTGTTTGCCTACTGGTGTTAAATCTCGTGCCATACTATGGTTTCCTCTCTCCCTTCGGTCGTACGCCGCCGTGTGGAATTGGGGTCTTGTCGGTTACGCTATTGATAGCAATACCTACTGTGCCGAAAGCGCGCACTGCGCTATCGCGACCCAGACCAATACCTTTGACGAATACATCTACACTATTCATTCCGTGATCACGCTTTGCGATCTCGGCAACTTTCTCAGCTGCGATTTGGGCTGCATATGCAGTACCCTTCTTCGAGCCTCGAAAACCATTTGCGCCAGCTGAAGATGCAGTTAGAATTTCGCCTTTTTTGTCGGTTACGCTGATTATTGTATTATTAAATGTTGCCTGTACGTGAGCTTCGCCAGATTGAACAATGCGTTTGCCCTTCTTGGCCTTACTCTTAGCGACTTTTTGCTCCACTTCCGGAGCTTCATTGGTAGTAGCTTTAACTTCTTCTGCCATATTAACTCCTTAAGTTTTACTCGATGCTTTAGGTTGTGCGCCACCAACTGCGATTGATTTACCCTTACGAGTTCGCGCATTCGTACGAGTTCTTTGTCCGTTGACAGGAAGTCCAGCCTTGTGGCGGAGTCCCTTATAAGAGTTGATGTCCTTGATGCGTTTGATATTATTGGTCACGAGGCGTTTCAAATCTCCTTCAACGGAATATTTGCTAGAATTAGCAATAATATCGTTGATCTTTTGTTCGTCAGCCTCGGTGAGATCTTTCACCCGAGTGGTCGGCTCAATTTTGGCCGCCGCAAGGATGGCTTTACTTGTGGTTTCACCAATCCCGTAGACATAAGTAAGCGCAATATGCACCTGCTTGTCGCTTGGAATGGTTACACCGGCTATTCTTGCCATGCTTAACCCTGCCTTTGCTTGTTCTTAGGTTTTTTCTTATTGATGATTCGTAATACACCTTTGCGGCGGACTATGATGTCATCGGGGCTTATTTTCTTTACACTCGCGCGAACTTTCATGTAGTAGAAAATATCCTTTCCGGATAATCGAGCCACTAATGCCGAAGCACCAGAAATTTCGATCTCCTGTTAAATTAATCTTTGAGGCGAAAGCTGATTCTGCCCTTTGTAAGATCGTAAGGGGTTAACTCAACTTCCACCTTATCACCGGGCACAAGACGTATAAAATGCTTCCGCATCTTACCCGACATGTGCGCGATAATAATATGGCCATTCTCGAGAGAAACTCGAAACTGAGTACCAGGCAAAGCCTCGACGACTTTTCCGGCGAGTTTGATAACTTCCTTTTGACTAGCCATAAATTACCTACGTAGTATAGCAAATTTTTGTCAATATGTAAAGATTAAAATAAGCTAAAATTAGTTTTCCACAAGCACAGCGCGCACCATTGCGCGCGACAGGTATGTTCGGCGAACATTCGTCCATTCGCCAGTACACGTTATCAAGGATAAAGATTCCTTGCCTGCTACTGGTGTTTTTTGCATCGTCCCCATATAGCTATTTGCCTCTTCTACGCTCATAGTTTTATTCTCTACCACTTCATACGTGAACTTGATTCCGTCGCCACGCTCGACAATTATCTTATCACCACTTTTCAATGTGTCTAGCTTCTTGAACACGCCGGCTCTCGTAGGGCCACCGTTATGCCCATCCATCAAGAGTGTACCGTTCCCACCAGGTTTACTTGAATTATTATACCATCCCACATCAAAAATACCCGTTGGCACGCCCATCTTGCCATCCTTTGCTATGCCGACTTCTATAATACGAGCATTTTGAACCCCAAGTTTTTCGATGGTCAAATAGCGTGGTCGGTCTGGAGCTACGACGTGCTGCTTGACCTGCTCCTGCGTAACGTCTTCTTCTGAAACTTCTTGCTCTTCATATTCAACTTCTGCAGGCGCCGCCGTGGCTCGCGCCGTCCCATCTTTACTAGCGTAATACATTTGTTCCCACACAAACACTTTCACGATACAGCCGGTCACGAAAATCACGCAAAGCCAAAGCAGGATCTTCGGAATTTTACTAACAAAATTATTAATCTTCAAACTCATTTATACTCATCATATGTCACCATTAGTGCTCGGGAATTGAGCTGACGGAGACTTTCGAGGGCCACCGTCACCACGATAAGTAAGCCTGTACCAGACAAAGATAAACCAATCGGAGCGCCACTAATTACGATAAAGATATAATCAGTAATATACGGCAACATTGCAATCAAGCCAAGCGCAAGAGCTCCAAACAAGTTCAGGCGACTAACTGTACGATTAAAATATTTTTCGGTCTCAAGACCCGGACGTACTCCCTCAATGAAGCCACCTTGTTTCTGTAGATTCTCGGCGATCTCTTTCGTATTAAATATGATACTTGTGTAAAAGAACGTGAACCCTACGACAAGCAAGAAATAGCAAATCGGGTAGATGAACCACTCCGGGCTTAACCCGGTAAAATTTTGCGCAGACGGCGCAGAGAACCAACTCACGAGATTACTCGCTACCTGATTACCCGGATCGGCTGACATTATCAGCTGCCCGACAAACGCCGGCAACGACAAGAACGCGACCGCAAAGATCACGGGAACCACACCAGCAGCAATCAATTTTATAGGCATGATGGACTTAATTCCGCCATATGCGCTATTGCCATGCACTCTTTTGGCATAATTAATCGTCACAATGCGTTGCGCCTCATTAACTTTCACAAGCAAATACAGAACTAATATTACCCCCACCCCTAGCCCCAAAGTTATGTAGAATGTCGCAGGGTTTACCGGTAATTCAAACCAACCAAACAAACTCAAACTACCAGCAGAAGTGTCGAATAGAGAAGTGCCAATACCAGCGAGCGTAGACGGGAATGCGGAGATAATGCTCGCGAAGATGATAGTAGAGATGCCATTACCGATGCCTTGCTCCGTGATAAGCTCACCTAGCCACATCAGCAGAATAGAGCCTGCCGACATAGCCGTAATAGATAATATCCATTGTATAGTTGTCGGTTCGACTGCAGTTGTTGTATTTGCGGCGATTACTTGCTGATACAATATAAATATATATGCGACTGATTGCAGGATGGCCAGCGGCACCGCCAAAACGCGCGTCCATTGATTAATTTTGCGTCGCCCAGATTCGCCGTCTTTATGTAGCTCTTCAAGACGCGGTATCGCTTTTGTCAAAAGCTGCCCAACGATAGACGCCGTAATGAATGGTGACAAGCCCACTAGAATAATTGAGAAGCTCGTCAGACCACCGCCAGAAATTAGATTGAGGAACCCACCAAAATCACTACTCGTGATAAGATTGCCAACCGCATCTTTAAACGTCTTGGCATCACCAAGTGGCACCGGGATATGAGCAAGCAAGCGATAAGCAATAATAATACCAAAAATAATGGCAACACGTTTCAGCATGTCTTTGCTACGCAGGGACTGTAAAATGGTCTTAAAATTCATAGAACCTCTAATTAACTTCCACTATATTACCACAGTTTATATAAATGGGGCAAACAAAATAATAAATAGCCCGCATTCCGCGAGCTATTTATGTATTAGGTTGGTTTTAATTATTCTTTTTCTGTAGTTTTTACACGCATTGGCACTGGAGTCTTGGTGAAACTTCCGCCAGCTTTCTTAATCTGCTCTATAGCAGTCTTGCTAGCAAATTGCACTTTGAGGTTAACTTTATTAACCATTGCCTCGCCACGTACGATTACCTTCACTCTCGCGTATGGGCTTGAGATCAAATTCTTCTCAGCCAACACGAAATTATCTACATCGCCCTTGATAGTATCCAGTACGTCAGTGTAGACAACTTCTGCCTTGTCGTGAATCGAGCAAAAGCCTTTGAGTTTTGGCACAGCCTGCATAATTGCACGCTGGCCACCCATAAAGCCTGCAGGTAGTTTACGATGGCCAGTGCGGGACTTCTGCCCTTTGGTGCCACGGCCAGCAGTTTTGCCTTGTCCTGCCGCAATACCGCGCCCCACTCTTTTGGTATCTTTATGTGAGGTTACATTTAATTCGTTGTACTTCATGACTTATCCTCTTTCTTGGCGGATTTCTTAGCTTCAGCTTGTGGGGCATTTAACCAATCTTTGCGAGGTACTTGCTGGCGCAAACCTTCAAGTACGGCATATGCGATATTGGTTTTGTTTGTTGAGCCAATTGATTTGCTAATCAAATTCTTGATTCCAGTTAAGCCGATGACCGAGCGTACCACGCCCCCAGCAATAATTCCTGTACCAGGCGCTGCTGGCTTCATCAGAACTTGAGCTCCAGTCACTTTAGTCTCCACTTCGTGACAAATTGTCTCGCCATTCAAATTGACCTCAATCATATTTTTCTTAGCGCGTTGCTCGGCTTTTTGTACAGCAGTTGTGACGTCTGCGCCTTTTGCTAGACCAACACCGATCTTGTTCTTATGGTTGCCCATAGCTACTAAAGCCTGGAAACGCATGCGTCGGCCACCCTTTACGGTGCGAGAAACGCGGTTGATGCTGATATTGATAGTGTCAAATTCTTTTGGCGCTTGATCTTCCATTGCGCGTCGGTTGCGACGGTTGTCGCGACGCCGATTCTGGAAATCTTTTCCTGCTTGCGCCTCTTTTGCAGCCACAACTTCATCAGCAAGCTTGGTGGTGCCTGATTTATTTATAACTCTAGGTTGTTGCTTGTTTTCCATACTAGAACTCCAATCCTTCCTTGCGGGCAGCTTCAGCCAAGGCCCCCATACGACCTGCATATAGACGAGAACCGCGATCAAATACTACCTTAGTGATTTTAGCCTTCTTGGCTTTTTTGCCAATTTCAGAACCAACATATGTTGCTAATTCTTTCTTGGTGCCTTTTTGTTTAGCCCCAACAGTTGTAGCGTAGACAATAGTTGCGCTCTTGTCGTCATCAACAATCTGTGCCGTGACGTGCGTGTTACTAATATAGACGGCAAGACGAGGCCGTTCAGCTGTACCATGAATTTTGGCACGAGTGCGTTTTTTACGAAAATCAGCTTTCATAATTATTTCTTCCCTGCCTTTCCGGCCTTACGAATAATAACCTCATCAGCATATTTAATACCTTTGCCCTTGTATGGTTCTGGCTTCCTCAGGCTGCGAATCTCCGCAGCAGTCTGACCGACTTTTTGCTTGTCAATGCCGCTAACGGTGATTTCCATTTTGTCGGTTTTTAATTCGACTCCTTCTGAAGCAGCATATTTGACTGGATGGCTATAACCAAGCGACATCTCAATTTGCTTTCCGCCACCTGAAAGCCTAAAACCAACACCGTTGATTTCTAGCTTCTTCTCAAAGCCTTTCGTTACTCCGATTACGGCGTTATTTAGTAACGACCGCTGCAGACCATGCCAAGCCTTAGACTCTGGCATGTCATCTTTGCGGGTAACAATAATTTTGTTGTCTTCTACTACTGTAGTAGTATTCTGTTGGACAGGAACCTGGAGAGTGCCTTTCGGGCCAGCAACGGTGATTTCCGTGTTGCCGACCGTAATTGTCACGCCCGCGGGAATGTCCACAGGTAGTTTTCCGATACGACTCATATTATTCCTTTTTTAATAATCCCTAGTATTATATCATATCTGATCGGGTTAATGCAAGAATTAATGCCAGTAATTAGCTATATTCTGCGCCATAGCCAAACGCTCCTCCTCCGTATATGTATCCTGTTCCTCAAAATAATGGTCATCATCAAAAATATCTGCAGGCAGGACGTCGATATAAGTAGCACCTTGAGTCTCAAGATATAGTTTTGTAGACATTTCGGACATAATATTACCCGCTGCCCCCTCAATGTGTGCTGGGCTCAGCGGTTTAAGCAAGGCCTTCGCAATCGCCATACCCATTTCGTCACGAAAAATATCATCAGTCAGCAGTATATTGCGCCCATTGATAAAAGTCCGATCAATCGAATTGATCTGTTTACTACGATTTAATATGCTCATGGCCTCACGTTTCTTTTCCTCAATATGACTACTGAACTCGGAATAGATATATTCATACTCGGTTGGAGATATTTCTGGATTTAACACGAAATTACCCGTCTCTATCAACGCACCCAATATTCGCCCTCTAGCATATGGATCGCTAATCGGCTCGTAGTAAATCACGAAAATCCACGTATGAAGCACGGTTGCCATCTCGATACACGCCGCAAGCGCATTCTTATCTAGACACACAATAATAGAATCGTTATTGCGAAAAGCATCTATCCTTTCGGCAAGCTGATCCCCGAGCACCCGTCGATTTAAGAAATAAATAATGCCTCCATTCCACTTATTCTAACATAAAAATAGCCCCATGATGAGGCTATTTTTCTTTGCTCGTAGTTTAATATACTTTGATAAGTATTTCGCCACCAAGCTTTGCTTTTAATGCTTCCTGGCCAGTCATAATCCCTTTTGAAGTAGAAATCAAGACTGTTCCGCGCCCAGATTTCACCTTTGGAATCTCGGTTGCGCCTGTATAGACGCGTCGACCCGGCGTTGAGACCTTTGTGATCTCATTAACGCGGGCCAGTTTACCCTCTTTGCAAATTACTACATGAAGAATATCACGCGGTTTTGCCTCTTCAAGCTCCACTTTCTCGACATAATTGATCTTCTGCAATTTCTCCGCCACCGCAAATTTTAGCTTGCTGGTAGGGACACGAATTTCGGTTTTACCGACAGCGATTGCATTACGAATTCTCGTGATCAAATCTGCTACGGCATCTGTTGATTGTATAGACATATTTTCTCCTTTCTCCTTACCAACTACTCTTTGTTACGCCAGGGATTTCGCCCTTGCTTGCTTTTTCACGGAAGCTAATACGGGATAGCCCGAAACGACGCATATAGCCACGAGGTCGCCCATCCAGCATATCGCGATTCTTTAGTCTTGTAGGACTAGAGTTTCGCGGTAGCTTTTGTAAGCCTTCAAGGTCGCCAGTTGCTTTCATCTCGGCGCGCTTCTGCTGATATTTGTCGTGCATTTTTTGCCGCTTTTGATCACGGAGTACAGCGCTAGTTTTTGCCATATTATTTAGCCTCCTTCTCGAACGGCATGCCAAATTGTTCTAACAACTTAAGGCTCCCTTCTTTTGAACCATTCTTAATTACAAATGTTATCTCAATACCGTGTAGAACCTGCGCGTCCTCAAAGCTAATTTCCGGAAATACAGTTTGTTCTTTCAGCCCGATATTGTAATTACCCTGCGCATCAAAAGATTTTCTAGATACGCCATGAAAGTCTCGCACATGGGGCAATGCAATATTGATCAAGCGGTCAGCAAATTCATACATTTTGTCATTGCGCAAAGTAGTGAGGTAACCAACTGGCGCACCCATTGCCTTGCGAATCTTAAACTGAGCAATCGACTTCTTGGCTAGGCGCGAAATAGTCATCTGACCAGTAATCTTGTTGATCGTAAGACCTACGGTTTCGGTGTAGCGCTTATCGTCACGCTTCTTACCCACACCAGAGGCCACGATAATCTTTTCGAGCTTCGGTACTTGGTTGATATTCCCAAGGCTAAGTTCTTTCTTTAGGTTCTTTGTAATCTCTTTATTGTAGAGAGTTTTGAGTCTTGGTTCGTATTTTACAGTAGACATTACTTTATCTCCCGATTATTTGCTTGCTTAGCAACACGGACTGTCTTGCCTTCGGCGTTCTTGACAAACCCCACCCGACTCGTAGCGCCTGTCTTCTCGTCAATCACTAACTTTACATTACTAGCCTGAATGCCGCCATGAATATCTTTTTTGCCACCTTTTTGATGCTGTGTCGGCTTCGTATGGCGCGTGCGCTTGCCAATGCCGTCAACAAAAATCAGATTTTCTGATGCATCAACCTTCACAACTTTGCCAGTACTGCCTTTGTCTTTGCCAGCAATCACCTTTACGGTATCGCCAGTCTTAATTCGGATTCCCATTATAGTACCTCCGGCGCAAGGCTGATAATTTTGCTAAAACCAAGTTCACGCAGTTCGCGAGGCACTGGCCCAAAGACGCGTGTCCCTCTCGGAGTCTTGTCTTCGTTTACCAGCACCGCAGCATTGTCATCAAAACAAATCGTGCTTCCGTCTGGACGGCGAATCTGATCACGCGTACGGACTACGACCGCTCGCACCACGGCCTTCTTCTTTACACCGCCAGTAGGCGACGCTTCTTTTACGCTACAAGTGACGATATCGCCAACCCGAGCGTAGCGAGCGCGAGTACCACCAAGCACCGAGATCACTCCGAGCTCCTTGGCGCCACTATTATCGGCTACTTTTAGTTTACTTTCTTTTTGAATCATATTACTTTTTCCCCTCCTCGTCTTTTCTTTTAGCGACTACTTCTACTACGTCTTCCTTCAGCTCCACCTTGCCATGAGAACGTTCGAGAATTTTTACCAATCTGTAGGTTTTGCTACGAGAAATCGGGCGAGTTTCAATAATTTCTACCTGGTCGCCCTCGTTAGCTTCGTTTTTCTCGTCGTGTGCTGCATATTTGCGCGTGACGGTAAATTGCTTCTTGTAAATTGGGTGCGTCTCACGAGAGGTGATTAAAACCGTAATTGTCTTATCTCGCTTATCGGAGGACACTACCCCAGTCAGTGTATGTGCCATTACTTATCTCCTTTCGTGGCGTTAATTTTTGTCAAAATTCGGGCAATATCTTTCTTAATTACGCCGATACGGTGAGGATTCTGCAAAGTACTACCTAGACCCTGTTGAGCGACCAAAAGCTCTGCCTGCTTCTTGACTAACTGCTCAGGAAGCGGCAAATTGCTCACTACCTTTGCTTCTTTGACTTCTTTTTTCTTATCAGCCATATTATAGTTCCTCTTTCTTTATGATCCGCGTGCGCACTGGTAACTTATGAGAAGCCAGCCTTAGCGCTTCTTTTGCCTGCTCGTCAGTCACATCAGAAATCTCAAACAATACCGTGCCGGCTTTTACCTTGGCAACATGGAATTGTGGCTCACCTTTACCGCCACCCATCTTTACGTCAAGTGGTTTCTTAGTAACTGGGATATGCGGGAATACCCGAATCCAAATCCTACCACCACGCTTCACGTAGCGCGTAATTGCTTGACGCGCAGCTTCTATCTGGCGGCTATTAATACGCTCATTATCTAGACTGAGTAGCCCCCACTCGCCGAAATCTACAGAGTTGCAACGCGTAGCGACACCACCATTCTTGCCCTTGCGGACTTTGCGGTGTGCTTCTTTTCGCGGTTGAGTAAGTGCCATATTATTTCTCCCCCTTATAAACCCAGACCTTTACGCCCACGATACCGGCAATCGTCTTAGCATGGTGTACGTGGAAATCCACATCAGCACGCAAAGTATGTAGCGGCACTGAACCTTCGATAAATTTCTCACGGCGGGACATTTCTGCGCCATTCAGACGACCAGAAACCTCTACGCGAATACCTTTAGCGCCAGCATTCATCGTAGAAGCCGAAGCCATCTTGACTGCGCGACGAAAATTCATTCGCTTGCCGAGCTGGAAACCGATATTTTCGGCGGCCAATTTAGCATTTAACTCTGGCTTCTTCACCTCTTCCACATTGATGCGGACCGGGCTATCGGTAATCTTTTCAAGTTGCCTCTTAAGCTCGTTGATGCCAGAACCCTGCTTACCAATCACTGCACCAGCCTTCGCTGTTTTAATAGTGATAGTGGCAAGATTCGGGCTTCGCTCGACATCCACTTTCGCAATCGTTGGGCGGCTCTTGAACCGCTCTTCGATGATCTCACGCATCTTGATATCCTCAATCAGCCACTTTTTGAAGTCGGCCTTTCGTGAGAACCATTTGCTGCTCCAGTTCTTGGAGATCTGCAAACGATAACTAATGGGGTTAACTTTTTGTCCCATTACTTTTTCTCCTTCTTTTCTTCTGCCTTCGATTCTGATTTCGGAGCAGCTTTTTTAACTTTCTCTTCGCCAACGACCTCGACAAAGATATTTGAACTAACTTTTTCAAATGGCAACGCGCGCCCACGACTTGCCGGAACATATCGGCGAATCCTAGTACCCGCCGTCACCGAGATCCGACCAATCGCAATTGTTTTCGTATCAATGCTGCCACTGTTTAGCAGGTTTGCCTTGGCAGACTCAATCGCCTTTTTGACCGCTAACGCAGAGCGTCTCGGAGTGTTATCCAGAATGACCAATGCATCTGCTACGTAACGATCGCGAATCAAGCTAGCCACAATACTCACCTTGCGTGGCTGGCTATCGACGCCCTTGATATAGGCATGCGCAGTTTTAGTACTCATATTATGCACCTCCCCTTGCTTCGGCCGCCTTCTTGCCGCCGTGCTTCCTAAACTTACGAGTAGGAGCAAATTCGCCCAGCTTGTGGCCTACCATGTTTTCTGAGATGTAGACAGGAATATGCATCTTGCCGTTATGCACAGCAATCGTGCGACCCACCATCTCTGGGCTAATCGTAGAATACCGTGCCCAAGTTTTGATAATAGTGCGGTCCTCTGATGACAAAGCTTTAACTTTTTTCTCAAGCTTATAATCTACAAAAGGGCCCTTCTTTAGAGATCGTGACATAAACTAACCTCTCTTCCCTTCATGACGACTGCGAACAATCATCTTACCTGTTTTCTTATTTCGACGCGTACGATAACCAAGTGTGAGCTGACCCCAAGGAGTACGTGGAGCCTTGCCAGCACCGTGCCGCCCACCATCACCACCACCGTGTGGGTGATCCGTAGCGTTCATTACTACGCCGCGTACCGATGGGCGAATACCCTTGCGACGATTGCGACCGGCCGCACCAATCTTAATATTCTGATGCTGAACATTGCCAACTATGCCGATATTAGCCTGACAAGTCACCAAAACTTTACGAACCTCGCCCGATGGCAACCTTAGAGTGGCGTAACCATTCTCCTTAGCCATCAGCTGTGCAGACGTGCCAGCCGAGCGTACCATTTGAGCGCCTTTGCCAGGAGTAAGCTCAATCGCATAGATTTGCGTACCCACTGGAATCAGATCAATCGCCATCCGGTTACTCGTCTCTATAGGAGCCTCGCTACCGGTTTTGATTGTGGCACCTTTTTTCATATTAGTATCTGCAAGCACGTAATAAAACACCCCGTTCTGATCTTTCGCACGCGCAATCCGCGCGCTACGATTTGGATCATATTCGATTTCTTCAATCGTCAGCGTCAAATCATTCGGCAGATTATAAGTCATCAAGCGATAATGTCGCTTCACACCACCACCACGATGTCGCACCGTGATTCTACCTTGGTTATTCTTACCAGCATTCTGCTTTTTACTCTTCAAAAGACTCTTCAGAGGCTTCCGAGTAGTAATCTGATCAAAGTCCTGAGTTGTCTTTTGGCGTTGTGCCGGAGTAGTTGGGTTATATAGTTTAATACTCATTATTTATCTCCTCTATTGCCAGTGCGACGGCGAGTAAACAGCCCTGCTTTTTTGGTCTCAATATTCTGAGCTTTGTCTGTAGCTTTCACGACGGTCTTTTTCTCGTCTTTAGCCTCAGTTTCTTGCACGGCTTCTTCGTCAAATACCTTAATCTTGTCGCCTTCTTTCAAAGTCACATAAGCAATCTTGCGATCTTGGCGATAAGTTGTACCAGGATATGCGCGTTTGCCACGGCTAAACTTCGTAGCTTTACCCTTGCGGATCACGATACGCGTAGAAGTCACCGTAACTTTGTATTGTTCTGCCACGGCTTTTGCAACCGCTTGTTTGCTTGAACCATCCGGCACATTGAACATATAAATCCGCTTTGCCTGAGCAGTATAAGCTTTTTCGGTCTGAATAGGACGAATCAACATTACTTTGTCTCCTTTCCGGTCAACCAGCTCTCAATCATAGGAAGCGCAGCCTCCATAATCAGCATCTGGTCAGCATTCAAGATATCAAACACATTCAGATAAGTCGGCCGGACAATCTTGATATTAGCAATATTGCCAGTCGCGCGCAAAATCTGCTCGGTCTTTTCTGGCACTACCACCAAATAGTTTTTGTCATCTTTGATGCTAAGTTCTTTAACCGCATCTTTAGTCTTGCCAGTCTTAGCGGTAAAATCAGCAATCACTGTAATAGTTTTTGCGGTATTTGCCATCGAAAGCGCTTGACGTACGGCCTGCAACTTCGCGCCCTTGCTTATCTTCTTGGTAAAGTTTTCTTCACCAGTACGGCCAAAGGCCACACCGCCATGACGCCAAATCGGGTTCCTCGTAGAACCAAAACGCGCACGACCCGTACCCTTTTGCTTCCAAGGTTTCTTACCACCACCACGCACTTCGCCCCGCTTCAAAGTCTTAGCATGGGAAGATCGAGAATTAGCAAGATAAGCATCATAGGCCAATTTTACCAGCTCATGATTCTCTACGCTAATAGCATAAATATCTTTATTTAATTTTGCGTTTGCCATACTATTCCTTTCCCTCCACCACGATCAACCCCTTATTTGGACCAGGCACAGCGCCCTTGATACCAATCAAGTTATTAGTTGCATCAATATAGGCAATCACGAGATTCTTCACGGTCACCTGATCGTGCCCCATCCGTCCAGGCATTTTCTTGCCCCGCATGACCTTCTGAGGGTACATCGAGCCAATCGAACCAACCCGACGCACGTTGCCGTTACCGCCATGAGTGTGCTTCGACTCGTGAAAATTGTGTCGCTTGATCGTACCAGCAAACCCCTTACCCTTGCTAATACCAGTAACCTGCACTTTGTCGCCCAAAGCAAAAGTCTCCACGGTAATTTCGCTACCGAGAGTCATTTCTTCAGGAATATTGTCTGTTCGAATTTCACGCACAAACTTAGGTTTAATATCTTTGCCGGTTTTTTTGACGTGTCCGGACACGGCCTTGCTCAGATTCTTACCCTGACCATATGCCATTTGCACAGCACTATATCCGTCGGTTTCGACAGATTTAGTCTGAGTTACTGTGCAAGGGCCAGCCTGAAGAATAGTCACAGGAGTAACTACGCCGTCAGCGCTGATAATCTGGGTCATACCAACTTTGGTGCCGAGAATCGCTTTCATTTTTGAAGCGCCCTTTCTTTCCATTAAAATACCTAGACTTGTGGGTGGTTTCTTCTCTTTAAGACCTATCCCTTGCGTCCAGATACCAATGCTTGATATTTAATGTTATGCGAATATTTTATCACAGTTTTTCCCCCAAGTAAAGGGTTTTTACAGAGATTTTCGTAATCAACGACCCCAGAAGCAAGCTGGCAAAACCAGCCCTATCTTCTCATTATAGCACACATACTCAAAAAAGTCAAGAAAATCGTGTCCTGTCAGAGTTATACATATCGATTTCAGCAGTTTACACTACGTATCTCAGAAGGAGCCACGGAGACGATAGGCGTCCTCTCTCACAACAAAAAACCCGAGCCTCACAGCTCGAGTCTTTCTCGCCAAAATGGCAAGCTACATCTTGATTTCCGCATCCACCCCCGCCGGAAGCGATAGATTCTGCAAGCTATCAATCGTCTTTGGCGTCGCATTCATCACGTCAATCAAGCGCTTATGCACCTTCATCTCAAAAGCTTCCCCACCGGTCTTATAGACATGTGGCGACTTCACCACCGTAAAAGTCGAACGCTTAGTCGGTAACGGCACTGGGCCGCTCACGCTCGCACCCGTCCGAATAGCCGTATCCACGATCTGCTTCGCTGACTGATCAATCACTCGGTGATCATAAGCCTTCAGCCTAATCCTAATCTTCAGCCCACTATCTTTTGCCGCCTTTGCTTCTGCCATTTTTCTCCTTACTATCCCTGTAACCTCAGATTGATTCTAGACGATCAGTCTATGAGTTTTCAGCGATAAATATTTAATTTATTGCTCACTAATTATATATAATTTCCATCAAAATGTCAAGAAAAACCCCTGAGTTACAAAACTCAAGGGTTATTCATCTAATCTCCTACGTCAATCACACACAAATCTCCGTCTCGGTTCGGGTCAATCAGCCAATCATAGTAATCCACGAACAGATCGTCGACCAGTCTAGCTAGTTCGGTAAGACTATCCAGATCGGGCTCTTCGCCATCAAGCCAAAACAATCCGCCCTCGACGCAAAACAGATTATTAATCTCTCTTCCCGACCCATACTGAGGATAACTGCAGAATTCACCGCGACGTGACTCGAGACGGTTCTTTACCGTCTCGTCATAAACCTCCCCAAAGCTGACCGCTACTTTAGAAGAAGCTAGGGCAAAACGCACCTCGTGGCTTGCATATGCCACTCCGTGACCCTGAGAAAATACCGTGGTAACTACCGAGCAATTCTCCAGCCCGCTAAAATCCAAAATATCCCGCATTCGCCCCATCGCGGTATTCAGCAGAGTCTGATTCAGCTTGCGGTAACTCTTGTCACCTTCCACTATTCGAACCCTAGGATACAACATAAATTTTACCCCCATCAAAATATTTTTCAAACATAAGCAGTGATTAGATGATAATGTCCAACCCCCACAACAGCATTATATCACACCACGAACATTTTGTCAATCACCAACAACAAAAATAGCCCCCAATAGGGGCTATTTTCTGCTATTTTCGTAGGATTATTTTACAATCTTAGTCACCACACCCGAGCCAACGGTCTTGCCACCTTCGCGGATAGCAAAGCGTTCGTTGTCGTTCATAGCGATTGGCGCCATCAACTTCACCTTAAAGCTAATGGTGTCCCCTGGCATGACAATTTCTTTGCCAGCTGGGAGCTCAACTTCGCCAGTTACGTCCGTAGTACGGAAGTAGAATTGTGGCTTGTAGCCCTTTGCAAATGGCGTATGACGGCCGCCTTCTTCTTTCTTCAAGATATAAACTTCAGCGTCAAACTCCGTATGTGGAGTAATTGTGCCTGGCTTTGCAATCACCTGACCACGCTCAATATCGTCGCGCTCAATGCCACGCAGTAGCAATCCAGCGTTATCGCCCGCCCTACCTTCATCAAGAGTCTTTTTGAAAGCCTCGATACCGGTAACCACGGATTTTTGCGTGTCTTTAAGACCCACAATCTCAACTTCATCATTGAGCTTGATAATGCCCTGCTCAATACGACCCGTAGCCACGGTGCCACGGCCCTTAATCGAGAACACATCCTCAATCGGCATCAAGAATGGCTTTTCAGTCTCACGAATTGGTTCTTCAACCCACTCATCTACGGCCTTGATCAAGTCCATCACAGCCTGTTCGCTATCTGCATCGCCCTCAAGCGCCTTGGTAGCAGAGCCCTTGATGATTGGCGTATTATCGCCATCATAACCGTTCTTGCTAAGCAGTTCACGAATGTCCATCTCTACCAGCTCTACGAGTTCTGGATCAGCGAGATCCATCTTGTTTAAGAAAACGACAATCTTGGGCACGTTCACCTGGTGAGCCAAAAGCACGTGCTCGCGAGTCTGAGGCAGCGGACCGTCATTGGCGGCCACCACGAGGATCGCACCATCGATCTGCGCCGCACCGGTAATCATATTCTTGATGTAGTCGGCGTGACCTGGCATATCGACGTGCGCGTAGTGTCGCTTTTCTGATTCGTATTCGTTGTGGGAAGTAGCAATCGTGATGCCACGAGCTTTTTCCTCTGGCGCATTATCGATCTGATCATAGTTAACTGCTTTATTTACTTCCGAAGGAAGCTTCCTTGCTAACACGTTTGTGATAGCGGCTGTGAGAGTAGTCTTACCGTGGTCGACGTGGCCCATCGTACCAACGTTGACATGAGGTTTGCTACGGTCAAAATTTGCCATAGTATTTAATTCTCCTTTATTTAATACTTTCTGGGCGCTAATATTAACCAGCCCAAGATAATACCTATATTATAGACGAAGTTTTTTCTAAAGTAAAGCAACAAAAGGGTAAATTGTTACTGGGAACTCAAACAAAATCCCCACTAGACTTTAGTGGGGATTTTTCTGTAAATCTATTGAGATTTTACTTAGAATTACGTTTCTCGATAATCTCTTGAGCGATATTCGGTGGCACTTCCTCGTAGTCCGAAAGCTCCATTGTGGAAGCTGCCCGACCTTGCGACATACCGCGCAGATCGGAGGTATAACCAAACATATTTGCAAGTGGCACAAAGCCCCGAATCACCTTAGCTCCACCCACCAAATCTTCCATCGCATCCACACGGCCACGGCGAGAGTTGAGGTCGCCAATTACGTCGCCCATGAAATCTTCAGGGGTAGTAATCTCGATCTTCATAACCGGCTCCAGAATCACTGGTTTCGCCCGCTTAACACCCTCACGTGTCGCCAAAGCACCTGCCAAATGGAAAGCCAACTCTGAGGAATCAACGTCATGGTAAGACCCATCATAGAGAGTCGCCTTCACGTCAATTACTGGATAGCCTGCAATCACGCCACCGACCAAAGTTTCTTTGATACCTTCCATTACCGGCTTGCGATACTCTAGAGGCACCACGCCACCCTTGATGCTGTCGATAAACTCAAAGCCCTTACCAGTCTCATTTGGCTCAAACTTAATCCAAACGTCACCGTACTGACCACGCCCACCAGACTGCTTAATATGCTTACCTTGCGTCTCGGAGATGCCACGAATCGTCTCGCGGTATGCCACTTGTGGCTCGCCAGTATTCGCTTCCACGCTAAATTCACGGCGCAAACGATCAATAATGATCTCCAAATGTAGCTCACCCATACCAGAAATGATCGTCTGACCAGTCTCGTCATCGGTGTGCACGCGGAAAGTTGGATCTTCTTCGGCTAGACGCCCCAGCCCCAGCCCCATCTTTTCTTGATCGACCTTAGACTTTGGCTCTACGGCAATTGACACTGGTGGTTCTGGGAAATCTATAGACTCTAGGAGAATCGGGTGAGCTGGATCGCAAATTGTCGTGCCCGTAGTAGTATCTTTTAGGCCCACCACAGCAGCAATATCGCCTGCATCAATTTCATCAATTTCTTCACGCTTATCTGCAAACATCCGCACTAAGCGACCTACGCGCTCTTTGTTGCCCGTAGTTGCATTCATCACGTATGAACCAGATTGCAATTTACCAGAGTAAATGCGTACAAATATCAGCTTGCCGACGAACGGATCCGCCGCAATCTTAAACGCTAGTGCCGTCAAAGGTTCAGAATTGTCGGCTTTGCGGAAAATTTCCTCGCCATTCTTAGGATTGATGCCGATAGTTTGGCCAAGATCCCGATCAAGTGGGCTTGGCAAATAATCCACCACCAAGTCAAGTACTTTTTCTACAATCACGCCCCGGCCATCACCACCAGTTACGAGGTAAAAATCGCCATCCAGCACACGCTTGCGCAGCGCCGTCTTTAGTTCATCCGTAGTAATGCTTTCTTCCCCACCCTCAAAGAACTTCTCCATCAGCTTCTCGTCTGCCTGCACTGCTTCCTCAATCAGCATTGCGCGTGCATGCTTCGCCTTTTCTTGCATATCTTCCGGAATTTCACCCACGGTCAATTCGTGGTCAGTATATTCCTTATAAGTGTAAGCCTTCATATCTACAAGATCTACCACGCCGTTGATTTCTTTTTCAAAGCCGATTGGCAAATGGATCGCCACGGCATTTTTGCTCAAACGTCGGTGGATCGAGTCGAGCGATTTGTAGAAATCCCCACCGATTTGGTTGATCTTATTGATAAAACAGATACGAGGTACACCATACTTATTAGCTTGACGCCAAACCGTCTCAGATTGTGCCTCCACGCCCATCTTGCCATCAAATACTGTCACGGCACCATCCAGTACGCGCAGCGAACGCTCCACTTCAGCGGTAAAGTCGATATGCCCCGGCGTATCAATGATGTTAATTTTGTGTTCTTTCCAGTATGCTGTCACAGCTGCCGAAGTGATTGTAATACCACGCTCTTTTTCCTGCTCCATCCAGTCGGTAGTAGCACCACCGTCATCGCCTTTAACTAGGCTAATCTTGTGCTTCAAGCCAGTACGATACAAAATCGCCTCTGACGTGGTAGTTTTACCAGCATCAATATGCGCGATAATCCCGATATTCCTAAAATTTTTTAGATCCTTAACTTGTTGGCTTGCCATATCTTTCCTTATTTTTTAGACAATAGTAATAGACTTTTCACCAATATAACATAATTCTTATCGAGATGAAAGCACAATTTGACCCAAATTGTCTATCAATGTAGATTTGGTCTTGCCCGAAAGATCCAAATGAACTTTGTAAGTTTTATAACCATAGCTTCTTTCAAAATCAAACACACCACTCTTCCGAATTTTCTTGACTCTGAGCACGCCCTTTTTCAGCACCTCATCTGTCCGCCACGTCTCCACTAACTGTCGATAAAAGTTCAAAACCGAGTCCTCTTCTCCAGATTGGCGCAAATATTCCTCCCAATCTAGTGGCGACCGCGCATTGTCTCTCGAAACTTTCTTAATTACAGACATCGCTTCCGTACGCGTCTTACCTCGGTTGATCAATTGTTGGTAAATCGCCCGTGACTGCACGCCAGGATAATCTGCGATGCAATCACCAAGCTTAGGATTCAGCATCCCCAGCTCCTGCCCCTGATAAACACACGGAAAATTCGCAGGAAGCAAAAATTGGAGCATAGCCAGCACTTTAGGGTCGGCATTAAACCTTGACGGCGCACGCGGAGTATCGTGTGATTCGAGCGCAAAGGATAACTTCGGCTCAGGCGTCCAATTTGCCAATTTCCTAAACCATTTCCGATAATTCAGCGGCCTTGGGTGCGCCTTATCTGAGAACAGCGTATCTGCCGCATCAAGCACTCCAATATTAAACGACGCGTCAAAGGCCCTTTCGGTCAGTTCATGAAATTTCTTTTTCCCAAAAAAATCTCCGCCCACCGGCTCCGCAATCGAGAAGATTCCATTACCGCCAAACAAGCTTTTCAGAGTTTTTACCGTAGATTTCGTCTGAAAATAATATAAAAATCCCGGCATTTTCGGCAGCCTACTCGAAACCAGCTTAGACTCAAACAAAACATTTGCAGAATCCACCCGAAACCCTGCAATCCCCTCCGCCATCCAGAAATCAATAATTCTCTTAAACTCCCGCACCACGCGCGGATTTTTGAAGTTTAAATCTGGCTGCGACTTATCGAAAAGATGCAAATAATACTGCCCCCGCACCGGATCATACTCATACGCCGGCCCACCAAAAAACGACCGCCAATTGAGTGGCTTGTCCAGCCAAATATAATAATCATCGTACCAAACGTCGCGATTTCTCGATTTTTCAAACCATTCATGCTGGCAAGAAGTATGATTCAGCACCAGATCCAGCAAAATCTCAATCTTAAACTCCCGCGCTCGCGCCACCAACTTCCGAAAATCCCCCATCGTTCCGAACCTTTGATTTACCTTCAAATAGTCCGCCACATCATACCCGCCCTCCAGCCAAGGACTCTCAAAAAACGGATTCAGCCAGATATAATCAGGGCTTAACTTAGCAATCTCGGGCAACCTTTTAGCAATATCATTAAGGGTTCCAAAAGCCGCTGGGTAAATCTGATAAATAAGTTTACGCCCGCTCATATACCTTAATTTTAGCACAAAAAAGAAGCCTTCGGAAAACACCGAAGACTTCTTCTATTTTGGGTAGATTAAACGCGAGCAAAGTGAGCAAACGCGCGGTTTGCCTCTGCCATCCGATGCGTATCTTCCTTCTTCTTGAAAGCTGCACCAGTTTCGTTATAGGCATCCACAATCTCAGCCTCAAGCCGCTTAGCATAAGGCATCCCAGAGCGCGCGCGCGCCGCAGCCACCAGCCAGCTAAATGCAAAATGCAGTTGGCGATGACCCGAAATCGGGAACGGGATCTGATAATTAGCGCCACCCACCCGACGAGATTTGACCTCAAAATTTGGACTAATATTATTTAGCGCCGTCTCAAACACCTCTACTGGGTTCTCGCTGTTCAGCTTTTTGGCAGCCCCCTCAACAGCCGCATATACGGCTCTTTCGGCAGATTGCTTCTTGCCATCCAGCATAGATTTATTGATCAAGCGCTGCACCAAGATACTCTGATACTTGCGATCAGGATTAAGCGTCCGTTGTAGACTTGTAGTAACTTTACGTGGCATAATTACTTACTCTCCTTCTTCGCACCGTATTTGGAGCGAGCTTGCTTGCGACCCTGTACACCCTGGAGATCCAAAGTTCCCCGCACGATATGATAACGCACACCAGGAAGATCCGGCACACGGCCACCACGTACTAGCACTACGGCATGCTCCTGCAAATTGTGACCTTCACCACCGATGTAAGCCCAAACCTCTTGCCCATTAGTAAGGCGCACCCGAGCGACCTTACGCAGCGCCGAGTTTGGCTTCTTTGGCGTCTTGGTAGTAACTTTAATACAGACACCACGCTTAAGCGGTGCAGCTTGATCATAGTAGCGCGTCTTCAGCGTGTTCAAAATCGAACCCAGCGCCGGAGCTTTGCTTTTCTTTGGAGCTCTCTTACGAGGCTTCCGAACTAATTGATTGATTGTAGGCACAAAAAACCCTCTTTATAAAATTGATAATTTGTCTAAGCCATATCCATTTCAGCACGAACAAACACAGCTACGAAAACTCTTTCATCTATCTTAACTGATTCCCAAAGATTTGTAAACCCTTATTTTATCTTGTAGAGATAGAATTGACGCGCTTATGGCATAAGTTGCGCAACTAGAAGCATCAAGCCATACACTCTGCTTGTAGGACTTTGCTCATTTACCGTCTCATTTTTTAGTATGTCGCGCCGCCTTTTTTGCAATATGCGTTTTGATAGTTTTCTTCTTCTCGTTGCCATCTTTAACATCAATCTCAACGATGTGGTGAACAACGGCTGGTGGCTCATCATCTGTTTCAACCTCTGCCTTATCGCTTATGTCATTAAGAAATGATGAGGCGGTAATGCTGTTGGCTACGAATTCTGTCATTTCGGTAGTCTCAGCAGGTTCTTCCATTTCCGTGTTGGGCTGATGGCTAACGCTATCGCCAAGATCACTTCCCGCAAACGAACGCTGTCTACGCCTATTTAATCTTTTTTCCAACGCCATACCGCCAATCACCGCCAAAGCCAAATAGGGCAGGACAAAGAAAGTTGCCTTAGCGCCATCACTATTCAGGACATCAAGCATACCGCTGTTCGGTGGAGCTATGTTGTCATCACTACCACCAGTACCCCCATTACTACCGCCTTTTGGCAAAATCTCAAAATACCCAATCAAAGTTACGCCATCCGAATAATGGACATACAGAGAATGAATGCCCGCTATCAATGTGTCAAGATATTTGGAAAATAGGGTGATTTTAGTGCTGCCGTGGGTCGCTGCATAGTCTTCGTTCGTCAGATAATCAGAATCGTCCACTTTCACACCTAATAACGTTGCACCATCTCCAGCATCGTCAAAGTAATCTTTGGTCGCCACCGCCAACATATTCAAACCGCTACCGATTAAGTGCTCGTTACCAGTTAAATTGTCGCCGAGGCCCAAATTTGCACCAACTTCCCATGCAACCGGATAATTTGCTATATCGTCACCATTATTATCAAGTAACGTATCGGCTGGCGCATAATAAGTCACCACCACCCGCTCCCCCAACACCCGCGGCGCGGGCAAAGACACCGCCTCGCCCAAATGGAAATCGCCATCCCCCATCGCCTCCGCCAAACTCAGCGGAATCTGCGCGTAATCCGTCATTGACCACCCCACATAGACATAATCCACCCCGTCCACCGCCAGAGTCGTCGGCGCATCATACTCCACACTCTCGCTCAGCAGCGACTCAATCGTCTCCACCAGCGCATACTCCACCCCATAATCCGTCCCGTCAATATCGGGCGCATACATCGGCACAATTACCACTTCTTGGTCAATGTCAAGGTTTTCCCCGTCCGTAGACCGCTGATAATCAAACATCGCATAGGCCGGCACCGGCTCAGTCAAATCAATCACCCCATAAGTAGTAGTAGTAGTAGTAGTAGTAGTAGTAGTAGTATAATCATCACCCAGCAACACGTCCGCCCCCTCATACAGCCAATGCATCGTCGGTTCGCTAGTCGTCAATTCGTCGTCCAGATCGCCCCCGCAACTGCTCCCCAGCGTCAAATCCGCCACGTTTGTATAAGTATTCGGCACGCAAATCTCGCCATAGCCATATCGGGTGGCAAAAATCTTCTGCCCTTTGAGCGCCGTATTGACCACATTACTGCCATATTTCCCCCGCCACCACACTTCCACTTGCACTTTTTGCGAAATCGGAATCCCTTTCCACTCGTTATCAGCATTAGTGTCGCCCTCATAATAGAAATCCACAAACACCCGATTATTCGCCATCTCAGATTTGTCCACCGTCACCGAGAAAAACCCGTCTTGGCTAGCCCACGGCAGCCCGTCAAATGTCGGCATCGTGAAGTTATTCGCTCCCCCGCTCACCGCCACTGGCGACCCCGCCACCTGCGCCCCCGTAATCGTATAGGGGATATACACCCGATTGCTCTCACTCAAATCGCACCCGCTGGTATCAGCATCGCTAGACAGCGGACAGCCCGTATCATCAATCAATTTATAAACTTCCGCTCCCACCGCCACCGCGCCCACCACATAGTTGCTGTCATCGCGCGCCTGTGCCGTGAAATCTTGCCCCGTCGCCCCCGCCGTCACGTGGACATCAGCCGGCCAAATTGACCCATAGCCCTGATCCGCCAACGGATCGCCACTCGCCACAATCCCCGCCTCGGCGTTATCATTAGCAAACGGCAACTGCCGACACTCCGCCGTCCCATACGTACACGGGTCGTCAGCCACCGTCACCTCCGTGTCATAACGCAAATGCCTGTCCACCACCTCCGAAGTAATACTGGTCGTGCTATCATAAACAATATACATCTGCACACTATCGCCATCTTCTGTCTGAAACCCCCTCAGCACCGCTGGGTCAGCGTCAGTTCCACTCAAATGAACTCGCATATCTAACCCATAGAAATCCGTGCGGTTGACGAAAATCGGGTCGCCCGTCGTTTCGTCTATACCATATAAATTACCCGCATTGCTAGTGTCATTAGTATCCGCCACCACCGTACTACTCTCACCAAAATACCACCCGCGCGTAATATAATCCTCATCAGTCGGCGGTTTCAACGCCCCGCCCACTGCCAGGAATCTGTTCACATCATCAGCCCCCGTATAATCGCCTTTGGTCGCAACTAGCATTTGGCTTCCAGTACAATCACTCGATGGTGGCACAGGGTGCGCGTCGCTTTCTGGCCAGCAATAATAATTCCTATTACGTGGCGCATAAAACGTCCACTTCCCATTATCGCCCAAATCCGTCAGCAAATCGCCATTGGCATCCACCAGATTCGCCTCCACTTTTTGGAAAACATTGATGTTTTTCGCATAATGCATTACATAACGGTGCGGGTTAAACGCCCCGCCCGAAGTCTGCAACGGCGACGACTCAGTCATTAGATTGAGCGTCGGCGACAAGAACCCATCTGGGAAGTAGTGGTTAATCACCTGTTGTGATTGGTTAAACCAAGTATGACCATTGCTCGCTATGGCTGGCTGACCACATGCGGGTGCAATAACGGGTCTAAAGCCTCCCGTTGCAACACTAGTTCCACAGGGGTAACTTTTCGCCCCAATCTGAAAGTTCCAAGCGTATGTATTATCCAAAAATGCTCCCATCGGCTGAAGTATAAATATGTCGTAGCCAAGATTGCTAACGTAGTCAGTACGGACATTTATATCCCACAGAATACTTTCCTTAACCACATCGCTCGGTGAGGGAATATAGGGATCGGTAAAACTATTACAACCATTAACCGTCTGGCAAGTCGTGACATCGCTCGGTTTCTTGCCCAGATCAAACGGCACTGCCACTGGCTCGCCATCAACGTTATTCAACCGCAAATCTTCATATTCAAACACCCGCCGATTACCAGGGTCGTATGCCGCAGACGCCCAGCGCGCCGCCGTTTCTTCCTCTGTAAAATCTTCCGTGCCATACATCCAAATACTAAATGTGGAAAAAATGTTGGCGACGTCATAAGATTGAATATTATAAAGGAAAGTCTTATTTGGCCCGTCATAGCCGATTGGCTTCACCCAATTGTAAGTCGTCAGAACCCAATAGCGAGCATTTTCGGTCACGGACAGTGATCCCTTCCAATTATTTGGGAAAACATCACTGCCGCTCGGGTCTTCCTTGACAAGATTTATTGACCCCCAATCTTTTCCGGTGGCGTTATACCACGCCAATACGAAACTAGTTCTGTCGGTTATATTTAGTGTTGGGTTATTCAGGCTTTCGCGAACCCATTGCACCGAACTGGCGACGACATACTCATCTGATGAATGCATATCAAACTTAATCGTCACCGCCTCATCCCGCACCCGCTGATAAACGTTTTGCGAAATCTCCATAGCGCAATCATTCTCTCCGCAGGTGGAGATGGTGGTGGCTTCGGCCGGCGAAAACGCCAACAACCCGCCGAACAAAATCGCCGCAAGCACAAGGACAGAACCGACGTGGGCGACGAGTTTTTGGCGGCGGAGTTTTTTGATGTGGAAATCGTGATGCTCAGGGGCGATAGTCGTTTTGAGTTGTGAGATTTTACGGTGATGACAGGTGGTAAGTTGATGGTTAAGAATAATAACCAGAATCATCGAAGCAATGATAAATAGGGCGGCGGTGATGGCGATGAGGGCGACCGAAATATCACGGCCGAAAATAGTTCGAGTATCGCCTTGGAGATTGAGGAAACTGGGGTTAATAACTGCCAAAATCGTGAGAATTAGTGTTGCCAAAATTACAACACTAGCGGTGATTTTTAGCCATAGCGGGACTTTTGCGATATATGTCTTAATCCGCATACTCGCACTCCTTTGACTCTCTCTCTCTCTCTCTCTCTCGATTTGCGCCATTTTGAGCCTCCTCCTGAAATTATACATTATTGTAATGCTAATTCTATTAAAGCACAAAAAAAGTTCACTGTCACAAAAAAAAGAAAATCCAGCCTAAAATAGTAGCCGTAAGTCAACTATTAAACGAAGGTATCGTTGTTCTGGTTAACTACAGTGAACCTTTTATTTTATAGAGATAGAACCCATCACGTTCTCCACTAGCTTTCATCCCTGCAAACTCAAAAGCCTTACTAATCACGTCAATCTCCCGTCCCTGCCCCCTCGCAAACTTCTCCAGACGTGGCTTGAGCCGCTTCATCACCCTATCAAGTCCAAATACATACACCACCGTCATATCATCCGGCCACTTCATCGTCATCATATCCCCAGTTTTTACCTCAACATTCTTCAGCTTGCGATTTCGAAACCTCGCTATTCCTACCAAAAACGGGTTCAGCTCTAACCCTACCACTCTCCCAGCGCCGCTTTTCGCCGCTACCTTAAGCGCAATCCCATCCCCACTCCCAAAATCCACCACCACGTCTTCCTTAGTCAACGGCCGCAGCTTTTCGAAAACTCCAGTCAACTCCCTCTCCAAACTTGGCACATAAGGCGCCCCAAACAAAGCCGTCACCAGAAAAACCCCAACGACCAATAAAACCACCCCAATCACAATCAAACCAATCTCCATCCCCCCATTATACCTCACTTATAACAAAGGTAATATATGGTGTCATAGAAGCATGAACACGAGCAAAGTTGACGTAAAAAGTCTCGAAAATACCAAAAGCTTATTTGAAACTGGCGACATCAACACAATCGAAATCGGCACCACAAAATTACCTAAGCAGATCCCGCTATTTTTGTTTACGAGGTTTTTTATAGGCAATTTTTACCAAAATTAAAAGAGAAACACGACCCAAACTATACCATTTCTTCAATCATAAGTTCGTGCTAGATTTACCCCAGCAGTTCACTAGCGTGAGCACGGTCATAGTTTTCAATTTTTGAAAATCCTTTTTCGATGAGGGCTATGGTCAGATAATTATCGATGATGGCCTGTCCTAAATCTTCAACCACGATGCGGAAGCGACGATCGGCCTGAACCTCTTTCCATTCGTCACGCACGATTTTGACGATTTTATCATAAACTTCACATATCTTTTCTACACTCCTCGTAAGCCACGACCATGTTTAGCCCGGTGTCCTTTCTGTAAAAAACGACACATCCTAACACATTTGGTATCATGGTACTGCATCCGCCCAGGCGACTTTTACCCCCTCCGCATACACTGAAATGCATCACCACCAGCCATCAGCCCAATCGTATCCGGATCAGAAGGGTTCACCACTAATTCCCACTTAGTGTCAATCAAATTTTCTCTTCGCTCGCCCTCCACCACGAAATCAATAAAATGGATCATGATGGAGGCCTTATAAAATCCATTTGAACTCGCTGTGTACGCTTCGGGCGAATAGGTCGCATGGAGATAATTTGTGTACTTGCTACTTAGCATGTAGCCATAGACCGTGCCGTCGCTGCCGAATTCGTATTGCCTAGTAATATTTGAATAATCCGTACCCGCAAAATTGCCATTGTCGTCCATGATTATGCCATCACCAGTTGAGCAGCCCCAGTCGCCGATAATGATCTGAGTGTAATCTTTGGCCGTCGAGCTAGAACCAGAACCGGCAGAATTCGAGCCTGCTCTTTTACAAGAATAGACGGTCGTGGCATAGAATAACAGGACATCTTCACCATCGGTCGTTTTCATCAGCACTACGGATATAGTTCTTCCGCTATCGGTTTCAAGGCTATAGGTCGTTGGGGTTTCGTCCGAAATACTTAATATCTTCAGCGTAGACTCCAGTGATCTCCATACGTCCTCATTGACTTTAGATGGTACGACAATAAAGCTGCCAGCACCCTCCGCGGGCATACTATAGGAGCTTTTGTCGATAGTCAAGCGGTCAGGAAAGGTTCCAGAGGTAAGCATTTCTAGCGACGTGCAATCCCAATTTCCGACGATTTTGTCAGTTGAGAAGGTATATTTTGTTAATTCAGGGATGAGGGAAGCGAAGAGCAAAGAGTAGAGAGCTAAAAAGACGATCGAGCAGATCAGGCCAACGGTTAACAAGGTAGTTTTCACTAGTTGTCCTGTCGCAAGACGCGCTCGCTTGGCTTTAGAACGTCCAACTAGACTAAGAATTAAGCCGACTAATGGGAAGATGAAAGCAAAAATGACAGACAAAATACCTAATGTATGGATGGTATTACTAGGCTGTGCTGACACAGGATTATTTACGGGCATATTAATGGGCGGAGGCGATGTAGGATATGGGGAATTGGAAATGGGCGGAGTTACGTTCTGTTGTGTGTTAAGCTGCTCTTGTGGGTTCATATTCGTATATCCTTATTTTTCCGCATTAATCTTATTACAATTACTACTATAGTTTACCCCCCCCCCCCCCCCACTAGTCCTTGTCAATACCAAAATATTAGATTTTACACAAACTCACTACATCGTAGACAGTTTTCCGCATAAAACAGTCACCCCCAACGTTAATTCTTGTACCAACACAGTAGGAATACCCAAACTAGCCTACTCCCACTAATTCGTAAAGTACTCTTTGATAGTGCTAACTTCCGCTTCTCCTACAGCACATTTTTCTCCCCAATCAGCAAAAGTTAATTGCAATTCACGCATCCGGAACACCTCGCAGGCCGGAACGCTATTTCCACTCATTACAAACTTCCAACGATCATCGGCTCCAGCACGATAAAACAAGGCGCCGGCACCACTATCTTGTGGTACATTCTTTAGATGTTCAAACGCAGAAATATACTGGTAAGGAAAATTCGGGCTGTTTACAATTGTCTCATAGTCAAACAATTCCATTGTGCTTACGCAATTATCTGATTCACCCTCGCAAAACGCACTCATTAGTTGCTGATAAAGAGACAGCGGACTACCCCCATCATCATCCGAAAGGTCTTGATCTCCATCCTGCGAAATCTCTCGGTCATCATTATTTCTCACTATCAACTGCACTACATTTAACCCCGCAAATACAAAAGCCAAAACTGCACAAGTTACAGCCACGACTTTTAGCCCAGAGTTATTTTTTCCTTTCTCTTCAGCACGCTGTGTCTGGTTCGGATACATTCCATTAACATCCATACTTTATATCCTGTTTGTGTTTACACAATAGCATATATTTATTAAGCGTTCTAGCCTAAAATTACCTTAAAATTCTTGAGGCAACACCTAATTTCTACTCAACTATTCCGCCACCAATACACTTATCCCCTTGATAAAACACCACGGATTGACCAGGCGCTAAAGCCTTTTGTTTTTCCGCAAACTCCAGCACTTCAGTCGCTCGGTTTAACTTAGCACTCACCAAGACCGCCCGATGTCGCACCCGCACCTCTACATCCAGCGTGTTCTCGCCAAAATATCCCCTCAAAATCACATCCCGAAGTCCCACCTCGTCCTTCCACAATTCTTCATTATTCAAATCTTGTGATACATATACGATATTTTTCTCCATATCTTTCCGCACCACATAATACGGCAAACCAATAGTCAGATTCAGGCCATGCCGTTGTCCCAAAGTATAGTATATCGCTCCATCATGCATCCCCAATAACCTATCAGTCTCAACTTCCCTAATCTCCCCCGACCTTTGTTCCACAAATTCCGCCAAAAAATCCTTAATATTAGCTTCGCCTACAAAACACACTCCCATCGACTCCGATTTGCCCGCTACAGCAAATTCCAACTCAGCAGCCCTCTGTTTCACTTCAACCTTCATCATCCCCCCCACTGGGAACAAAGTCTTCGCCAAAACTTCCTCATCAATCCTATACAAAAAATACGTCTGATCTTTATTCTCATCCACAGCTTTCAGCAAATTCGCCCCATCCGTCCGCGCATAATGTCCCGTAGCAATCAAATCCGCCCCTTGTTCAAAAGCCACTTCTGCAAATAGCTTAAACTTTATCTCCTGATTACACATTATATCCGGATTCGGGGTATTCCCTTTTTGATACTCAGCAAGCATATAATCTACCACTTTCTGCTTATACTCTTGCTCAAAATCAAAAACCCTAAAGTCCAAATCAAGCTGCACCGCAACTCGCTTTGCATCTGCCAAATCTTCCGCCCAAGGACACTTCATCCCAGGCAAATCTTTACTCCAATTTTTCATATATACACCTATCACTTCATATCCGGCATCCTTCAAAATCTGCGCCGACACTGCCGAGTCTACACCCCCGCTCATACCCAAAAACACCTTTTTGCCACACATTTACTTATTACTCCCAGCTAGTCTATCGCGCTCCTCGCGTACCGCTTTCAATATCAATTCTCCAGCCACCCGCATATCATCCCCAGAAGTCAGTTTCCCCAAACTAATCCGCAGGCTTCCCGCAATCTCCTCATCGCTAAGTCCAATGGCTTTCAGCGTCCGTGATTTCTCACCCTTACTTGCCGAGCAAGCCGCACCCGTCGAGACATAAATATCCTCTCGCTCCAACTTAAAGATTAATCTTTCCGCATCAATAACTGGTATCAAAATTGGGAGAAAATTCACTAATTGTCGCTTCGGATTCCCAAGAAATACTATTGCTTCATCCTCACTTAATACCTTCTTCAATATTTCCCGCAGTTTCGCAATTCTTTTCTTCTCAGCAGATAAATGTTTTTCCGCCTCTTGCATCGCTACAGCAAACCCTACCACCCCCGCTACATTTTCCGTACCGCCCCTAAGAGCTCTTTCTTGCCCACCACCAAAGACTACCGGAGTCAACTTCACATGATGCGCCACCCACAACGCCCCTACGCCTTTTGGACCATAAACTTTTGCCGCATTTAACGTCAGCATATCTATATTCAACCGATTTATTTTTACTTCCACCAGACCCAAACCTTGCGAAGCATCACAATGCAAATAGATTGGATTACCCTCGCCAGCAGACACCCTTCTCTGCCTTTCTGCCTTCACAATTTCTGCAATTTCCGCAATCGGCTGTATCGTCCCCAATTCCCCACTAGCCAAACCCACCGATATGAGTCTAATTTCAGGACTAATTTTCTTCCGCAAATCGTCCAGATCCACTCGTCCAAATTTATCCACATTTATCTCATCATAATGAGCGGCTACCTTTGCATTCGCTAGGACCGCCGGATGCTCTATAGCTGAAATCAAAACCGATCTCCTTTCAGCCGCTCGAAACGCTAAATTAATCGACTCGGTCGCCCCAGAAGTCATCACAAGATCCACGCCTTTCGCCCCAATCACTTGCGCAATCATATCTTTTGCCGCCTCATATTCTTTGCGCACTTTCGTAGCCGGCAAATAAGCCGCCGAAGGATTAAAGAAATCCTCAGCATAATATCTCTGCATCGCCCTCATTACTTTTTCCGATACCGGTGTAGCTGCCGCATGGTCTAGATAAATCATCTACTTATTGTAACATATTTTTTGATTTTCGCGAACGCTTTAGACGTATAAATGTTTTTTAACAAGCTCTAAGTAGACCTTAGTAGCTTGCCTAAAATTTTCCAATTCTTTACCAGAAATCACCTGATATTTCCCATCCCCAACTTTCTTAAACACTCCATGTGGACGCACTTCGTAACGCATCGTCACACCGTCCTCATACCAAATCCAGACATTTTTCTTATGATGAAAAAACTCTCGCGTATGTCCATCTGGCACCGCGCCAAAAATCTTCCGCCCAAACGCCGATTCTGCATTCAGAAGCTCCGCCTCACCCTTAACCCGACGCTTTTCGGCCGCAACTTCCGGATCTTCGTGACTTACTAATAACTTTCTAATTTCTGCAAACGACATTCCAAAATTTCCTCAGAAATAGCAGTTAATTCATCATACAAATTAACTTCTTTTTTCTTGGTAGCAACAAAAACAAACTCTTTGGGTTCCTCTTTTGGGACTTCAATCTCAAGTATCGGTATTTTGAATACCGCCTTATCAAGTTCGCTCATTTTGCTCCTAAAGGTTAAACAACTTTTCGGCATTCGCCGTAGTAACCGCTGCCACTTCGTCAAATTGCCGCTCATACTTCGCCGCCACCCAGTCAGCTATATTCTTCACATAGCTCGGTTCATTTATTTTACCACGTAAAGGCACAGGAGTCAAGAACGGCGCATCTGTTTCCAACACCATCCTCTCTAGCGGCGGTAGCGATATCTTCGCAAAAGTCGCTAAACCGTTCACCCCCATATACATTCCTCGATTCAACCCCTCTTTCAAATTCTCTTCACTGTCTGAAAAAGAATGAAGCACCGCTCCGCTCAATCGAAAATTATCCACGATCGGCCAAAAATCTTCAAAAGCTTCCCGCACATGAAAATTGACCGGTAATTTCTCTCGCTCAGCCAAATCCAACATCATCTCAAAACGCTTAATTTGCTCCAGCCGATTCTCCCGCCCATAATGATAATCCAGCCCAATCTCTCCAATCGACACCAGCTTATCATCTTTAAAAAACTCCAACGCTTCTTCAGCCTCATTCGGATGATAACCATATGACCAAAATACACCGTCATACTTCGCCGCAAACTCCTGAGCCCTCTTCGCATCACTAGGGCAAGTCCCAATCACAATCATCCGAGTCACGCCCGCCAACTTCGCGCGCTCAACAGTCTCTGCCGGATCCAACGAAAATATTTCCACATCATGTATATGACAATGCGTATCAACTAGCATTTTTTAGCCCCGTGGTGGCTCGCCGCCATCTGCCGCATCAAGAAGCTTCTTGCTCTTGATTTCGTAGCGTTTTCCATTCACCGGCGACACGAAATAATCTTCATTAAGCAGATTCACGAACATACTAAGATCCTTGTCATCCATAATGATAATCTTACCCTGATCATCCGTCATCATTTCCAGCTTCATCTCATCCGCATAATCCAGCACTTGATCTTGCTTCATTTCGCCCACTTCAATCCCCTGCAATTTCTTTACAAGCGGCTTTTTGTCCTCCAGCAAAGCGTTCAAAGTCAAACCTTCCGGAAAACTTAATCCATAAGCCTCCATCAACTCCTTAGACTTCTGCTCGGAAATCAACTGCGCCTTATAATCATACTGAAACAATTTCTCAAACTTACTCTGATTAAATATTACAATATTCCCATCCACAATCGCCGTCTCATTTGACTCCGGCATCTTGATTGCAATGTCAGCCGTCAGTGGCTCCAAAGTCTCACCGTTCAGCTCCCAACTCAACTTACCTTTTAGCGCCGAGCTCGCCGCAATACCCTTAGCAATATAAAATACCTTCTGCCCATCTTCGCCCGGATAACTAAACTTCGCAATAATCCCCTTCACACGCTTAAACTCATATTCATTATCCGTAAAAAACGCAATGTCCTTATATTCATTCTCAATCAAATGAATCAAAGTCTCCGCCCGCCCCACCTTCTCCAGTCCAATCTTATAAATTACCTTATCCTCACCATCACTCAGTTCATATTCGCGACATTCCAAACCCTTGTCGGCTTCCTTAATCACATAATTAATTGCCTCAAGCATAAACATCGCCTTCACACTCTGCGTCAAATTATCCGAATATCGCACCTTATAAGGCGTATAATTTTTATTAAACAAAAACAACTCCACGCTCACATTATTCTTCACCTCATCCACCGCATTCGCCCACTGAAACACATCAAACCCTTGATCCATAAATCCTCCTTTTTAGTATTTTAACGCCGCCTCAAGTTGCGGGTCAATCTCTTTATTGATTTGCTCAAACGTACGCTCCACTTTCTTGTCCGGTTCAATCCCCTCACCGTTGATATTCTTGCCATTTGGCGTATACCACTTAGCGATAGTAACTCTCAGCATTTCCCCACCATCCAAATTGATCAAAGATTGCACACTACCCTTACCATAAGTCTTCTCGCCAATCAGCGTAGCTTTTTCGTAATCTTGCAAAGCTCCCGCCACAATTTCCGCCGCCGAAGCCGAAGATCCATTCACTAGCACCACCGTCTTCATATTTTCCAAAATCGCTTGCCCGCGCGTCGCATAAGTCTTCTCATTATAGACCCCATCCTGAGATTTCTGCTGCGCCACCAGCTTACCATCAATCCATAAAGACAGCACATCTTTCGCCGCATTCACATACCCACCGCCATTACCGCGCAAATCCAGAATAATCTTCTTGACGCCTCTATTCTTAGCTTCCTCCGCAAGCTGCCTTGTCAACTTCCCCGTATCTTGATCGAACCTCGTAATAGTCAGCACCCCCACATCCCCCTTATAATCAATATATGCGCTCACATTATTAATCGCCTCCCGCACCATCGTAAAACTCAGCTCGTCATTATCCCGCACCACCGTCACCGTCACCTCCGTACCTGCTGCACCCCGTACCAGATTCGCCACTTCCTCACTAGTCAAACCCGACACATCCTCGCCATTCACTTTATAAATAATATCCCCCGCCAAGATACCTGCCTTGCGCGCCGGATTATCCGGAGTCGTCCGAAGTACCTTCGTCCAACTATCACGCTTACCAATCTCAATCCCCACCCCCACTCCCACGTCACCATTCAGGCTCTTAGTGAACTCCTTCGCCTCAACCCGTGTCAAATAATAAGTATAGGTATCACCTGCGGCATTCACCAAACCTCGCTTTGCCTCCTCAAGTATCTTGTCCTTGTCAATATTTCCGTCATAATTCGCCACCAATTGCTCATAAACTTCATTAAGAGAGTCGAAGCTCATCGTATCGACCTTTTTCATCCCAAAATACGGCCCAAACTGCTTCACCAAGCCATTCCAGTTCAGCCCCACCGCCAGACCAATCACCAGCGTCACAAACCCCCCAATGATCGCTGACCCAAGATTAACCTTCCGCTCTTTCATCCCCTTATTGTAGCACAGCCCTACCTAATTCCAGTTCCCAAAATAGATATAATTATAAGTACTAGCACTTACCCACATTTCAGAATATTCACCCTTCTTATAGTCAATCGCAGCAATCGCATAATTATACTGTGATACATAAACTCGATTCCCAGAAACCGCTTCCACCCACACCACGTGACCATAAGGCCCCGCAGAAGTCACACCCACCGCACCAACTTTTGGCACCGAGCTAGTCGGAATTCCCGCATTTCGCGCATTAGACAACCATTGGCTAGCGTTACCCTTTCCGCCCCAATATGGCATATTCCCATAAGCCGCATCCACTTTCCAGGCCGCATAGCTCACGCACTCACAAGTATACATCCCCCATTTATCCGCGCGTTGCGTACCATTATATTTCGCCGCCGGACATTCGCTACTATACGGATAGCCCCCCTTATTCGGATCACCCGGAGTCATCCCAGAAGCATTACCCTGCTTCGCAAGTTCCTCCAAAATCCTCTGCTGCTCCGCCTCCAGCTTCGCCTTCTCCGAATTTGCCGCCCCCTTCATATTCTGGTAAGCCGCCTCCTGCCCTTTAGTCTGCTCCAACAATCTCTGCTGTTCTGCTCGCTTATTCACCAGCTCAGCTTTCTGATCATTCAGATCATCCAGCACTCGCTTCACCTCAGCCTTTTGCTTCTCTTTCTCTGCCTTCAGCGCCTTATTCTCGACAATAATACTGGTCATATTATCAGCCAGATTCGATAACCTCGCCTCTTCATCCACAAAGCTCGAAAAATTCTCCGAACTCGCCAACCGCTCAATCGGTGTCACTTCTTCATTGTAATAATACTGCGTAATAATATACCCAATCGTCTCCGCATTCGCATTGATCCGCTTCTCCGTCGCCTCAATTTCACCCGTTAGCTTATCATGCTCCGCCTGACTTAGCTCAATTTGCGCCATCAACGTATTCTCTTCAGCCTTGAGTAGCGCAATTTTGTTATTCAAAGTATTCGCCTGGGCCGCCAGCTTCTTCGCCTCCTGCTCATAACCATTAATCTTATTTCTAATTTTGTTCAATTCATCCCGAATATTATCAAGATCCGCCTGTGTCACCGCCTCCACATTGGGCATAGGCAACAAGCTAGTCACCGTCACAACAGACGCCACTACAATACATGCGCAAATAAGCATAAGCTTCTTCATACTTTCACACTACCACAAGATTCCGCTTTTGGCAATCCTTAGACTATTTCATTTTCAGGTATTTTTTCGTAGCAAGTAGCGCCGAAAAAATCCCTAAGAGCATCCCCCCCACCAATAATCCAGCCGCCAGCAAAATCCACCATTCCCGTATAAACGCCACCGTAGGCGTCAGCGTCCCGCCAAATTTCCCGTCCAAGAACGACACCCCCACGCCCACCAATACCCCAGAAATCCCCGCCGCCACAACCCCATACAGCATCGCCTCCACCACAAACGGCCCTCGCACAAAGCCCTTACTCGCTCCAATCAACTTCATCATCTGAATCTCTTCCTTACGATTGAAAATCGCCATCCGCACCGTATTAAACACCACCAGAATCGCAATCACCGCAAACACCCCAGCCGCAATCAGCCCCCCCATCTTAATCGCGTTCATCGTCGCCGCAATATTATCTATAGTCTCCCGATGCGAACTCGCAAAACTCGGCGGCTTCACATCCAACTTCCCCCGCATCGACTCATCATTATTCACAAAATATTCCAGCTCACTCGGATCATTTAGATCCGCAATCTTCACATTCAGCGTCCAAGGAAACTTATTCGGCGCCATCATCATCTCCTCAATCACATCCTCATCAGTAATATTGTTTTCAGAAATCATCTTCTCCGTCGACTCAATAAATGCTTCTTCGTAACTCACAATCCTCACCCCCCGCACACTCGGCAACTGACTCAGCCGCCCCACCATCTCATCCACCTCCGACCGTGTGCTCTCCTGCTTAATATAGATCGACATATCCACCTGCTCCCGCACCATATCAATCGCCGTCCCCATCGCACTCGTCACAATCAGTGTCGCCGACATTACCAACAGAGTAATAGTCATAATCGCAATCGCCGCCACCGTCAACCAAGTATTCCGTGCAAAACTCTGCGTCCCATACTTCAGCACCCGCGCCGTCGTCCGACTCCGATGCTTCCGCGCCTTAGTCATCCGCTTCAGATTACTCTTACTCCGAATTTCCACTTCACTTTTCTGCTTACTCATCTATATTTCCCTTAGCTTACGCAATCTTTATGTTTTTCTTACCTAGTGGCTTCCTGGAAATCATCTTCTTCGGCGACGAAAGCAGCTTCTCCGCCACCTTATGCCCCGGCACCTTAATCTGCCTCTCCTTCACCGGCGCCTCCAGATCATAAACCCCCGCCTTCTTCTGATCTCCAATAATCTTCCCATCCTTCAGCGTCACCACCCGCCTCTGCAAAGTATTCACAATATCTTCATTATGCGTCGTCACTAGAATCGTCGTCCCAAAATTATTAATCTCTTCCAATAAATGCACAATCCCCCAGCTAGTCTCCGGATCCAAATTCCCCGTCGGCTCATCCGCAATCAAAATCTTTGGCTGCCTCGCCACCGACCGCGCAATCGCCACCCTCTGCCTCTCCCCACCGGACAAATCCACCGGAAACTTATGCCCCTTATCAATCAGCCCCACCAGCTCCAACACCGTCGGCACCGTCCGCTTAATCTCCCGACTCGACACCCCTGCAATCTCCAGCGCAAAAGCCACATTCTCATAAACAGTCCGATTCGGCAACAACTTAAAATCCTGAAACACTACCCCAAGCCGTCGCCTCAAGTGCGGAATATGCCGCTTCCTCAAGTAATCGTAATCAATCCCCCCCACCAAGATCTTCCCCCGGGTTGGCTTCTCCTCCCTAGTCAACATCTTCATCAGTGTCGACTTCCCCGCCCCCGACTTCCCCACCAAAAACATAAATTCTTTCGGCTGAACATGTAAAGTCACGTCATCCAGAGCAGGAGCCTTGTCGCCCGGATAAACCTTAGTCACCTGGTTTAACAAAATCATTATAGCCCCAGTATAACACAAGCACTACGCCACTTGTCTAGAGGTCACTTTCCTCAACTTCATCAGGATACTCTAGATGTAGCTTCTCTGAGCTTGATCATACCCACCCGCATTTTCCATTTTTATTGCCACCTTTCATTTTTTATTAACGTTTCTTGGATAGAATACTATCCTTTACCTGCAACCTAGGTGGGAGTCTGCCAGCCGCACGCCTTCGGCGCGGCTGTCTGACCCCCACCTAGCCCTGTTCTTTCTGCAAATCTAGGGGGAGGGGTAGTAGAAACCTCAACTAATAAATATACAACTAAACTTAAGACGGACTAAACGGCGACGCACCGGACGGCAAATCCGTAGTGCTTACTGATGACGTTCGACGGGTACATTGTACGAGCTGTAGAAGTACAGGTTGTAGGCGAGCGTGTCAGAGTACTGAGTAGAAGACCAATAGTAGCCGAAGCTACCCTGATTGGTGAAGCTATTGAACCAGTAGCCGCTATACATACCAAGCCAAGTAGACCTGAGTATGGTACTGCCTGCTGCATCGCTTGTTGCGCCTATGGCTGTGGCTAGGGCTTGGAATTCACCTCCTGTGCCGCCCGTGGGCAGCCGCCAGCCTGATGGACAGACGGAAATGCTGGTGTTTGGGGCTGGAGTTGTTGTATTGGCGCAGGCAGATGTGGTAGTTTG
>JAITNW010000013.1 GCA_031290255.1 Candidatus Nomurabacteria bacterium
AAGATCTTCATGATTATTTTTTCCTCTTTATTATTCTTATGGTAGCGCGACCTTAAGAACTTTGCAAGTCTTTTTTTCTAGTTCTTAGATGTGCGTAAGAGAAACCCCCGATACCTAACCCCCAGCATCATTGCGAACCAGGAAAGCACCCAGAGGGGCTGCTTTCCTGCGTGAGCACTCCTGATGCTGGGAGTTAGGTGTTGGGGGTTTCTCCACAAAAATTCTATAACACCAAAAACCAGGCACTTGAGGTCTTCTCCCCCAAAAAAGCACCATCAACACAATTCAATGTTAAGATATTGATATGAGTTTTAAACATATAGACGCCGACTGGCGACAAGGCCTCACGACAAAACAAGTCCAAGAACGTCTAGATCAAGGCGCCTACAATCACACAAATAACAAATCCACCTCCAGCGTCGGCAAAATCATCTTCAAAAACCTCGTCTCCCCCTTCAACATCATCAATTTAATACTTGCCACCGCCGTATTCTTAGTCGGCTCCCCCAGAAACGCGCTTTTCCTAGGAGTAGCCATAGTTAATACCCTCATGGGCATTTTCCAAGAATTACGCGCCAAAAGCACACTTGATAAGCTCTCCATCCTAGCCAAAGGCGAAGTCACCGCCATACGAGACAGCAAACAGATTTCAATACCTCAAAAAGACATCGTGATAGACGATATTCTTCTCCTCAGCACAGGCAATCAAATGGTAGTTGACGCAAAAGTAGTCCATGCCGAATCTCTAGAAATAGACGAGAGCCTGTTGACAGGAGAATCTAATTCAATCCCCAAAAAACCTGGAGACACCGTCCTCTCCGGCAGCTTCGTCATTGCCGGCCATGCTTGGGTCAGAGTCACCGCCATAGCAGCGACAAGCTACGCCGGCAAGCTATCAGCTGAGGCGAAACAGATGAAAAAACCCACAGCACCACTTATGAACACGCTCAATAGAATCATAAAGATTCTCACTTTTGTCATCATTCCTCTTGGCGGAATCCTTTTTTGGCGACAATTCATCGGCTCTGACGATCTACATAGATCCGTACTGGGCGCCACTGCCGCAATGGTTGGGATGATCCCAGAAGGCCTGGTATTGTTGACGGGTATTACCTTGACGGTTGGCGCGCTCAAGCTCGCACGCAAAAAAGCCCTTGTCCAATCCTTACCAAGCATCGAGACCTTAGCGCGCGTAGACACATTATGCCTAGATAAGACCGGCACCATCACAGATGGAACGCTCGTGTTTGAAAAAATCTCTCCTAGCCCTGGGCATACCGATGCTGAGATTAGCGCAGCCCTTGGCGAGATGATGTTGGCAATCGGTGACAAAAATGGCACAGCCGAGATTCTTAGCAAAGAATTCCCATCTTCTCGCAAATGGACAGCAGACAGCACGATCCCGTTCTCGTCTCAGAGAAAATGGAGCGCCGCAAGTTTCAAAAAAGCAGGAAGCTACGTACTTGGCGCACCAAACTTCGTCTTCCCAGACAAACCTCCAAAAGAATTATCTAAAAGTGAAGAATATTTAACAAGAGGCCAACGAGTATTAGTATTGGCCCACACTAAAGAGCCCCTAAATAGCGAAAGTAAAACTCTTCCAAGGGGGCTAAAATTAGTGGGGTTCGTAATCTTATCAGACCATATCCGCCCAGAAGCTACCAAAACCTTCCGCTATTTCAAAAAAGAAGGTGTTGAGTTAAAGGTAATTTCTGGCGATGACGCAAGGGCAGTCAGCGTCATAGCCGAGAGGGTCGGCATTGCTAATGCAAAGCAATACGTCGACATGAGCAATATCCCAGAGGACACAGATCTTCAGGAGCTTGCCACCACGCATACCGTCTTTGGTCGAGTTAGTCCAGAGCAGAAGAAGTCCCTAATCGCTGCGCTCAAAGCCGCCAAGCACACAGTCTGTATGACTGGTGACGGGGTAAATGATGTTTTAGCCCTCAAAGAAGCTGACTGCGGCGTAGCCATGATCAATGGTAGCGATGCCGCTCGTGCCTCTGCCGACTTCGTCCTGATGACCAGCGATTTTTCAGCCATGATTGGCGTACTCAAAGAAGGTCGCCGAGTCATCAATAACATCGAGAACGTCGCCAGCCTCTACTTAGTAAAAACCATCTACTCTGCTCTCCTTGCCATCCTCTATATTTTCATCCCCCACCCCTACCCATTCTCCCCTCTCCAGATGACTCCCATCAATATGTTCACCGTGGGCATCCCGTCGTTCTTCTTAGCTCTCCGACCACTCTACGATAAGCCCAAAGGAAGATTCCTAGCCAACGTCATCGAAAACTCCGCACCCGCAGCCGTCACGATTGTCCTAGATATTCTAATCATTCGCGCCATTGGCACTATTTTTAATCTATCCCAAAGCGACATCTCTACTATGAACGTCATCCTTACTGCCACCATCGGATTTATCCTCCTCATCAAAGTCGCCAGACCAATCGGTTGGCCAGAAAAAGCCATGATAACCATGCTTTCGATTGCGTTTATCGGCGTGCTTATTGGCTTCGACGGCTTCTTGGGCTACACGCACATCTTTAGCAGTAATATGCTATGCTACGTCCCCCTGATGTTCGCCAGCCCCCTACTATTTACTGCCGTTTCTAAGCGTCTTACCAAGATTGGTAAGTTTGGATAAATTCCTTTAGTACCGCTTCACTCTCCGTGTCGCTAATTCTCGCCACGACCTCACCATCTTTTATGAACATAAACGCCGGCACGCCAGTCACCTCAATCAGCTCAAGCGCCTCTGTCTTTAGCTCGGAGTTACTATTTGCAACATCTGTATCATAATAATATACATCAATGTCGTCTTGCTTGACCATTTTGGTCAAAATCGGCGCAAAAATCTTGCAATGTGGACATGTTGGCCGACCAACATAGAGAAATCCACCGTCTTTATTTTTCATCATATCAATCACGGACTGGCTATCCATATCTATCAATACAGAATAGTCTACTTGATCACCGGTATCTGAAGCTTTATCTTCGCTTGGCTCTGAAGGCGAATTACCCACATTCACCACAGCTACAACTACTGCCGCAATTGCCACTAAAGCCAATACTATGCAGATAATTTTAGGTACATTGTTCTTTCTCTCTTGTTTCTTTGCCATATTCTCACCCTTTCTTTATTAAATCTTCATTATCTCAGCTTCTTTTTCGGCGAACAGCCTCTCTACCTGAGAAGTATAATCTTTGGTCAAATCATCAATTTCTTTTTCGCCACGCTTCTTGACGTCTTCTGCGAGCTCGAGATTTTTCATCTCTTTCCTGCCGTCCTCGCGGGCATTACGAATTCCAATTTTTGCCTCTTCGACCTTGCCACTGGCATTCTTAACGATTTCTTTACGCCGCTCCTCCGTAAGTGAAGGAATCGGCACCCTTACGATCCGCCCATCATCGGTCGGATTTAACCCCAGTGCTTGATCGGCGCGAATCGCTACAGCAATATGGGCAATATTTGCCGGATCAAATGGCGTAATTACCAGCATGGTTGCGTCCGCAATAGTCACGTTCGCCACTTGATTCAGCGGCAGGTATTGGCCGTATACCTCAACCTTGATGCCAGCAAGCATATCAGGATGAGCGCGCCCAGTTCGTACTTTTGTCATTTCGGTCTTAAAACGCTCTACCGCGTCACCCATTTTTTTCTTTACGCTGTTAGTATCGTACATATTTTGTTTAGCTCCTTTTCATTCTTAAATCGTATCATAATATCACCACTACCCCTAGCGCTCACGCGTACTTTCACCTTCATCCCCAGCTGTTCGGTTAATCTTTTGGCATCTTCTTCATAATCAGAATTGTAGCTAATTTTGCTTTTCTTCGCCTCAATCTTAGCGGTTACCATATACTGTTCAACCTTGCGCGCACTCCAACCCTCTTTAGCAATCTTGGGCAGAACTTTCGCTATCATCTCTGGGCTTGCCGTAATCAGAGGCCTGAGTTGGCCTTCTGATAGCCCTTTTTCCACCATCATTCGTTTTGCTTCCTCTGGTAGGCTAAGTAGTCGCATCGTGTTTATCACCGCAGACTCACTTTTGCCCACACGCTTCGCCACTTCGGCGGTAGTCATATTGAACTGCGTTTTGAGTTTTGCATAAGCCGTAGCAGTTTCTATCGCATTAAGGTCTTCCCTCTGTACATTCTCAATCAACGAAAGCTCCAGTCGATTCTGATCGCTGAGCGACCGCACAATTACCGGAATCTTAGCCAGTCCAGCAATCTTCGACGCACGCCAGCGTCTTTCACCAGCCACAATCTTGTACTTCTTGCCGGATTTTGTGACTACAATTGGCTGCAATACGCCATGCTCCTTGATGGAGTTGGCCAAAGCCTCAATCTGATCTGTCTTGAAACTCCTTCTCGGCTGATCTGCATCCGCCTCAATATCGTCAAGCGCAATCTCCTGCAGCTTGCTGATCTTTTCGTCAACCTCCGAAGTCGGGTCAAATTCATCGTCCACAAGCTCAGTCGGTATCAAAGAATCAAATCCCCTCCCTAGTCCTCTTGCCGTCATACTGCTCTCTCCATTACTTCTTTCGCCAAATCCTTATAAGCCTTCGCACCCTTACTGAACTTATCGTATTGCCCAATTGGCACACCGTGGCTGGGCGCCTCTGCTAGTCGCACGTTCCTAGGAATTACCGTATCGAACACCTTGCCCTTAAAATATTTCTTAACCTCCGTCATTACTTGTGGACTCAGCGCCGTTCGCTTATCGTACATTGTTGCAAGCACCCCAAGCAATTTGAGATTCGGGTTCATTGCCTTTTTGATTAACTTCATACTCTCAAGCAACTGTGCCACTCCCTCTAGTGCATAAAACTCCGTCTGCACAGGCAACAATAAATAATTTGCCGCAATCATCCCGTTCACAGTAAGTAGCGACAGACTAGGCGGACTGTCGATAATAATATAGTCAAAAGATTTTGCGGTTCCCATAATAGCATCTTTTAGTAGCGTAAATTTACTGCCCATATTTGCCATTTGCACTTCCACATTTGCAAGCTCCGGCGTCGTCGGCGCTACCCAAAGATTTTTGGTCTTGGGCACCTCCAGAATAATCTCTTTCATTGTCTTTTCGCCCAGCATCACGTCGCACATATTGACCTTTAGGTCACGCTTATCGATCCCCACGCCAGAACTCGCATTACCTTGTGGATCAAAATCCACCAAGAGCACCGCCTCACCAGCTTTAGCCAAGTAGTACGCCAAGTTAATCGCAGTGGTAGTCTTGCCGACACCCCCCTTTTGATTCGTCACCGTGATAACTTTTACCATATATACATTATACAACAAAAAGGCCGCCCGTGAAACACGGACGGCTTTTATCCACTTCTAGCCTCTTGTAGCCAAAAGTGCTAATAAAGAACGTAGGCGAATGCGCGCCGGACGCGTGCCACTGATATCGTCCAGCTTAAGTTGCGTATAAGGCTTGCCGGCTTTCTCCAAGATACCTTGTACCTCAATGGCAGTCACCGCATCAAGCCCGCAACCAAACGACACCAGCTGCACCAGATCAACATTTTCCTGTGTTGCCACAAATTTTGCCGCTCGGTACAACCTCGCATGATACATCCACTGGTTAGATGCGCGCGTCTTACCACTTCTTGTCAGATGCGCCACGCTATCTTCAGTCAGCACTACTACACCAAGCTTGTTCACGAGTTCGGCAATTCCATGATTCACCTCTGGATCAATGTGGTAAGGATGCCCCGCTAATACGAATACGTGTTTTCCCGAAGCCCTAGCTTCCTTCAGCATTATCTCGCCTTTTAGGCGAATTGCCATCTGAAAACACCTCTGCGCCTCAATAGCTCTCCTCATAGCAGATCTCAGCCGATCAACCCGCAGTCCGCCAAACAAATCCATCTCAGCCAAAACCTTCACCATTCTCCTAGGCTTATCAAACGGCAGTGGCATAGTATACATTTGTACACCATTCTTACGCAAATACTCCGCCATGTTTGATTCCACAGCATATGGGTACCCCATCACGACGGGGCAATTGTAGTGGTTATTAGCATCTCTATCCTCAGACACCTCCCACTTAATAAACGGCATCCAAATTCGCTTAACCCCTTTCTCTACTAGATCCACTATGTGACCATGCAATAGTTTGGCCGGATAGCACACTGTACCGCTGAAAATACTACTGATCCCTCGCTCGTAAGTGCCACTATTGCTCAGACTCGAGGGAATTACCCGAAACCCCAGCGCATCAAAGAACGCATACCAATATGGGTAATCTTCAAACATTCCAAGCGCCAACGGTATCCCAATCTCCCCTCGGTCATCCCAGTCAAACAATGTTTCCGACTGTTCTTCGCGTGGGCGATCCAGCAAGAGGTCCAACTTAAACTTCACTAAGTTTGCATCTATCGGTTTACCCTCATGCCATTTCGCACCAGCTGCCCGATCTCTTGCAAGCAACGCCGCCCCGTATGCCCCCATAAGCCCTGAGATTTTTGGACGCATCACTTCGGCACCGGTCATTATCTGCAGAGCCCGATATACGCCATCGTTCCACAGCGTACCACCTTGCGCTACAATTCTGCCAGAAAGATTCGACTTCACCACCTTGTATAATAGGTTCTTCACTACTGAATACTGTAATCCAGCAGCAATATCTGCCAATTCCGCACCATGCCGTTGGGCATTTTTTACATTACTACCCATAAACACAGTGCATCTTGTCCCGAGATCAATTGGATGTTCTGCCGTACAGGCCAGCTCGTCAAATTCCTCAGGGGTAAAACCCAGGCTGTCTGCATAGGTCTTCAAAAAAGACCCACACCCAGAGCTGCACGCTTCGTTCAGCTGTACATCCCTGAGCTGCTCATCCTGAAAGGCAAAAACCTTTACGTCTTGTCCACCGACGTCAATTACATAATCCACATCCCCGTACAGCTCTAGAGCTGCCCTCAAATGCGCCATCGTTTCCACTTCACCACTTTGCGCAATTCCATGCTTGATCAGAACTTCCTCGCCGTAGCCAATCGCTACACTGTGACGAATCTGGAAATCTCGTTCGTAGATTACTCGACTGATTTTGTTAGCAAATGCAGTCACATCGCCACTATTATATTCGTAGCTCGACCAAACTATCTTGCCACTTTCATCAATCACCACCGCCTTACCTGTAGTACTACCGCGATCAATCCCCAGAAACATATTCGAACTCAACGCCATAGACGCCTCATCTTCGAACGTCTTAGGATTCTCCTCACGGAATTTTTGCAAAGCTTCGCAGCTTTCAAACAGTGGTGGCAGATAGTCTAATGCGCTTTCGTCACTCGGCAACTCCTCTAACTTCTTACAAAGTATGCCAAAAGTCGTTTGAGCCTCATCCTCTGCCGCAAGTGCCGCCCCAATCGCCACAAAAAACTCTGCCGATTCAGGACAGCTAAAGCTCGCTCCAGCCAACCGCTCATGCGTTTCAAAGGCCCTACGAAGCTCACTACTAAAACATAGTGGACCTCCCAGAAGCACGATATGCTGACCAGCCTTCAAGTCACCCTGCGCCAACTGCCCAATTGTCTGGTTCGCTATTGCACGATAAATCCCAGCCGCAATATTACCAAGCGGTTCATCACTGTTGAGCAGCGGCTGAATATCAGACTTAGCAAACACTCCGCAGCGTGACGATATTCTCGCCGGCTTCTCCGCGGTCTTCGCAATCTCATTGAGATTATCGGCATTAGTCTTTAGCAACGTCGCCATTTGATCAATAAACGCCCCCGTCCCACCGGCACAAGAGTCATTCATCCGCATCCGTTCGCTACCATTAGGCAACAGCACAATGCATTTTGCGTCTTCGCCACCAAGTTCAACCATAGCATCCGCATCCGGAATAAACTCCCGCACTGCTTTGCTCATGGCTTTCACTTCCTGCACATGCTTTAGCTCCAAAAGTCGCGCCATATTCATCGCGCCCGACCCCGTCATCGTAGCCTTTATGGGATTATTGCCGAATTTCTCAGCCACATCCCGCATCATTCCAAGGACAGTCTCAGCAATATCTGAATTGTGCCGCTCATACACAGCATGCAACAATTCATTATTCTTACCAAGTACTACACATTTTATCGTCGTGGATCCAATATCAATCCCCGCCCGCACCGAATCCATCACTCATTCGCCTCCTTATTGTTAAAGTTTTTTCTGTGATACTCCCAAGCATTTCCTACCAAAAGGCTAATCCGGTTTTCCTGATTTGTCGCCGAAACTCCCGGATCATAATTGATCGAGATGATTTCCGCCTCAGGATACCTTTCAGATATCGCCTTCGTCGTGCCAGCGCCAATCTGATGATTTGGCAAACACGCAAAGGGCTGCGCAATCACCACGTACGGACAATCGTTTTCAATCAAGTCCACAATCTCCGCCGGCAACAACCAACCTTCGCCCATCGAACTTTCGATCGGGATAATTCCGTGTACTTTGTCACTTAATTCCCAAATCGTTGGCCACTCCATTCCGGCAAATTTCTCCGAAACTGCCAGCACTTTGTTTACGATCTCTTTGCGCTTCTCGACATATTCAATGATTTTCTTAGTCGGCCACGCCTTTAGCTTTGACCGCCCCAGCACCCCACTCTGAAATACCGGCCCAGACAGACAGTACAAGAAAAAATCAATTAGTGGCGATACCACTGCTTCACATTCTTGCGCTTCAATCATCTCCACCAAATGGTTGTTGCCGTCCGGATGATACTTCAGCAAAATCTCACCCACTACGCCAATCTTTGGTCTACTTCCGATTGCCTTGCCCGTACAAACTTTAGAATACTCCCGCACGATATATCTCACCCATTCAGCAAAATTCTCGTCGTTCATACTCACAAAACCGTCATCCGTAAGCGCGCTCAGAATACTCTCTGTCAGACCATTTACATGGCCAGCCACTTTCTCGTACGGCCTAACCTTATTAGCCAAAACCATAACTAGATCTCCCAACAGAAACGCATACATCGCGCGCCGCACATCGCGAACCTTGAACCCCAACTGATTCCACTTTTCTCCCTTTATTGGCGCGAAAGCCAAGGGTATCACCGGAATATCTGGATGCCCATTGTCCGCAAGTGCTTTCTTGATAAACCCCACATATTGCGAGGCCCGACATCCACCACCGGTCTGAGTCATTACGATAGCTACACTATCAGGATCTCCATACTCGCCCGAAAGCGCCGCATAGCATACCTGACCTATCGATAACAGCGCCGGATAGCACATATCGTTATGCACATTTGACAACGCCCAGTCCACCATCGCTTTGGTAACTTCAGGAACGATCCTAACCAAAAAACCTGCATCTCTTAGTACTTGTTCAAGCAAGCGAAACTGGATCGGCGCCATCTGTGGCGCAATCAACGTCCGTCTTTTATGATTAAACAAAAAATCACACCCTTTCCATAATTTTGAAGGTATATCACAATATAAAACTACACCCCCTTAGCAACAGATTATAACACGAATTCCTACCCCTGTCGCTTTCCCTACATAATATACGAATCAATAATACCCAGCAAAGGATATTCAAGTAGCACAATCCCACCCTCTTCCATCCGCTTTGCAAGATGCGCCATCAGATCCACCTCGCTTCTAAAGAAATACCAAGCTCCTTTATTCTCATGAACCCCCATTGGGTCCATCACGAGAACCTGCGACACTAGTTCTGGATCAATTTTCACGCCCGGCGTCAACCCGCCAAGCACCAAAACCCTCGATGGCGCCTCCAATGGATAGATTGCCCTAAGTGCCAAATTAACCGAAATACTAGATGTATCCGCACTGTCATCCACCACAATCGAACCATTGATCCCTCTACCTGGCTTGAGATGCCCCATCAGCGGATGTATTGACTCCGCTCCCTCAATAATTTTATCTTTAGGCACGCCAAACATATGCCCCAGCGCCACCGCCATCGTAATCGGTCGCAAATTATGCTCACCTAGTATATGAATATGCGCCGGAATCCGCTCATTATCCGGCGTCACAAAGCAACCTTTCCAGCCCTCCAGATCATAATCAGCATTTTCAAAATAATAATTTGCCGGCATCTCATCGCCATATGTTATAATATTTGGGTTCTTCAAATACTTAGAATATATCTGCGGCACGTCATTATAATTCACGAGTACATGTCGCGCACCATTAGCTAGTTCAAAATATTTTCTCGCTTCGATATCCGAGCGACAGCTCGTAATAATTACAAAATCCGGTGTCACTTTGGGAAAATTCGATGACGAATTATAATCCATAATTACCACATCCAGCACTTCGCTATGATTGATTCCCACGCCCACCGTCAAGGCCTGTCCCAGAATACTCCCAATCGCCTGAATAGCTGAGCGCCGCCCAAAACTTCCCGCCACTACAATCAATTTCGTGTCTGGGTTTCTGTTAAAATATTTCTGTATTTTGCGATTAGGCCCAAAACACATTATTTTGTTGCCTTTTTACCTTTCTTAGCACCGATACTTACTCGCCGCTTTTCCGCACGCGCCTCTTTCGCTAGCTTCAATTCGTCCTTGGCGTGTATGCCATACATCAGATTCGTGAGTCCTGCTACAAGCATAAACGTCGCAAATACCCTGATAAACGTGACCTTACTTATCCCTGGATCCGCCAACAGAATAAACCCAAGCACAGCGCCCACTATCCCCTCCACGACCCACATAAACTTATCAGTCATATTCGTAAAACTAGAGAACGCCGATATAATAGAAGATACAGACCGAACAATCACATAGCCCGCAATCAGAGCAATATGGAAACCATAATTAACACTAGCCGTAAGTACCAAGGTTAAACCCACCGCCAGCTCAAACACACCAATCCCAAGCGGAATCCCCCACCCATGCTGTTTTCTCTTGCGATAAACAATATTAAGAATCTGCACAATCGCCAGCCCAATCAGAATATACCCAATAGTCGTGACATACCGTGAGATATCCTCCGAAGGCGAGAACATCAGATATAGACCAGCAATAAATGTCACCACACCCAAAATCGCAAAGATCAGCCAGTGGCTCTCTGTGTATTTTCGTTTTACTGTACTCACTGCACTGTCCTCCATGATAGTAATATCGTATACACTTTATACTACATCAAGCACAAGTGGTTTGCAAGTTAGACGTGCCGGCGTTTCGCCCGCGCCCCCTCCACCATATGCGACAATTTATAAGCCATTGGACGAATTATCATATCGTGCGCATGTAGATATTTTAGTTCAGCAATCCCAAAACTCCGCTTAAACTGACTCACACCATAAAACCTATGCTCCGTCTCATCCTCACCAGTAATCCCCCAGAGATTATATCGCCGCATCCCCCGCTCCCGCGCCTCTCGCATTGCATGAATATGCAAAAGCGGCGCACTCGACAGCTTCGTGCCAAGTTCCGTAGACACACCGTAGTGATAACTCGCTTCATTCCCATAAAAAATCATAAAATTCTGCGCCAAAATCTTCCCCTCAAACTTTGCCGTATACAACTTCACTTCATCATAAGCCGCAAAAGCCACAAACTGCTTCTTCAAATAATCTTCCGAAAAAGACACAAAATCATGTCGTCTCGCAGTCTGTAATTGGATCGTATAAAAATCATCTAGATCTTGAATATCTGCGCTAACCTCAACTTCCACTCCATTTTTAACAGCTTTCCGATAAGCCCTCCGAAAATTCTGCGAAGCCCCCGCCAGAATCTCCTCCTCATTTTTATTCAAGTCCAGAACCCCCGCAAACTCCACAGAAAGATATATCGGCGCCGGCTTCAGTCCTAGCTCAGCAAACAGACCCCTCGACTGGTCACTATCTTCAAACTGTGGCCTCACCCGCACAAAGACACAATCATTTTCCACCCCCTGCTTCCACATATCTTCAAAAACCTCCCGCACCAAATCTTTCCGTTCCCAATCCAAAATTGGCCCTCCCGCCACCGCCATATAAGTCCCCCGCTTCGCCGTCTCCACCTGCCCCTCATAAGCCGCTACAATCTCCCCATTCTCTACAAAAATCCTCCGCACCACCGTCTTCCCCCGCGTCTCATGAAACTCCCCCCAAGCCCAAGCCTGCAAAAAGTTCGCCTCCAGATGTCCAGTAATAAATTTATCCCACTCCTCTTGATTAGTCGCCGTTTTTATCTGCATATACATTATTGTAACATTTTTAGAGATGTCGCTTCCGCTTTCGCGCATTCTCAATTATTTTCGTCATTTGATAAGCCAGCGGGTTCACCACCAAATCATGCGCTGGCAAATACGACACAGCCTCTCCACCAAACCCCATCTTAAACGTAGTCACACCCGCATAACGATGATTCTTAGTATTGGGCGGCGCAATCCCAAACAGATTATATCGTTTTAACCCCATCGCTTTCGCATCCCTCGTCACCCGCCACTGCAAAGCATAAGCCCCCGGATATTTTCGCCCCAATTCCGTCGAAGCCGCCTCATGATAAATCGCCTCCGGCGCTTGCATCAAAATCAGCCCCAAAGCCAAAATCTCCCCATTCATCTCTGCCCGATAAATCCTCGCCTCCTCACCAAAAACTTCCCGCTGCGCCAAAATAAATTCCTCAGAAGACGTAATAAATTTCTGCCGCAACGCCGTCTCCTTCTGCACTTCATAAAATTCCCGAAACGCCTTATCGCTAGTATCATAATCCACCCTAATCCCCAACCTATCCGCCCGCTTCACCTCATAACGCGTCTGCCTCCGCATCGCCGCCAGCAACTCGTCCTCAGATTTAGTCAAATCTATCATCACAGTATGTTCTGCATGCAAATGCATTGGCGACACACTAAGCCCGCTCTGCCCAAAGATCTTCCGATTCTTTCCGTTATCTTCTATATTCGGCCGCATGCGCACAAACACACAACGCTCTTTTTCCGCCAGTTCACGGAGTCCATCCAGCAGCAGCTTAACAACTTTTTTATCTCCCCAGTCCACCAAAGGCCCACCCGGTATCTCCAAATAATGCCCCCTCTTCGCAGGCTTCAAGATCACCACCGCCGATCCCATCAGCTTCCCCTCATCCCTCAGCCCCAAATAAAACACTTTTTCGTGCGTCAACTCATACACTTTCCCCCATCCAGAACTCTGCAAAAAGTTCGCCTCCGGATGTGTCTTTACCACAAACTTGTCCAGCTCCTCCGGACGAATATTCTCAAGTCTTACCATCCGCTATTCCTTTTCTAGCAATTTAATATATTGTTTTGCAATTTCCGCCGCCAACGCCTGCGGATCTTTCAAGTACTGCGAATGCCCCCAACCCTTTTTTACCACCAACGTAGAATTCTCAAGCTCACGATGTAATTTTTCACCCTGCCGAAGTGGTGTAATCGTATCATTCTCCCCCCAAATAATCCGCACAGGCGTCTTTATCCCCGACGCGTCAAGATTCTTATCCGAACTAATCATATTATGCAGCGTTTTTTTCATGTTCTCCGGCGCTTTGTCATAATCACTCGCCCCAATAAACTTATGGAACACCCGCCGCAACAAACTAATTTTCTTCATCGGCGCAAATATTTTCGCCACCACCCTAAGCACACTTCGCTTCGCCGACTTTTCATAAACCCCAGCCGCATCCAGCAAAATCACCCCACTTAATTTCTCAGGTTTCGCCACCAACAAATTCAGCAAAATTCTCCCCCCATTACTATGCCCCAGCACCACCGCCCCATCAGCAATATTCTCATCCGCCCAAGCCACATATTTCTGAATATCCCAAACTTTCTTAGAGGGCTCACCCAGACCCGGCACTCTCAAAAGCTCCACACTCACGCCAATCTCTTTCAAATACTTCGCCACTTCCTCCCAAGGTGACACATCATAAGTCCAGCCATGAATTATATATAATTTCTTCATTCTAACCCCCAACTCGCGCGCCTTTTCTTATGCGCAATATCTTGCCGTGGCAACAGCGACACATCCGCCGGATCCGCCAGCAATTTCTCCACAATCCACTCCAGATACTGACTCCCCTTAAATATCACCGTCTCCTTGCCAGTCAGATTCTTCTCCAAATATTTTAACGCCTGTTGCGGCTTCCGAAAACTCACCACATCAATCTCACCCTTGATCAGCGGCAAAGTATATTCCGCCGTCCGCCGCCCCACCATCACCACCTTCTCCGGCTTTGCCTCAAGAATCAGCTCCGCCAATTTCTCATGCTCGTCCTTCTCCAACTTCCCCTGATCAATAATATCCCCCACCACCAACCATTTATGCGGCGCCCTAAGTGATTTCACCATATCAAGCACCGTAGTCATACTAATAATATGAGCATTATAACTACTATCAATCATCTTCACACCCCTTTTACCCTCCAGATAATTACTCCGCCCCGGAGGCATCACAAAATCCGCCAAATCATAGTTTACCGGCAGCTCCAGATACCTCATCAGCTCCACCAGCATCACAAGCTGCATACTAATATCTCTCGGCATCGGATGCTTAAAACTAAACTCTTTTTTGCCAATCTCAAATACCGCCCGATTTGGGTACACCTCATATCCAGTCACCTTACTTTTTGAAAGCCCCACCACCTTAGCCCCAATATCTTTAGTAGCCTCCCGCATCCGCCAATTATCATCATCGATCAACACCAGCTTCTTTGTATACCGTGGCAACATCGCAAATTCATGCGTAATCGCCTCGTCCACATCTTCAAATTCCCCACTCGCCACAGCCCCCTCAAAAAACACCGCATGCGAGCGTCCCAAACTCACCCACAAAGTCACCTCCGGCTTCAACCATTTCGCAATATACTCCGTCTCATGTGGCCGCTCACCATCTATCTCCACCACATAGTATTTCTCCCGACGCTGATAATTGATCGCCCGCAGTGGCGCCGCAAAAAACAAATACAACCATCGCCACTTTGACCCCGTAATCCCCCTAAGCCCCAAAATATCAAAAGCAATCCCATATACAGAATTAGCATTATGCGAATAATGCGCCTTCACCCCCAGCTCCACCTCCACCAGCCCCAGCATCGTAGTCTTCCCCGCCGACCCAGTAATAGCCATCACCCGCGGCTTCCACTTCTTGAAAGAGAAATCCGCAAAAAACCTAAAATACCCCGCCACCACAAAATACAAACACTTCTTGAGCCTAGAAATTATTGTCATCTACCAAGATTATACCACAACGACACCAGCCCAATAATATACAGAACGGGTGACAGAATCTAGGGGCCTCCCCAGAAAGAAAATTTCTTAAATTTTTTCTAGGGAAAAGACTCTGGCAGGACCCGTTCCGAATCTACTTCAAATAATTTAACTGCCGCGCAAACTCATACATCGCCACCGCCGCAGCACACCCCACATTCATCGACCGCGTCGACCCAATCTGCTCAATATAATAAACCTCATCCGCCAGCGCAAGCAGCTCCTCACTAATCCCATCCGACTCCGACCCAAACACCAAAATACACCCAGCCCTCAAGTCAGCCTGCCCAAGTGGCCTAGCCTCCGGCCGATTATTCTCAATCGCCACAATCTTCATCCCCCGCACCCGCGCATCCGCCACAAATTCCGTCACCTCTGCAAAATGGTCAATATGCAAATACCGATCCGTCACCATCGCCCCCCGCCGATTATACTTCCGCCTACCTAGGATATGCACCCGCGCCACATTAAAAGCATTCGCATTCCGCACAATCGTCCCAATATTAAAATCATGCCCCAAATTCTCAATCGCCACCTCCAACGGAATCCGCTTAGCATCCAGCGCCGCCACAATATCCTCATTACCCATCACCTTATATTCGTCCATCAAATTCCGCGTATCTTCCATCACCTAAAACTCTCCCCTCAAATATCGCTTGCGCTTATCCTCCGGCATCCGCTCAATCGCATAACGCAAAGTCGTACGCGGCATCTTCGCATAGTATTTCCGAATAAAATCCTCCACAATCCCCTCATCCACCCGCTTATAAATCTCCCTCAGCATCCAGCCATTCGCCTTCTGAATCAAGTCATGTTCATCTTCAAGCAGCTTCTCGATCACCACTAATCCAGACCCAAGCTCTCCATGCCGATAATATTCATAATTTGCCACAACACTCATTCGCTTCTCCCACAAATCCTCAGAATCCGCCAGCCGCAAAATCACCCCATCATCGCCCCGCTCCCTACACCAAGCACCTATTATCTGCGGCACAGACAAATCCACCAAATCCCAGTTATTGATATGCTCCGTATTAGCCAAGTAAACATCCAGCACCCTACCCACTACGGTCACGGAACACTCAACAGAGGTAAAACGGGATAAATGGGACATTACTAGAATATATTGGAGAGTGTCTCATATTAATAAGAAAAGGAGGTTAGATATGACACAACCCAAGCAAGAAATGCGTAAGTTCACTGACGAGAAAAGGCGCAGACTAGCGCAATTTTTCGATATTCTGATCGAAATCGACCAAAAAGAAAAAGCTAGACAAAAGAGATTGATTAATGAGCCTAAAGGATTTTCAATGCCAGGTGAAGGACGTAATTGTTCATTATGTAAGCGTGAACTATATAGTGAAGATGGTTGGTATGATAAATGGGGCTTCAAAAGTATTAATTGCCAAGATGCAATTAATAAAAGAAGGATTCCAGGTTCATTATGCAGGGATTACAAGAATGAAAAGTGTATGACTGATTCTGAATTAGCATCACGTACAAATTCGCATGTTCAGACTATTCGTAAGTTAATCCGACGAGGAGAAATCAAGGGCAGGCGGATACCTAATGGACCTTACTTGATTTTGGAGAAGGATAACAAAGATTACTGGTTGACCAAATAACGCAACTTTTGATGCAGCTATTTTTGTGTACTGTGTAGGCGGTGTGAGACTTGAACTCACGACAACCATTTTCGTTAGAAAGGCACTCTATCCACTGAGTTAACCGCCCACACAGTACACAAATACACTATTTATTATATCATTCCGGTGTATAAAATAACCTGAGCACGCATGCCAATTATAAGCAAAATTGTGATAAAATATCTATGAAGATGATGAAGAAAACCAAGCATAAATACACCGCTATAGATTTATTTTCTGGCGCGGGCGGACTAACCCAAGGGCTAAAACAGGCTGGCTTCAATGTGGTAGGTGCCATAGAAAGTCAACCAACATATGCTGAAAGTTATTTTATGAATCATCCAGAAGTCGACTTGAGAAATAAAGATATTACTACAATCGATCCGAAAGAGTATATGAATGATCTCAAACTCAAAAAAGGACAGCTGGATTTACTAGCTGGATGCCCTCCATGCCAGGGTTATTCAACGATAGGAACCAGGAACCGTGGCAAGAGAGATGATCCCCGCAACGAATTAGTTTACGAGGTTTTGAGATTTGCTGTTGCCTTTCGCCCCAAGACAATCATGATGGAAAACGTTCCAGCACTAGCCACCGACGAAAGATTAAGAAAGCTAAGAGCCGAACTTGAAAAGATTGGTTATAAGATTGATGTAAAAGTATTAAACATGTCTAAATATGATGTGCCCCAGGCTAGACGCCGAATGATTATGCTAGCATCCAGGATTGGTAAGTTGGACGTTATTTCGCAAGAACTGGACTCTGATAAGATGAAGACTGTTCGCGACGCTATCTCTTTTCTTCCGCCAGTTGGATGTAGCCACGACCCATTGCACGACATTGTAGAATACCGCAGCAACAAGGTTCAAAAATTAATCTCCTTGGTGCCAAAAGATGGCGGTAGTAGAACCGACCTGCCCGAAGAATATCAACTTGAGTGCCACAAAAAAACTAGTGGATTTAAGGACGTTTATGGCCGGATGAGTTGGGACAAGCCATCCCCCACTATTACAGGAGGATGCTCTCAGCCATCGAAGGGTCGTTTCTTGCACCCTGAGGAAAATCGTACTATCACTCTTCGCGAAGCGGCTCTTCTACAGACATTTCCTAAAAATTACAAGTTTTCCTTTAAATCGGGTAAGCAAGGTGTTGCTACTATGATTGGTAATGCATTACCCCCCACTTTCATTCAGTTTCATGCGTTGAACGTAGTGACGCATTTGAATAACTCCCTCTAGTAACACCGCATATTTAATAAAACACTGTTTATCTGTTAGAATAGCTATATGCCTTCCGAGGAACATGTATTAAAAATGTCCTTCACGCCCAATACCATTGAGCATTTGGGTGTTCGTTTGTATTCCACGATTCCACCAGTTATCGCAGAGCTCATTGCTAACTCTTATGATGCGGATGCAACAAGAGCCACTGTCATACTTGACGATTCCGACGAAAATAATAAGAAAATCATAGTTAAAGATGATGGACATGGGATGTCATTCAGTGATATCAACTCTAAATTTTTAAGAATTGGTCGGAATCGGCGAACAGAGTTAGATTCTGGCGTCTCTCCAAGCGGTCGTCCTGTCATTGGCAAGAAGGGGCTTGGAAAACTATCTTTCTTTGGTATCGCCGATATTATTGAAGTTGAAACCGTGCACGACGGTAAAAAGACAACTTTTATGCTTGATTGGAACATCATAATTAATGATCGCGGAGATACGGCAGACTATACTCCTACATTGATAGGCCAGCCCGATACAGACACGTCCAGCTCGAATGGCACAACCATAACACTAAAGAGCATAAAAAGAGTATCCAGTTTCGACGCAGAATCATTGGCGAATAGCTTGGCGAAAATGTTTATTGTAATAGATGGCTTCGACATCCTCGTACAGCACAACTCCGATGACGTAATACAAGTCACAAACGACCGTCGCTACTCGGCAATTGACACCGAGATAGAATGGCAAATTCCAACTGATTTAGTAAATAATTTAGACTACGAAAACAAAGATCGTGTTACAGGCAGGCTTTTTGCTGCAGAAAAGCCAATACCGCCAGCAACCAATATGAGAGGCATTACATTATTCTCGCGTAATAAACTAGTAAATACCCCTGAGTATTTTTCAGACAGCACTTCCAGCCACTTTTATTCATACCTGACAGGCTATCTTGAAATTGATTTTATAGATGAGATGCAAGACGACGTGATAGGAACTGACCGCAAATCAATAGACTGGAGTAATCCAGAATTAGCCAAGCTACGAGAGTATTTACAAAAAATAATTCGTGAAGCTGAAAAAGATTGGCGCAGAAAACGCATTAGAAAACAAAAACAAAAAATTACAGAGGTCACAGGAGTCGACATAAATGCGTGGGAGGATACAATCCCAGACGACATAAAAAGCAAGCTACGGCCTTTTTTACGTAGGGTACAAGATGATGCAGAGCTACCAGAAAAACAAGGACAGATAGAGAAAGAAGTCAAAGGCCTATTTGAGATTATAGGTGAATATCCAAGGCTCCATTGGCGCGAATTGCATCCGGAATTGCAATCCACAGTAAAACCGTATTACATCGCACAAAACTACTACACAGCAGTCTTTGAGGGAGTGAAAAAATATCTGACGTCATTGAAACTTAAAACAGGCTCTGACCAAGAAGAGTGGAACCTATTAGAGAATATATGGTCTATTGATAATCCAAAACTATCAGTAATCGACGGATTTACTAGAACTGACGGCCTTGCCTGGAAACCACTTACTATAAAAGACATTAAGAGCGGACACCGCATGCTTGTACTAGCTATGTGGCAAGCATTCAGATGCCTCATTGACCATGAGGATATAGAGCAACTGAGGGATACTGGATTATTCACCGAACAAGACTGTCTTGATGCGCTTGGTCTCCTATCTCATTTATACTATAGGCTTGAAAACTCAGTAGCGGTAACGCCATGAAGCTTGATATAAGCCAGCTAAGCATAGACGAGCTATGGGAGTTGTATGGTGAGACGTTTGATAAACTTAGTCAAATTGGTGAGATTCGATCAAAAAACATTACGGGTGATCGCGGTGAGCAACTTGCGATTAAACATTATTGCGACACAAAGGGATTGCCAAAACTACAGATGACCCCACCAAGTACAAAAAATATAGATGCAATAAGCACTCAGGGCGAGCGTTATTCAATCAAAACCGTAACCCTACCAAATAAAACTACTGGGGTTTTCCACGGGTATGGGACTCCAGAAAAACCACTTCGAGACAAAAAATTTGAATATCTAATTGTTGTCGTACTTAATAAATATCAACCAGAATTAATAATCGAGTTACTATGGGAAGACTTTTATGAGTTAAAAAGGTGGCATTCTACTATGGCCGCATTTAATATTACTTTGACTAAGGCTGTGTTAGAAAAAGCAAAAACTATATATCGAGCAATAAAAACCAAGTAGTACGGATTGTCGAACGTACTGCTTATGCTATAATATAAATTACTTGCATCGTCAAATGTAGCTGTGCTACAATGTTTTCAGCACTCTGGTGCTGTACATAAATCAGATAACTACACAATTCTGCAAGCGGGATCAGAAAAAGACCGTTCGCCTTAAAAAGCGTAGAAAGAAGGCCGATCGTGAGGAATTGATTATAACAGTGTTTTGCTGTCGTAATTAATTTTTCGTGATTGGCTTTTTCTTATTGGAAAAACCATCAAGAGTCAGAGTCTTGTGGCTATCGCAATAAGAAAGGAGCCACCATGGCTAAAAACAATGGTAAGTTGCAAGTTCAGCAACTCAAAATAAGCGAACTGAAACCAAGCGAGTATAATCCTCGCAAATGGAGCGAAGGCCAACTAATCAAACTCCGAGAGAGTCTTGAAAAGTACGGTGTAATTGACCCGCTCGTCGTCAATAATCATGAATCGCGGAAGAATATCGTGATTGGCGGGAATATGCGATTCAAGGTGTTGAAGGATTTGGGGTTCGATGAAGTCCCTGCTGTCTTCGTCAATCTAGACGAGAACCAGGAGCGAGACCTGAACATCCGCCTAAATAAGACTGGCGGTGATTGGGATTACGAGTTATTGAAAGAGTTTGACGAGGAGTTACTCGCAGATATCGGCTTCGATTCTGAAGAATTGGACGACATTTTCGACATCGAAGATATGGAAGAAAAGAATTCCTTCGACTTGAAAAAGGAGTTGAAGAAATTGAACATCGAGGAGATATCAGTGCAGAAGGGTGACATTTACCAACTGGGTGATTCCAAGTTGATGTGTGGCGACTCAACTATTGCAGAGGACTTCGCGAAACTTATGGGCGAAGATAAAGCGGACATGTGCATGACTGATCCGCCTTATATCTTGGATTATCTACGCGCAAAGCGGGGAGGCAAACCAGTCAAGGGTTTTGGTGCAAAGCAAGATCGCATTTATCTCGAAACTGAAAGTTTGCCAGATAATTTCACCGAACTTTGGATGAAGAACATCTACGATTACTCCAAACCTGACTTCTCTATTATTTGCTATGAGAATTGGAAGAACCTGCGCACAATTTGGGGCGAAATGGAAAAATATTGGAAGATTAAGAACATGATAGTTTGGCACTTACCAAATCGCCATCAAGGATTTTCTTCGAGATATAAGTTCTTCTCCAAACACGACATCGCTATGGTGGGCGGTTCGGGTGACGTTCCGTACAATGCAGAAGACGAAGAACAACCCTTGCAAGAGTTGCACGAAACTGCTCTGTTCGCTATTTCTGGCAAGCCGCAATGGGAGGGTTATGAAAAAGGCAAAAAATATATGCCGACCGATTTCATCGACTTCAACGCTAGTGATGAAAAACATTCTGGTCAAGGTGTAATATTTGGAACCAAGCCAATCGAAATCCTGATTCCGTATATCAAAGTGCTGACGAAGCGCGGCGATTTGGTAGTTGAGCCTTTCGGAGGCTCGGGCAGTACACTCATTGCATCAACCAAATTGAAACGTCGCTGTTTCATTATGGAGAAAGTCTCAACTTACGCTGAGATCATAATGAAGCGCTGGGAAAATGAAACTGGGTTGAAACGTGAGTTAATCTCGCGGAGCGAGGAAGCAAATGAGGAAGTCAGTAAAGCTGACTAATAAGATCATTGCCGAGCTGGAGAAGCACGGCAATGTCTTGAACGCATGCAGCAAAGTAGGTATTGGCACTAGTACCTACTACCGCTGGTGCGATACAGACGATAAATTCAGGGTCAGAGGTAATGACGCCATAGAAATTGGCAGAATGAATATCACTGACCTTGCCGAATCGAAACTGATTCAAAACATCCAAAATGGGAATCAGAAGGCCATTGAATTTCAGCTCAGAGGTAACGATAGAAGGTATATGCCGATGAACCACAAAATCATGCATGACTGGAAGGAAGACTTCATAGCTCGAAATGACATCTCGGAGCAAAAGCAGAACTTAGAAGATCTTGTGACTGGATTAACGGATATGTACGAAGGAGATGATCTCTTCAAACGTCTCGTTTTAGACCTGCCTACAGATAATTTGATGGCCAAGTATCCTGAACATAGTGACCCGCATTACGCATTTACAGAAAACGAGTATATCGGTAAGATGCTAGCAAGCGAAGTGATGGTAAACCTGTTAAGCGACCTGAAGAAACGCTTCGGCGACAAATTCCCTGACGAAATGGGCAAGATGAACTATGAGGATACTGGTGAAGATAATCCCAGGAATAGACGGCGGCGCGCATTAGATTTCATAAATTCGGTCGAGGATGAAGAAAAATTAGGCAACAGGTTTAAATGAAGAAGTATATCATATTAGGGCTAGACTTTACCTCTGTTACGCGGTACCTTGTTGCTTGCAATGAAAGAAGGCGAAACTAAACTCAGATACTGTCTGTACGCTAGAAAATCTAGCGAATCAGACGAACGGCAAGCCATGAGTATCGACTCGCAACTCAAGGAGATGCGAGAGCTTGCCAAACGTGACGGACTAAATGTAGTCTGCGAACTCGAGGAGAGTCACTCGGCAAAAGAATCTGGTCAACGCCCAGTATTCAACCAGATGGTGGAAGGAATAGCTAGTGGAAAATATAACGCAATTCTAACTTGGGCGGCTGACCGATTAAGTAGAAATGCTGGCGATCTTGGCTCGATTGTCGACCTGATGGATTGCGAGGAATTATTGCACATCAAAACTTACTCGCAGACCTTCACAAACAATCCAAACGAGAAGTTTCTCCTGATGATTCTCTGCTCACAAGCCAAGCTTGAAAATGACAACAAAAGTTTGAACGTAAAACGTGGAATAAAAACTAAATGTGAAATGGGCTGGCGACCAGGTGTCGCTCCACTTGGGTATATCAACCGAGCTTTCGGAGGAATTAAAGATATCGTGCCAGATCCAGAACGCGCTGAAATTGTAACAGAGATGTTCATGAAGGCGTCACAAGGTTGGAGTGGCAGAAGGCTAAAAAGTTGGTTAGATGAAATCAACTTCACCACTAGAAACGGTAAACCAATTAGCGTGAGTAGTGTTCTGGAAATGTTAATCAACCCATTCTATTATGGCGAGTTCCAATATTCAGACGATTCAGGTGGCAAATGGTTCAAAGGTGCGCATCAACCACTTATATCTAAAGAATTGTTTGATATAGTTCAGCAAACAAGAGGCATCAACAAAGGTCTTTGGGGAACAAAACAATTCGCCTTCCGTGGTTTGATCATGTGCGGAAGATGTGGATCATGCATGACGGCACAAGAAAAATTTAAGAAGCTCAAGAACGGCGAATACGTTCGCTACGTATATTATTGCTGTGCCAAAAACATCAGACATGAATGTGACGAAAAATACATGAACGAAAATGACTTATGCAAAAAGCTAATGCCATTCATCGAAAAAAAATACAGAGACATCAAAGTTAATGACAAATTAAGAGTAAAGATAGAAAAACATATCAGTATGTCAAAATCGCTTCTTGAGCACTACAAGGTAAACACAAAACTCAATAACCCATTGGTCGAATATTCCAGGTTTATATTAACGAACGGAACGGAAAGCGAGAAAACCTCGTTCGCAGATGGAGTCAAGACTAAGATAAAGATTATCGACGGCGAGTTAAGTATTGCGTAAAGTCATTCAATGCCTTAATGATATCTGAGCTTGACTTTGATAATCTATCACCAGAAACCTGAATGCAGTACTCGGGCAAGTTTTGAGAATTATTTGGTTTATGATTAACGATTCCATCTGACCCAATCTTCATCCCTAGCGATTCGAAAATAGCAAATAGATGTTCCTGTTCTTCCTTCTCAAACCAGCCATAACGAATTCTCAAATCACCGTCCGTGAATAATAGTAAAAACGTTTTGTCATTGAGGCTCGGAATTCTAATGTTGACCGCGCCACGTTTCTCGCCACCTCGCCACAATACTATCGCTTCGTTCTTAACCACCCAATCGTATAGAGATTTTATAGCTTTGCTCAACTCTGCACCGTTTTCATCCGCTTCTTCAAAGAAACTCTCCTCATCCCAACGCCGCCCAGCCGATCGGCTCGATTTGGCTACGACATCTTTCTTAACCTCGGCACCGAATAATTTAGGAATTACAATCTCGAACTTGTCATGCTTGTAATACTCCACTTCGATCGCGTATATGTCGAATTTGCTATTCTGATTGATATACACGATTAGATCTTTCAACCGATCATGCAAAGAGTCCATCAAAATAACAAATTTTATGTTGCCAGATGATAAATTCTCACGGATCATATCAAATATTTCGTTGGTCTCTCGCGTGTCAAAGAATTTTTCATAAGCTTCCTTGAACGATGCCCCGGATTCTTTATTGGTATAGGCGCTAACTTGAGATAGAAAGTCATCAAAATCAACCTTATGTCGCCAAAGAGACGCACCATAATCTAATGCCTGGGCAACAACGGTGCGTTTGTCAGGATTGCGAAATAACTTTGTTTCAACGACATAGATATTACCTTTGTTATCGAAACCAAGTGCATCGATCGGCCCGCTATCCGTAGTAAATTCGCGAGCGGCTACAAACAATCTGGTATCTTCTTCAATCTCGTAAAGGGGAATAATATCCGGATTATCTTTCACATATTCTTGCAAGTTATCTTCGAGTTGGAATCGAGATTCGTTAATTACCTTGCCATTTTTGTTGTCCTCTGTGACTAATATAGCCATGCATACTCCTTTCATTTATGTGGCTGTCTAACAAAAAAGGACAGCCACTAGAACTGTCTAAGTACCAAACAAGCTGTTAAGCTCATCGTTTCGTGGCTGCCCATTTTTGAGCTTAACCACGCAAATCGCGTGCAACTTGTTTAATACTTAGACTCTGTAATTATAGCATAAAACAGGGCTTCGCGGTCTCTTAATTCTATATCTTATATGGTATAATTAGAAACAATATGGCAAAGTTATTCGGGCGTAATAAACTCAAGGAAAAAGCTGATCAAATTTCAACGGACGAAATCCTACCATTTATCGAAATTATTAAAAAATGGCATAGCGATTATCACCATGGCACGCTAAAGAAGGATAAGGAAACCAGTCGCGAGCAAAGCTATAATCAAGATTTCTTTATGAAAATTCTTGGGTATAATGAAAAACCCGCCAGCCCATTTAGTTTTGAGCCGAAAGCCACTACCGACAAAGGGCAACTGCCCGACGCTGTTATCAGTTACAATGGCGAGAACATTTCCGCCGTTGTCGAGCTAAAAGGTGCGAGTATCCCATTAGATCGTCCACAACAGCGCGAAGGCAATATGAGCCCAGTTCAACAGGCCTTCAAATATAAAACTCAGTATCGTCGTTGCCCATTCGTGATCGTTTCTAACTTTTATGAATTTCGCTTATACCAAGACAACCAGTTGGATTACGAAATTTGGACTCTTGATGAGCTGATTGATCCCGCTAACGATTACGCAAACTTCAAGTCTTGGTACGTGCTACTGAAAGCAGACAACTTCATTACTAAAGATGGAGCGAGTAAAACTGAAAGCTTGCTTTCAGAGGTTCGCGTCGACCAAGAACAAATCAGCAAAAAGTTTTACACTCAATATAAAGAAACCCGCCTTGATCTACTCCGAGATCTATGGAAAAACAACAAAGAAGTTCGAGACAATATAGATTTCGGCATCGAAAAAGCTCAGAAAATCATAGACCGGATCGTCTTCGTCTGTTTTGCTGAGGACACCGGCTTACTGCCCGATGACATACTACGCAAAGTTGTTGAATCAGCAAAAAATTCGATGTTTGGTGGTAGCTTATGGAGCGCGCTCAAAGGTTTCTTTGATGCTATTGACCATGGTAGTGAAAAGCTCGAAATACCGAATGGCTACAACGGCGGTCTTTTTAAAACTGACAACGAACTAAATGCATTACGAATAAGTGATGATGCTCTGCAAAAAGTTGTTTCGGTTGGCAACTACGATTTTGCCGAACAGCTTTCTGTTACGATACTCGGGCATATTTTTGAGCAGTCTATCAGCGACCTTGAAGAAATAAAGGCAAAGGCCGAACAAGTCGACGAACTAAAAGACATCGCTCATTCACGACGCAAAAAAGATGGTATTTTCTATACTCCTGACTACATAGTGCATTATATCGTCGATAATTCATTGGGTGCATACTTGCGCGAACATGAAGAAAAATTTAAGGTAGAGGCTGGACTCAAAGGTGATATTACAGATAAAAACTACACTAAGCGGGAGCGCCAAGCCTATACGAACTACCAGACATTTCTCCAAGACGTTAAGGTGGTCGATCCAGCTTGTGGTAGTGGTGCTTTCCTCGTCTATGTTTTTGATTATTTATTCGCTGAAAATAAGCGTGTCGCTGAAATTCTCGGCACCCTCTTCACCGAAGATTACGCACGCAGCATTCTGCAAAATAATATTTACGGCGTCGATTTGAATGAGGAAAGCGTCGAAATCACCAAACTATCGCTCTGGCTCAAAACAGCCCAAAAAGGTAAAAAACTCACCGCGCTAGATAAAAATATCAAGTGCGGAAACAGTTTGATTGATGACCCAGCTGTTGCTGGCAAAAAAGCGTTTAATTGGCAAGAGGAGTTTAAAGAAGTTTTCAAAAATGGCGGATTCGATATAGTAGTTGGAAATCCACCGTATGTCGATTCAGAAAGTATGGTAAAGAACATTCCAGAAGAACGATACTGGTTGACAAAAAATTATGAAGTTGCTAAAGGGAATTGGGACCTGTTCGTACTATTTATACAAAAAGGCGTGGATCTACTAAAGCAGAGCGGCTATGCGTCAATGATTGTGCCGAATAAGATTTTGAGTGCACCATATGCAAAAGCTACACGCAGTTATGTTGCTAATAATTATAGTCTTGTTGGGCTTACCGACGTCACTAAGGAAGGAGTTTTTGACGTTGATGTTTATCCGGTTATAACAAATATCAAAAACAGTAAAGACAAGAAGAGGCTTGTGGTAACTGAAGGTGTTGAGACAGTTTGTAGCCGTAAAGTAATTAAAAATGAGAATTTACCAGAAAATTGGGCTTTTTTATTAAGCAAAACCGACAAGATATCATACAAGGTCCCAATGGCAAAAATTGGAGATATTTTTAATGTAGCTGCAGCCGCAACGGTCGCCGAAGCATACGAGTTAAAAGAAATAATTAGCGAAAACTCGAAATCTAAATCTGGAAAGATAATTAATACAGGGACAATTGACCCGTACTATACCACTTGGGGAGTACATCCGATTAAGTACATAAAGAGTCGCTATCTTTATCCCGTAACTGACTATACTAAAATGAAAGAAAAGAACTGGTATAACGTTGACAAGATCATCATTGCTGGTATGGCGATCAGACTTGAGGCTTGTTGGTCAAGAAATAATGAGTATCTACCGGCAAAGTCAACTACTGTTGTTTATTCAAAAGACGGTGATAGCACAAAGCTAAAAGCACTCCTTGTATTATTAAATTCAAGATATTTAAGTTTCATCTTCAGGCAAGAAAATGGTCAACTTTCAATGGCTGGCGGCTATATGAATATAAACAAGAATAACATTTCGTCTATACAAATTCCTATCATTCTTAACCAGAAAGCTTTAAGTGATATTGCCGACAGAATGATTGATCTTAGCTATGAGTCACTACACAAGAAATACGACTTCCAACAACTAGTCACTACTGAATTTGGCAAAATAAAATTGCCGAATAACTGGTGGGATTTAGATTTCGCCAGTTTTGTAACCTCAATTAAAATCAAACTTACTCTCGATAAAAAAGATGAACTTCTCCCCATTTGGAAAAAATACCAATCTGTTCTTTCCAATCTATCTACCCAAATTTCCGACCTAAATACTCAAATAGATACACTAATCTATGGTCTCTATGGACTAACCGAAGACGAAATTAAGATTATTGAAGAAAGGTAATATAGGCACTATCCGGTCAAGGAAGCCGGTCGGCCTTCCATCTGCTCAATCATCATAGGAAAACCGTGCGAAGTTTGAACCAAATATCAGAGGTACAACAAAGAAAAACCGCCTTTCAACGGTTCCAACTCCCTTGTGGTTTTTAGGTCACCTTGTTTTTGCTTACCAAGCTCAGAGGTGAACGAGTGACCGGTCATAGACATCGGTCAGGGTTTTTCACTGCTGGGCTTGGCTCTCAGGCTCAGTCTCGAACTCCATCACTAGAATGCACAAAGCACATAACCTAAATTCATGATATTTAGAATGCACCAACTTCTCTAATTTATCAAAAGCCAAATCTCGGTATTCCCGCGCCACCGCTCTCACTTCCGGCACCGCAATCCCCAAAAACACATCCCCCTCACCATATTCTCCCTTGCCAGTCTTGAAAAACCTCAAAAGAACCTCCGCCTTCTCAGGATTCATCTTCTCCTTCAGCGCCCCTTCAATTTCTTCCAACATACCCCCATTATACATCATATTTCCACAATCTTATTGACATTTAAGCACAAGTGTGCTATAATGGAAAGATGAGTATAATAAAATACCTCACCAAACTATATCAAGAGCACCGCGAGCTAGCCCTCCTCCAATGGACCTACCTCGCCCTAGCTGCCACCTCCATCTTAGTAGCGGGCATTTTCGCCCTCTTCAACCAATCCCTCGGCGTCAGCATTCTAATTGTCCCCCTAGTAGCATTCATCGCTATCAGCATGAACATCATCGCTTGGGCATTGATCAAACTTGCTGCCGAAACTTTCCTAAACAAACCCCTAAAAACCACCCCCAAGAAAAAATAACCACCCAAATCGTCACAAAATTTGCCCCAGAAGTAGATTCATCTACATCTAGGGCATTTTTTCATCTCATAAACTAGGCAGCGCCCCTCCAGCAAAGCTAGGGAAAGAGAAACTTAAGACGGACTAAACGGCGACGCACCGGACGGCAAACCCGACCTGCTTATTGCTGTAGTCCGACAGGAGCACGTACGAGCTGCCGAAGGCCAGGTTGTAGGCGCCCGTGGCAGAGTCCTGAGTAGAAGACCAATAGTAGCCGTCGCTACCCTGAGTGTAGAAGCTATCGTACCAGAGGCCGCTATACATACCAAGCCAAGTAGACCTGAGTCCAGAGTCGCTAGCTGTGGAGCCACTGTTTATTGCGGTGTTGAGGGCTTGGAATTCTCCTCCTGTGTTGCCGGTGGGCAGCCGCCAACCTGATGGGCAGATAGAAATGCTGGTGTTTGGGGCTGGGGTAGTGGCGTTAGCGCAGGCTGATGTAGATGTTTGAGCTCCCATGGCAGCACACCAGTTATACAGGTAGCCGTATTGGGGATTGGTGGCTCCGCCGTCTGTGCTGGTACTGGGGCTTGTGGGCTTTGTGGTTGGGTTAGCGTCTGTGGGAATTATGTAGTAGGGGGCTGTGTAGGTTAAGGTATTGCTGTTGGTGATGCTCTTGGTGTCACCATAGGTGTTAGTGCCTCCGCCTGCGTAGGCTAGGTTGGTCAGCATCCAACATTTTCCGTCAGCAAGCTTCTGTACCCAGTAGGTGCGGTTATCTCTGGCGTCTACTCCTCGTATTTTGGAGGTAGGGCAGTTGTTTATGGTTATCTGTTGCATTTCTGTGCCGTCTTGGGCTGGTTCTTCTAGGATGCAGCGGACGGCGAAACCGTATTGCTTATTGAGGTAGTCGCCCGACGGGGACACTCCACCAGAGTAGAAGTACAGGTCGTAGGCGTTCATGGCATCGTACTGGGTAGAAGAC
>JAITNW010000005.1 GCA_031290255.1 Candidatus Nomurabacteria bacterium
GGCTGGCAGCCCTCCGGCGCTTGGGGCGGTTCGTTCTCAGGCTACTGGTACACTAGCTTGAACGATCAGGGCAGCTACGGCTACTTCTGGTCGTCTACGGCCAGCTCCTCCACGAGCGCTCGGTACGCGCGCTTCACCAGTTCGACGGTCAACCCCGGCAGCACCAGCCTCAATAAGTTAAACGGATTCGCCGTTAGGTGTGTTCTTCCTTAGTTGTTTCTATAGTTGTTCGCGGTTTGGTTGTTCCTACTGTTCAGACCTGTCAGAACAACTTGTCCAGATAGCTATTTGCGGGCTCGCAGGGCATTGAGGATTGAGAGTACATCCATGCCTTCTTGAAGAAGTGCGCCCAATATGACGGGGATAAACCCGAAACTTGCTAAGACCATAAGTATGAGGCACAGGACCATTCCGCCGATAACGGACTGGTATGCGATGTTCATGGTGTGTTTGGCAATATTGACAGTAAGAGGCACTTTGCGGAGATTATCTGCCATGATGACGACTGAGGCCGCATCGCTGGCTGCAGTCGACCCAAATGCGGCTAGGGCCATGCTGACGTCGGAGGCGGCTAGAGCTGGGGCGTCGTTGATGCCGTCGCCAACAAAAATACTGGGTTTTGGGAGTTTTTTCGCTACCCAGACTTTATTGATGGGTAGGCATTCGGCATAGAATTCAGAAATTCCGATAGTGTTTGCGGCTTTCTCGGCGTTTTCTTGGCTGTCTCCGGTGATCATAACTACGTGCTTAATGCCAAACTTTTTGAGCTGACTGACTACAGATCTGGCTTCTGACCGGATAATGTCGGTGAAGGTGATTTGCCCGATAATCTTTTGGTCGATAGCTAGAAAGACAGAAGAACGTGAGTGGTTACGGATGTTATTTAGGGGGATGCGGTGTTTTTTCATATGTGCGCTACTGCCAATAATGATTTTTTGGCCATCGTGTACTACGTCTACGCCCATACCTGTGTGATCGGTGACGTCTTGAAGCTGCTCAAGCTTAATATTTTTTGCTGCTGCGTAGTAGATGATGGAGCGCGCGAGTACGTGAGGAGAAGATTGTTCGGCGCTAGCGATTAATTTTAGGATTTGCCGGGAAGTGTAAGTTTCATTAAACGAGATGACAGAATCGACAGAAACGCTGCCGCGTGAAAGTGTACCGGTCTTGTCGAATGCGATGGATTTGGCGTTTGCTAGTTGCTCTAAAGAAGACCCTGACTTGATGATGATGCCTGCAGAGCTAGCTTGGCTTATTCCTGAAATAAACGCGACGGGTGCCGCAAGGATTAGTGGACATGGTGATGCGACGACGAGAACTTCGGCGAAGCGCATAAACTCTCCAGTGACTGCCCAAGCAATGCCAGCGATGGCGTAGGCTAGGATGGTGAAGGGGATAGCATAGCGGTCGGCGAGCCGCACGAAGTGGGATGGTTTGGACTCGATTTCTTTGACCATTTGGATGATTTGATTATATTGGCTGTCTTTGTAGAGGTTTGTGACTCTTATTTTTAGGGGATTATCTTGATTGACTGAGCCGCTGAGGATGCGGTCGCCTTTTTGGTAGTTGTAGGGGGTGGATTCACCGGTAAGGCTGGAGGTGTCAAGTGTGGCATTTGGCGAAATTAGGATACCGTCTATGGGGACGATTTCGCCGATTTTCACAATGACTAGATCGGCTAGCTTTATTTGTTTGATGGGCTTGTCTTCAATTGAGCCATCCTCTCGCTCGAGATGGGCAATGGTGGGTGCACGATTGATGAGCTTGGAGAGTTCTCGTTTTGCACGATGGTTGGCGTAATTCTCTAGAGCTTCACCACCGGTAAGCATGATAATAATGATGAGGGCGGCAAGAAATTCCCCGACTATGATAGTGGAGATGATGGCCGTGAGGGCAAGAATGTCTATGCCGTGATGGCCGGATTTGATAGACTTTGCCATGTCGACGATGAGTGTAATGGAGATGAATAAGCCAAAGATGATGACGAGAGTGTGGGCTTCAGATTCAAGCTGGAACAGATAGATTAGGATAATATAAATTATTGTTATGATGAGGGAGGCTATGATTTTGGAGAAGGTTTTTAGCATAAGACCATTGTAGCATTTGCTGGGTTGTGTTGGTATAACCTTTCATTGTATCACAGATTGAGCAAAAAGTCAATAGTTGGTCGGGGCGACCTGATTTGAACAGGCGACCTCGCAGTCCCGAACCGCGCGCGCTACCAACTGCGCTACGCCCCGATCCGGTTTTATAGTACCATATTATTTGGTTTTTTGATATTCGATTGCTTGATAATTGAGCTGGGTGATGTCATTGATGGGTTGCCAGTTTTCGCGCATGAAAGGTAGGATACCTTCTTCTGGTTGATTGCCGACAAGCCAGATTTTGTCATGATCTTCAAGAAAGGCGTCAAGGTCGTAAATTTTGCCATAATCTTTGGTCTTGAGCGGTTCATGTGACCCCCATTGATAGTTTTGGGGCTTGTCTATGAGATAAACAGGGTTTTGGGGTGTGCCGTAAAACGATATATCGTAGTAAACCCATTCAGTTTCACTAATGATAGGAATACCCTCTTCGGAGATTGTGGCGACGGATTCGAAGATGCCTTTGGCATTGGACTTTTCGTCGGCTAAAACGTTGGTAATGCCGATAATTGATGTGGTGATGAAAAGTACAGCGATGCAGGCGGGCGCAAAACGCTGGATGGTACGCTTGGGGTTTTGCGGTTTTGTGCCGGGGAGCATAATGGCTATGCCTGCGATGAGGGACATGGAGATGCTGGAATAGATGACGTAGCGGTCGACGAACATTGGCTTGAACGGAGGCACGGAAAGGATAATCAGTAGGACGGGTGGTAGGAAGGCGATGAGGCTGAGTAGGGTAAGTTTTTGCTTGGCGCGGATGATGATAGTAATGAGAATTATGGCGATGGCAAGTATGAGGATGAGGAGCCAGCCTTTGACGTCTGCGCTATTTAGATAAAGGAACGAGTTAGTGAAATAATCTGTAATGGTGACCGTGGTAGCTTCTGGGATCCAGAACCCTCCTTGGACATCAAGGGACTGCGCGATGAAAAACGGTAACCAAGGTAGATAAAGGACAATGGCGGTGACATATGAGAGGACAATGTTTTTTTGAAAGATCTTTTTGCGGTATTTATAGATGAGATATGCAAGATGTGCGATCCAGACGAGGGCGACAAAATAATGTGTCCACATGCCAATTGAAATAAGTACTCCGTAGATGATCCACCAATGGCGTTTTTTGGTATCGATGGCGAGCTGGAAAACGAAAGTTGCGGCAAAAATAATTGCCGTGGCGAGCGTGTACATGCGCATTTCTTGCCCGTAGCGGATTAACATTGGGGAGAGTGCCATAAACAGGGTGGCGAGGATGGCGGGTTTGATGCCGAATTTGCGCTTGAGCCATGCCCAGGCGAAGACTATAGCGACGGCTCCAAAAAATACGGACATAAAGCGCATAGCAAAATCTGTATAGCCGAAGATGACTGACCAAATCTTGAGTAGAAAATAATAGAGGGGAGGATGGACGTCTACGGCTGCGAAATGCCAAATGTCGCTAAAATCGAAGCGCGTGAGATAGGCGCTGTAGGATTCGTCGAACCATACTGATTGTTGGAGATTGGTCGCGCAGATGGTAATGTATATGATGCCGATGACGACGGGGATTAAGATACATATTAAGCGCTTGTGTTTTTCAAATAATTTTTGCATGTATCTATATTACTATACTGGTTTTGTTTTTGCACGTTTTGGTAAAAGTACAGGGGAAGCTGGGCGTTTTGCTGGATGTTTATATTGGTGGTATTGTGATACAATATTTTGGTACGGGGTTTGGCGCAGTTGGTAGCGCGCGCGCTTTGGGAGCGTGAGGTCAGCAGTTCGAGTCTGCTAACCCCGACCAAGTTATATTATTTAGGTTTAGGAGTGAAGAAGTGCCTGAAGCAAAGAATTCGAAGAATCCGATGAAGAAGAATGGAAAAATGGGGAGTAATATTAGGATGGTGGCTTTTTGGCTATTAGTGGTACTGCTTGGGGTGACGGCTTTGGCGAGTTTTGCGACGCCGGCTTCTGATGTGTCTGAGGAAAAGGATCTTACGGAAATTTTGGCTTATGCGCGCGCAGAAAAGCTCGATGAAATAATTGTGAGGGGGAATGAACTTCTTGTGACGCCTAGAGAAGATGCAGAGCTTCCGAAGATGGTGTCGATGAAAGATCCGGCTGGGACTTTGCAGGAGCAAGGGTTTGGCGAGGTGATCAATGAGGGGAAAGTAAGGGTGCGAATTGAAGAGCCGGTGAATCTGTGGGAGAGCATTCTGGATATTGCTATATATGTGGTGCCTGTGATATTGATTTTATTATTCTTCGCGTATATGATGCGGCAGGCTCAGTCGATGAACAATCAGTCGATGGGTTTTGGGAAGGCGAAGGCTAGATTGTATGGTAATGAGAAGAAGCGCGTGACTTTTAAGGATGTGGCGGGGAACGAGGCGGCGAAGCAGGATTTGGCGGAAATTGTGGATTTCTTGAAAAAGCCGAAGAAATATGAGGCGCTGGGGGCGAAGATTCCGCGCGGAGTGTTGCTTGCGGGAGATCCGGGTACGGGTAAGACTTTGATGGCGAGAGCTGTGGCGGGGGAGGCTGGCGTGCCGTTCTTCTCGATTTCTGGTTCGGAATTTGCGGAAATGTTCGTGGGTGTGGGCGCGAGTAGGGTACGGGATTTGTTTGGTAAGGCGAAAAAAAATGCGCCAAGTATTATATTTATTGATGAGATTGATGCAGTAGCGCATAAGCGGGATGCACGAGGTGGGGCTGGGAGAGAAGACGAGCAGACATTGAATCAGATTTTGGTGGAAATGGATGGGTTTGATAACGAGAGTGGCGTGATTGTGGTGGCGGCGACGAACCGTGTGGATATGCTGGATAAGGCGTTGCTGCGCCCGGGTAGGTTTGATAGGCATGTGAATGTGACTTTGCCTGAGAGGAAAGATCGCGTGGCAATTCTGAAAGTGCATTTTAAGGATAAGCCGACGGAATCTGATGTGAACTTGGACGCTTTGGCCGCTAAGACGGCAGGAAGTAGTGGCGCGGATTTGGCGAATATTGCTAATGAGGCGGCTATTACGGCAGCGCGTGGTGGGAGGAAGATTATTACTAATGCGGATGTGACGGAGGCGTTTGAACGGGTGGCAATTGGGCCAGAGCGCAAGAGTAAGGTGATGAACGAAGAAGAGCGCAAGATCACGGCCTACCATGAGGCTGGACATGCGGTGGTGGGGCATGTGTTGCCGGATTCTGATCCAGTACATAAGGTGACAATTATTCCGCGCGGGCGGACTGGCGGGGTGACTTGGTTCTTGCCTCCGGAGGATAGGAGTTATAAGAATATTTATGAGCTTAAGGATGTATTGGCTAGGGCAATGGGCGGACGCGAGGCGGAGAAGATAGTGTTTGGGCCAGATGGGGTGACGACTGGTGCGAGCTCTGATTTGAAGCATGTGTCGGAGTTGGCGCGGGAGATGGTGACTGAGGAGGGGATGGGTAATAAGTTGCGTAACCAAGTATTTAATACTAGTGAGGTGAATTTCTTTGGTGATCGGGCTAAGGCTTATTCTGAGAAGACGGCGGAGACGATTGATGTGGAGATTGAGAGTTTGGCTAAGGAGGCAACGATGCGCGCTGAGGCCGTGCTGAAGGCTAATAAGAAGTTTTTGGACGAGCTGGCTCGGCAGCTTTTGGAGAAGGAGACGCTTGAGGAGAAGGAGGTTGCGGCTGTTCTTAAGGGGGCGGCTTTGCCGGTGGTGGCGAAGCTGCATAGGTAGCGTTTCTTGGGTAGGGAAAAGGCACCGCGTGGCGGTGCCTTTTTTGAATTAAAATATTATTTTTTCTACAATATATGGTCAGTGACAGACATTTGAAGGATGTAGCTCCATTGTAGCACACTTTGCATAAAAAGTCAATAACGGTTATACTAGATTAGTATATGGCAGAATATGATACTGACGGAAGTAACGCTTTGGCGTCGAATGATCCTTATAGGGGGATGAATCGTTCAGATATTCGGCCGAATCTTAAGGTGATTGAGGGTGGTAAAAAGCCTGGATCAGATAATGCGCGAGACGATTTATCAAGCGTAGAGAATAGGGCTGCGGCAGATATGTCTTCTGTGGTGAAAGGTGGTACAAATGAAGCAAAGTCTGTTGAGCAAAATCAAGTGTTTAATCCTAGATTCACGGGAGAAGGTTTACCTGGAGAAAATAAGGGGAAGAAGAAAGGTAAAGGGTTTCTGAAAGGTAGGGGTCCATTAGTAGCTATTGTTGCATTACTTCTTGGCGGTGGTGGGTTGATGCTAGGGAGCCAAACGCTTATGCCTTTTGCGACTGCAAATAGGATTATACAAGAATTTAATTCAATGAAGACCGTGATGAATAGGCGGTCTGATAGAGTACTCAGATTCCAGATGGACACGAGTAGATACAAGAGTCCTACTAGGAATACGATTTTTGGTAATGATAAACTTAAAATATCCACTAAGCAGGCAACAAAATTGAGGACTGAGGGAATTAATTATATTGAATTGGACGATGTTGGCGGAAGGAGAGTAAGGTTACTTACTTTTGATGATGGGTCTGGAGTACGGCAGCCGATATTGTCTAATAGTGACATGGGTAAAGTAGATTCGGATGCCTTAATCTCACGATTAAAAACAGAAATGCCAGACGTAGAGTTTAGCCCAAAAACTTTGAGTATTGACTCTGCATTTGAAATTGATGGCTTTAAGAATGGATATATGTCTTCATCTAAGACCTGGAGAGGTAATATAGCGGGGTGGTTTGACTCATTGGTTCTTAAGATTTTTGATAGACTTGGGATTAGCAGGAGTCGTTTTAAGAGGTGGAAAGCAGCTTCGGACGCTGAGGCGGGGAATGCGGATTTTAAGAAGCTGGCCGCAAACGCTAACGCGGACACTGATAAAGGAACGGCTGTTCTTGGGCAGGAGACGGTAGACGGCGAAGATGGCCCAGAAACAAAGCCTATTACGGAGAGTGATGCTGATCAAGACAGGATAAGGCCGGGCGACTCGCAAGATGTCGTAGAAACTAAATTAGGGAACAAGGCTAAGGCTGTTGCAAAGGTAGCGAGCGGCGCGGCGATGGCAGCGAATGTGACATGCGCTGTGATGGCGGCGGCGGGAGCGATAAATGCGATTGCGATTGCATCTGAAACTGCTCAGGTGATAAATTATGTTACGGGTTATCTTGAAGCTATACAGAAAGTGCAGGCGGGTGACGGAGACGGGAGTCCTATGACCTACTACACATCTGCATTAACTCAGCCAGATACGAATGGGAAGACAGGAATGGGCGCTTCCGGAATAAGTTCACTATTTGGCGCGGGGAATATTGACGTTAATAATGAGGGTGTTCAGAAGTATAATCTGGAGAATAGTATTACTTTGATTGGCAAGAGTTTAAAATATACCATTGATGAAATGCTCGCGTGTTCATACGCAAGATTTGCTGCTGGATTGGTTGGTGCAGCAGCAGATGTTATTATGCTTGTTGGGACATTTGGGGTGGGTAACATAGTTAAAGGGCTTGCTTCCATCGTATGGGGTGTCTTGATTTCTGCGGCAGTGTCATTTGGGATATCAACTTTAGTTAGTCTTGTGATACCCCAAGTTGCAAAAATGATAACTCGTGACTTAATTAATGGGGTCGTAGGAGAGGATTTGGGTACTGCAGTAAGAGTAGGAGCAAATATGTATTTAGGGAAGAACCATCAGGGCGGTGGGGGGTCTCCTGGTGATGCTGCTACGGTGTTAGCGTATAGACGAGAGACTGAAGCTATTTTGGCCGAAGAAGCAGAATACGATAGATTGTATAGGAGCCCTTTTGATACATCATCAAGCAATACATTCTTAGGGAGCCTCTTGTATAGTCTCATTCCTTTGGCAAATTCTGTATCGAGTGTCGGTTTTGTGTCAAATTTGGGATTGCTTACGCAGAATTCAGTCGTAGCTTTATTGCCGTCTGCCTCAGCGGTTGGAGACACTCAGATGATAACGCAACAAGGAAATTGCCCAACTCTAGATGCAGTTGGCGTTATGGGCGACGCTTATTGTGTACCGTACTTTACTTCAGATTTATCGACGATTGATGGAGATCCAGGAGAAGACATCTTTGAGAGAGTAGCTGGGTATAATATGGGTACGGTGACGAAAGGTAGCCGGCTTAACTCGGCTGAAGGGAATTCGTGTAGGCATGGCAATGAGACAACAGGTTATTATTGGGAGTATAATGCTCCTTCGAATTTCAAATATTTGAATCAGAATGATGATGACCCGAAGGGGTGTACTTTGGATATAGACCTCGATGAAGACAGTAACCCTAAAATTAATTTAGACTCAGAGCTTGGAAAATATATTGTATTCTGTGGGCAAAGAGAGTCGCAGTTTGGAGTTGCCGACGGAAATATTACGGCTGCTTTTAAGTTGAGTTCAGGGAATGGTAAGTTGGATAGTGTAATATCTGGTGGCCTTAGCGCTATACCTGGTATCGGGGGGATTATCGACGCGGTGGATGCAGCACAGGATAACAGGAATGCGCCTTGGATTGGTGGGGCTGCTTGTGTGGCAAGTAGCAAAAATGAGAAGTGGGGAGAGATGAGTTATTACCAGCGTTATGCCGAGGACCAACGACTGATAGAAGAAAGTGGGATAATTAAAAAATCAGGCGTGACTATTGCGCTTGAAGAATATTATGAAGATAATCCTATAGATCAGTCTTATGAGGGGGTCCTTGCGAGATATTCAGGGTTAACGAAGGATGAAGTGATAGCAACATTAGATTTGATTGACTATGCGAATTTCGTCGCTGAATACGAGCCGGCAGGACTTTACCCTGTACCTATTGATGATGAGGAGGTATCGTATGCGGATTATATCCCTGACGGGATAATCGCTGACCATTCCGAAGTGCTGGTGGTACAATACGTTACATATACGGATGTTCGTAATCGGAACTATGCGGTTTAAAAAGCGCTTCTCGGGGAGAGAAGCGCTTAATTTATGAAAGAGCTGCCATTAAAGCGTGAATGTGTTCTTCACTTGGTGCCATGCTTGTACTGGCGAAGAGGTCTAGTTCTGTTTCGCTTCCAAAGTCCGCATATATGGTTGCTGAGACGGACCCTGGGTCTGCTATGAAGCATGCTACTAATGGTTCTTCGCGTATAATGAACGCTCCATTACTAGAAATGAATACATAGGAGAAAAAGCTGACGTCGAAATCCCCAACTGTATTGAGATACATCAATTGCATGGGCTCGCTGTAGAAAGCTAGTATTGCGCCGTTTGCGGAGGAGGTTTTTGACTCACAGTATAATAAGAAGTAGTTTTCGCCTCTGCTTTCGGCAAATTCTTTAAGGTCGTTGGGTATTATTGGAACAGATATAGTAAAATTGAATTCATTGGTCTCGAAAGTTTTGACTATTTCGCCAGGGTTGGCGCCTAAGGCGCCAGAAATTTCGTAGAACGATGGTTTCTCTGTCCCGGTGAAACTGCTGGGCATTTGTGAGAAAGGGGTATTGTTGGTTTCGTTTGGCGAAGAAGTTTCAGGCTTACTAGACTCTGGGGGCGTAATTGTTGAAACCTCTTGAGAATGGTTTTCTGGGGCGATGCTGGGTGCGGGATCGTTTTTTGAGCAACCAGTGAACGATATGCTCATAACGATAAGCGCAATGATAATTGTGGGCAGTTTTTTCATTTTAAGGTGCCTCCTTTCAGATATAGACAGATTTTTCAAGGATATGGTTACAGTATATCACACTTTGCATAAAAAGTCAATAAGGAATATAATCATTAGTATAATGAATAGAATAAAACCTAATATGTACATAAAGTACTCTTTTCTTGTTATTCTGAGTGCTTTGTTAGTAGTTGTGCCAGGTTTTGGCTTATCTGGTTCCTATGAGGATAAGTTTGCGCAAAATGATATTATCTTTTACAATCCAGAAGGCAGTGATAATGACAGGTGTTATGGCGGGTTTTCAAAAGTTTGTGGGGATACGGCGCTGGAGAAGATCTATAGCGGGTTAGTGTATGCCGGTTTTACGCCTGAGCAGGCGGCAGGTTCCTTAGGCAATATTGCGCATGAAGCTAATATGAACCCGGCTCAATGGGAAATTCCGTATGATCCTAATTTTGACTACTATAATAACACTACTGATCGGGTGAATGGTAGTGGTGGTGGAGTTGGTCTGATCCAATGGTCTTTTGGTAGACGTGTGGCAGTTTTGAATTATGTAAAAACGAATGCTCCAAATCTAATGAAATATTTTGAAGAGTATCAGGTTTATTCGGATGGCTACAAAATAAATGGGGATAAGTTCATCGAATTAGCAGGAGAGCAGGATGCGAACGCTTTATATACTCTCGAAATCCAGTATCTTAATGAAGAGATGAGGAATAATGACGATTATAAGAAAGTTTTTGATCAAGACACCGTAGAGAACGCAACTTGGATGTTCTTGACGCAGGTGGAGCGTCCGGCTGGAATCACGAAGAATTCGACATTGGAGCAAGCAAAATCGGTGAAGCCAGAGCGTTTTCAGTCTGCAGAAGAATATTATAGCGAGTTGAAGGATTTTTCTTGTGGTGGAGGCGGAGGGAGTGCTGTAGCCTCGACGGACGGCTCGGATGTGACGATAATTGGCGATTCGATTACGGAAGGTAGCAAGTCGAACTTGTTGGAATTGATGCCAAAAGCTGATATTAGCTCAGAGGTTGGCAGGCAATTTGTGGCAGGGATTGGTGTTGCGGAGTCGATGGATTTGCGCAAGGTTGTTGTATTCGCGCTTGGTACTGATAGTGTGGCATTGACGGAAGATCAAATAGGTCAAGCTCTTTCGGCAATTGGCGGAGACAAAACAATTGTGTTGGTAACGAATTATAGTGGACCTGGCTCTGATCTTGACTATTCGAATAACAATGAATTACTGAGAAAAGCAGCGGACAATAATGCCAATGTAAGAATTGCTGACTGGGCTACATCGGCTGGAGAAAACCCAGGTGAATATATCGCAAGTGATGGTATTCGCCCGACGGCAGCCGGGCAACGGCTTTTTGCAGATTTAATCTATAACGTGATTACTGGTCTGGGGAACTTGGGTGATGGATGTGGCGTGGGTGGGGCTTTTGCGCAGTTAGTATTAGCTTATGCTTGGCCAGAATATCACGCATCGCCATACTTCGCGATGATGCCTGACTATGAGCTTGTAGTTGCGAAGAGGCAAGATGAAGGACGTTATGTGGGTGGAGGAAGTCATCCAGGAATTGACTGTGGTGGTTGGGTGACTACTTTGATGCAAGAAAGTGGTTATGAGCCAAATTATAATGACGTGAGCGGTGGTACGGCTGTTCAAGAGCAGTGGGTGAAAGACCATGGGTGGACGCGATTAAATCCAAGTGGGGATATAGATACGAGTTTGCTACGGGCGGGGGACGTGGCTCTCACTGATGGACATACTTTTGTGTTTGTTGGGGAAATTTCTGGATTTGATAGTAATATTGCTTCGGCTTCGTATGGTGGAGAAAATCCAAATAGTGGTGCCTGGAGAGCGCCAATGGCTGGGACGGAAAGCTTGACGGGTGGTGTAAGATGGTATAGGAAAGGAGCATGATGGAAAATTTATCTAGTAGACAGAGGCGAGTTATTGTGGCTATTTTTGCATCAATTATAGTATTGGGTGTGGGGATCTTGGCGTTTGTGCAGATTTCTCGAATTGGCAAGATTGCTGCGACTGTTAAGTACGCTCCTTATAATGCGACTGTAAAGTTGGACGGTGAGAGAATTTCTAACAATTCAACAGTTTATGTTGTTCCGGGAGAGTATGAATTAGTGGTCGAAGTGGAGTATTTTGATACGGTCGAGAAGAAGATTACTGTTTCTGAAGAATATCCTTATGTTATCGGAGAGATGATTCCGAATTCTGATATGGGTGAGCAGATTGCTCGTGAGCGATTGTCGGAATTTTTGGATGTTGAAAGTATATTCGGTAATCTTACGGCCGCAGAAGGTGCGAAAGAAAAAGAGCAATATCCAATTCTGAAGTATTTGCCGGTGAATAATGCGTTATTCTCAATTAGCTATGAGTATGATAAAAGTGGTAATTTGCAGGTAAATATCAAAGCAAGTCAAACATATCGAAATACTGCGGTTTCGAAACTGTATAGCTTTGAGAATGTAGACCCTGCACAGTATAATGTGATTTTTAAGGATTTCGTGAATCCTTTTGATGGCACCTTTGTGAAAAATACGGCTTCTGATCCAAAGGAGTTCTTAGCGAAAGGCTATGGATCGGTGATGGGAGAGGACTATGTTGTTCGGGATGTAAGGAATGACGGTGAGTATTATTATACAACGATTGAAACTGAGATTGGACAGCAGGATGGATTTTATGCGAGTTGGAGGGTTTTGATGAGAAAGTCTGGTGGATCTTGGGATTTAGTGACTACTCCTTATCCAGTGTTGACGAAATATAATACTCCAGACGTATCAACAGAGCTGTTGAATAAAATAAATCGCTTAGAATAGTGTATAATTCATAGTAATGAAGCGGCCGAAGTTTAGATTTAAGTCAGTGGTGGCACTTGCGAATGTGAAGCTTTCTATTAAGCTTGCTGCGGTTTTGCTGGCTAGCTCGACTTTGATTTCGGCGCTACTGGGGATTTTTCGCGATCGGTGGCTGAACTCGATGTATTACAATACGTATCCGGCTGGGCTGGATGCTTATACGGCGGCTTTTACGGTGCCGGATTTTATGTTTTTTATCTTGGTGTCGGGCGCGCTCTCAGTCACTTTCATCCCGGTGTTTAATCAGAGATTGATGACTGGGAATAAGAAGTCGGCTTGGGAGCTTAGTTCGAGTATTTTGAATATTTTGGCGGCGCTGACGCTTGTGGCGTCGGTGTTGATTATGATTTTTGCAGATCCGCTGATCCGTTATGTAGTGGCGCCGGGTCTTAATGAATCGGCGATGGCGTTGGCGATTAATATGATGCGGGTGATCGCGATCAATCCGTTTTTGTTTGCGATTTCTACGGTGATTTCGAGTATTCAGCAGGCGATTGGGCGTTTTGTGTTTTATGCGATTGCGCCGGCGCTTTATAATGTGGGGATTATTATTGGGATTTTGGTATTTACCAATGGGATTAATATCTTTGGGGTTCAGATCTTTGAGGGCGGGATTATGGGGGTGGCGCTCGGGGTGGTGCTTGGGGCAGTGCTGCAATTGATTGTTAGCTTGGTTGGGCTATTTGGGCTTGGGTTTGATTATGAGTTTAGGGTGTATTGGAAAAATTTGGGGCTTAAGGCGGTATTGAAATTGCTACCTGCGCGGAGCCTAGACCAAGGGATTGACTATGTGAGTAGTATTGTGAATACTAATTTGGCTTCACGGATGGGAGACCAGTCAATTCGCGCTTATCAGCAGGCGTCGTCGCTACATTCGATGCCAGTAAACTTGATTGGCGTGGCGATTTCTACGGCCTTTTTCCCGAAATTGAGTGAGGAAGTGGGGCAGGGGAATGAAGATGAATTTCGGCAGACATTTAGGTCGGCGCTTAGAATGATTATCTGGATTGCGATGCCGGTGGCAGTAATTGCGTTCTTTGCGAGAGGATATGTGGTGAACTTTATCAAAAATGGAGGTGATGCGTTGATTGCGAGCGTGTTGGGGGCGTTTGTGGTTGCGATATTTTGTCAGTCAGTGTTCCATATTGCTTCAAGGGGGTTCTATGCGCGACAAAATACAAAGACCCCGCTGATTGTCTCGATTATTGCAATTGGTTTGAATATTGGTCTTGCGATACTATTCTCGAATCTTGGTTTTGGGCCAGAGGGTTTGGCATATGCAACTTCAGTTGGGTCTGTAGTGGAGATTATTATATTGTTAGCAATACAGCATATTTGGATGAAGGGGAAACTTCTGAATCGTACGTTTTGGGTTGGATTCGCTAAGATGGTGTTGGCATCGGTGATTACGGGGGCGATTGCGTATTCTATGACGAAGTTTTTCCCTTTGCTTGCTTCGGATGACTCTTTCTTTAGTACTTTTCCGAAGTTTTGTTTGATTTCGATGACGAGTATTGTGGCTTATGTTGTCGCAGGGTATTTCTTGGGGATTGAAGAGGTACGACCGATAATAGAGAAGATAAAGAAGATATTGTTTCGAAACGTAAGTTAGTATTGCCACTTAGCGGTTTTGGATAGTTTCGATGACCCACTGGAAGAAGTCGCCGATACCTGGGATTTTGACTAAAAATCCTAGGCATATAAGGAGGAGGGCGACCATTACGGTGCCTCCTAATAAAGAGCCGAACCCGAAGAAGATGCCGCGAAAAAAATTAACACGATAAACGCGTCCGCGGTGACGATACATATCATAGAAGAGATCGTCCAGAATTGCTTCTTCGGCGCTGATTTCTTTATTTTTTTGCTTTTGCTGCTTTTTTGGCGCCGCCACTTTTTACTTTCTTGAATTCTGTTTCGGCTTTTTTGGTAAGTTTTTTGCCTTCGGCTTGAGCTTTTTTGGCGACTTTTTTGCCGGTACGCTTGATGTCGTTACGGGTTTGCTTGCCTGATTTTGGTGCAGTTAGAGTGCCTGCGATGCCACCAGCAATTGCGCCGAGTGCTGCACCGAGAAAAAATCTGCTGCTCCCGCTACTTTTTTTCTTCTTTGCCATTGGTTTGCCCACCTTTATGGTTATTGTTACTATTTTTGTTAGTATAGGACTTTACGAAGCGTTTGACAAGTCCTCCTACCGTTGACATATCACGAACGTTTTCAACGATGTTGTCGGCCTTAGCGGCAATATCTTGGCCGGTAATGACTATTTTTTTGACTTCTTTCGTGATGCCAATAAGCTTCACGAGAAGCACAATGGCGAGAATTAGGAAAAGCAGGAGCGCACAGGACAGAAATATGACTAAGATCCAAGCAGGAATTTCCATGATTATTTTTCCTCCATTTTATTGAATTCACTGTAGGCTGCGAAATAGTTTTTTGGATCACCAGTGGTGAGCCATTTGCCTTTGCTATTGACGACGAATACGTCGCCAGAGGCGGCTAGTTTAGTAATGGCGTCCACCGTCCATAGTTCGTCGTCGAGGCCGGTGTTTTTGGGTATTAGATAATCGAAAACTTCGGGAGTTAACAGGTAGCGACCGTAAGATGTGAGGTTGGACGGTGATTCTTTGGGCGTGGCGGGTTTTTCGACGATATGGCTGAGCGTGCGCTTTTTCTTGTCTTTGAGCGCGATCATGCCAAACTTGTTCCAGACTTCCTCGGGCATTTCTTGAGCCGTAATGATAGCTTTGGCTTCTGGGTGATTTTCATAGGCTTCAAGAAGCGTGCTGACGTCGCCTTTGCCAAAGATGAGATCGTCGCTGTAGAGGGCGAGGAAGGCCTCGTCTTTGTTTAGGTAAGGTTTGGCACTCGCTATTGGTGAGCCATTGCCGTATGGAAACGAAGCGTCTTGTTCGATAACGGTGACATCTGCCATAGAGAGTATTTCGCGAACTGTCTCGAAGCGATCAAGCTTGCCTTGAGATTCGAGCTGTTTGTAGACTTTTTCTACGGGGTTATTGAAATAATCCTCATAGATTGGTTTGCCTTCGGCGGTGGCAACGATAATAATATTATGAATCCCGGCTTCGACGCATTCCTCTACGACGTATTGCATGATTGGCTTGGCGCCCAGTGGGATCATGGCTTTTGGGATTGTTTTTGTAATTGGCAAGAAACGACTTGCGAAACCAGCATCGGTGATGACAGCTTTGGTGGGTTTTTTGTATGACATAGTGAATCTCCTAGGTAATGTGTTCATTTTATCCCCTTAAGATTTTATTATATCATAGGTTCTTAGGGTAAGGAAGTATGGGTGGGGGCGACTCTAGGGGAGTTTTTGCTTGAGGAGTTGGTTGACGGTGGCGGGGTTGGCTTTGCCGGCGGATTTTCTCATGACTTGGCCGATTAGGAAGCTTATGGCTTTGGTTTCTCCGTTCTTGATGTCGGTGACGGCTGAGGCGCATTCTGGGAGGGCGATGACTTCGTCGATAATTGCGGAGAGGGCGTCGGTGTCGTTTTCTTGGAGGAGGTTCATTTCTTTGGCTAGGGCTAGGGGGGATTTGCTGGTGTTCTTGGGATTATAGAGGCTCAAGAAGACTTCTTTGCCGGCGGTGGAGGAGAGTTTGTTTTTTTCTACCATTTGGGATAATTCGAGTAACTCCGAAGCGGTGGCGAGTTCGAAATCTTTATTGAGATTCTCTTCGGCTAGGAGTAGTCCTGAGAACCAGTGGGCTATGCGTGGTGCTAGTTTTGAGTCGTTTTGGGTGACGTCGACGAGTTTTTTGGCGAGAATGGGATAATTTAGGATGGCTTCGGTTTCTGATCTGTCTAAGTTGAGTTTTTTGAACTCGTTGCGATAATATGTAGGGGTTAGTGGTAGATTTTTGGCTATATTTTCGACAAAATCTTTGGTGAGGACGATGGGCGGGACATCTGGATCTGGCATATAGCGATAATCTTGAGCTTCTTCTTTACTGCGCTGGGCAGTGGTCTTGGCGGTGGTGTCGTTCCAGCCGCGGGTTTCTTGTTTGATGGATTCGCCTTTTTCAATGAGGGCGAGTTGGCGTTGGTATTCGTGCTCGGCGGCGCGTTCTATGCTACGGAAGCTGTTGAGGTTTTTGATTTCTGCACGAGTGCCGAGCTTGTCGGATCCTTCTGGCGCGATAGAAATATTGACGTCAAAGCGCATATTACCTTGGTAAAGGTCGCCGTTAGTAATGCCAGCATAGGCCATGAGGCGATGAAGTTCTTCACAGTAGAGTCGAGCCTGAGCGGGAGAATGAATATCGGGCATTGAGACAATTTCGATCAGGGGAGTTCCGGCGCGATTGAGGTCGACTAGGGAATAATTGCCAAAATGGGTGAGTTTGCCAGCATCTTCTTCTAGGTGAGCGTGTTCAATGCGGACTTCACTGTCGTCTGGAAGCTTGATTAAACCGGAGCCAATGATGGGTTGGTACATCTGGCTGATTTGATAGCCTTTGGGGAGATCGGGATAGTAGTAATGCTTGCGATCAAAGCGACTAGTGAGATTAATTTGGCAGTTCATAGCGGTGCCGGCTAAAATTGCTTTTTCGACGGCGGCTTTGTTGAGCACGGGCAGAGTGCCAGGCAGGGCGTAATCTACGGGAGAAACACAGCTATTGGGCTCTTTATCTACGGCATTATTGTCTACAGCGCTGAAAAGCTTGGTCTTGGTATTTAGCTGAACGTGGCATTCGATGCCGATGGTCATAGTATATTTCACTAGATAGCTCCTAGATCTCTTAAGGCTTGACGATAGGTGGAAAGGGCGTGCTTGGCTTGGTCGTAATCTGGCCTGAAGTCGTGTTCGTGGGCGATTTGATTGCGGAGTTTATGGGCGTACCAGACGGAATTTAGCTGGGAGAACTTGTCTTTGCCGACTTTTTTGAGGCGGTCGCCCATGGTGCGACCGGGGATGCCCATTTCGCAGAGGGCTTTGTCTAGAAGTTTGTCAGCGTTGACTATAGCCATAGAATAGGAATTTTCATCTTCGCGGGTGAGGTTGTTTTCGATTTTTAGGAAATCAACTTGGTAATTTTCGCGGTCAAAGGCTGGCCCGCGTTTTTTGGTGGCGGCGATGGCGATAAAAACTAGAACGCCTACGACTAAGATTGCGACTAGGAAGATAAGGAGGGAGACGTCCATTAGTTTGGCTCCTTTGCGAGCTCGCTGGCGAGATTAAGGAGTGTACGGTCGCTTTGGCGGGCGCCAATTAGTTGGGCACCGACGGTGAGGCCTGCTTTGGTGGTGCCGGCGGGAATAGAAATGGCTGGCAGGCCTGCCATGCTGGGGGGTACGCTCATAGCGTCTTCGAGATACATTGCGAGAGGGTCATTGACATTTTCGCCGATTTTGAAAGCAGGAGATGGTGCTACTGGACAGAGTAGGACATCGAATTTCTTGAAGACATCGTTATACGCGTTAATAAGAAGCGTGCGGGCCTTTTGAGCTTTGAGATAATAAGCGTCGAAGAACCCGCTAGATAATACGAAATTGCCGATCATGATACGACGATTGTTCTCGGTCATGAAGCCTTCGTCGCGAGATTTGCCGTAGAGTTCATTGAGGTTTGTGATGTCTTGGGCGCGATGTCCGTAACGGACTCCATCATAGCGGCTGAGGTTACTGGCGACTTCGGCAGTTTGGACGATGTAATAGATGGCGAGGCCGTATTTGAGGATAGGCATGCTGATGTTTTCTACGGTGTGCCCGTTTTTTTGCCACTTGCTCACGCAATGATTTATGCAATCTTTGACTTCAGGGTCTACACCTTCGGCCATAAAGTCTGAAATAAGGCCAATGCGCAGAGATTGGTCGGGTTTTGGCTTGTTTTGCCAGAAGTTGCTCAAGGAAGTAGGATCCTTGGGGTCTTGACCCGACAAAATGCTCATGACTAAGTCTGTGTCGGTGGCGGTATTGGCAAAACAGCCGATGGTGTCTGTGGAGGAGGCCATGGCGACTACGCCGTAGCGGCTGACGGTGCCAAACGTGGGCTTAATGCCGACGACGCCATTGTAGCTGGCTGGCTGGCGAATAGATCCGCCTGTGTCGCTGCCGAGCGCGAATGGTACGATGCCGAGCGCTACAGCGACGGCGGAGCCACCGCTGCTGCCACCAGCGACGCGGGTTTGGTCCTGGCTATTGAGGGTGGGGCCGAAATAGGAATTTTCGGTGCTGGAGCCGTGGGCGAAAGCGTCAAGGTTGGTGCGGCCGATCATGATTGCGCCCTCTTCCTCTAGCTTCTTTACGGCAGTAGCGGTGATGGGGGCTGCAAAATCTTTTAGCATGCGGGATGCTGCGGTGGTTTTGCCTTCACGGCTGAGAAAATTGTCTTTTAGGGCATATGGCACGCCGGCGAGCTTGCCGACTTTTTCGCCGTTTGCGATTCTTTGGTCAATTTTGGCGGCCTGCTGAAGTGCAGAATCGGCGTTTATGGAAATGAAAATGTTATAATATTTGTATTCTTCGATTTTGGATAAAGCGGCTTGGACAAGGTCGACGGCTTTGGTGGTTTTGTTTGCAACTTTCATACTATAACACCTTTGGAACTTTGATTTGATGGTTTGCGGTATCAGCGCTCAGGGCAAGCAAATCTTCGCGGTTGGCTTCAAATTCAGTAATTTCGTCTTCGCGCCAAACGTTAGCCATATCAAAACATTGGTAGGTAGGCTCGACGCCCTCGGTGTTGAGTTCGTCGAGTTGCGAAATGTAGCTGATGATATTTTCTAGATCTTGATTAAGATTGGTGAGTTGCTGATCATTGAGGGAAATGTTTGAGAGTTTGCCGAGGTGAATAATTTCTGCTTTTGTAATAGACATGGAGAAATTGTAGCATAAGATAGGTGCTTCGTACAGATGGGAGGGGGTGTTAAATACCAGAAAGTGGTTCGATGTCGGCGCCAAGCAGGCGGAGGCGTTTGGCAAAATCTTCGTAGCCGCGTGCGATGGAGTAGATATTGCGCAGGACCGAGCGACCAGGAGCGGCGAGCATGGCGAGGAGGAGGACGACAGCGGGACGGAGGGCAGGAGGTGCCATCATTTCGGCGGGGCGCCAGTTGGTGGGGCCGGTGACGAAGACGCGGTGAGCGTCGAGGAGTTCGACATTGGCGTTCAGGGTGGAAAGTTCGGTGGTGTAGATGGCGCGGTTTTCAAATACCCAGTCGTGGATTAAGGTACGACCGTGTGCGGTGGCGGCGATGAGGGAGAAAAATGGTAGGCTATCGATATTGAGGCCAGGGAAGGGCATGGGGTGGATTTTATCGATGGGGGCGGTGAGTTCAGATTTTATGAGCTTTAGGTCTATGAGGCGAGTTTTGCCGTTGTCGGCAAGATATTCTGGAGATTCTTGCATTTTTTGGCCCATGCTACGGAGAATTTCGAGTTCTATCTCGAGGAATTCTACTGGGACGCGCTTAATTTGTATTTCTGATTTGGTGACGACGCCGGCGGCGATAAAGCTGATGGCTTCGATGGGGTCTTCGCTGGGGCTGTATTCGATTTCTTGAGAGATTTTGCGTTTGCCATGTACGACTAGGGTGGTGGTGCCGATGCCCTCGATTTGGACGCCGAGTTTTTGGAGGTAGAAGCAGACGTCTTGGACCATGTAGTTGGGGCTGGCGCCGACGATGGTGGTAATGCCTGGGAAGAGGGCGGCGGCCATAAGGGCGTTTTCGGTGACGGTGTCGCCGCGTTCGATGAGGACGATTTTTTTGTCGGTGTTGTCTATGGGGTTGATGGTGGCTTTGTAGAAACCAGAATTACAGAGTGAGTCGACTTCGAGGCCGAAGCTTTGAAGGGCGCGGAGGTGGGGTTCGACGGTGCGGGAGCCGAGAGAGCAGCCACCGGCGTAAGGGAGGCGGAATTGCTTGAATTTGTGGAGAAGTGGGCCCATCAGCATGATGACCGTGCGAGTGCGTCTGGCGGCTTCAATATCTAGATGGTCAATTTTTAATTCACGAGGTGGTATAATTTCTAGGTCTCGGCGGCTGTTAATCCAGCGGGTTTTTACGCCGATGGAGTTTAGCACCTCAATGATACGGTGGACTTCTTCGATTCTGGCAAGGTGTTTGAGAGTGGTTTTTTCGGTATTTAGGAGACTCGCGCAGAGGAGTCCGACAGCGGCGTTTTTGGAGGTATTGATGGTGATAGAGCCAGTGAGTTCTTTGCCGCCATTGATGCGGTAGCCTTGTGCGCCAGTGTCATTAACAGATAAGATTTGAGTGTCGAGACATTTGCTGAGTTTTTCGACCATCTCTAGAGAGATGTTTTGGTGACCTTTTTCGATACGGTTAATGGCGGATTGACTAGTGCCGACAGCTTCGGCGAGCTGGGCTTGGGTAAAGTTTTTCATAACGCGCGCGCGGGCGATGATGCTACCGATTTCGTTGCGATAATTATATTTCTTCGTCATATAGATAATATAGCATAGATGGTATATTTGTGAAATCCATGAAGACTTGATATTTTTGACGTGGTTGACTTTTTTATAGAGGTGTGCTATAATGGAGTTACAGCGAGTGATATACGTTCTCTTTTTCTGTTGCCTGAGATAGTCAACATAGCTAGTAGAAGAAAAACGCAAGCTATAAGCAACTAATCGAAAGGACCATTAAAAAATGGCAACGAAACTATATGTGGGGGGACTCTCCTACAATACAAAAAACGAAGGTTTGAAGGAGTTTTTTGCTTCTCAGGGCAACGTAGTAAGCGCAGACGTAATCATTGATAAGTTTACGAACAAATCTCGAGGTTTTGGCTTCGTAGAAATGGAAACTGCCGAGGAAGCTCAGGCTGCAATTGATAACTTGAATGGCAAAGATCTTGATGGTCGTGCGATTTCAGTAAATGTAGCTCGTGAGAAGACCGAAGGCGGTGATCGCGGCGGCAACAGGGGCGGTGGCTTCCGACCCGGTGGTCGTTCTGGTGGTGGCGGATACGGTGGCCAGCGCGGTGGCAATAATAATGGTGGCGGTTCTTTCCGTTTCCGTTAGGCAAACTTGGGGGTACAAAATAGACTCTTATCACAAGAGTCTATTTTTATTTGGCTTTTGTGAGTTTAGGCACCCACGAAAGTCAGGGCAATACCAGTGGCGTTGCCTCTGCCGGTGCGGCCGATGCGGTGAACGTAATCTTCGTAGGTGGCGGGTTGGTCAAAGTTGATGACGTGGCTGACGTTGGGGATGTCGAGGCCTCTCGCGGCGACGTCGGTAGCAACGAGGACTTTGGCGCGGTTGGTTTTGAAGGATTTGAGGGCATTTTGGCGTTGGGACTGGGATTTGTTGCCGTGGATGGCTACGGAATTGAAGCCTCTCTTGGTAAGAGTGTCGGAAAGGCGTTGGACGCCGAACTTGGTTTTGCCGAAGAGGAGGACTTTTTCGTATTCATCTTGGGAGAGGAGGTCGAAGAGCTTGTCGAGTTTTTCTTCTTTGGTGCCGACTTTGATGATGTCTTGGTCGACATTGGTGCTGGTGTCAGCGGTCTTGACGGAGATGACGTCTGGATGCTTGAGGAATTTCTCGGTGAGCTGTTTGATTTTTGGGGTCATAGTGGCGCTGAAGAAGAGGGTTTGGCGGGTTGCGGGGAGCTGGTTTGCGATGGTTTCGAGATCGCGGATGAAGCCCATATCGAGCATACGGTCAGCTTCGTCAACTATGAACGTGCCTATGCTTTCTAGGCTGAGATTTTTGCGTTTTAATAGATCCATCGCACGTCCTGGGGTTGCGATAATAAAGTGGGGACTCCGCCTGAGTTCAGAAATTTGGCGGCCTATATTGGTGCCACCGACGATAAGTACTGAATAGAGGTCTAGATTGCGGGCAAAGATCCGGAATTGTTCGTCGATCTGTTGCGCTAATTCGCGAGTTGGCGCAAGGATTAAGACAGAGGTGCGCGTGCGATTTTTGTATACTTTATTGATGGTGGGCAGTAGAAATGCTGCAGTTTTGCCGGTACCGGTATTGGCTAGGCCGATGACGTCTTTGCCAGATAAGATGCTGGGGATAGCTTGGTCTTGGATGGGGCTAGGGATTTGGTAGTTTCTGCTCTTTATATTGGCGTGGAGTTTGTCTACGAAGTCGAAATCTGTAAATTTGTGAGTGATTTCGTAGGAAACTTCCTGAGTACTTTTTGATGCGTGACTGATGAATTTGCTGGGGTTGATGCTTGCTGTGAAGTCCCTGCGTCCACTCCTAGCTTTGTTTTGGTAGGGGAAAGAACTGGAGCGTTTTTTGCCACTTCCTTTGTCTCCTCGACTACCACGAGATTTATTGTAATAAGCCATTAATTAACCTTTCTTTGACTGTATTTTGTGCAGACGATACTAGGAAAACCCGCCAATGTCTACAATTTATCTAGTCATAGGTATGGCAACCATTCGGTGCAATGTATCCATTGTACCATAAAAATCTAAAAAAAGCTAGCATTAAAGTTTTAAGGGGTGTGCTAAATGAAAAAGCCACCGGCGAGGGCGACAATTTCAACTTTTGTTCGTCTATGGTGGATCTTGCTGGATTCGAACCAGCGACCTCACGAATGTGAATCGTGCGCTCTAGCCAACTGAGCTAAAGATCCTTGAATGTGGCTAACTTGTGGTCGGAACGTACTATCTTTGAGGGAATCCAAAGATTCGATTATGTGTTAAAGTATAACATATATGAGTGAGATTAAGCTAGATTTGGGTGCGATGAAGGAGGAGAGAGCGGAGCTAGAGTTATTTTTGAGTACACCTGAGGCTTATACGGATAAGGATTTTTCGGCGAAGAGTAAAAGATTTGCGGAGCTAACGGAATTGATTGCGCTTGGAGAGAAGAGGGGGCAATTGGAGGCGGATATTATGGCTGCTGAAGGGGAGCTGGCGGATTTGAAGCCAGAACTTGAGGCGGAACTTGCGGATTTGAATGCGAAATTGGCTGAATTTTTGATGCCAAAGGACCCAAATGATGAGAAGCCGGTGATTATTGAGATTCGGGCAGGGGCGGGGGGAGATGAGGCTTCGCTGTTTGCCTCTGAACTTTACCGGATGTACCTGCGTTATGCGGAAAGACATGGGATGAAAATAGAGTTACAATCGGAGAACATGAATGATGCGGGTGGTTATAAGGAAGTGGCTTTTAGGATAACTGGCGAGCAGCCTTACGCGAAATTGAAATTTGAGGGTGGGGTGCACCGAGTGCAGAGAGTGCCGGTGACGGAAAGTCAGGGGAGAGTGCATACGAGTACGGCTACGGTGGCGGTTTTACCAGAGGCGGAGGAAAAAGACATTGAGATTCGGCCGGAAGATTTGAGAATTGATATTTATCGAAGTGGCGGACATGGTGGACAGAGTGTGAATACGACAGATTCGGCGGTAAGGATTACGCATATTCCGAGTGGAATTGTGGTGGCGATGCAGGATGAGCGGTCGCAGGTACAGAATCGCGAGCGGGCGATGACGATCCTCAGGTCAAGATTGCTTGATAGGCAGATTGAGGAAGAGAGGCAGAAAGCTTCAGATGCGCGGAAGTCCTTGATTGGGACGGGAGATCGAAGCGAGAAGATCCGGACTTATAATTTTCCACAGGATCGGATTACGGATCATCGGATTCATTATTCGCGGAGTAATATTCCGGCGGCGATGGAGGGGGAAATTGACGATTTGATTGAGGCGCTGACGGCACATGAACTCGGGCTTATGGCTTAAGAAAGTCGTTGCGAAAATAGATCGACTGGACGCGGAACTGATTTTGGCGGAGGTTTTGGGGGTCTCGCGGGCTGGCTTGCATGCGCATCCAGAGAGAATATTGACAGATACAGAGGTGACTCTGGCGGATGGAATGGTTGCGCGACGGGGCAAGGGCGAGCCGGTGGCGTATATTGTGGGGTGGAAAGAGTTTTTTGGTAGGAAATTTGAGGTAAATCGGGATGTTTTGGTACCGCGGCCGGAGACGGAGGCTTTGGTGGAGGCGATCATAGATTTGGGGCCGCGAAAGGTGCTTGATGTGGGGACGGGATCTGGTGTGATTGCGATAAGTTTGGCGTTGGAATTGCTGGGAGTGGGGGTGGTTGGGTTGGATATTTCGGAGAAGGCTCTTGGGGTGGCTCGGAGCAATGCTGAAGAATTAGGTGCAAAGGTGGAGTTTTTGAAGTCAGATTTGCTGGGGGTCGATGCTGAGAAGAATCCGCACAGTGTTCTAGAGGAAAACACTTTGCGTGCGCGCCCGTCTTTACGGGGCGCAGGCGCTGGCGTTCGGCTGGAAGTAGATGACCAGCGGTCATCTCTTCCACAGTTTCCTCTAGAATACTGTGCGGATTCTTCCGAATGTGCGGGGTTACGCTCTGTGGGGGCAGGCGTGCGTCTTGAAGTGTTTTCTGGGGGAATGGAATCGGGGGATTCCGTGAAGGTGCTGGGGTTATTTGACGTGATTGTGGCGAATTTGCCTTATGTGGATAGGGGTTGGTGGTGGAATAGTGGTGAGTTGGGGTTTGAGCCGGAGGATGCGCTTTTTGCTGGTGATGGTGGGCTGGAGTTAATTAAGAGATTAGTGGTGCAGGCGCCTGAACATCTAGAGAGGGGTGGGAGATTAGTGCTGGAGGCGGACGAGGTACAGCATGGGGAGATAATTGAGTTTACAGAGGCTTTCGGATGGGAATTGGAGCGGATTTGGGGCCTAGCGTTGGTTTTCCGGCTGGGGTAGAGATACTTTTGGCGGGTGGGATGTAGGTTTTGGCGCGAGGAATGCCGCTGGTACCGGCGGCGAGGAGAGAATTGCGGTAACCGCGCACGAATTTGCGCTGTTCTTCGATGCGGCGGCGCTCGCTAAACGTCTCGGTAGAGGCAGCGCCAAAAGAGTCGGCATTTTGGGTCTTGGCGTAGCCGGAACTATGGAGTACTTCTGGAGTTTGGGTCTTCATGACATATTTGAGTAGCGGATTGTTATTTGCCATATTACTCCCATTTTGCCATAAACGAGTAGAAAATACAAGATAAGCAGTTTGAACATATATATCGCTTATGTAAATTGTAACAAAATACTATTGACAAAAGTGAAAAGATTTGCTATAATGGACGTAGCCTAATTGCATTAGCGGATTAGCGTGGCAAGGTAGGTGTTGCTTAACAGATCAGATCGTTACTGCGTAAATATTTTATGCGCAGTGAGGAATTAAAGCGCCGTTGGATGCGCGACCGTTTTTTTCTTCATTTTTGAAAGGAGGTACCTTACTATGAGTAATGGTACAAAAGGTGGCGCCAACCAGACTGGCGCGAGTGTTAGAACAGAGACCAAGATCCCGTTGACCTTTAATGAGGTCAGCGAATCATTCGATGTCGCAGTGAACGGAATTCGTGATGACGCGAAAGCGCACGACGCGAAGATGGAAGCTTACGGCGAGGGCACGAAGGACTTGATTGTCGAGTCTACGAAATCTGTCAATGAGACGATAGAGAAGACTGGCAAAGTGGTGCTGGATGCTATTGTCGAGTCTACGAAATCTGTCAATGAGACTATCTCTAATGACGGATCGGAAACCCGCAAGACCATTGCTGCAAGCCACAAGGTGCTCAGCGATGGGATCGACACATTGAAGCACCGCTCGAAGACGACGCATGGCGATATTGTTGTCGCGGTGGTTTTTGGGGTGATTGGCTTCTTGATTGCCTGGAACATCACAGCGGCTAATACGAATTTGTTTATTAACAAGTTCGGAATTGGCATTCTCGGGTTTATCGTCGGTGGCGCGGTCGTAATTATGCTCGCGTCTTTTGTGCGTGGACTTTACGAGAAAAAAGCCGCTGACGAAAAGGCGAGTCCAGTCAAACAGCCTGAACCGCCAAAAGACGCGAAGCCTACTGGTAACAGTAAGGCGAACTAGAAAGGGGGAAGACGGCGATGACAAATAGAAGAAGAGTCAGTGCCGGGGTCGTCGCCGTAGTGGCGTCGATCTTGGCAGCGTTAGCGCTGATGGGTATGTTTGTTGTGACGGAGTACATGAAGGATACGTTTACGAGCGTATTTTACAATGATACTTCGCCCGATGAGCATCCCAATCACAACTCCGGCAATGTTCTGGATGAAAGTCTGATGACTGACATCTTGCAGGCGGCGCCGGCAGAGGTTCGAGCCAACCCGGCTGCTTATCCTGAATGGTTTAAGGAAGATTTATACAATCGACTTTACGACCAAACCAGGAACAGTGGCGATCCGGCGCTTTTGGCGCAGCTTTCGCTGGATGCGATGCTGCGAGCGCCAAAGACCGTGTCCGAGAAGTTGCTGCCTTATGAGGAGCAGTCCATAGAAATGTGGACGGAAACCGTCATGAGGTTTATTGACAACTCGGGTGATCATGTTGCCGCAGCTGGAAGGCTGCAGGCGATATTGAACAAAGGGACTGTCACGGTGCGTGAGATAACCGGTGGGTATACATCCTCCGGTTACATGAAGCGTGACGGTATCGTCTTGGACCAAGAGCACAGGGATTTGCTGGGCAGAAATGCTGTTCCGCTGCCTGTGCTTGAGGATAGTAGGGGATTAAAGGGCTGGGAGATAGTGTTCACTTTCCCGAATGAAGAGATACTGTCTTTCCGCATTGATTGCGGTTATCAGCCGGATAGCACAAGCTATCCATCTGGCGGGAAGACGCCGACGTATAGGCCTCCGGATATCACGATTGATATCGGTGATCCGGATCCTACGCCGACACCTACTCCTACACCGAAGCCTACGCCGAAGCCGAAGCCGACGCCTGCTCCGAAAGATCCCGATAAGGGACCTCAAGGGCAGAATCCGGGGAATCCGGACTATGGTGGTGGGTCGAACACGAACAACGACACGAGCTTAAAGCCCGAGCCGAGTAGCCCACCGACTTATACGTCGCCTAGCAAGCCGACGCCACCACCTGCAAATGATGATAGGTGGGACACGCCGGCAGATAACGGGAATGGGTTGCTGGACAACCAGCCCGGTTCTGGGACAGCAGGTGAGGACATTTACGGGTCCGTACCTGACAAACCGCTTGATGAGGTCCACGAGGACCCACCTAGTGTGGAACCTGGATATGGCGGTGGAAGTAATAGGACGGATCCTGTTCCGCCAAAATAATTCCTCAAATTGTACCTTTCTGGGAGAGCCTTTTGGCTCTCCCAAACCCATGATTTACTTAGTAATGATCTGATCTGTAGCGTTAATAATTCGGCTAATAAAGTAACACTTTGCAATATTAGAAATAACTAGAAAGGAGATTTTATATGAATAAAATCTTGAAAGCTAGTGCTGGTATTGTGGCCGCTGCCGCAATAACCGTTACTAGTGCAATTTCGGCCTTTGCTTGGGGGCCGAGTCGTCCAACTTTTACGTTGGCGAAACCATCAAGCTATATTACTTTTAACTCTATTACTGATAACAATAAAGAAGTTGGTGATGAGCGTTATTTTGTAAGTGCTTCTCCTTATACGGGAAATGCTGCGAATAACAAATGGACTGATTCCACGACTGTGGAAGATGGCAAGGAATATGTGGTGCGGATGTATGTGCATAACAATGCGGGTTCTAACTTGAACTTGATTGCTGAGAATGTGCGCGCTTATATCGTGTTGCCTACTACGACTGGTACTGCGGTGACGGTGAGCGGGAAGATTTATGCTTCCAACGCTAACCCGACTACCGTGTGGGATGATACTACTTTCAAATCTACCGATGGCAAGAAGTTTAATCTTGCTTACGTAGATGGATCTGCAAAGTATTACAACACTGCAAAAAATGGGACGCTTCGGACTTTTAGTCTGGACGGCCTGAATGACAGTAACGATTTGTTTACTGACAAGGGTAAGTTACTTGGTTACGATGCAATGGACGGTAAGATTCCTGGTTGTATTGAATACTCTGGGTATGTGACTTTCCATGTGAAAGCTCAGTTTGAGGCGGTGCCTGGTACGACTGTCACTAAAGAGGTGCAGGTGGATGGGGCGCAGGCTTGGAGTGAGTCCGTCACAGCGAAAGCGGGCGATAAGATTAATTATCGAATTCATTTTAAGAATAGCGGCGAAGTTGCTATGAAGAATGTGCTTATTCGTGATATTCTGCCTGCTGGTTTGACTTATGTTAAGGGTTCTACTGAAGTGTATAACGAGAAGAATCCTGATGGTGGGAAGGGAAAAATTAGCGACAATATTGTTTCTGGTACCGGTATTAACATTGGTGATTACTCGCCGGGAGCAGGTGCGTGGATTTATTTCTCTGCTACTGTGGATAAGTCGGTGAGCGAAAAGTGTAATAACAGTATTCTTTGGAATGTAGTGCAAGCTAACGGTGGTTACGGTACTCAAGAAGCCAAAGCTGCTGTGGGCGTGACTGGTAAGGTCTGTAAAGAAGAGCCAGAAACTCCTAAGCCTACGCCTCCTACTACATTGCCAAAGACTGGCCCTGGTGCTGTCGCTGGTGCGATTGTAGGTGCGGGTAGCTTGGTTACCGCTGGCGCTTACTATATAATTAGCCGAAAAAAATAATTAGTTGACCGCTTCTAATACGAGATTTCCTTAAAAGTATCTTACTAGACGGGAAAACTAGAAAATACCCCCTGGGCTTTGGCTTTTGGGGGTATTTTTGTTGGTTTTTGGAAATGGTTATGCTAGAATTGGGTTATGTATGAGGGCAATAATTCGGTTTTTTCTACTGGGGTGGCTTATCCGGCTGTGGCTGAGAAAAAGTCCAGGAAGAAGTTTCTCATTGTTGCTGGTATTACTGTAGCTATTGTTGCAATTGCAGTGATAGTGATTTTTATTATACTGACTGCTAAGCCTAGTGCAAAAGATGTTAGAAGGGATTTCAATTTGTATGCAAACTATTTACTATATGGTACGGAGAGTGTAGAGGATATCTCTGGGATATACCAGTATGGCGATATGTATCATTATGCTAAGCTTCGAGGTGACGAGCTAGATAATTATGTTTTACTTCTGAGAGAGAAGTATCAGAAGTTTATATCGGCATACCAGAAGAATGATCAGTTTGATAGTGATGTTGTGAGTCGGTACGGTGATAATCTTGATTTGTTTTTACTTGTCCGCCAGTATCCGAATATTAGTGCGCAAGACTTGTTGCTTGCTTATATTGAACAGAGGGATGGGCTATCAGAATTGATCGGGGAATATTATGCGAGCTTTACGTCGAGTTCTGCTGAAAATGCGGTTACGTACGGCGAAAATTATCAAGACAATCTTTACGCGCTTATTGATGTGTACGAACGGTATGACGCAGAGGGGTGTCTTAATAGAGATAGCGGGACAATAAAGACCTCTTGTAGAGCTAATACTACAAAACCGAGCATAGTTGCGTTAAATAAAGAATACTTTGACCTCGTATCGTTTGGGCAAGAGGCATTAGGCATTGTCAAGGATTTATCCGTAGGTGTATTTGAGGATATTTGGAAGATAAAGGTGGTACTATATGCGCAAGAATAGTGTTCGTAGATTGACTAGGATTTGTCTTGTTGGCGTGACGTTTATGGCGTTGATGTTTGGTGTGACGGGATATATTGCGGTGAATAATGCTCATGCTGATCAAACATTTCAAGATGATGCGAAGGTACTTAGGCAAAATGTCCTATATAAGGCGGTATATAGCAATTTGAAAAAATGTTATAGTCAAATGCAGTCTCCTATTGAGGAGTCTGCGCACAACACATGGGCAGCGTTTGATAGTGCTACTTATTTTTCAGACATCGCCAGGGATAGTTCGTTTCTGAAATTCCCATATGGGGTGGGAAAGCAAAATACATCATCATGCCCGAGCATGATTACTGGCTGGGAAACGAATTGGTTCATTAACTTATTTACTGGTACTGGAAGTTATGGTGGGTTATTGAGTATTAATAAGGACGCTAGTGTGCCAGAGTTCTCGTGGTATGATGCTAATGTGGAAAAAATGGGCAAGTTTTTAGTAGACATTGGTTATACGCTAAAAATAGAGGGCGATAGCTCATTGGCTAACAGAAAGTGTTTCTATTTGAAGTTCAAGCTGGCAAAACGTGATGATGACTCTTGGTGGTATCCGAATCCCATAAATGGAGAGTATCTTGAAACTCAAGATTTCTGCGTGAATATTGATGATAATGGTAACTTGAAGCAGGATGCCGATTCGATTATATATTTAAAAGGTAGGACTGAGTACTTAAACGGTAACTACGATAGTGGGCATTTGGTCGATTCTTCAAATACGGCAATTATGTTCTTTCGAGATGTGGGTACAGCCCCGGGCTTTTTGTACTCAAAATATTTTGAGGGTACTGTTCTCCAGACGGCGTTGGATTTTTTCAGTGTAAGCTATTTATTTTATAATGAGAGTTGGGAAGGCAACGATTGGTTTTATGAACGGATGGAACCTCAGACTATTTCTAGCACAAAGAATGCGGAGGATAGCGATTATTGTCACGGGTTGGGATATATACAGTGCGGATGGCAGTCCCAAGGTTTTTTAGACCTTGGAAGGGGTATTTATGGTAGCATAATGCCGTTCGGTGGTAATATAAGTTATGGTAATTTTAAGAGTCGCTTGGTTGGTCTTGTGCAAAAAGCTCGTGATTATGATGGAGTGTACTTATTTGACAGTGTTTCGGCAGTGGATTACAATCCAATTAAAAAAAGTTATGAAAGAGGAAATAGTGATTCTAAGTTTATAAATTATTTCTTAAAGAACGTGGATGAGTTTGACGGTGGCGTGTATACGGATGCAGAGAGGTATATTCTATATTATTCGTATTTGAAAGATTATTATAACGTGTTACAGCGCGATGACGAAGTGGATGGTGGCATACGGGTGCACTGGCTTAATGAAGAGGACGGAACTTTTTCGCGAGTATATATATATGATCCAGACGAAGACCTAAATGATAAGAAGTATGTACTGGATAGTTCGGGGAAATGGGACGGTACTAGTATGGGGGACTGGGTATATATTGCAAATCAGTTAGCTGCTATAGATGCTGAGAAAGCTTTTGCCGATTCTTCTTTTACGATTTTGGATCCAGATTTGAACACTGACGAAGAGGATAGTAACCCAAAGACGGAGGTAGGCTGTTTTACTGGCGGTGGAGCGTTGGGGTGGATTTTGTGCCCGCTTTTGACGGGGGCGGGAGAGTTCCTTGAGGGGGTATATGACAGGTGGATAGAGCCATCGTTGAGGGTGGACGCTACGTTGGTTGAAGGGAATGGCCCAGTTTTTGAGGCTTGGTCGATTTTTAGAAATATTGCTAATATAGTTTTTATTGTGTTGTTGCTCGTAGTGATTTTCTCACAATTAACTGGGGTGGGGATAGACAATTATGGCATAAAGAAAATTTTGCCTAAGGTGGTGATTTGTGCGATTTTGATAAACTTATCTTATATTGTTTGCCAACTTGCGGTAGACTTGTCGAATATATTGGGCTATGGGCTGAGATCTTTCTTTAGCGGTTTAACTAGCGACTTGACGCTTGGTGCGAGTTTTGCGGGAGCTAAGGTTAGTGGCGGTGCAACATTCCTTACTGGCTTGGTGGTGGCGCTTTTGGGCGCATTGGGCGTCGTAGCGATAATAACGCAGGGTCTTGCCATTCTGATACCTCTGTTATTTGCTTTCTTGAGCGGAGTTATCGCCGTATTCTTCTTATTCCTGCTGCTTGGTGTAAGGCAAGTGGGGGTCGTTCTTTTGGTAGTGATATCACCTTTGGCATTCGTATGCTATATGTTGCCGAATACCAAGAAATTATTCGATAGATGGCTGAAGATGTTCCAGGGATTGTTATTATTTTTCCCACTTTGTGGACTTATCATAGGAGCTAGTAGTTTTGCATCTTATATACTTCTTAGTACTAACGCTGATAGCTTCTTCTTTGCGCTGCTTGCAATGCTGCTGAATGTGGTGCCTTTCTTCTTTTTGCCGATGTTGCTGAAAACATCCTTTGCTGCTATGGGGAATATTGGCGCGAAGATCTCTGGTATGGGGTCAAGAGCGGGTAGTGGGCTGAATAAGTGGGTAAAGGGTACGGATGCTTACAAACAGCAGCAAGCCAGATCAAAAGCGGGTATTGATAGGAATGGGAATGTCACTGGATTTGGTAGATTGCGGGCTAATGTTGCGAATAAGACTGGGGTAGGGAGGAATGCACTGGCGCGGAATAGGACTGAGGCCTTGAAGAATCGGGAAACAAATCTACGAGCGCGCAATGCGTTGGACGGTAATTATGTGGCTGGAGCGAAATTTAATCAAGATTTGGCGGCGCAAGATGATAGGGCAAGGGTAGAGATGCTGACTAGCTCAGACTATCAGGCTGCGGCGCAGGCGAAGCAGGAATCGGCAAGACAGGATGAGGAAGTTAAGACTCAAGAGGCTTTGATTACTCAGGGTGCGAATGTGAATGATGTGAGGGCTTTGGGTGCAGAATTGCAGCGTGCGATCTCTACGGATGTTGGAGGGAGTAATGGGGCGCGCATCAGGGCTTTGCAGAATGTATTGTCTAGTAAGGGTGATGCTGGTAGGCAACAGGTTCACGGCGCAATGCGGGCTGCTGAGGGTGCTGGGCCTGTGAGTGCTGAGGCAAGAACTGCTTATGCGAATAATATAATGAATAATTGGGCTAAGGATTACAAAGATAATTCGAGGTCTACCTATGATTATGCTAAGCTTAACGTTGGTGCGACGCCAAATGGTACTATAGCTAGCCATGAGGCTCAGTCGGTGAATAGTTTGAAGCAAGAGCAGATGGTTGCGATGGATGAGGATGAGCTTAACAGGTATCTAAATGCGTTGACGACTGGCGCGGCTTTGACTGATCATACTGGATTGTCTACTGTGGATATTGCTAGAAATGAGGCCGCGGCAAAGACAAAACTCCAGGAGCTTGCGTATGGTACTGTGAATAATGAGCAAATTAGGCAGGGTCTGAAGGGTAGCCAGGAGCAGATTCTTAATGATATTGTCTCGGCTAACGGCGGATATACTCCCCCTCCAGCGCCAACTCCAGCGCCAACTGTGATTGATGTGCGAAACGTGAAACACAGGATCACGAATGATCCTGAGGTGTTGCAAGTGCGGAATGATGGCTCAGTGGTTGACTCTAGCGGGGCTACGGTAGATATTAGAAACTATAAGTAGTAATATATATTATCGCTTGGCTTTGGCGGCTTGGATGGTGTGGTCGAAGAGGGTGGTGACGGTGAGGGGGCCGACGCCACCGATTTTGGGGGTGAGGGTGAGGTCTTGGCGGGTGCGGGCGGTGGGGTCGAGGTCGCCCCTGAGGACGCCGTTTTCGCTGGCGGTGCCGGCGTCGATGATGGTGGCGCCTGGTTTGAGCATTTCGGATTTGATTAAATTTGCGATGCCGGTGGCGGTGACTATGAGGTCATAGCTGGCTAGTTTGTTTAAGTTGTCGCCTTTTTCGAAGACTGTGACGTGGTGGCCGGAATTTTGCCACATTTTTTCTAGCGGAGCGCCGACTAGTTGGCCGCGGCCGACGATGGCGATTTTTTTGTCTTTGAGGTCAATGTTGTAGCCGTTGATGAGCCAGTTGATGGCTTCGGCGGTGGCACTGTCGAAGCCGTCATTTAGGCCGTCGACGTCTTTTGGGGCTGGGATTAGCTTGAGGATGTCGGAGGGGATTGTTTTGAGTGGAAGTTGGATGATGATGCCATGGACTGTGGGGGTTTTTGCGGCGGAATTGAGCTTGTTTTCTGCATTTTCTGGGGAGAGTTTGTCGATTTCTACGGAAACACCAATGTCTGCGCCGTAAGATTTTTTGAGATCCATATATTTGGTGATGACGGGACTGTCATTGTCGTAAAAAATGACTAATTTGGGGAGGATTTTGTGGTGGCGCAAATGTGCAACTTCGTGCACTTGGCGTTCTTTGACATAGTCGGCGATGTCTTGTCCGCTGAGTATTTTCATAGAGAAATTTCTACTGGTTCTTGCTCGAGGTTGAGCCCAAATTTATCAAACACGGCTTTTTGGATGGCGGAGCGAGCTTTTTCAAGGTCAGCGTAGGTCTTGGCGTGTTCATTGATGAGGATGAGGGCGGCTTTGTCGGAAACTTTGAAGCCGAAAAATTCTTTGCCTTTGAGGCCGGCGTGCTCGATGAGCCATCCGGAGGGGACTTTGCCGCCATCCCAGACTGGAATGCCTTTGGCTGTGGCTTTTTTGGCCTCCGCGGAATTTAAGTAGACGTTTTTGAAGAAAGAGCCGGCACTGGCGGCGGCGGCTGGGTCAGGTAGTTTGGCGGCACGGATTGCTACGACCATTTTGCGGATGGATTTTGGAGAAAAATCGGTAACGTGATTTGTGTCGACGTAGGATTGGAGGGAAGTATAGAATGGCGGGGTGAGGTGGGTTTTGGTTAATTTGACCGTGACGGATACGATAAAATATTTACCAGCATTGACGCCGTGGTTGAAGATGCTGCGGCGGTAGCCGAGGTGCATTTGGGGGGTGGCGATGGTGGAGATTCTGCCGGTGCGAGAATCATAAGCTTCGACGTTTGTGAGAACTTGGCTCATTTCCTGGCCGTAGGCGCCGACGTTTTGGATGGGGGCGGCACCAAGTGTGCCAGGGATGGCGCTGAGGGCCTCCATGCCGGAATAGCCTAGGTTGACGCCGTAGGCGATAAAATCATCGAAGTTCTCTCCTCCGTAACCTTTGAGAATGAGAGATTTATCCGTTTGGCTGATTATTTCTATGCCTTTAAGGTTATTGATGAGAATGATGCCTGGGAAGCCTTCGTCGCGGCCAATGACGTTGCTACCGCTGCCTAAGATGTAGAAGGGAAGGTTTTTTGTGAATATGAAAGAGAAGGCGGTGGGGACGTCTGTGGGATTTTTGAGCTCAATGACGTAACGGGCGTTGCCGCCGAGCCGCATAGTGGTGAGGGTGGAAATGGGGATGTTTTCGCGGATGTTCATAGAGGCATTGTAACATATTGTGGTAATATTATAGGTATGCGCGCGTAGCTCAGTGGATAGAGCACCAGCTTCCGGAGCTGGGTGTCGTAGGTTCGACTCCTATCGCGCGTACCAGTTTTTAGGTATTGACAAATAAGCATAAGTGTGATAGGATGTAGGGGTGGCTGGTGAAGAGCCACTGCGGGCTTACTTTTTGGTAATGTCTGGTGTTGGTTTTGCACCCATAGCTCAGTGGATTAGAGCGTCTGTCTTCGGAACAGAAGGTCGTAGGTTCGAATCCTACTGGGTGTACCAAGTCAGAGTGTTCATCAAAAATCTCGCTCGGAGAGCGGAAAAATTGATGCATACTCTGATTTGGTATGACAAGTTGTCCACTTAAATTACGTGATTAAGACAACGCGCCCACTGTCAAATCCACAAAGCTCCATTGATCACGCAGTGGGGTTTTGGTTTGTGTCTAAAAACTCTTGATTTTCCAAATTTATGCTACAATGATTATGTAAATAAGTGGTGAAGTGCTTATAAATTATCAATGAGGACGTCATGATGAAAATATCGACATTGACTAGGGGGTTTGGGGCGAAATCCTCTCTCTCTCTCTCTCTCTCTCTCTCTCGTAAAGCATTAACCCGTGTCTTATATAACTTTGGAGGCTCGCCTATGGGATGAGCCTCTTTTTGGCGCGACAACTAATTTTTAATGAAAGGAAATGATCATGAAAATAATATCAACAATAACAACTGGGCTGGCGGCATTGGTGCTGGTGGTTGGTGCGGCGGTGTTTGGCGCGCCTCAGCAAGTCTCGGCGTTGTATGACGCGGACGTGCTGTGTACGGTGTTTGATACGAACGAGTGCGCGATAGATGCAGTGGATATAGGTGGGATTTCTGGGCGAATAATATTCACAATAGGGGGCGGACACGCTACGCTAACAGCCCATGACAATTTCCAAGGCGACCTGAACATACCAAGTTCAATTGTGTTTAGTGATGATAGCAATACCTATGAAGTAACGGGGATTGGCAACAACGTGTTTTTGGCTAATACCAATTTAGGAGATGTTACCGTGCCGAATACCATAGAACAGATTGGCGAAAGTGCGTTCCAGGGCTCGTCGATTGGCGAATTGACTTTTCAATCAGGTGGCACTGAGGAGCTGGTTATTTTGCCGCAGGCGTTTTATAACAGCTGGGCGAGTGGCACAATTGCTTTTCCGAGTCGGCTGGCTGAAATTCAATCAGATGCGTTTGGCAATACCGCTATTGATGGAATTACCTTTGAGAACGGTGGGAGTTCAGCGTTGACGATCGGTAGCACAGCGTTTTACGGTGCTGTGGTCCTGACGGGCAGCGTAACTTTTCCAGCTAATTTATCTGCTCTTGGCGATAATGCTTTTGCGAATACTGGCATTACCGATGTTTACTTTCTTGGGTTGGACGGAGCGGCAATTTCGGTTACGGCGGCAGGGGCTGCTGAGCCTACTTTTGAGTCAAGTGTGCTGATTCATTATTTGTGTAATGCGGTGAATTTCTTGGACTTTGACGGTGTGGGGACTGGCACTTGGAACGGTTACGCGGTGGTGCCGATAGCGGCTTGTGTTACGCCAGACGATTCCATAAAAGCCCCGTCCTCTGGTGTTTCTGCTGGCGGTACGACCGACCAGTCAACAAGTTCAATTGTTGTTACGGTGGTGGCTGCCTTGGCGTTGGCTGGTGCGGTCTTGGCTGGTCGCAAACTGGTGTTTAAGAAATAGTAATCTAAGTAAAGGGAATGAGATGGAAAATCAAGTGAACAACGGCGCGCCAGCTCACGGTGGCGCTGGCAAGATTGATGCTAAGACAATTGAGGCTGGCAAAGGTATGGCGATTTTTGCGTATATTATTGCGCTGATACCGTATTTTGCCGAGAAAAACAACAAGTATGTGCGTTATCACGCGGTGCAAGGTATGAATATCTTGCTAATTTGTATAGGCTGGTCAATCGTGGCGGGGATTCTCAGCTCGATTCTGGCGGGTGTGTTTATTGGCGGCTGTTATAGTTGGCTGGTGACGGGCAGTGCCGGTATGTGTAATCCGTCGCTGTACGGCATTATCAGTTTTGTGCTGTGGGTGCCGTCAATTGTGATTGGTGTATGCGATATTATCGGGCTAGTTAACGCTGCCAGTGGTAAAATGAAAGCGGTGCCGATTTTCGGTAAAATTAAGATTATTAAAAAATAGGCAGCGGTCGTTGAATAAAAAGCGAGTTACTGGGATGTTGATAACCTTGCCCTTGACATTGGCATCGCCCAGCGACACCGTAACTCGTAACTGCTTGCGCCGTTTCGGGCTGTGCCGCCGGGGAAAATGGTAATGTTGTAAAAATTACAACAGTTGTGATAACGGCAAGCCCCAGCCCCGCCAACTTACGCCGAGTCAGGCGCAGTTCTTTTCCTGTTAAACCTGAAAAACTTACCACAAACACGAAGTTTTTCAGGTTTTTACTTGACTTAGTATAAAAAGTTGTGTATAATCCGTATATTATGATAAAACGCGAACGATATCTCGACAAACTTCGTCAACTCAAAGATAAGAACCTGATTAAAGTGGCGACTGGTATTCGCCGAGCTGGCAAATCAACTCTGTTGCAGATGTTCAGACAGGAGTTAATAGACGGTAACGTCGATAAGGCGGCGACGCAATACATCAATTTTGAAGATCCGGCATATTACCGTCCAAATGATTGGCGGGGGATTTATGATGAAATCATAAAAAATCTGGTGCAAGGGGATAAAAACTATATATTCTTGGACGAAGTGCAGAATATCAAAGAATTTGAACGCTTGGCTGACGGGTTATTTGTTCACCCTGATGTTGATCTGTATATCACGGGCAGTAACGCATATATGCTGTCTGGCGAGTTGGCAACTTTGCTGTCTGGGCGATACATAGAAATACGGGTTTTTCCGCTTTCTTTTGCTGAATACTACGAGTTTTTTGCTGATGACACGTCGCTGGACCGCACAGAAAAATTTGATCGTTATTTGCAGTTTGGCGGGTTTCCAGAGGTGGCTAATCTGATTCATGATGGGTTAGACGGGCAAATCAATGATTATCTTAGCATGGTGTATAACACTGTGATCGAGAAAGATATTATGACGCGTTATAATTTTGCCCCCAATCCAGTTTTTGACAATGTCCTTCGGTTTGCGCTGGATTCGGTGGGTAGTTTAATTTCGCCGAATAATATCAGAAATACCATCAACGATGATCGCAAATCCGAGAAAAAAGTCAGTTTGGAGCGTATAGACAACTATTTGCGCGCTTTTACCGAGAGTTATATCATTAGTCAAGCCCTGAGATATGATATCAAGGGTAAAAACCTGTTAAAGACCCTTAACAAATATTATTCGATAGATACGGGATTGCGCAATAATTTACTGGGGAAAGATAGCTCAGATAGTGGGCATTTGCTCGAAAATGTGGTTTATTTGGAATTGGTTCGGCGTGGATACAGCGTCTGGATCGGTAAAATCGACGACAAGGAGGTGGATTTCGTGGTTAAGACTAAAGATGGTTATACTGAGTATTATCAAGTGGCCGAAACAATGTTGGGCGAAGAGACTCGCGAACGTGAGTTGGCATCTTTTAACAAAATAAATGATCACAACCCGAAATATGTTATCACTCGCGATCCGGGCGATACGAGTTATAGTGGCATCAAGCAAGTTAACATTGTTGACTGGTTGCTTGAGAAGTGAGATTGATTCTGCGAAAACCGTACAGGGCTCTCTACTTTCGCGACATCTCCGCCGGCATCAAAGGTTGTGTTTGAGGGGGGATTGTGCTAGAATATTTGATATAGTGAAGATGGGCCGGTAGCTCAGTTGGTTAGAGCACGAGCCTCTTAAGCTTGGTGTCGTGGGTTCGACTCCCACCCGGCTCACCATTTTTGCTGATGGAACTCCCTTTTGGGGAGTTTTTTGATGAGGTAGGGGCTGATTATTGAGGTGGGTGGGTTTGGGTTAGGTGATTTTGTGGATCTTGGGGGTGAGGGCTTCGAGTTGTTGGACGCCGTTTTCGAGTTTGTAGTAGTGGTGGATGTAGAATAATGTGGTGGCAAAAAGTATTAGGGTGATGGTGGCGGAGGAGTAGCAGAAGATGTTGCTCCAGAGGGAGGGTGAAAGGGTGAGGAAGAGGACGGAGGTGAAGATGAAAAAGATGATGAGGAAGAGGGCGAAAAACATTGTAATGATGAGGTGGATGAAGCGTTCGTGTTGGAATTGGCGAAGCATTGTGGCGTGGTAGGTGGCGATTTCTGGGGTGGGGTGGCTTGAGGCGGCCTTAATGAAATCCGTGTATGCTTTTAATTTCTTCTCCATATGGTAAGATTATAACATATGCTAGATATAAATTATATTCGGGAAAATCGGGGGAAGGTGGAGGCGGCAGTAATAAATAAGGGGTGTGATGTGAGCGTGGCGGAATTGCTGGAGCTTGATGAGAGGCGGAAATCTTTGGGGCAGAAAGTGGATAGTTTTAGGCAGGAGCGGAATGAGATTGCGGGGAAGATGAAGAATGGGAAGCCGGAGAAGGAGTTGGTGGAGCGGGGGAGGGGCGTGAAGGCGGAGCTGGTGAAGCTGGAGGGGGAGCTGGCGGAGATTGAGGGGCGGTATATTACTCTTTTGAAGTTGGTGCCAAATGTGCCTTGTGATGATGTGCCGGTGGGGCTGAGTGAGGATGAGAATGTGGTGGCTGAGGTGGTGGGGGAGCCGACGAAGTTTGATTTTGTGCCGAAGAATCATTATGAGATTGGAATGTCTCGGGGGTGGATTGATAAGGAGCGGGCGGCGAAGGTGGTGGGGTCGAGGTTTGCTTATATTATGGGGGATATGGTGAAATTGCAGATGGCGATTGTGAATTTTGTGATTGCTAGTTTGACCGATGAGAGGGTGATGCGGGAGATTGTGGAAAAGAATGGGTTGGATGTGTCGGTGAAGCCGTTTGTGCCGGTGCTGCCTCCGCTGATGATTCGAACTGATATGTATGATGCGATGGATCGGTTGGAGCCGAGGGATGATCGGTATAAGATTGAGGGGGAAGATTTGTGGCTGCAGGGGAGTGCGGAGCATGTGCTGGGGAGTATGCATGCTGGGGAGATTTTTGAGAAAGATGAGTTGCCGCTGCGGTATTTGGGGTATGCGACGAGTTTTCGGCAGGAGGCGGGGACTTATGGGAAGGATATGGAGGGGATTATTCGGATGCATCAGTTTGATAAGCTGGAAATGGAGAGTTTTAGCACTGCCGAAACTAGTCGTTCTGAGCATGAGCTGTTTGTGGCGATTCAGAGATGGTTGCTGGAGAAATTGGCATTGCCTTATCAAGTGATTGAGAAGTGTACTTTTGATATTGGGAAGCCGGATGCGCGGGCGATTGATATGGAAGTGTGGTTGCCGGGGCAGGATAAATATCGGGAGACGCATACGGCGGATTATATGACGGATTATCAGTCGAGGCGGCTGAATATTCGGGTGAAAACAAAGGGTGGGCTGGAGTTGGTGCATACGAATGATGCGACGGCGTTTGCGCTGGGTAGGATTATGATTGCGATAATCGAGAATTACCAGAATGAGGATATGACTGTGCGGGTGCCGGAAGTTTTGAAGCCGTTTATAAATGGAAAGGAAAAAATATGATCGAAAATATTGAAGTGACTGGGGTGAAGTATAAGGTGGAAGAGACTTTTCGGAAGTATGCGATGAAGCGGATTGGAAAGTTGGATAAGTTTTTACCGAAGAAGCATAAGAAGGATGTGGTGGCGAAGATTGTGGTGACGCAGATAAATCGTCCGCATGGGAATAAGTATGAAATATCGGCGGCGATTGATGTGCCTGGCGGGAAGGTGATTGCGGCGAAGGATGAGGCGTCGAATACTTTTGCGGGGATTGATATTATTGAGGCAAAATTGATGGGGCAGATTAGGCGATTTAAGACAGAAAAAACTAATTATGACAAGAAAGGGTTCCTGAAGAATCTACTGAAAAGATAGTCTCTGTGGTATACTGAAACAATGAAAAATGAGAGGTCAAAAAAATCGCGGGTGGCGGGAAAGTCTGTTGAGGTTGAGAAAATGAAAACGTCGAAAAAAGATGTGGAACCTAAAAAAGTGCAAAAGAGCAAAAAGCCTACGGATAAGTTGGCTGATAAATCTACTTTGACAAGATTTTTGCAGGGGATTTTTGGTGATGCTCAGAAGAAGACGCTGAGGCGACTCTACAAGCGAGTTGGCGAGATCAATAAGCTTGAGCCAAAATATGAGAAATTGAATAAAAAAGAGCTTCGGGAGCAGACGGAGATTTTGAGGACTAAGCTGAATAAGCTTGAGCGGCAGGCAGAGGCGGCGGTAGCTGTGGCGAAGGTGAAGGAGAAGAAGTCAAAAGATGGCGAGGGGGCGAAGCAGAGTAAGAAGAAGTTACTTGCGAGGGGTGAAAATCAGAGTGAGGAGAAGGCTCTAGATGCAATTTTGCCGGATGCGTTTGCTTTGGTGAGGGAAGCTTCTAGGAGAGTTTTGAAAATGCGGCCGTTTGATGTGCAGTTGATTGGTGGTATGGTGCTGCATGAGGGAAATGTGGCGGAGATGAAGACGGGCGAAGGTAAGACTTTGGTGGCGACTTTGCCGGTTTATCTGAATGCGCTTGCGACTAAGGGTGTGCATGTGGTGACGGTGAATGATTATTTGGCGCGGCGTGATGCTGGGTGGATGGGGGAGCTGTATGATTTTCTAGGTTTGACGACGGGCGTAATTGTGAATGATGCGAGCTTTATTTATGATAAAGAGTTTGAGAATGAGGATCATTCTGATGAGAGGTTGCGTCATTTGAAGCCGGCGACGCGTAAAGAGGCTTATCTTTGCGATGTGACTTATGGCACAAATAATGAATTTGGATTTGATTATTTGCGCGATAATATGGTGAAGGAAGTGGAATATTTGCGTCAGCGCGAGCTTAATTTTGCGATTGTGGATGAGGTGGATTCGATTTTGATTGATGAGGCGAGGACGCCATTGATTATTTCGGCTCCTGCTGGAGATAATCCGGAGAGTTATTATCAGTTTGCAAAGGTTGCGGATAAGATGGGCGAAGATGATTATGTGTTTGACGAGAAGCGCCGAACGGTGGCTCTGACGGATAAGGGTGTAGAGAAAGTTCAAGAGATGCTGGGGATTGAGACGCTTTATTCGATTGATAATACTAGGTTGGTTTATCATATTGATCAGGCACTGCGGGCGCAGATTGTATTTAGACGAGATAAAGATTATGTGGTAACAAATAGCGGTGAAGTGATTATCGTTGATGAGCATACTGGGCGCTTGATGAATGGTAGACGCTATAATGAGGGGCTACATCAGGCGATTGAGGCTAAGGAGGGCGTAGCGGTAAAGGAAGAGTCGATGACGCTTGCGACTGTTTCGTTCCAGAATTTCTTTAGGTTGTATCGAAAACTATCTGGTATGACAGGTACGGCTTTTACGGAAGCAGAAGAGTTCCAGCAGATTTATTCGCTTGATGTGATTCAGATTCCACCGAATAAGCCGATCGTGCGTGACGATAGGGATGATTTGATTTATCGGACTGAGGCGGCGAAGCTGAAAGCGGTGGCGGATGAGATTAAGAAATATCACGATAGGGGTCAGCCGGTGTTGGTGGGGAGTGCATCTATTGTGAAGAATGAGTTGATTGCTCAATACTTGTCGAAGGAGGGGATACCTTTTGAGATTTTGAATGCGAAGAATAACGAGCGCGAGGCGGCAATTATTGCGAAGGCTGGTGAAAAAGGTGCTGTGACTTTGGCTACAAATATGGCGGGGCGTGGTACGGATATCAAGTTGGCGTCAGGCGTCGTGGAGCTGGGCGGACTTGTGGTGATTGGTTCGGAGCGGCATGATTCTAGGCGGGTGGATAATCAGTTGCGTGGGCGGGGTGGACGACAAGGCGACCCAGGTACGACGCAATTTTTTGTGAGTTGTGAAGATGATTTGATGCGGATTTTCCAGGGTGAGCGCATTTCGATGCTGATGAAGAGAATGGGCGTGGCGGAGGATATGCCGATTCAGAATAAGACCGTGAACAAGACGTTGGAGCAGGCACAGAAGAGGGTGGAAGGGTTTAATTTTGACTCTCGTAAGAATGTGGTGCAGTACGATAATGTGATCAATCGGCACCGTAAGGTGGTGTATTTGATGCGACGCAAGATTCTTAGTGGCGACAATATTCGTCCGGAAATTGGTCGGCTCTACAAGACAGAAATAGAGGAGCTGACGCAGTTTAGTTCGCGTGTGAATAAAGATTATAGAGAGAATTTCTTGAGGGTGTTTGCGCTTGATGGGGATTTGGTGGACTCTATTGGTTTGATGAGAAATGATAAGGAGCGTAAAAAGTTGGCGCTGGCGGCCGTAGAAGAACTCTATAGTGATAAGGAAATGGAGTTTGGCGAAGAGATTATGCGCAAAGTTGAACGTGAAGTTTATCTGCAGGTGCTGGATACTTTGTGGATGCAGCATTTGGAAAATATGCAGCATTTGCGTGAGGGGATCCATTGGCGATCTGTGGGACAGCGAGATCCATTGGTAGAATATAGGAGTGAATCACAGAAGCTATTCGACGGTTTGCAGCGGGCTTTGCGTGAGGAGGTTTTGAAGATTTTGTTAAACCTGAAACAACAAGAAATAGCGCCAATGAGCGATGATGAATATGATACTGAGCTGACGAAGTTGGCTGAGAATGCTACGGAAAAGGGCGTAAATGAAGTTTCTGCTGGAGCGAAGAGTCTGGACGGCGAATTTAAGAAGGATGGGACGACGAAAAATACAGGCAAGAACACGAAGCGTAATCAGGCTAGGAAGACTAAGAAAAAAGCTCGACAGAACAAGAAAAAAGGTCGTCGCTAGATACAATGAGACATACAATTGAAGAGGTGAGATTGGATAGTGGCGCATCGGGGCTCCTGATTGACGTGCCAGATTCTAGTGTGATGAATTTGCGGATTATTTTTAGAGCGGGTAACAAGTTCGTGAAGAGGCCCGAGATTTATGAAGTCGCGCATTTGATGGAGCATATGGCGTTTGGGAAGAATGCAGAGTATAGAGACGAGCAGGCATATGAAGCGGAATTTACGAAAAATGGCGCATATCATAATGCTTGGACTTCGGATGCAGTAATTGCCTATGAGGCTGAGTGCGCGGATTTTGAATGGGAGAGAGTATTGGCTTTGCAGGAGCTGGCAGTAGCGAAGCCAAAATTTAATGAGGAAGAGCTGAAAAGTGAGAAGGGGAATGTGAGGGCGGAACTTACGGGTTATCAAAATGATTATGCGCGGTTGATTTGGCCAAAGTTGCAGCAGGCGTTGGGGGAGGAAGTGTTGACCTATTCGGAGCGCTTAAAGACAATAAGTAATATTGAGATAAAAGATATTCGGGAACATCATAGGCGGACGCATACGGCGGATAATATGCAGTTTATTATCTCGGGGAATCTGAAGGGACGCAAGCGGAAGGTGGTGCAGATGTTGAACGGATGGGACTTGAAGGCGGGAGAAAAATTTGCCTTGCCAGCCGATGCTTATGTGGGTACGGCGCCAATTATGATTCGGAGAAAAGATGCTAGTAACTTGACGTTTGGCTTCTCTTTTATTATAAAGCGGAGGTTGGAGCCACAAGAACAGTATGCGATGGGCTGCTTGAACCATATTCTGACGGGGACGATGAATAGTAAGATTTTTGGACAGGCGCGAAAGCGTGGCTTGGTGTATGGTGTGGGATCTTCGACTTCGAGTGATGCATGGAGTAGTTTGTGGGATTTTGATGGGGAGGTAAATGCGGAAAATGCAGAGGAATTATTTGATTTGATCGCGATTGAGCTTGCTCGAGTGATAAATGGAGAAGTGGCAGAGACGGATATTAAGGCTGCGAGAGTATATGCTCTGGGTAGGCATCAGATGCTTGCTCAGACGGCGGAACAAATTAGCGATTATTATGCAAGACAATATATATCAATTGGAACGTATGAGCCGATGGCGGATGCGCCGAAGATGATTGAGGGGATAAAGAAAAGCACAATTGTGTGCCTGGCTCGGGAGTTTATGCAATCAGGGATTTCGGGGTTGGCTATGGTAGGGAATATGGAGAAAGCTGTGGCTGTTGAGCTTTGGGGAAGGGTCCTGGGCGCTATTTAGACGCTGTGGTTGTTGGTTAGAGCTTTTCTGGAAGGGTGATCTCGGGATAGAATTTGCGAATATGGTTTGCGTAGCCGGCGTCGACGTCTTGCCAGATTTTTTGCATTTTACGAATGCGAGCTACTGAGAGGTGACCGTTATTGAGCTGACGGTAGGAGCGGAGAAGTTCGGTCTCGAAAGTGTATGGAGTGGGGCGAGAAATGATACGAGAAATATCCATGCCGGGGTGGGAGATGCCGGCGAAGCAGAAGTCTATGATGCCGACGACCTGATCGTTTTCGTCTAGGATGATATTGCCTGGGTTGAGGTCGCCGTGTACAAGCCGGGGGGTGGATTCGGTGCTTTTGATGTAGCTGTGATGATCGTCTAGGTGTGCTTCATAATGACGATGATCTAGCTCGTGGAGGAATCTAGAAAGGGGATATTTGACTTCTTCTGGAGCATCTTTTAGCTCAATTTCCCCGAGTTCTTTGATAAATTTGGCAACGGAATAGGCGGTTGCGGCGAGAGTTGTGTGTGAGAGATTGTAGATGCGGTTATTGAGTGAATAACCTTGGATTTTTTCGTGGACGGAAAAAGGGCGTTTTTTATGGTAATGGAGGGACATTGATGGGGTGTAGTAGCTGGTTTTGCCTTCAACAAAGTTACAGAATTTGGCGTCTTTGATGATCATCTTTGACCAAAATGGGTTTCTGGGGAAGCGGAAGAAAAATTCGCCCTTGTCGGTGGTGACTTCGATGACGATGTTGGTCCAACCAGATATGATGTGTTTGGTGGACTTTATTTTGTGGTCGGCTAGGGTGTTTTTGATGATATCTTCTAAGGAGTCTTTGGTGGTAAAAAAGTCTTTCATAGTGTAGACTTAATTATATTATGGAAGATGTAAAAATACTAGCCATTGTCGGCATGAGCGGTAGCGGGAAGTCGACAGTGATTGACTATCTGACAGAGAGGAATATACCTAAAGTGTATTTTGGGGGGATTATTTTAGGGGCTATGAAAGAGGCAAATATTGAGATAACGCCAAGCAATGAGCGGAAATTTCGTGAGGAAATTCGCGAAAAAGAGGGCAAAGATTTTGTGGTGCGGCGTGTTGTGGAAGAGGTGAGGAATTTGCAGAAGGCTGGGCAGAAGCGGATTGTGTTGGATGGTCTATATACTTGGACTGAATATAAGATACTGAAAAAAGAGTTCCCTAGCGAAAAAACAATGGTGGTGGCGGCTGTAGTGTTGCCAAAAGACCTAAGGCATAAACGTGTTGCGGATCGACCGGATCGACCGTTTGATGCTAGGGCTATTAGTGAGCGGGATTGGAGTGAGATTGAGAATCTGGAAAAAGGTGGCCCGATTGCGAATGCGGATTATTACTTGGATAATTCTGGCACGATAAAAGATTTGTATGAGAACTTGGCTCAGCTGTTGAAAGGGATTGATTTTTTGCCACGTTAATTTGGTGTTGCGTCGAAAAAGAATAGGGTGAAAGTATGGTAGAATTTAAGCATAATGACTAAGAAGATTGAAAAGTTTGTACTGATTTTTGTTAGAAGCGCACTGGTGTTGGTGGCTCTTGGGTTGGGCGTATTGTGCCTGATTGATCCGGGATATAATAAATATGGAGGTGTTTTGGCTTCTCTGGCCTTGCCGTTTTTGCCGATTTTTGCCGGGAAGCTGTTTAGGGTGAAAATATCGTTTCGGTTGCAACTGATATATTATGGTTTTCTGTTTGTAGCGTTATTTATGGGGATAGATATGGATTTGTATCGGACTTGGCCGCATTTTGATAAGATTATTCATCTGTTGTCTGGAGCTTTATCGGTAGTATTGGGGCATTATGCGTTGGTGTTTTTTAAGGTAGATAAAAGCTCGAAGCTTTTCAAGGTGGTGTTTATGGTATGTTTTGCCGTTACGATAGGGGTTGCATGGGAATTTTTTGAATTTGCTTGCGACAAATTATTGGGGCAAAGTATGCAACAATTAGTATCGGAAGGCGTGGATGACACAATGTTTGATCTGCTATCGGCAACAGTGGGTGCGATTTTTGGCTCGATATGGATAGTGAATCAGAAAAGCTTAAAATTTTTGGAAAAATAACGAGAAAACTGCTGGCAAGCTTGACAATAGAGTGCCAGTTTGGTAGTATAAGTGTTAGATTAGCACTCAATGTGAGAGAGTGCTAGATAATATAATCCAAAAGGAGGATTGATAAAAATGGGTAAAATTATTGGTATAGATTTGGGTACGACAAATAGTGCTTTTGCATATATGGTAGCTGGAAAGCCAGAGGTAATCACGAATAGTGAGGGCGATCGGACGACGCCTAGCGTAGTGGCAGTGACGAAGAAGGGGGATAGGTTGGTGGGTAAAGTGGCACAGCGTCAGCGCGTGACTAATCCAGAGAATACTATTTATGGTATCAAGCGACTGATCGGGCGGAAATTTGATAGTGATGAGATTCAGCGGGATATTGATATTATGCCGTATGAGATTGTGAAAAAAGGGAATGGCGTGGCCGTGATGATGGGTGGCAAAGAGTACACGCCTGAAGAAGTGAGTGCGATGATTCTTTCTAAAATTAAGGCGGATGCCGAGGCGTTCTTGGGCGAGAAAGTGACGGAAGCGATTATCACGGTGCCGGCTTATTTTGATGATAGTCAGAGGCAGGCGACTAAGGATGCGGGGAAAATTGCTGGTCTTGAAGTGAAGCGAATTATCAACGAGCCGACGGCGGCTGCGCTAGCTTATGGACTTGGTAAGAAAGAAGATCAACAGATTGCGGTGTTTGACCTTGGTGGTGGTACTTTTGATGTGTCTATTCTTGAGCTGGGGGACGGGGTGTTTGAGGTGAAATCTACGAATGGCGATACGCATCTTGGTGGTGAGGACTTTGACAATGTGATCGTAAATCATCTTTTAGACGTGTTCAAGTCTGAAAGTGGGATTGACCTGAAAAGCGATGCGGCGGCAATGCAGCGCGTGAAGGATGAAGCGGAAAAGGCGAAGAAAGAGCTTTCTAGTACGCCTCAGGTGGAGATTAATTTGCCGTTTATTACTGCTGATGCAGATGGTCCGAAGCATTTTGAATATACTTTGACGAGGGCCAAGCTTGAGGAATTGGTGAAATCACTGATTGATCGCCTTGCGGGTCCGGTGGAGAAAGCTTTGAAGGATGCGAAGTATACCGCAAAAGATATTGATGCTGTAGTGATGGTGGGCGGGATGACTAGGATGCCGGCGGTGGTTGAGAAAGTGAAGCAGATTTTTGGTCAGGAGCCGATGCAGGGCGTAAATCCTGATGAGGTGGTGGCTGTGGGGGCTGCGATTCAGGGTGGCGTACTGGCGGGGGATGTAAAAGATGTGCTACTTCTGGACGTGACGCCACTTACGCTCGGAATTGAAACGATGGGCGGCGTGAGGACACCTCTGATTGACCGCAATACGACGATTCCGACGAGCAAATCTGAGACGTTTAGTACGGCTTCGGATAATCAGCCGCAGGTGGAAATTCATGTTTTGCAGGGTGAGCGTGAGTTTGCTAAAGATAATAAATCTTTGGGACGATTCATTTTGGATGGGATTGCTCCGGCGCCACGAGGAGTGCCGCAAGTGGAGGTGACCTTTAATCTGGATGCGAATGGTATTTTGAATGTGACTGCCAAGGATAAGGGTACTGGGAAAGAGCAGAGTATTACGATTCAGAACTCTGGGAATATGGATAAGGCAGACATTGAAAAGGCGCAGAAGGATGCCGAAACGCATGCTGAAGAAGATAAAAAGAAGAAAGAGGCACTAGATGCCAGAAACCATTTGGAGAATGCGATTTATCAAGCGGAAAAGATGCCCGATGATCTGAAAGATAAAATTAGCGATGAAGATAAAGAGAGCGTCAAGAAAGCCGTGGAGGATGCTAGAGAGAAATTGAAGGAAAATGAGAATGACAAGGAGGCTTTGGAAGCGGCGGCTAAGGAGCTGAATGATCGAATTATGCCGATTGGGGCGAAACTTTATCAGAAAGATGGTGAGGATAAGAAAGAAAAGGGCGGTGAGGAAGGAAAAGACGAAAAGAAAAACGATGACGGTACGGTAGAGGGTGAAGTTGTAGACAAATAAGCCGTACCCGGGTTAGGTGTGATAGAATAGGCTTATGGAAATAGTACTAGTTATATTGGTGGTGGCTTTGATTTTGGGATTTGCTTTCGCCGTAGTGATGATGAATAAGCAGATTGGGCAGCTCTCTGAGACTATGAACGAGAAGCTTGATAAGAATAATGTGCAGGTGCAAGAATCGATTGGCAAACAATTAACAGAATCGAATCGGCAGCTGAATGAATCAAATAAGGTCGTGGCGGATATTTCGGCAAGGATTGCGACAATCAATGAGACGAATAAGCATGTAGTTTCGGTGGCAGATGAGCTGAAGACTTTGCAGAATGTGTTGCAGAATCCGAAGCAAAGAGGGGTGTTTGGGGAGTTTTATTTGGATTCGGTGCTGGGGAATGTATTGCCGCCAAATACTTATCAACTGCAATATAAATTTAAGGACGGGGAGATTGTGGATGCGGCGATTTTTTTGGACAAAGGAAAGATTTTGCCGGTTGATTCAAAGTTTTCTTTAGAGAATTATAATAGAATGCTGAATGCGAAAGATAAGTCTGAGAGGGATATCTATGTTAAGAAGATTCGAGAAGATTTGAAAGGCAGGATTGACGAGACGGCAAAGTATATTCGGCCGGGTGAGAAAACGATGGATTTTGCTTTTATGTTTATTCCTTCGGAGAGTTTGTATTATGATTTGCTTATTGGCACTGTGGGGTCGAGTGGCTCTTCGCAACGGGATCTTATTGAGTATGCTTTTCGCGATAAGCGCGTAATAGTGACGAGCCCCACTAGTTTTATGGCGTATTTGCAGACGGTTCTGCAAGGGCTGAGGAGCTTGCAGATTGAGAAGGAGACTTTAGAGATTCAGACTAGGGTGGCAAAGCTTGGAACGCACCTTAATAGTTTTGAGACGTATATGAACAAAATGGGGAGTGCGCTGGGCACAACGGTGAATCATTATAATAGCGCGCATAAATCATTAGTACAGATTGATAAAGATGTTGTAAAAATTACAACATCTGGAGAGCCTACGATTGAGCCGAAGCAGTTGGATCGGCCGCAGACGGATGAATAAAAAGGGCCCCGTGGGGCTCTTTTTGGCTAATCTTCTGTTTTGGAAGCTTTCTTCTCGGCTTCTTTGGCGGCCTTTGCGGCTTTGTTGCCAAGAGAAGTCTTGAGGGCTTCTGCGCGTTTGGCGCGGGCTTTGAAGCGGTCGACGCGACCTTCGGTATCGATGATCTTTTCCTCGCCAGTGAAGAATGGGTGGCTGGCACTGGAGATTTGGGTTTTGATGAGTGGGTATTCTTTGCCATCAGTCCATTTGATGGTTTCTTCGGACTTTGCGGTGGAGCGAGTCAGGAACGAATAATTGGCCTGCTCATCGGAGAACACAACAAAGCGATATTCTTTAGGGTGAATTGATTTTTTCATAACTGTGGTTGATTATATCAGATAGGTTTGCAGAAGTAAAGGATTTTTAGAAGAAACGGAGCGCGGTGAATGGGAAAAGGCGGAAAGCAGCTGGGCCGATGATGCGGCAGAAAGGAATGGTGCCTAGTCCGTTTCTGGAATCATATGAGTGCGCGCCTTCGCGATTGTCGCCGCTGACGAAAATCTCGCCTTCTGGCACGATGGTGTCAACTTCGCCGGATGTGGAGGTTTTGGGGCCATCTTCGTCCGATACATGTGTGCTGCTGTCGGGGCTGAAGCCATCTGGGTGTTCGTCGTTAAAGACAGTCAGGGTGCCATTTTTTACGACGACATGCTCGCCGGGGAAAGCGATGACGCGTTTGATGACGTATTGATCTTTGATGCCAGGAGTAGGGTCACATGTGAGGGTTTCACCGTTGCCGCCGTTGGCAAATACGATAATTTGGCCGCGCTTAGGGATGTATTCTTGCTCAAGAAGGTGGGCCATAGTAACAGGTATGCGGTTGACAATGATGCGGTCGTTGGAATGAAGGGTGTTTTCCATGCTGGCGCCGACGACGTTGTAGCTTCGAAAAACGAAAGCATTCAGGATGAAAGTGCCAATTACCACTGCGATGATAAAGGAGATGAGGCTGAGAGAATCTTTTATTACGGGATGGCGTTGGAAAAAGGATGGCTGCATATTCATCAGTCTATTTTAGCATAAGTGGTGGTAGATGTGTTAATATAAAACATATATTATGGCTGATTTTATAAATGCTCGTAGAGGGAGGAACGCACTCAGCGCTGCGACGCATGTGGCGCTTAACTTGATATTGGCTGCTGCATCGACGGCGCTGACGCTGATAAGTGGTTCTTGGATTTTGGGGGTGATATTGGTACTTTTGTCTAAATGGCGGGTAGTGGCGGTACGGCCGAGATATTGGTGGCTGAACATAAAATCTAGTTTAGTGGATCTGATAGTGGGCATGAGCTTAGTGCTTCTGGTGTACTATGCTGGGGCGGAACTAAATGTGGGTCATATTATACTGACTATTATATATGCGTTATGGCTAGTAGCGATTAAGCCAAGAAGCTCGGAGATGATGACGGAGATACAATCGTTATTTGCGGTGTTTTTTGGTACTGCGGCTGCGACTTTTGCGGTTGCGAAGTTTGATCCTTTGATTCTGGTGATAGCGAGCTTTGTGATTGGGTATGGCGCGATACGACACGTTCTGATACAGGGGGAGGATAGAGATTTTTCTTTGGTGACATTCGTATCTGGGCTACTTATGGCGGAAATTAGTTGGGTGCTATACCATTGGATGATCGTATACTCGCTTGATGCGGTGAATTTGGTGGTGCCACAGCTTGCGATTGTGCAGACATTGCTGGCATTTGTTTCCTTTAAGGGCTATAAGTCGGTGCTAAGGCATGATGGGAAGATGCGAGTGGCGGATGTGGTGATGCCGATTTTGTTTTCAGTTGCGGTTATGGTTGTTATGGTATTATTTTTCTCGAAGCCAATTTTTAATGTGTAAAAAACGGAGGATGGATGGAAAACGGTAATATGGGAAGTAATATGGAAGTGCCGGTAATGCCGGTGGTGCCGAAGTTTGGCAAGGTTCCAGAAAAGCAGAAAGAAAAGACTGGGCGTGGTGGCGACAAGGGGTTCAAGAGATTTGTAACTGTAGCGTGTTGTTTGGCGGTGGTGCTTTCTGGGGGGGCAGCGACAATTTCTGTTATCAATATGGTGAATGGATCGCAACCGGCTGCTGTGATAGATAGAGGAGACTCTGGGAATTATTATGATGGTAACTCGATGCAGTTTGAGGATACAACTATTGCAAGTGTTGTGACAAAAGTGTCTTCTGCAGTGGTGTCTATTTTGACTGAAACTCAAGTTAGAGGATATTTTGGTCAGAGTCAAATGAGCGAGGGGGCTGGCACGGGAATGATTGTGACGACTGATGGGTATGTAATCACAAATAGCCACGTGATAGATGGCGCTGATACTGTGGCAATAGTGACGGATAGTGGTGATACTTATGAGAATGTGGAAGTTGTGGGGGTGGACCCATTGAATGATGTAGCGTATCTAAAGATTCCGAATGTAAAAGATTTGCCGACGGTGATATTGGGCGATTCGAAGACTATTTCTACTGGACAGCCGGTACTCGCGATTGGAAATGCTCTGGGAGTTTACCAAAATTCAATTACGCAGGGTATTATAAGTGGTACGGGTAGGACAATCACAGCGAGCGACTCATCTGGCCAAAACTCTGAGACACTTAGCGATATGATTCAGACGGATGCGGCGATTAACCCAGGTAATTCTGGCGGTCCTCTCGTGAATGCTGCTGGGGAAGTGATCGGGATCAATACTGCTGTGTCTACGGATGCTCAGGGGCTTGGTTTTGCGATTCCGATTTCGTCTACTAAGGGGATGTTAAAAAGTATTGTGGAGCGCGGGAAGGCTGAGAGGGCCTATCTAGGTGTAAATTACATTGCGATTACGGCGGATGTGGCTAAAGAGTATGATCTTCCCGTGACGCAGGGAGCATACATATATAGTGGTGGTGGCAAAAATCCCGTGGTTTCGGGTACGCCGGCGGATAAGGCGGGGATCAAGAGTAAGGATATAATCTTAGAGATTAACGGGGTGCCGGTGGGGTCGAAAGGCTCTATCCTGTCTCTGGTTGGCGAATATGCGCCAAACGAAGAGATAAAGTTGGTGGTACTCAGGGATGGCAGAGAAGTGTCTATCGACTTAATATTGGGTGCTTATCCGATAAATTAAGGTTTGGCTATAGATTTTCATTCTGAAATGTGGTAGAATTGTGTGGTAATAATAAATAACGAAACAGCTTGGCGGTATACGCGGGCGAAGGAGAAGGTAGAATGCCTGTAAAAGTAGATATTAAAGTATTGTTAGAGTCGGGTGCGCATTTTGGGCATAAGACTAGCCGTTGGCACCCAAAAATGGCGCCATATATTCATAGTAAGCGTCAAGAGGCGCATATTATCAATCTTGAGAAGACCGTGGAGGCTCTGAATGAGGCTTTGCCAGAGATTACTAAGATTGTGGCGGGCGGCAAGAAAGTTTTGTTTGTTGGCACAAAAAAGCAGATGAAAGAAACTGTAAGGGTGGTGGCAGAATCTGTGGGTATGCCATATGTGACTGTGCGTTGGGTTGGCGGTACGCTTACTAATGTGGAGACTATGAATAGGCAGATTAAGAAGCTGAAGGATCTTGAGCGTCGAATGGCAAGCGGTGAGCTTGAAAAGCGATACAATAAGCTTGAAGTACAGCGATATCAAGAGGAAATTGAGGCGCTGAATGAGCGTTATGGTGGCGTAAAAGAAATGAACGAACAACCAGCTGCGATAATTGTGGCGGATACAATTCAGGATAAAAATGCCGTGAAAGAAGCAAAGGTTCTAAACATTCCAGTGTTTGCTATTGTTGATACGAATAGCGATCCTACTGGAATTAACTTCCCGGTCCCGGCTAATGACGATGCGATTAAAAGTGTCAAATTGATTTTGGATTATTTTGGAGAGGCAATTAAAGAAGGCAAGACTAAGGCCGCAAAGTAAGGAGGATTTATGTCAGATATTAGTGTTGAATCGATCAAGAAACTAAAGGAGCTTTCTGGTGTTGGCTTGACTGATGCGAAGAATGCTTTGGTAGAGGCGAAGGGTGATTTTGATAAAGCGCTTGATGCTATGCGCAAAAAGGGTCTTACTAAGGCCGAGAAGCGGGGTGATCGTGAGACGAGAGAGGGCTTGATTGACGCTTACGTGCATGATGGGCGGATTGGTGCAGTTGTTGAAGTGAATTGTGAGACATCTTTTGTGGCAAAGACGGATGAGTTCCGTGATTTGGCACATAAGCTTGCTATGCAGGTGGCTAGCATGAATCCAGTGTGGGTATCTGAGGCGGATATTCCTGCTGATGAGATGGATGAGGCTATTAAGGAAGCTGAGGCTGGGTTGACGGGTAAAGAGCCGGCGGACAAGAAAGCTGACATTGTTGCTGGTAAGGTGGCGAAAATGTTTGCGGACAAAGTGCTTTTGAATCAGCCATATATTCTGGACGATACGAAGACGGTTGCGGTGTTTATTAAGGATGCGATTGCTAAGACCGGTGAGAATATTACCGTGAAGCAGTTTAGGCGGATTGAGCTTGGCGTATCTGAGTAGAGTCAGATAATAGTAAGAAACTCCTAGTACCAACACCTGGTTTTTGGTGTTATAGAATTTTTGTGGAGAAACCCCCAATACCTAACCCCCAGCATCAGGAGTGCTCACGCAGGAAAGCAGCCCCTCTGGGTGCTTTCACTGGTTCGCAATGATGCTGGGAGTTAGGTATCGGGGGTTTCTCTTACGC
>JAITNW010000011.1 GCA_031290255.1 Candidatus Nomurabacteria bacterium
TTGCCGTCCGGTGCGTCGCCGTTTAGTCCGTCTTAAGTTTAGTTGTATATTTATTAGTTGAGGTTTCTACTACCCCTCCCCCTAGATTTGCAGAAAGAATCCCTATAGGTGGGGGTCAGGTAACTCATGTGCATGAGAAAAACGAGTATAAGGAATTGGAGAGTTTTGCCGAAAGCGATTTTGAGGTTAGAAATGTTATTATATAGATATATATGGATTTGAGTTCCCCTATTGAGAATATAAAAGGCATCGGCGAGAAGACTGCGGAATTGCTGGCGAGGGGTGGCGTCCGGACAGTGGGGGACTTACTATATTATTTGCCGCGTAGTTATGAAGATTATCAGTTGGCGGGGCGGATTAGTGATTTGAAGCCTGGTAAAGTGACGGTGAAGGCTGAGGTGGAGAAGATTACAACTAGTAGGAAGCGGCGGAATCTGGCGATTACTGAGGCGACGATTCGAGACGAGACGGGCGTGGCACGAGTGGTGTGGTTTAACCAAGCGTACCGGGAGAAGCAGTTTGAGGCGGGGCAGGAATATTATTTTTCTGGGGAGTTTGAGTTTTCTTATGGGCGGTATCAGTTGATGAGTCCTGCGGCGGTGCTGGCTAGCGAATACGATAAGGCAAAGGAAAAGTATAGGCCGGTATATGTGGCGCGGGGGAATCTGAAAAGTCAGGCGATTGCGAAATTTGTGAAGAATTTGAAACCTTATATTGCTGATGTGCCGGATATGTTGCCGAATTATCCGGGGAGGGCAGAGGCGCTTTTTAGGGTGCATTTTCCGGAGAGCGCACAGGATGTATTGGCGGGGCGGGAGTATTTGGCTGTGGAAGAACTTTATGCGCTGATGCTTGCGGCGAATCTGAATCGGCAGGAGAATCAGAAACTGAAGGCAGAGGCTGTCATGTATGATCTTGGGGCGTTGAAGAATGTGATTGCGGAGCTGCCATTTAGGTTGACAAATGCGCAGCGACGGGCGACGTGGGAGATTATTCAGGACTTGGGGCAAGAGACGCCGATGAATCGGTTGTTGCAGGGTGATGTGGGTTCTGGTAAGACTTTGGTGGCGGCTTTGGCGGCGTTCGTGGTTGGGCAGGCAGGGTTCCAGGCAGCACTGATGGTGCCGACGGAAATTTTGGCGATGCAACATGCGGAAAGTCTGAATAAGATTCTGGGGAAGCATTTGAGGATTGCCTTGCTGACTGGTTCGACGAAACATAAGAAAGAAATAAAAAAGCATATTGAGAGTGGCGATGTGGACTTGGTGGTGGGAACACATGCTTTGCTGACGGATGATACGATTTTTCATAAATTGAATTTGGCGATTATTGATGAACAGCATAGATTTGGGGTGAATCAGCGGCAGAAATTGCTTGCGAAGGCTCATGAGATGCCGCATCTTCTTGCGATGACGGCGACGCCGATTCCGCGGAGTTTGCAGCTGACTATTTTTGGGGATTTGGCAGTATCTGTGCTAGATGAATTGCCGGCGGGGAGGCAAGAAATTACGACTAGGATCGTGTCGCCAAATTCCGTGGCACAAATGTGGCAAGCGGTGGATGACGAGATGAATAAGAAGCATCAAGTTTATTATATTTGCAAAATGGTTGAGGATGGTACGGAGTTGTCTTCCGTGAAAAGTGAAGCTAAGAAGATTCAAGAGAAATTTAGGCGGCGGAAAGTAGAATACCTGCATGGCAAGATGAAATCTGCGGAAAAAGAAGATGTAATGCAGAGATTTGCTGATCAGAAGATTGATATTCTGGTATCTACTACTGTGGTGGAAGTGGGGGTGGATGTGCCGAACGCAACGGTGATAGTGATAGCTGATGCGGATAAGTATGGACTGTCGCAGTTGCATCAGTTGCGTGGGCGCGTGGGGCGCGGCGTAGCCGAATCTTACTGTTATTTGGTAAACTCGACTTCGGATGCACCTACTCGTCGGATGAGAGAGATTGAGCGGTCGACGGATGGATTTTATTTAGCGGAAGCGGATTTGAAGCTTAGGGGGCCGGGGGAAATTTATGGGTCTTTGCAGCATGGGGCGCTGGATCTCAGAATTGCTTCGATCGCAGATGTTAGATTGGTGAAGAAAGCTCAAGGATTGGTAAAGGCTTTTGCTAAAACTGGCGAAGATGTGGTAGAATATAAGGAGTTGGCTGAGGCCGTCCGAAAATATCAGCGGCTGACCACTCTAAACTAATTATTATGTATTCATCACTAGGTATAATTAAGAATTCTCGCCGTTCTGGGCAACTTGTGGGCACGCATCAGAAGCTTGATAAAGCGGCACGGCAACTGCTTGGCAAAGTCATACCCAAGAAGACTTATTTTCCGCCAGAAGCGGATATTCTGTATTTTGAAGGGTCGCGAGGGCCGGATGGGATTAAGCGCAAATCGCCAGGGGTAGATGAGCCTTGGCATTTTATTGATCCGAGCAAGGATGACGGTAAGCTGATTAAGTGTATAGTGAATCATCAATTTAACTTGACGCAAGCGTTAAAGAGAGATGACGCCGTGCGTGCGGCATATGAGGCGGCATGGATGGCGCATGCGATTACTGACGGGCTGACGCCGGCGCATCACTATCCTTACGACAAGGTTGTGGGTGAACTAATGTCTGATAAAGATTACAAGAAGTTGTTTGGCGCAGAAATAAAGGGAATTATGAGGGGGAAGAATTTGCCACAGGCAATGCGAAACAACTGGCTGTATTGGGGGGCTGGTGGAGTGATGACTAAGCATATTGCTTTTGAGTATGGAATAGCCTATACGGTGGCAACGTTGCCATTAAAAACTATTATACCTAAGCTTGAGAAGGCGGATGCAGAGGATGTGGATCTTAAGAAAGAATTTTATAAAACGTTAGAAAAAATCAACTCTCTACAAATGTATGAGGATTTTTTGCAGTCTGGATGGACGACTCAGCTGGTGATTGAAACCAGGCAGACGTTGGTGCCGGAGATTATTAGGATTGTGGCGTTGGCGTGGGCTTCAGCGGTTCCAAAAGAGATAGATAAAGGGAAGAAAGTGGGTAAAAAATGAACCAAGTGAGAATTATTGCTGGGAAATTTGGTGGACGATTGATTTTTACGCCCAAGAATAAGGTGACGCATCCGATGGGCGATCGTGAGAAGCAAGCAGTGTTTAATATGATCAAGGATTATTTGCTGGAGGCTAACGTGCTGGATGCTTTTGCTGGGTCGGGGGCTTTGGGGCTGGAGGCGCTGTCTCGCGGGGCGGATAGGGTGACTTTTCTCGAGAATGACCACAAGGCGCTTGCGACGATCGCCAAAAATATCGAGAAGTTGAAAGTGGAAAAAGAGACAAAGGTTTTGCAGCGGTTGGGTAAAGATACGTATGATGTGGTTTTTGTGGATCCCCCTTATGATAATATGCAATATTCGATGGTGCTTCGTCTGGCGGATATGGTGAACGTACGTGGGATTATGGTGCTTTCGCATCCCAAGGATAACCCGCCGCCGACTTTTGTGCGGATGGCAGTTCTTGAGGATCGGGCTTATGCTGGGGCAAGAATTAAGGTCTACCAGCAGCTCTAATCTGACTCTAAAGTGTAAAATACTTATCTTTATGATACAATAGAGGTATTATTTCCCTTAAAAGGATCGGAGTGTGTAGATGGCAGCTAAGTTATATGTAGGTGGGTTGTCAAATAAGGTGAGCGAGGAAGAGCTGACCAGTTTGTTTGCTACGCGGGGAAAGGTGGTGAGTAGTAAGATTGAGCGCGATGAGAAGACGGGGAATTCTAAGGGGTTTGCTTTTGTTGAGATGAAGGATGAGGTGGAGGCGCGGAGGGCGCTCAATGAGTTGCATGGGACTAAGCTTTACGGGAGTATTATTGTGATTAGTTGGATTAAGAATCGGGGGTAATTGGGATTAGGATACATTATGCGTGAGAATCAAAAAAACTCCAACAAAGCAAGGCATAGCGCTGCCAATAACGAAGGCATAAGAATCGTCGATCTTATCCTGTCATATGTCGTATCGTGGGTAGTGACTCTTTGCGTTTTCGGTGCAACTGGATGGTATAGCTTCAATACTCTGCCCACAGAGCTAGTTTTTCTAAGAATGGTATTTTTGTCGTTAATTCTAACCGTCATAATTGAAATGGTTGTATTTATCGTCAGAAGATTCAAAAAGAACTAAGCTAAATTACAAGGCAGCTTAATTATTGTTTTAGCGAGTGATAGCGGTTTTTTGGTGGTATGCAGAAAACTTAAAAAACTTAATCAAAAAATCCGTCTTTTGGACGGAAGAATTGAAATTTGTCAGACACTGGTGCCCGAGACTGGACTTGAACCAGCACGCCTTACGGCATATGCTCCTAAGGCATACGTGTATACCAATTTCACCACTCGGGCAGTGGGGATATTATATCACATATTTGTAGGGAAATGTGGTAACATGATAGATAATATGGCGAAGGGTAAATCGAGGTTTGTGTGTCAGAAATGTGGGGCGAGTTATTCGAAGTGGGCGGGAAGGTGCGATAATTGTGGGGAGTGGAATAGTTTGCTTGAGCAGGTGGTGAGTGAGGTGGAGGTGAAAACGGCTTTAGCGCGGGGGGCGGTGAGTGGGAAGAAGCTTGATGCGGTGGCGATAGATACTATTGTGCCTTCGGACGCAGGAAGTAGGCTGAAGACGGATTTTGGGGAGCTGGACGCGGTACTTGGTGGCGGGATTTTGCTGGGTTCGGTGAGCTTGCTGGCGGGGCAGCCGGGGATTGGGAAATCGACGTTGCTGATGCAGATTTGTGCGAAGGTAGCGGAAGAACATAAGGTTTTGTATATTTCGGGGGAGGAATCGGCGGGTCAGGTGAAGCTGCGCGCGGTGCGGTTGGGGGCTTCGAGCGATAAATTGCATTTTGCGAGTAGCACTTCGGGGAATGATATTGCTAAGACTATCGAGTCGGATGAATATGAGCTTGTGATTGTGGATTCGATTCAGACGCTGATGATGGCAGAGATTTCTTCGGCGCCGGGGACGGTGAGTCAGGTGAGTAATTGTGGGAATTTGATTATTCGGGCGGCGAAGGGGACAAATACTGCGGTGGTGCTGGTGGGGCATGTGACGAAGGATGGGACTTTGGCGGGGCCGAAGGTGCTGGAGCATTTGGTGGATGTGGTGATGAATTTTGAAGGGGATCGGTATGGGGGGTTTAAGACGGTGCGGGCGGTGAAAAATCGGTTTGGGTCGACTAATGAGGTGGCGATTTTTGAGATGGAGGAGAAGGGGCTGGTGGAGGTGAAGAATCCTTCGGAGGCGCTACTTGCTGAGCGGCAGAATACGGATGGGAGTGTGATACTTGCGACGATTGAGGGGACGCGGCCGCTGCTTTGTGAGATTCAGGCGCTGGTGAATCCGACGAATTTTGGGTATCCGAAGCGGACGGCTTCGGGGTTTGACCTAAATCGGTTGAATCTTTTGGTGGCGGTGCTGGAGCGGCGGACTAAGTTGAAGCTGCAGGATAAGGATATATTTATCAATGTAGTTGGGGGGCTACGGCTTAATGATGCGGCGGCGGATTTGGCGATTTGTATGGCGATTGCTTCGGCTACGGCGGGGCGGAAGCTGGATGATAAGACGGTAGTGTTTGGGGAAGTGGGGTTGGGTGGGGAGATTCGGAGTGTGTTGGCTTCGGATCGGCGGGTAGCGGAGGCGAAGAAGTTGGGGTTTAGTGGGGCGATCGTGCCTTCGGCGGTGAGAGACAAGTTCGCGCATCCCGTGAGAGACCTCAGGAGTGCTTTGATAAAATATATGGACAAATAGCTTGCACGGGGGGCGAAAGTGTGATAAAATCTGTGTAATATGATTACTAAAGAGAAGAAATCGAAGGCTATTTCTGCGCTTCAGCGCGATAAGGCTGATGTGGGTTCGCCTGAGGTGCAAGTTTCTATTTTGACCGAGAGGATTAAAGAAGTGACTGAGCACGCTAAGGTGAACAAGCATGACTTTATGGCAAAGCGCGGGTTGATCCAGATGGTGGGCAAGCGCAAAAAGTTGTTGAAGTACTTGGAAAATACAGATTTTGAGCTGTATAAGAGTACGGTGGCGAAGCTGGGGCTCCGTAAATAGTTTTTAGATAAGATTGGGGGATTGAAAAGCGCCTCGTGTTGTACGGGGCGCTTTTTTGTTGAGGTTGTTGAAGCTAAGTGCCTAATTCCATGAGGGACTTTAGTGCACACATGCAACTTGCTTGGGCTCGCGATGTTTCTTGGCGCGGTTGGTGTTTATTGCAATATGCGAGTAAGCCATTCACAAAAGCAATAGTTGCTTGGTTTAGCAAATACTGGTACATTTGCTTGTCGTACCCTTCCCCGTAGCTAATCTTCTTGTGTTTATTGCCTTTTGCGCCGGCTATGATGTAGCCGGGGATCTTAGATTTTTCTACGACGTTTATGGCGACGCAGAATGAGAAAGTCGTCAGCCCGGATTTTGAGTTGTACGGGTACGTCATGGTTACAGATCCGGGTATTAATAACTCTTTCTTTTTGATCGGCATCCAGACTTCTTTTAGGATACGATCTGAAAAACTTCCTGTGGCGACTATACTGTCGCCGGTAACTGAAACGATCTCCATTCAAAAACCTCCTGATAATGTACTATGGCTGCAAGCGCCATGGTTTTATTCTCTCATGTCTGGCACTGTATTTCAAACAGTAGACTGAGCAGAGCGGATTTTTTCAGCGCTCATGCATTCATTATATCAAATTATGCTGGTTTTGTCAAGTATTTTATAATTATTTCATGTGGTATAATGGGGGTAGTAACTTAAATGCTGGGAAAATGATAGATATTTGGTTGGGGCAGATACTTATTATTTTCTCGCGGAAAGGTAATAATGGATATTATCAACCCTAGTGGAAAAAATGTGATTAAGGTGGAGACGGAGTATTGTGGGCAGCCACTGACGCTTGAGGTGAACCGAGTGGGGTTTCGGGCGACGGCTGCGGTGCTGGTGACTTATGGGGACACGGTAGTGCTGGGATCGGTGGTGGTGGGGTCAAAACCGGTGATTCAGGACTTTTTTCCGCTTTCTATTGACTATGAAGAGAAATTTTATGCTAGTGGCAAGATTTCTGGGAGTAAGTTTATTAAGCGTGAGGGGCGGCCGAGCGATGAGGCAGTGCTGATTGGGCGGCTGATTGACCGGCCGATTCGCCCGCTGTTTCCTAAGGGGTATCGGCAAGAGGTGCAGGTGGTGGCGACTGTTCTCTCTATGGATCCAAGTTTCCGACCTGATTGTATTGCGATGATTGCGGCTTCGAGTGCTTTGATGCTGGCGGGTGTGCCTTTTGATGGGCCGATTGCGGGACTAAGAATTGGGCGTGTTGGTGGGGAATATAAGGCGTTCTTGACTCCTGAGGAACGGGCGGTTTCGGATCTTGACCTTGTGGTGGCGGGCAAAGACACTGGGGTGACGATGGCTGAGGCGGCGGCGAATGAAGTGCCTGAAGCTGTGATTATTGGTGGGCTTGAATGGGGGTTGAAGATGATTCAGCCGGCGATTAAGCTGCAGAATGAGCTGCGCGGAAAGGTGGGCGTGGTAGAGAAGGAATATAGCCTGGTGTTGCCAGATGCAGAGATTCAGGAGCGGGTGAATAAATGGGTGAATGGGAAGCTGGGTGCGAAGGTGCGGGTGGCGAATCCGGAGCGAAATAAGATGCTGGACGATATTAAGTGGGCGATGCATGATGCTTTTGCTGGAGAATTGGTGACGGATAGTGAGATTAATATTCCTGAGGATTCTAGTGAAGAAGAGATTTTGAGTGCTAAGGTGGAATTTTATGATAAGAATTTGCGGGATAAGTATGATGAGGCGTTTATTTTGGCGGTTTATGGTGATGTGCGGCAGGGGATCGTGGATGAGGGGTTGCGACCGGATGGGCGAAAGCTTGACGAGGTGAGGCCACTGAGTTCTCAGGTGGGTCTGTTGCCACGCGCGCATGGGTCGTCAATCTTTACGCGCGGTGTGACGCAGGCGATGAATATTGTGACTTTGGCGCCACTCAGCTTTGCTCAGGTGGTGGATACGATGGAAGTGACGGATGGCGAGCGTCGTTATATGCATCACTATAATGCTCCTGGCTATACGGTGGGCGAATGTCATCGGATGGGGAGCCCGGGGCGTCGGGAGATTGGTCATGGATATTTGGCGGAGAAGGCACTACTTCCGGTGCTTCCGGCTGAAGAGGATTTTCCTTATGCGATTCGGAGTGTGACAGAGATTATGTCGCAGAATGGTTCTACTTCTATGGCGGCAACTTGTAGCTCATGTTTGGCTTTGATGGATGCGGGTGTGCCGATTAAGCGAATGGTGGCAGGCGTGGCGATGGGACTGATTGTTGATGGCAATAAGCCTTATGTTTTGACGGATTTGATGGATGCGGAAGATTTTGCGGGCGATATGGATTTTAAGGTGACGGGGACATCTCAGGGTGTGACGGCGTTGCAGATGGATATGAAAGTGCATGGTTTGCCGGTGGAAATTTTGGCGGAAGCTGTGAACAAGGCTAATAAGGGGCGGATGTTCATTATGGAACATATGATGAGTGTGATGCCAAAACCAAGCGCTAGTTTAAGTCCTTATGCGCCACGTATTGAGAAATTGATGGTGAATCCAGATAAGATTGGGGCGATTATTGGTAAGGGTGGCGAGACTATCAATAAAATTACCAAGGAAACTGGTGCGATGATTGATATTGAGGATAGTGGGCTGGTGACGATTGCTTCGCAGGACGGGGCGAGTATTGAGAAGGCACTGGCTTGGGTAAAGTCTCTTGTGGAAGAGCCAGAAGTGGGAAAGGTTTATACGGGGAAAGTCGTTTCGATTAAAGATTTTGGGGCATTTGTGAATATTATGCCGGGGATTGATGGGATGTTGCATATTTCGCAGCTGTCTGACAAGCGCGTGAATCAGGTGGAAGATGTGCTGAAGATGGGTCAAGACGTGAAGGTGAAACTAGAGGCGATTGATGATAAGGGTAGGCTGAGTTTGACGATGCGGGGCGTGGAGCAGTAGCTTGAAAAATGTGGCACAATCTAATTATGATAATTAACGATATGCTTAATTTGCCGCTAGTACTGAATTAAGATACTTGTGCTATACTGAGTTATATGGCGAAGAAGCGAGGCAAAAAAAATAAAGAAGTAGCTAAGGCGCACGAGCTGCCGGGAGGATTTTGGCGGCAGGTCGTGGCTTTATTGATGATTGTAGTGTCAATATTACTAGTGGTGACGTGGTTTGGTAGTGGTGGCAATATTTTGAATAATATCCATGGTGGTGGGCTGTGGGCGGTTGGTTATGCAATTTATCTGTTGCCGGTGTTGCTGGTGTATTTGGCGGTGTCGATCTTTCGTAGTGCCGACAATAAGTTGCCGATTACTGTGTGGCTGGCTTCGATGCTGATGATTGTGTGGTTTGCGGGGATGTTTGGGGTGCCAACGATTGGCAAGGAAGATCCAACTGGGGGGAAGTTGGGAGAGGCGCTGAATGGTGCGGTGACGCAGCTGGTAGATCCTGGGATTGCGATATTTATATATATAGTGCTTGTCTTGATTACGATTTTATTTGTGCTTAGTAAGACGCCGATGGCGCTGTTTCGTGCAATTCAAAAAACATTTAGGAGCAATAAGTCCAAGGAAGACGTGGCGAATGCGAAGATAATGCGGCAAGCTACAGATGAGCTGAGTAGCGCAGAGATGAAGGATCTGAAGGTAAAATCTGGTGTAGATGTGATGGAAATAGGTAAAAAATCTGGGAAAGACACGAAAAAGGGCGCTGATATGCCGAAAAAAGATGAGTCAAAGAGCGCTCTGGTGGCGATTTCGGATCCAAATTGGAAAATGCCGCCACTTGAGCTTTTGGAGAAGAAACAATCTCCGGCGGATGCGGGGAATATCCAGCAGAATGCGCTTGTGATTAAGAATACGCTGAATGAATTTGGGATTGAGGTTGAGATGGAGGGGGCGAATATTGGACCGAGAGTGACACAGTATACGATGCGTCCGCCGGCTGGTGTGAAATTGACGAAAATCACGGTGCTTGATAGAGATTTGTCGCTGAATTTGGCGAAAGATAAGATTAGGATTGAAGCGCCGATTCCTGGTACGCGGTCTGTGGGTGTGGAGATTCCCAATAACAAGTCTGCAGATGTAGGTTTGAGGGGTGTGCTTGAGAGCGAAGAATGGAAGAGTAATGCGAATCCTCTGGTGTTTGCGGTAGGCAAAGATATTTCCGGGCAAGCCGTGGTGGGGAATCTGGCGAAAATGCCGCATCTTTTGATTGCGGGTACTACGGGGTCTGGTAAGTCTGTGATGACGAATACGCTAATTTCTTCATTGTTATATAGAAATTCGCCGTCTGATTTGAAGCTGATTATTGTGGATCCGAAGCAAGTGGAGATGGCGCAGTATGAGGACATCCCGCATCTTTTGACGCCAGTGATTACGAGTGTGGAGAAGGCGCTTAGCTCGCTGAAATGGGCGGTAAATGAGATGGAGCGGAGATATTCGTTGATGGCTGAAGAAAAAGTGAAGAATATCGGTGATTATAACGAAAAGATGGCGAAAAATGGTGGGAAAGTGACCGTAGAAGATGAAGACGGTAACCCGCAAAAGCACGATGGCGGCAAGATGCCGTATATCATTGTGATAGTGGATGAAATGGCGGATTTGATGATGATGGCGGGGAAAGAGCTCGAGATGCTGATTGTGCGGATTGCGCAGAAAGGTCGTGCTTCAGGGATTCATTTGGTGTTGGCAACTCAGCGTCCGGAGGTGAAGGTGGTGACGGGCTTGATTAAGGCGAATATTCCGGGTAGAATTGCGTTTGCGGTGAACAACAATATTGACTCTCGCGTGATGCTTGATATGGGTGGTGCGGAAAAATTACTGGGTATGGGCGATATGCTCTTTCTCACTACAGATATGATGGGTAAGCCTAAGCGAGTGCAGGGCGCTTACGTGAGCGATGCGGAGATTTCGCGGATGGCGGATTATTTGAGGCAGCAAAGTCCGCCGGATTATAATGAGGATGTGATCAACCAGCCGGTGCAGATCAAGGGTATGCCGGGGATTGAGATGAACGCTGAACTTTCGGGTGCTGGGGATTTGGCACGGCAGGCTACGGAAGTGGGTCTGCAGGCTCGGAAAATGTCTACGTCCTTGTTGCAAAGAAGACTAAAGATTGGCTATGGTAAAGCTGCGGCGGTGATTGATGAGCTTGAGGAGATGGGAGTAGTAGCGTCACCGAATGGTAATCGTCCGCGCGATATGCTAATTTCTTCGATGGAAGAGTACCCGGGCTAAAAGTTTAAGCAAGATGCGAGTTTATTATCAAAAAGTAGGGAGTTTTTATGAAAAGATCTAAATTGTTTACGAAGACATTGAAGACTGTGGCAGCAGATGAAACGAGCCGGAATGCGGAACTGTTGATTCGTGCGGGCTATATTTATAAGGAAATGGCGGGGGCATATGCTTATTTGCCGCTCGGAATGCGTACTTTGGAAAAAATTAAGCAGATTATTCGTGAGGAAATGAACGCAATCGGTGGGCAAGAATTAACGATGACGGCGTTGCAGTCAAAAGATGAATGGGAGAGGTCTGGACGCTGGGATAGTGAGAAGTTGGACGTATGGTTCAAGACCGCGCTTGCGGCAGGTGGAGAGGTGGGTTTGGCGCCTACGCACGAAGAGCCAATTACTAAGATGATGACGGCGGAGATTTCGAGCTATAAGGATTTGCCGGTATGCGTGTATCAATTCCAGAATAAATTTCGGAATGAGTTAAGGTCAAAATCTGGAATTATGCGGACGCGAGAATTTGTGATGAAAGATCTGTATAGTTTTTGTAAAGATGAGGCGACCCATGAGGAATTTTATGAAAAGGCGGCGGAAAGTTATCATAAAGTGTTTGACCGCCTTGGTATTGGTAATGATACTTATCGGACTTTTGCGAGCGGGGGGTCATTTAGTAAGTTTAGTGATGAATTCCAGACAATCTGCGATGTGGGTGAGGACATTGCTTATTTGGACCGCGAAAAGAGAATTGCTGTAAACGAAGAAGTTTACGATGACGAGACTTTGGCAGATTTGGGGCTTAAGAAGGAAAATCTTGAGAAGGTGAAGGTGGCTGAGGTGGGGAATATCTTTACGCTGGGGCTTCGCTATTCTGAGGCTTTGGGGCTTGTCTATAATGACGAAGACGGGGAACGTAAATATGTATATATGGGGAGCTATGGGATTGGGCCGAGTCGCGTGATGGGAGTGATTGCAGAGAAACTAAGTGACGACAAGGGTCTGGTGTGGCCTGAAGCGATTGCGCCATACAAATACTATCTTGTAGGGATCGGCGAAGAGGGCGAAAAGAAGTGTGCAGAAATATATCAGGATCGCGAAGAAGTGATTTTGTGGGATGACCGTGCAGGAGTTAGAGTTGGTGAGAAATTTGCTGATGCAGAGCTAATGGGGATTCCGTACCGTGTGGTGATAAGTGAGAAGACTTTGGCAAATAATCAAGTAGAGGTGACGGAGCGAGCTACTGGAGAAACGAAACTATTGACATCGGAGGAATTCATCAATAAACTATCATAATATATGAATAGTGTGATGAGTATTACTGCGGACGGGCGGGAAGAGCTTGAAAAAGAGCTTGAGGGTTTAATTGCTAAGCGCCCCGAGATGGCGGAGAAGATTGCGACTGCGCGGGCTTTTGGGGATTTGAGCGAGAATGAAGAATATAGCTCGGCGCGTGGTGAGCAAAAGGTGATTGAGGGGCGGATTTTGGAGATTCAGGATATATTGAAGCGTGCCAAAATCATTCGTGCTGGTAAGAGGGAAAGGGTAGCACTTGGTGCGACGGTGGTATTGAATTCGGGAGGCAAAGAGCAGACTTATACTGTGGTGGGCGTCGTAGAGGCGAATCCCTTGGAAGGCAAGATAAGCAATGAGTCTCCTATTGGCAAAGAGATTTTGGGTAAAAAAGCTGGAGATAGTGTAACTTTGTCAAACGGCAAGGTGTACAAAATCGTTGAAATCTCGTAAAATGTAGTTATTATGGCTACACTCAAAGATTTTCGTGATGAAAGAATTCGCAAACTAAAAGAGTTGCGCGATCAGGGTATTGACCCGTATCCGGCGCATTCTAACCGAGACACCAAAATAGGTGATATTCTGACGAGTTTTGATAAGTACAACGGCAGGCAAGTCTGCGTAGCTGGTCGCATTGCGAGTATTCGGAGTTTTGGGAAGCTGGCTTTTGTTGGCGTGGAAGATGATAGTGGCAAAGTGCAGATTTTCCTTAAGGATGAGGCGGCAAAGTTCACTAAGTCTTTTGATATTGGGGATTTCGTGGAGGCTCTTGGGAAAGTTGGTAAATCTAAGACTGGTGAGATTTCGGTGTTTTCTGATGGGGTAAGGATGCTTACTAAGGCAATTCGGCCACTGCCGGGCCGGGATGGCTTCACAAATAAAGAAGAAAGGCTGCGTCGGCGATATGTGGATATGGCGGTAAATGCAGAAGTACGCGAGCGATTTGTGCGGCGGGCGAAGTTCTGGACGGCGACACGAGACTTTTTGAATAGGAATGGGTTTATTGAGATAAATACACCAGTATTAGAGCTGACGACGGGGGGTGCGGATGCGAATCCATTTGTGACACATATGGATGCGCTAGATCAGGATTTTTATCTAAGGATTTCGCAGGAATTGCCGCTTAAGAGGCTGATTGGTGGGGGATACGAGCGGGTTTATGATATTGGGCCGAGATTTCGTAATGAGGGGATGAGCGAGGAACATTTGCCGGAGCATATTGCGATGGAGAGCTACGCAGCTTATCAGGATTATCACGATGGGATGGCGTTATATGAGGAGATGATCAAGTATGTGGCGCAGGAGACTTGGGGAACTTTGCAGTTTGAACATGATGGTGTGAAGGTTGACCTAGATTGTGAGTGGCCGGTAGTGACTTATCCGGATATTATGAAAGAGAAGTTTGATGTGGATGTATTTTCTCCGGATGTGGATCAATTGAAGAAAATTTTGCGTGAAAATAAGGTAAAGTTTGATGATGAGGCTAGCGCATCTAGGCTGCTTGATAATGTGTGGAAGATTATTCGGAAGAGTTCTGCTGGGCCGTTCTGGCTGGTACATGAACCCGTAGAAGTTTCGCCGCTTGCTAAGAAAAATGCGGAGGATTCACGCGTGACGGAGCGATTCCACCCGATTATTTTTGGGACGGAGATGGGGAATGGGTATTCTGAGTTGAACGATCCACTAGATCAGTTGGAGAGATTTGAGGAGCAGCAGGCTCTTCGCGACGCAGGAGATGCTGAGGCGCAAATGCTAGATATGGATTTTGTGGAAATGTTGGAATATGGAATGCCGCCGACTTGTGGCTGGGGCAATTCCGAGCGGAATTTTTGGTTACTTGAGGGAGTATCGGCGCGAGAGGGAGTGCCGTTCCCGCCAATGCGTCGCGATGAATAATTAATAAAATGGAGGTACAGATGAAGAACTATAAAATTGCACAGGGAATCACGGCAAATAATCAGGATGAGCAGGAGGCTATTGGTGGATACTTGGCGCTGCTTGAAATAATGCAGGGTGTAGATGGGGTGGATCCAGCAGATATTGCGCAAATTGAAGAGATTGTCTCTGACGAAAAGGAGCATTCGCACCGTTTGACAGAGATGGCGCTGAAATATGACGGTGGGATTGTGGAAGCGGAAGATTAGGTAAACGTAATTAGGAGGTAAAAGGGATGGCAACGGTAGAAAAAATAGAAAAGAAAGTCAATAAACTTGAGGGGCTTGTGCTGGCGAATCGATTTGGGGCGAAGACGATCTGGAGTGGGTTTATGACTACAATAATTTCGTCACTTATCTTTATTGTGGTTTTTATACCTGTGATGTGTTGGGCTGGGAACTTTGCAGAACAACGGGCAGACGGCGCGGTAGTCTTGGCTTCGGGCGGTGGTGCGGCGGTAATTGTGCTAATAGCGGTCTTCGTGGCATATTATGTGGCACTGATGGTGGGGGTAATTCGGATGTTGATGGGATTCTATCGGATGGCACATCCAGAGAAGTGTATTGAGAAGGCAAAAGAATCATTGTAGTTACGCTTTTGCGATAAACTTATTTGGGGTAAATTTGTCGCATGAAAGTGCGACGAGTTTACGTAAAAGATAGTAGGTTTTTGTCAATTTTGGCGGATTTTGACAGTGCGCCGGATTTTTTATGGGTGAGAGGAAATCTGCCGGAGGGGGAGCGACCAAAAACTGTGGCGATTGTGGGGAGTAGGAAAAATACTAGTTATGGGGAAGCGGTGGCTTATAAGTTAGCTTTTGACTTGGCTAGTTGCGGAGTGATTATAGTAAGCGGTATGGCCTATGGGATAGATGCGGCGGCGCATCGCGGGTGTTTGGACGCTGGTGGCGTAACTCTAGCAGTCTTGGGTACGCCCATAGATCAAATATATCCTCAGCGGAATGTGAGGTTGGCAGAGAAGATATTGGAAAAAGGCGCGATAGTCTCGGAGTATGGCAAAGGCTCATGGACGGCTAATTGGAATTTTGTGCGGCGTAATAGGATTGTGTCGGGGCTGGCGGATGCGGTAGTGATTGTGGAGGCGACGCTAAGATCTGGCTCACTAACTACAGCTACTTGGGCGTTGGAGCAGGGGAAAGAGCTCTTTGCTGTCCCTGGAGATATTACGCGGCCAATGTCGGTGGGGTGCAATAAAGTGATAAAACAGGGCGCGCATGTGTTCACGGAGACAGAGGATGTGCTCGGAGTGCTGTGGCCCAAGAAAGCAAAGCAGCTGAAGTTTGAGGTATTTGGCGAGGATGAGTTTGAGGTCGAGATATTGCAGGCAATGAAGGAAGGTGCTACGGATGGAGATGAGATCATTGAGAAGACTGGGCTTGACGCGAAAGATTTTAATCGTACGGTTACTATGCTGGAGATAAAAGGTGTCATTAGGTCGCTCGGAGCGAATGCATGGAGTTTAGCGTGAGAGAGTTGGCATAATAAAAATGTTTATGCTAAAATGTTATTATGGCAAATAAGGTAATGATTGTGGGGACAGGGAATGTGGGGATGAGCTATGGTTATGCGCTCGTGAATCAACGTACGGCGGTGAATGAGCTGGTCTTAGTAGATATCAATCGGGATGATGCGGAGGGGGAAGCGATGGATTTGAAAGATGCACTTGCGGTGGCTCCGAGTTTCCTAAAGATTAGCAGTGGTACGTATGCGGATGCGGGTGACTGTGATATTGTGGTGATTACGGCTGGCGTGCCACAGAAGCCTGGCGAATCGCGAATGGATCTTCTGAAAAATAATGCTGGCATATTTAAGGATATGGTGGGGCAAATTATGGATGCTGGGTTTGATGGGATTTTTGTGGTGGTGAGTAACCCGATGGATGTGATGACATATCTGACTTGGCGGTATTCCGGGCTGTCAGCTGAACGCGTGATTGGGTCTGGCACGGTCTTGGACTCGGCGCGGCTACGTAAACGATTAGCGCAGAGATTGCACGTGCATCCAAAATCAGTGCATGCCTACCAAGTGGGCGAGCACGGTGATAGTGAGCTGGCGCTTTGGAGCATTGCAAATGTAGGCGGTCAGAGTATTTCGGAGCTATTGACCGAAGCGGAAATGACCGAGATTGAGGAATTCGTGCGTACGGAAGCCTACGCTATTATTGAGAAAAAAGGCGCTACATATTATGGTATCGGCACGTGTCTTGCGATGATTACGAATTGTATATTGAATGATGAGAATCGGGTGCTTTCTGTGAGTAATTATGATGATATGAGCAACTCATACAATGGGTTTCCGGCAATTGTGGGGAGGCACGGAGTGGTACGAAGAATTGGGCTAAGATTGACGCCTAATGAGCAGGTGAAATTGAATAGGAGCATTGGCATTATCAAGGACGCTATCCGTGATGTTGAGGGTGTCTAGTAGTTTGTGATACAATACGGGGATGGAATTATTTTTTATTATTATACTAGCCATAATTTTGGCGGAAACAACTTTATTAACTATTAAGGCTACCAAGAAAACAAATTTTGGGGCTAAAAAGCCAAGACGAAAACTTTTTGTAGATACTTCGGCGTTGATTGATGGTAGGATTTTGTCGGTGGCGCAGGCAGGATTTTTGGGTGACGAAGTACTGATCCCGAAATCGGTAATTAGGGAACTGCAACTACTAGCTGATGGGTCTGACAGCGAGAAGCGATCAAGGGCGAGGTTTGGGATGGATGTGGCGAATGAGCTTGAGCGAGTGGTGTCGGCGGACGTGGAGATTTTTCATGACGCGCTTGACAGGACTAAGGTAGATGAGCGGCTGATTGATCTTGCGAAAGAATATAACGGGATGATTCTGACGAATGATTTCAATCTTGGCAAAGTTGCTGCTACGGAAGGGATTGAGGTGCTAAACGTGAATGATTTAGCGATGGGACTAAGGAGTGAGTTTCTACCGGGAGAAAAATTCAAACTTAAAATATCAATGCGAGGGAATAACGCAAGGCAAGGCGTTGGTTACTTGCCAGATAGTACGATGGTGGTGGTTGATGATGCGGAGAAGTTGGTAGGTAGGGAAGTTGAAGTAGAGTTAGTGCGCTATTTGCAAACAAATGCGGGTAAAATGATGTTTGGTAAGTTAAGCAGGAAATCTGCACAGAACAAAGCTAAGCGTTAATTATTCTTGGAACCGCTGGCTGTGTAGCCTGCGGTGTCAGTGATTTTGACCGAGACTGTGCTTGGGAGTGTGTCAACGGTGAACTGGATTGCACTACTTGTGATGGCGCCAGACGAAGCTTGGCTGCCGTTTACTGTTGTAGTATAGTCAGCAAGCGCATGGGTGCCTTGGGCTACGGCTACAATGATAGTCCAGGTATCATCTCCGTTATCTTGGATGTTAATTGAGCTGACTTGAGGCTTGATGTCTGTGCATTGGTGGAGGTCGTCATCATTGTCTTTGTCGTATCCATTGGTATACCAAATTTCTTTTTTGGTCATAGGATCAATGATTTTGCTGACGGTGATTTCAATGCGAGTTTCGGCAGGGGTACAACTGGTGGCAAGCTTCTTTGTTACTGAGTCAAAGACCATAACCTGCTTGGTGACACCTGAGGTGTTGTCTCCATACCAGCTGGGCCAGATATCGCGTCGGCCATTGACTGTGAGGGTCTGAATGCCTGCTGGGGCTTCGATTTTCATGCCGGTGTACCATTTGCCGTCTGCACCATAGACGTTCTTGTGGACAGAGGCAGTATAATATTCCCCAACTTTAAATGCAGTGGTGTGATTGCCGCTATTTAGGGAGGAGCCGTTATGATTGCCATTCCAGATTGCAGTAGCTAGGACTGGAGAGTAGGTCATGAGCCATGAATCTTTGGCTTTGCCGCCACCGTTTTCGGTGGTACCAGTCTTGGCTGCATACCAAACGTCTTTGTTGTAGAAGCCGGGGTCGGTGGCTAGATATGAACCGAAAGTAAATTTGCGGGCATCTACGTCGGCGAGAATGTCCGTAACCATATATGCAACTTGGGGGTCAATGACTTGGGTGGCGGCAGTATCTTCCCAAGAGTCTATGATGTCTCCAGAAGAGTTTTTGACTTCTAGCCAGTAAGTGATGGGCTTGTAGGCGCCGTTGCGAGCAAGAGAGGCATAGGCGTTGGCGTGTTCGACTGGGCGAACTGTACATCCGCCACCAATGGCCATGGATAGACCGGCGTTATTGCCACTTGCACAGTACGATACGTCGCCAAGGGCGTGCGCGATTTCTAGGCTGTTCTCTATGCCGTTGATATAGAGGGCTTTTACTGCTGGAATATTCAGCGATCCGGCGAGAGCTTGACGGACTGATATGTCGCCGTAGAAACGGCCAGAGGCGTTGCGGAGTTGGCATTTGCCAACATATCCGGCACAATAAATACTGTCGATATTTTCGTCGCGAAGAGTAGAACCTGGACCCCAGTTTTGACCGCTACGTTGCGTAAGTAAGGGGGCATAGTCGAGAACGGGCTTGATGGACGAAGCTGGCTCAAGTAATGAGGTGGCAGCGTTAAGTTGTCCGTATTCGGGTACGTTCCAGCCGACGCTTCCTACCATAGCTATGACTTGGCTGGTTTCGACGTCGATAGAGGTGAGTGCGATATTGTCTGAGTTATTTGATTTCTTCATGATGGCGGCGCCTTGGGCAACGGCTTTTTCGGCGATCTCTTGGGCTCGATAATCAAGCGTAGTGGTGATGGTGAAACCACCAGCACGCATGGTTTTGACGCCGTACTTGGCTTCTAATTGAGCTTTGACTTCAAGGACGAACCAAGGAGCTTTGATGTTTTCGAATTGGCTACTTTCTGGTAGGATTGTGTCGAGAATATCGAAGGCGCTGGCTTCGTCGCATTGTTCTTGGGTAATATAATTCATTTCTACCATTACATTCAGTGTTTTGCGTTGGCGCGCGATAAGGGCTTTGTTGCCAGCAGAGTTGTAAGGGTTTAGCACGGCGGGGTTATTGGGAATTGCTGCTAATAGGGCAGCTTCAGCGAGGTTGAGGTCTTTGGCGGACTTGCCAAAGTAGGTGCGAGCTCCGCTCTCTACGCCGTTACGACGACCGCCGTAGGGCGATTCGTTGAGGTACATAGTGATGATTTGTTCCTTGTCGTACATCTTTTCGACCTCAAGAGCCAAAATGGTCTCTTTGATTTTGCGAGGAAGACCCGTGACGGTGCGATCTCCGGCTTCGTCAGAGAAATAAACTTGCTTAATTAATTGCTGGGTGAGGGTAGAGCCACCTTGCACGGAATTGCCGGATAGGGTGCTGAGGGCGGCGCGGACTAGTGCGGAAAAATCTACACCGATATGATTATAGAAGCTCTTGTCCTCAATTGCGACAGTGGCTTGGCGCATATAGCTGGAGATTTCGCTGCCATCTACGACTAGACGGTAATCGCCATTGCCCTTGTCTTCCCAGAGGACGACGCCGTTGCGATCTTGATAGGTATTTACGGTGTTGGTGACGCGGCTTGCAAGCTCTTCTGGGTCGATTTGGGATAGATCTTTTTTAAAGTATAGAAAAAGTCCGCCGATTGCAACGATGGCAATAAGGAAACAGGCGGCGAGGAACTTGATAATGCGGAAAAAACCTTCTTTGGAAAACCAAAAACGGAATACACGGTCTGGTCGGAGGCGCGCAAAAAAGCGCAAAAAGGGATTCTTGGGCATAGAAGCAAGATCTTCGGCTTGTTTGCGGGATTTTTGGTCGGCCTTAACTCGGCGTTTGTATGCCAAATTAGAATATAAGCTCATATTATTCTTTTTTGAGCTGGTCTTGACAGCCTTTTTTGGCTTCTTGCTCGCAGTTTTTTCTTTAGCCATACGGAGTATTATACTACAAATACTAAGAATTTTGAATCAATAAAGCGTTGGCGTTTTTATGGTGGCGGGTTTATGTTAAGATATAGGAATGAGTAGGTATAATCCAAACGAGATAGAAACGAAGTGGCAAGCGCGCTGGGAAGAGGAGAAGCCTTTCGCGGCGGTAGATAATGAAGATAAGCCTAAGATGTATCTGGCGGAGATGTTCCCGTATCCTTCTGGGGCGGGGCTTCATGTGGGGCATGTGCGGAATTTTTCGATTGTTGATGCGCTGACGAGGTTCTACATGCAGAATGAGCTGAATGTGCTGCGGCCTTTTGGTTATGATACTTTTGGACTGCCGGCAGAAAATTATGCGATTAAGACGGGGATTCCGCCACAAGAAGTGACCATAGAGAATATAGATAATTTCCGGAGACAGGCAAAGCGGCTCGGGTTTGCGATAGATTGGTCGCGCGAGATTAGCACTTCGGATCCGGAATATTATAAGTGGACACAGTGGTGTTTTCTGCAGCTTTACAAGAAAGATCTGGCTTATCAGGCGGAGAGCTATCAGTGGTGGTGTCCGGTGGATCAGACGGTGCTGGCGAATGAGCAGGTGGAGAATGGGCATTGTTGGCGCTGTGGTAGCGAAGTGGAGAAGAAGAAGATGAAGCAGTGGTTTTTCCGAATTACGGCTTATGCGGATGAGCTTCTGGATGAGATAGACGCTTTGGATTGGCCGGAGAAAATTAAGGTGATGCAGAAGAATTGGATCGGGCGGAGTGAGGGCGCAGAGGTGGAGTTTGGGGTGAAGGCAAGTGATGAGAAGATTGGGGTATTTACGACGCGGCCGGATACTCTGTTTGGGGCGACTTTCTTGGTGCTAGCACCGGAGCATCCTTTGGTATCTAAATTAGTGAATGATGACACGCGGCGCAAGGTGGATCAATATCGGGGTGAGGCGATGAAGAAGTCGGAGATTGAACGGCAAGAGAATAAGGAGAAGACGGGAGTGTTTACGGGGAGCTACGCCATAAATCCCGCAACGGGGGCAGAAATGCCGATCTGGGTAGCGGATTATGTGCTGATGGGGTATGGTTCGGGGGCGATTATGGCGGTGCCGGCGCACGATGAGCGGGATTATGAATTTGCGGGGAAGTTTGAACTACCGATTATCAAGGTAATTGAGAAGCCCGAGAATAGTAATGACGATGAGGCTTGTTATAGCGGTGAGGGGAAGTTGGTGAACTCGGGCGTGTTTAATGGACGGCAAAGTTCGGAAGTGCGCGAGGAGATGGTGGCTTGGATTGAGGGGCAAGGTTGGGGGGAGAAAAAAGTAACTTATCGGATGCGAGATTGGCTGATTTCTCGCCAGAGGTATTGGGGTGCGCCGATTCCGATTGCTTATGATAAGGATGGTAAGGTGCATGCGATTCCGGAAGACCAGCTGCCGGTGGTGCTGCCAGTAATTGACGATTATACGCCGGACAATTCTGGTAAATCTGCGTTAGCAAAGCATCCGGAGTGGACGAAGGTGATGGTAAACGGTGAGGAGATGACACGCGAGACGGACACAATGGACGGCTATGCCTGCTCTTCTTGGTATTTATGGCGATATTGTGACCCACACAATAAGTATCAGGCTTGGGATCCAAAGAAGGTAAATTATTGGGCGCCAACGGATATATATTGTGGCGGCGATCACGCGGTGGCGCATTTGCTATATATACGATTTTGGACGAAGTTTTTTGCAGATGAGGGGTTGCTGGATTTTCGTGAGCCAGTGAAGAAATTGCTGTATAACGGTTATATCAATGCGCTGGATGGCAAGAAGATGAGCAAGAGTAAGGGGAATGTGATTGATCCGCTGGATATCGTGAATCAGGGCTATGGGGCGGACACTTTGCGTACCTATGAGCTATTTATTGGGCCTTATGAGCTGGATGCGGCTTGGGACACAAAAGCGATTGGCGGGGTGTATCGATTCCTTAACCGGTGTTATAATTTGGCATTTGGAGATGATACGAAATGTTATAAAATTTCAGCGCGCGCAGTAGAGGTGATGCGATATAAAACCATCAAAAAAGTGACGGAAGATTTGCGACGCAATAGTTTTAATACGGCAGTGGCGGCTTTGATGGAATACGTGAATGGGTTATATAAGGATGAATATTCTAGCGAAGATTTGATTGTCTTGGCGAAGTTAATGAAGCCTTTTGCACCACATCTTGCGTGTGAGATTTTGGAGAAACTTGAGGCGAATGATGTGTGGCCGGAGTGGGATGAGAAGTATTTGGTGGAAGAGATGGTAGAGATTGTGGTGCAGGTGAATGGGAAGTTGCGGGCGCGGGTGGACGTGGCGGCGGAGAAGACTAAAGACGTGAAAGAACTTGAGGCGGTGGTGATGGCGGACGAGAAGGTGAAGGCGCAGGTTGGTGGCAAGGAAGTGCTGAAGGTGATTGTGGTGCCACGGAAGCGGTTGGTCAGTTTGGTAGTGAAGTAGGAGATAGGTAAAAAGCCAAATATGAAGCTAGTGTCTTGTCAAGTGAATGGAAAAGTAGTACACTGGACCAAATAATCTATCAAAAAAGGAGCATTTTTACATGCCTGAACCAAAGAAACAGAGCAGCCCACGCAAAACTGGCTTGCGTCGCAGTCATCTGCGCTTGAAATTGGCTCGCTCGGTGAACAAGAAATCGCCGGTGAAAGCTTTTGAAACAGCGAAAAAGACCCCAAATGTCAAATTGAAGGGTTGCACCGCTTGCGGAAGTAAGCCCTGCAAGTGTAAGGAGTAGTAGGTGGCAAGCAATCGGCATTTAGGGAGGATCATATCACTTCAAAGTTTGTATGAGTATGAATTTAGGAGTAAGGCGGGCGATACTACGGCCGATGTTGATAGCATTGTGGTGAAGAATATTGAGCCATATGCTAAAGCTTTGGGGGATACGGAGTTTGTGCGTGACCTGACACAGGGTGTGTTTAAGGAAATGGATAAGCTGGACGAAGAATTGCAGCCACTGGCACCAGAGTGGCCGATTAGTACTATTTCAGCGATTGATCGCAATGTGCTGAGAATTGGGCTATTTGAACTGACGAGGCGACAGGAATCTGTGCCACCAAAGGTAGTGATCAACGAAGCCGTGGAGCTGGCAAAAGCTTTCGGCTCGGATAATTCATCAAAATTTGTGAACGGCGTGCTGGGCACGGCGTATCGTAATATTACTGGGGGAGAAGAAGAAAGTGATAAGCATGCAGGAGCAAAAAAGCCAAAAACTGCATCGCAACCAGAATCAAAACCGGCAGAATCAGCAGAGTCGGAGGTCGCAGAGGCCTCAGGAGAACAGCCAGCCGGTGACGAACCAGGGGACGCCAAATAGGCAGACTTATCGTACGACGCGGGGGAGTCTGAAGATTCCGGATGCGATTCCAACTAAGCAGTATAAAGAATCGACTTTAGAGAAATTTAAGCAGGCGGTTTTTAAGAAAAAATCGGAGATAACTGAGATTGTGCGGGAGCCGACCTCTGGGGGGGTTGTGTTTCGGATGACGCCGGACAACAAAGATATTGAAATTTTATTGATTCAAGATAGTAAGAATCGGTGGACGATTCCGAAGGGGCATATTGAGGTGGGAGAGACGGCGAAGCAGACGGCGGTTCGAGAGATTGGTGAGGAAGCGGGGCTGAAGAATATTGAGGTGCTGACTTGGCTGGGGAAGATTCATTTTAAGTATCGCCGGGTGGATAAGCTGGTGCTGATGACGACGCAAATTTATCTGGTGAGGGCGTTGGATGATACTGAGCAGCCGACTAAGGAAAAGTGGATGAACGGGATTAAGTGGTTTCGGTTTAGTGAAGCTCTGGATGCGATTGAATATGAGGATATTGAGAAGTTGATGTTGATTGCTAAGAAGCGGATTCGGCATGGGGAAGTTTAGTAGTTAGTTGTGCGGTGCTTGGTTAGAGGGTTGAATCGCAAGTTTGGTGGTGGGAAATTCAGAATGGGTGCTCAGGATTAGGAGTGCTTGCGCAGGAAAGCAGCCCCTCTGGGTGCTTTCGCTGGCTCGCAATAATTCTGAGCACCCATTCTGAATTTCCCCTAACGCTCAGTCTTTTATCATATTACTATTGACTTTTTGAGTTATGTGTGCTATAATTAGGGATGTTCCTCATGGGAAGATGATTCTCTGAGGATGCACGTTTGGGCTTTTTTGTTGTTTTATGAAGTTTATTTTAGAGGAAAAGGGGGCGATTTCTTTGGGCAAGGATTATGAGATTTATCAGTTTTATGGTGATGCCGAGATGCTTGCGAGGGTGTTTGAGGGGATAGAGGAGTCAGCAGGCTTAGTTGTATCGAAGGTATTGTTTATGCCGGAGGATCGAAGTAACTGGGTTCTGCTGGATCTGGAGATTAGCTGGGTTAATCATTTCCCGAACTCCGTTTTGGAGCTCAAAGGACGGACTGAGAAGGGTGGCCAATTTTATAGATTTGAGCTGGTGACTGGATACATAAACCCCGAAAACAACGTCATCAAAATGACGCCCATAAGTAGCCCGCAGTAGGGCTCTGCCCGCTAGATTATCTGGCGGGCTTTTCTTTATTGCGGGATTCGCGGAAGTTGGCGTAGCTACTGAAGCGTCCGGTGGCGTCTGGCTGGAAGCCTTGCTGGGTGATGATGTCGATAGAACGCTCGAAGCCGTAATTCATGGGTGGGGCGAGGAGGACGTGACCTTCTTGGTATGCCTCTTCTAGTTTACGGATTTCGGTCATGAGTTGGCGGGCTTGGTGGTCTATGCCAAGTGGGGCGCCGATGACGTGGGCGCCGAGTTTTCTGGCTAGAGTGGATTTGTTGGGGTGTGCTTGATAGGTTTTTTCGTGATAGGCTTCGTTGATGTCGCCGATGCCGCGGCCGTATTCGGTGGAGGCGTCGTACCAGATGGGAACGCTACCCATTTGGATTTCGTCGCCGACCATTTTGGTGCCGTCGCTTTGCCAGAAATAGTCACCGCGCGTGGAGGAAACTTCGGGGATGGCTCTTTTTATGAGAAGTTGGGCGATGCTGAGGGTGCTGCCGCTGTTTTTGACCTCGTCTATGATGAGGATATTTTTGCCGTCGAGTTTGGTGGGGAGCTGCATGATTTCGTCTGGGTTGGTGGTGTCGACACCACCTTCTATGAAGAGGGCGCGGAGGCCGGCGAGGTCTTCCTTGGTGATTTTGGACTGGTCAAAGTCGGAGAAGCCGAGACGACCGTGCGTGCCATCGTGGCGGTAGCCGTTGCCGAGAGCATCGATTTCGGTGCCGGTGCGGCGGAACCAGTTGACGCGGTCGATATTAAGGTAGGAATGGGGTGGGCGGGGGACTTTTTCACCTGGGCGTGCGGGGTCTGCTGCGGCTAAATCTTTCCAGAAAATATTGACTAGCCAGCTGACGGGGCGGGCGGATTTGTCTAGGTAGATGACGTAGTCGGGTTTGATGGTTTCGCCGGTGGGGTCTGCTGCGCTGCCGTCCATTATGGCAATCATTTCGGCGGTGGATTGGAGGTATTTTTCGGCGATTTTGTTGATGTTCATGGTGTCGCCGTTGGCTTCGCGTTGCTGGGAGAGTTTGGGGAAGTCTTGGGGGTTGATTTGGAAACGCTCTTCTGGTGGTAGTTCTGTTGGGTGGGTTGGTAGTTTTTCGTTCATGTTGATTATGTTATAGCATTTTTGGTGCGGGATGTGAAGCTTTTGGGGGTTGGATCGATGCGATGTGGGGCGGGTCCTGTCAGGACATTTTCCTCAAAGTCTCAAAAATTGCTTCCTTGGATGGGTTATACTGCAAGGCCCCTGCCGGCAGTTGACCTGCTAATTTCTTGGGTAATACCGCGGGTATGATGGAACAATTATTTGAAACTTTGAGGGCTCCTATGTCCTGCCACCCGCTCTGACGTTCTGTGTAGCTCAATAGAATGTTTACATTTCAGACGTTAAAGATTTGAGGACTTTTAATGTCCTGCCACTCGCTTCGATGTTAGGTGTTGATTGATAAATGCTGCACATTATGTTGCTTAAAGAATAGCTTATCTGCGGGTGGTGAGGTCTAGGGGCATCCCCGCAAAAAGAATTTCTTAAATTTTTTTGTGGGGAGAAGACCTCGACAGGACCCGCGCCGATAGACTTAAAACCTCGACAGGACCCGCACCAACAAGCTAGGCTATTCCAACCTTAAAATATAAATGCTATAATCAGAAACAAATAAGGAGGAAGATTCCCAATGGCATTCTTTAAAGCATTCACAGGAGCTCTCGGCGGCTCATTCGCCAACCAATGGCTCGAATACATGGCACCGCCAGCAACCATGCGTGACCACGCATTATTAGCAAAAGCAGTTACCGTAAAAGGCGACCGCAGCGAAAACAACGACGGAGAAGAAAACCCAAACGTTATCACAAACGGTAGCAAATTCCTCGTCCCAGAAGGCACCTGCCTCATCACCGTAGAAAACGGCAGTATCACCGGCGTCATCGCTGAACCAGGCGGCTACACCTACACCAACGAAGCTTCGCCTGAAGCCCGCAGCATGTTCGCAGGCGACGGCTTCTTCGCCTCTACTTTCGGCCAAAGCTTCCAGCAGTTCAAATTTGGCGGTCAACCCGGCAACCAGCAGTTTGCCTTCTATATCAATCTTAAAGACATCGCCGGTCTCCGCTACGGCACTCAAAACCCCATCCGCTACAAAGACGCTAACTACGCCGACGCTATGCTTGCAGTCACATCCAACGGCACCTATACAATCAAGGTCGTCGACCCAGTACTATGTTTCAAAAATCTTATTCCGGTCGATATCGCTTCCGGTCAGGGCAGGGCACAATTTGATCTTGGCGAAGGCGATGGTGGCGTAGAAGAAAGCCTCTTTGCAGGCTTCGTGGGTTCGCTTGCGGCCGCTCTATCTATGTTTACCAAAGGTGGCAAATCTATCGATGACATCCAAGGCGGTACCACCGAATTCGCCAAAGACGTCAACACCGCAGTAGAAACCAATTACCAATGGGGCACCCGCTACGGTCTTGCCATAGTTAATGTCCAGCCAATGGGCCTCGATTGGGACGCGCAATCTGTTGACCTCATTAATAAATTCAACACCGGCAATCTTATGCAAGGTGGCGTTGGCGCTGCCTACGCACAAACCCAAATTGCCGAAGGCGTCAACGCCGCCGGCAACAACGCTGGCACTAGCGGCATGATGGGTATGGGTATGGGCATAGGTATGATGGGCGGTGCACAAGGGATGACTACTCCAGTAGGGGTCAACCCCGTAACTCAAAATCAGCCCGCTCAAGCCCCAATGCAGCCAAATCCTGCACCTCCTCAACAACCCGTGCAGCCTGAACAAGTTGCCCCAGAGCCAGAAGCTACCGCAACCCCAGACAGCCAAGTGGGCGAAAATGGCGAACCCAAAACAGCCTAAAAACGACCTAAACCGTTGTCCATTTTGTGGCGCTACGGATGTCACCCTAGATCCCGCTACTGGCCAGCTCAAATGCCATTTTTGTCGCGCAGTCTTTGACCCTCAATTCGTGGATACAACTTCCGATCTTCGCCAACTCCAAGGTGAAATTATCGGGAGTGGCGCCACTCAAATTATCCCCGACACAAAAAATGTACTCACATTCAAATGTGCCGCTTGCGGGGCAGAAATAGTTGTCGATACCGCAGAATCTACCTCCGCCCGTTGCCACTGGTGCCGGCACCATCTTTCCGTCAACGAAACTATCCCGAACGGCGCCGTCCCAGATATGGTCCTCCCCTTCAAGATGGCAAAAAACAATGCCGAGACCAACATTCAAGACTTTGTCCACAAAAGACAATTTTTTGCTCACCCTAAATTCAAAGAAGAGTTCACTACCAAAAACGTCATGGGCGTTTATCTCCCATATATGGTGGTAGACATCAACAGCCACGTTGCACTTGCTGGCCAAGCCGAACATTTAGTACGTTCCTACACAAGAGGTAGTGGCGATAGTAGAACCACATATTATGACGCAGATCTCTACAATGTCTCTCGAGACTTCGACCTACTGATCGACGGCCTTACGATCGAGGCCTCCAAAGACAAGCTCCATCAGAATACTCTCATTAATACGAACAATATCATCAACTCCATCATGCCATTCGACACCGAGCATTGCGTCGCGTGGGACGCGAACTACTTGCGTGGCTTCGCTAGCGAAAAACGCGATACTGACGTGGCAGACCTCAGAAACCAACTCACTCTTCAAGCCCGTGATGTCGCCAGATACAAAGCCAACGAAACCATACAATTCTATAATCGTGGCGCCAAATGGCAGACTGAGAAATTCGACGTCAAAGGCGTTCATTGGCAATCCGCCTACCTCCCTATCTGGCTCTATAGCTATATGGAAGAAGACAATGGTAAAAAACTCCTCCACTACGTCGCCGTCAACGCCCGCACCGGCGAAACTATGGGCAGTGTACCCATTTACAAGCAGAAACTCCTTGGATTCTCCGCACTCATTGAGCTTATCGGCATCATTCTCGGCATCGCGTGGTTCCTATCTTTCATCGGCATGGATATCGAAGAAGACAACCCAGCCTTAGCTGGTCTAATCGGGCTCACGCCCGGCTTCATTTATTACTGGTGGATAACCAATCGTTATCGTAATATGTCCGCGCGCCACTATCACGAAGCCGAGACAAAAGCCACCCCAGAAAACCTCAAATCCAGCGATATATTTGTTGAGCATCGCAAAGGTCTAAAAAATTCCCGAATTGAAGGCATGAACAACAACATTGTGTCTGGCGTAGTTTCTGGTGGCGCCAAAAAAATGATGGGTGAAAAAATGGCTGCAGCTATAGGCATCGGCAAGATGAAGGGCACGCCAAATATCAATAATACCAATTCCTCTCCAGACGAAGTCGCCAAAAAATCCCGCAACGGCATCGTTATCGCCATCATAGTAATTTTCGCCACAATATTCATCTTTATGGGCATCATCGGCGCCGTCATTTCTAGTTTCGACGGCTACAGCTACTACCAAGATTACGACTACGACTATTCCCATGACGATTATGACTACAATTATAATTACAAAGATTACGGCGGAGTCTAGCACGGAAATGGTATAATATAAAAAATGAAACTATACAACACCCTAACCCGCAGAATAGAAGACTTCACCCCCCAAGACCCAAAAAGAGTCAAAATCTACACCTGCGGCCCCACCGTCTATAGCCACGCCCACATCGGCAACTTCACCGCATATGTATACTGGGATCTCCTTATTCGCACCATCCGCCTAAATGGCTGGCAAGAAGACCGCGTCCTAAACATCACCGACGTCGGCCACCTCACCTCAGACGGCGACGAAGGCGAAGACAAGCTCGAAAAAGGCGCCCGCCGCGAAGGCAAAACCGTCTGGCAGGTCGCCGAATATTATATGGATGATTTTCTAGAGAATTTCACGGCATTAGGAGTCATCGCTCCCACCAAAATCGCCCGCGCCACAGACTATATTGAAGCCGATATTTATCTCATTAACAATCTCACAGAAAGAGGCTATACATACGAAACTTCCGACGGCATCTATTACGACACCTCTAAATTTCCCACCTACGCAGATTTCGCCCACCTAGACCTCGAGCATCTCAAAGCGGGCGCAAGAGTAGAATTTAACCCCGAAAAGCACAGCCCAAGCGATTTCGCCCTATGGAAATGGGTTAGGGAAGGAGAAGATCACGCTATGCAATGGGAATATCTTGGTCGTATGGGCTACCCTGGCTGGCATATTGAATGTTCATCCATCATCCACGAAACTCTTGGTGAGCCCATTGATATCCACACCGGTGGCGTTGACCATATTCCGGTTCACCACACCAACGAAATCGCCCAGAGCGAGGCGGCTTTCGATGTCCTACTCTCCAGATTTTGGTTGCATAATAATTTTATCACCATTGATGGTCGCAAAATCTCCAAATCTCTCGGGAATGTCTACAATTTTGATGATCTGCAAAAAAAGGGGTTTACGCATCTGGATTACCGCATGTGGGTGCTGCAAGGCCATTATCGCTCAGAGCGTAATTTCTCCTTTGAAGAGCTTTCAGCCGCTCATCAGCGCCTCATGAATTATCGCAACTTCGCAGCCTTGCGTCATCAAAAACCTGCAACTAACACAGACGAAATCCAAACACAAATTACAGAAGCCCTAAATAATAACCTGAGTTCAGCTGAAGCCCTCGCCACTTTGGATAAAAACCTTGACCACGTCATGCCCTCCGAAAAATTTATTGAATATCTTGACGATGCTTTCGGCTTACAGCTTGCCGCATCCACGCCAGACATCACTAGTGAGCAAAAAGAATTAATTTCTAATCGTGCTCATGCCAAAGCAAGCAAAGATTACCAAGCCTCAGACCAAATTCGTGACCAACTAGAAAAGCAGGGCATAGCCATACTCGATACTCCCACAGGCACTATTTGGCAATTAGCTTAGTCTCGTCCGTCTGCTCATCTTTATCTCGTGAACCATATTCTTCAATCAAAACTTTCACACACCCAGCAATCGGTATCGCTACAATCGCCCCAATCAGTCCAAACATATATACGCCCACAGTCACCGCACCCAGCACAATCAGCGCAGGAAGCTGCATGCCCTTGCTCTGAATTTTTGGCGAAATGAAGTTCGCCTCAATTTGTAGATATACAATTATATATATAAAGAACGCTAAACCTGCCCACCAAGAGTTAAACGCAAGTAGCAGCGCCACTAACGTTCCGCCAATAAACGACCCGAACATTGGGATTAGGCACATTACTCCAGTTATCAGTCCAAACGGCAAAGCCAATCCGGCCGAAAATCCAAATATCAGCGACATCACAAATACGATCAGGGTAGTAGCGCAGCCATTAATTAGCGCTACCGTTAGCGCACCCGTTACGTATTTTGCCACTACATCCGCCATTCGATTAAGTACCTTCTCAATTTTTGGCGCGCGCTTGTTCTGTTCAAAATTCTTCCAAAACCCCTTCATCATACTTGGCCCCTCCATCAGCATCAAGAAAGTCAGCACCAAAATTAAAATCGTCGCCGCAAAGAAGTTCCCAATCGCTCCTACAGAGTTCAGTAAATTACTACCAAAATCCGCTACGAACGCAGTCGAAAACCCCTCAACACTCTTCATAATCTGATCTTGAAAATTCTCTATCCCAAAAGCTGCCCCAAATTCATTGATACCATTTAAGCCCTTAGTCACATCGCCAATTGTATTCGGCAAACTTCCTACGAATTTCACAGTTTCATTCACTATAGATGGTACCACCACTGCAATAATCGCCATCAACACCCCCACGACCAGTATATATGCAAGCGTAGTCGGTAATTTTCGCTTCGCGCCACCCGGAATAATCCCCACTAATTTATGTACAAGTGGCGAAATAGCAATCGCCAAAAATAGGGAAATACCCAGAATCAGCAGCCCCACTCCAGCCTTCCAAATAAACAAAGCCGCCACCCCTAACCCCAGAATCACCAACCAAAACCGCACAAAAGTTTTTGTATCTACTTGTATTGATCTACTCATACTTACATTCTACCATATTGCCAAGCAATACTTGAGTAATATCGCTTCAAAAAACCATCCCGAAAACCTTCAAATTCGCCTTCCAATATGCTTTCTCGCATCTGTTCAGTCAGTCTCACTATAAACCTTACATTATGCACACTTGCAAGTTCAAAATATCTCTCCTTTTCGTCTCGATCCTGCGACTTCAGCAAAACTCGCAATTTTCCTCTCGTCCAACCCTCCCGACACGTGCCACAGTCACACCCTTCGTCCAGAGGTTCCTCCACGTTCGCCCAAATTCCTTTCCGCAAATTCACATCTCCATCAAGCGTGTATATTCTCCCATGCCTCGCCTCTCGCGTCGGTGCCACGCAATCAAAAGTATCACAGCCAAATTCCGCACCCACAAAAATATCATCCGGACGAGACAAGCCCAATAGATGCCGCGGCTTAGCAAACGGTAATTCTTCTGCTACCCATTCCAGTATCTTCCCAAGATCTTCTTTCAGGAAAGCCCCACCGAGCCCAAATCCATCAAAATCCATCCCGCCAAGGATCTTAGCAGTTTCACGGCGCAGATCTTCATAGTGACCGCCCTGCAGCACGCCATAAAGAGCTTGCGCCCCACCCAATTTCTTATGTTCCATCAAGCATCTTTCCGCCCACCGATGCGTCCGCTCCATCGCCTCCATATTATATTCATAACTATCACCAATGGATGTTAGCTCATCAAATGCCATCATAATATCCGCTCCAATCTTATGCTGCACCCGCATAGATTCTTCTGGCCCCATAAACTCTTCTTGGCCATCCCAAGGATCAGTAAAATACACTCCATCCTCAGTTATTTTTGCTAAGCGTTTCTCATGTGGAGTCTGCCTGCCAGTGCCCGCATCCTTTTTATTCATTGACACTACTTTGCCAAGGCCCGACCCAAGCGACATAATCTGAAACCCCCCGCTGTCCGTAATCGTCGGCCCATCCCATCCACTCCAAGCCGCAAGTCCTCCCGCAGTACTTATTTCATCCGCCTGCCTCCTTAAATGATAGCCATTTGACAACATCGCCTGAGCATTCAATTCGCGCAATTTCTCCATAGGCATACTCCGCACAAACCCGCGCGTCCCCACCACAGCAAAAGTTGGCGTCTTAATATCCCCATGCGGTGTATGAATTACCCCAGCCCTACCGAGCCCATTCCTTAAAATTTTTTCAGGTTCAAAATAAAATGCATCACTCATTTTTTGTCTCCGGCACAATTCTTCGTATTCTACCCACTACAAAATAATTCACTGGCTGCAATACGATTTCGCATAGAATCATAATTGTGCAAGATGTACCAACCATCGACCACCACGCCCCCGTATCTACCACCCCGCTAAAAACTACCCCACAAAACACTAAAGAGTTAGCAATATTCGCCACCACGCTCGACCCCAAACTTCTCAGCCAAAGCCATTTCTGACCAGTAATTTTCCGAATCCGTACAAATACCGCTACATTAAGTAATTGCGCCACAAGATATGAAATTAAGCTCCCCATTACTACTCTCGGCAAAAATCCTAGGATTGCCTCGTAAGCGCCCTGATTCTCCCATCCCTCGCCAGCCGGCAATATTTGTACCAACCCCAAGAAACCTACCGCAATTATATTCAAAACAAACCCACACCAGATAATATACTGAGCCTTTGGCTTGCCCCAAATTTCTAGAATAGCGTCCGCAAGCACAAAAGCAAGAGGAAAGGACAAAATACCCCCATCCAGCATCGCAATCCCAAAAAAGTTCCAGAGCTTAGTTGCAGCAATATTACTAATTATCAAAAGTACTACCGACAAACAAGCCGCAAACGTAAAAGCGAAATTCCGTAAATCCGATTTATCCTTCCTCATCTAAAATTGGAAAGTTTCCGTACTTCCATCCGCTTTCGTTAAATGAGCAGTCGCATTTTGCAGATAAAACATTGCCAAGGTCGGATTCTTCATGTATTTACCTACAACATTCTCCACTTCCTCTACAGTCAAAGGGTTCTCTTCCTCATATGCCTCTGCAGTCACTCGCACTGTAACGGCCTCATCATGTGCAATAATTTCAACCTTTGGATTTGCTTTTAGCTGTCTGTAGACATTTTTATTACTAGACGTTTCAAAATAAAATCGATCATTGTGCTTCACGCATGAATCAAAAGCCCTCACTCTAGGCTGATCCCCGTCCTCTGTTGCTATATAAAATACCCCCCTAAGTAGTTTTATCATTTCGTCCACTCTAATCTCCTTTTTTAAGGTTTACTTTACCCCTGTTGTATATAATTCTAACATGATAAGCTAGTATAAATGGAGTAATATATGAGAATCTTATATGTAGAAGACGAAAAATTCTTGGCCGAAGCGGTCAAGCATAATCTCGAAAAGCAACAAATCGCAGTTGATGTCGCCCGCGACGGAGAGGCTGGTCTCAACGCTGCTACAAAAGACATCTATGACTGCGTCATTTTAGACATCATGTTGCCAAAAGTTTCTGGCATAGAAATCCTCCAGCATATTCGCTCCAAAGGAGTCAAAACACCAGTTATTATGCTTTCCGCTCTCTCAGAAGTAGACGACAAAGTCAAAGGGCTCAATCTCGGTGCCGACGATTACCTAGCAAAACCTTTCAAGACTACCGAACTCATTGCACGCATCCATGCCGTCGTCCGTCGCCCAGCCGAAATCCAGGACCAAGAGACCCGCTATTCCGACCTTTGCTATAACATTACCAACAAAGAATTAAACGGCACCCGCCTCACCGCCAAAGAATCTGGCATTATGGCAGAGCTCATCAAAACTCCAGAAAAAGTCGTCAAAAAAGATTTCCTCCTGAACAAAATTTGGGGCAACACGCTAATCGCTGAAGACAACTACATTGAAGTTTATATTTCACACCTTCGCAAAAAACTCAAAGAGCTAAAAAGCAAAGTCAAGATTACCACCGTTCGTGGCTTTGGCTATAAGCTCACCACGTCCTGACAAATATGTTCGACAAACTCCGCAATAAATTTATTCTTAGCAATATGGTTATTTCATCTACCATAATCTTGACTGCATTTGCCACTGTTTTCACAGTTATTTCCGCCAGTCTATCATCGCCTCGTATCTTGGCGGCTAGCACTACTTGGCTAGATGACAATTCCGCCGCTCAGGTCCGCGAACTTCTCGAGGACAGAATTACTCTAAATAACCGCGAACATTTAGCAAACATCGCCTTTGTCCTAATTTTCGTCGGACTAGCCGTCGAAGCTCTCGTATTCGTGGCGAGTTGCTATATGGCAGAAAAGTCCATCAGCCCGATCCGCGAATCTTACGCTAGGCAAAAAGAATTTATCGCAAACGCCAGCCACGAACTCAAGACTCCTATCGCGATCGTTCAGGCAAATTTCGAAGCCCTTGATACTCAAGAGCAACCATGGACAGAGAACATCGAAAATAACCTCACGCGCGCCAATAATCTCATCAATGATCTGCTCTTGCTTGCCAAGGCCGATTCGTCCAAAGAAGTTGTCCAGAAAATCGACACCAATATACCAGATTTAGTCAAAAAACAAGTTAAAGGTTTTCAGCCCAAACTTACAAAGAAAACTTTAAAACTAAAAATAAAAGGCAGCCTAGTCATCAGCCTAAATTCCTCCGACCTTACGCAAATCATCAACATCCTACTAGACAACGCCATCAAATATTCTGATAATTTCATTGAGGTCGGTCTTACGGGCAAAACCATCACAATCACAAACGACGGCAAAGCCGTACCGAAGCATCAGATCGACAAAATCTTTGATCGTTTCTACCAACTCGACAAAACCGCCGAAGGTTCCGGACTTGGCCTCGCGATCGCCAAAGGCCTTTCCGCCAAGAATAATTGGTCGCTCACCGCAACCTCCAAAAAAGGTCTCACTACCTTCCATCTTTCACTTTAGCCACTTCAATCCCATAGTGGTATAATCGTAGGCAGATAACCACAAATTTATTGTTCTTTAAGGAGGGATTCTCAGGTTATTTGTCCAAAAAGCATTCGACATTTACTCAGTAGACCCAATGCAGCCCAAAATGGATGATCCGAATTTGCCGCCCATGAACCGAGACGCATATGCAGATAAGTACACCGACATTCACCAACGTTGGCAAAACGGACAAGTCCCCCCATCTCAAGATGACCAGCAAAAAGTACAGGCAGATCTCGATCAAACCTACGGCACACAACTTTCCTCCACAGTGATGGAGCAGTTAGCCAAAAAGGGAGTTTTCGAAAACCCAGCACTCACGCAGTTCCTCATCGATTTCGGCGCAAAATCCAGAGCCTTTATGTCCGCGCTGCTAGTGGCTCCAGCCATCAGTATCCTGCGAACGGCCTCTGGTGAAACCGTTTTCGGTGAACCAATTCATGAATTAGACCCATTTTGGTGGTGGCCACTCAGAGAGCCAATGTTCATCTCTGCAAGATTTAGATCGCACATTGTCGCCGAGCATTTCCGCAACCAAAATGCCGTCGCAATACTTGGCATCGGCTATGCACCTGAGTTACGGATTCTCGAGAAAGACCCAGATTCTGTCCCAAGTGTCATCACGGCATGCGATCTCGACCCCGAAGTCATCAGTTGGTGTTCGGATTTTGCCACCACGCCGGCCATGCAGGGAAGACTGGACGTCAAGCAGAGCGATTTATTAAATACCCTACTTGAGCTTCCAAACGAATCGCAAGATTCAATCTCCATGATTGGCCTCGCCTCGTACTGCGTTGAGAAACTCCCGAAAATCCTCCAGCTTATTTTTACCAAGCTAAAACCTGACGGGACGCTGATCATAGATCTTCAGATTCTCGAATGGTCGCTCAAAAGATGCATCGACGTCTTCGGTTGGCAACTCCCCGGCTTCGCTCCGAGTAGCACAGTCGAGCAAGCCGTCCGTACCATGGAAGAAGCATCTCAGGCCCTACCGCTCTCCAACGCAAGCTATTATATAGATCCGCGCATCGGTGTGCCAATAGGTGTAGTCTTCGTCCTTCGCAAATAAGCCAAAAAGTCGCCCACCAAAAACAGGGCGACTTTTTCATCTTCACAATATAGTGATACTAACAAATAGCTCCCAAGCGGGTGGCAGGACTTTGAGGAAAATGTCCTGGCAGGACCCGCGCAAAAGCTTTCCATAAGTGATATAATATAACCACCTAAATCAAGTAAAAAAAGGGCATCATGCAACTAGTAAGTATCTTAGTCATCATAGTAGCAACTCTAACCTTACTAACCGGCATCACCGTCCTGCTTGGCTCCAAGCCTCGAGAAAAATCCCTATCAATTTTATTCTTCCTCACCGTCCTCAGCGCATCGCTCTGGGCATATTCTGTTATCGCTTTCCTCAATTTATCTCAAGAATCATTCCCAGTAGCCCCAACTATCGTCGCAGCCATTTACATTTCAGCTCTCGCAATGGCCATCGCCATGTTCGGCTATGCAGCCAAATTCATCAAGTCTAAGTTTAGTGCCATCACCAGCATTATTTTCGCCGTAATCGGCCTAGCGCTATCTCTAGCCATCATCATCAACCCTACTTTCCTTTATTCCAGCATCGAGCTAAATGTTGACTTCGGCAACATCGTCAATCTCAACTTCGACTGGCTTTACATCACCTACATCATCTTCTTCGCAGCCGTTTTCCTCGTATACGGCATTATGCTTGTGGCAAAAATCCTCAGCAAACCTAGTAACTTTGTCAAAAACATCTGCGTCCTCCTCCTTGTTGGCCCCGGTATCTGCGGCATCGTCTCTCTATGTTTCGATCTCCTCCTGCCGTTCTTCCGCTATGACCTCATCTGGGTCGGCCCCGTCTCCATCGATATTGCCATTATCACTTTCTACTATGCGATCTTGCGCTATCGCATGATCGTTATCCGCACCACCTGGATGAGAATCATGTCCTATGCTATTTTCATCGCCACCACCGCCTTAGTTTACGTCATATCATTATTCGTAGTTTCCGCCCTCCTATTTCGCGGTTCATACCTTTCCGTCGAAACCCTTGCGCTAAATTTTGTCATGATCGCTTTCCTTATTTTGCTTTTGCCAATCATTTCGGAACTATCTTCTAATGTGCGTTCGCTTATCTCAGTCAACTCCGTCGACATTGGCTATATCGCAAAACGTCTCAACAAAATTAACCCCACCCGCGCCGGGCTCAAAGACCTTACCATCTTCCTCTCCGACCATCTCCACTTCTCCTACATTGGCATAATGATTGGAGATCAACTCTATAGTTCCAAAGAGACCGACTTTACCATAAAAGAAATCGAAATAGGCGCAATCGAAAACAAAAATATGCCTGACCGCATCTGGCGCCTCCTCAAAGACCACAATTCTCAGCCCGACCCCGAATACCAAGACCTCCGCGCCATCGTTGATCTGCGTGACACCAAAGGACAAGCCTTCGGCCACATCATCTTCGGTTCGCCTCATGACGAACAATTCTCAGACGACGATCTCATGCGCATTGAAATGGTTATCAGCCTCGTCGCCACCGCCATCGACCCAGAGAAAAAGGGTCGCACCATCGCCACTTAACCAACCCACACTTTACTATCAAGCGACTCCATCGTACAATATAAAAAAAGGAGTTTAGCAAATAAGACTATGGAAAATGTAGCTAAAATTAGCAAAGAGCGAGCCTATAAATTATTTGGGAGTTCTCATGTGAATGATTTTGAGGTTGGTACAACAAAAGGGTTACGGCAAATCCACGAGTATTTATTTGGCGGTCTATATGATTTTGCTGGACAAATTCGTGATAAAAATATTGCAAAAGATGATTTCCGGTTTACTAACTGTCTGTACTTGGCAGATGCTCTGACAAAAATTGAAAAAATGCCCGAAAATACTTTTGATGAGATTGTCGCGAAATATTCCGAGATGAATATCGCGCATCCATTTATGGAGGGCAATGGTCGGAGTATGCGAATTTGGCTGGACTTAATTTTGAAGAAACAGCTTGGCGAATGCGTCGACTGGTCAAAAATTGAAAAAAGTGATTATTTTAGTTCCATGCGTCGCAGCCACATCAACGACTTGGAATTACGAGAATTGCTAAAATCAGCACTCACAAAAAACATTAACGACCGAGAAGTTTTTATGAAGGGGATTGAGCAATCCTATTATTATGAGGAAGCGGAATAATACAAGAAAATGGAGATGGTATAATATGACAACTCGGAGATTAGTTTAGATGTTAAAGATAGGTATAGTCGGTTTAGCAAATGTAGGGAAGAGCACTCTTTTTAACGCCCTCACAAACGCCGGCGCGCTCGCAGCCAATTATCCCTTTGCCACCATCGAGCCAAATACTGGCATAGTGCCTGTTCCAGACGACCGTCTCGCCATCCTCGGCGAAATCTATGAGACAGCAAAGATTGTCCCCGCTACCGTCGAATTCGTTGATATTGCTGGGCTTATCGCCGGTGCTTCACAAGGAGAGGGGCTTGGCAACAAATTTCTCGCAAACATTAGAAGTTGCAAAATAATTTGCCACGTCGTCCGTGTCTTTCATGATAGCAATATATCACACATTGTTGATAAAGTCAACCCTAAGCGCGATATAGAGATGGTCGAGACTGAGCTTGCCCTCGCAGATATCGAAGTTCTCAGCCGCGCTCTTGAAAAAGCCCGCAGAGATTCCAAAAGTGGCGACAAAGCTGCCATTTCCAGAGTTTCTCAGATAGAGGTTACTATGGAAGAACTCAAAAGCGGCAAAACCCACGTCGCAGAAATCGCAGGCCTCGACCTCCTCTGTGCCAAGCCAGTCTTCTTCATGTTTAACCTCGACGAATCCGAGCTCGTCGACCAAAATCTTCGTGACGAACTCGGCTCCATTGTCGCCCCCAGCAAATGTGTCTTCGTCAACGCCAAATTAGAGTCCGAAATGGCAGACATGTCTGGAGACGAAAAAGCCGAATTCCTTCACAGCTATGGCATCGCAGAAGACGGTCTCGCGCAACTCGTCCGCGTCGCCTATGAATCGCTCGGACTCCAATCTTTCCTCACTGCCGGCAAAAAAGAAGTCCGCGCCTGGACAGTCGAACATGGAGCTACTGCGCCCCAAGCAGCTGGCGTCATCCATACGGATTTCGAAAAAGGCTTCATCGCCGCAAGCATTTGCAAATATTCCGATCTAGCTAGACTCAGAAGCGAAAAAGCCGTCCGCGAAGCCGGCCTTATGCGCACCGAAGGCAAAGATTACGTTATGCAAGAGGGCGATGTGGTCGAATTTCGTTTCAATGTATAAAAAATTTATTGTTTTCTTTTTACGCTTATGCTAAACTAAACATATGAGTTTAACACACGGTGTGGGCGATTTCTTCGCGTTAGATATAGGTACAAATGCACTAAGGTTAGTGCAATTATCTGGGGACTCACAAAAAGGCTGGACCCTGCAAAAGTTTGCATACGTCCCAGTCAGCCGCTCCGTTGTCCAAGACAGTAGTGATACAGGCCGGCGCAAGCTTGGCGAAATGATTTTGAGCGCCATGCAACAAGCCGGCATCCACACTAAGAATATCGCCATCGGTCTCCCAGCAGGGAAGACCTTTACCGCGCTTATCGACGTACCCAATCAAGACCCCAAATCCATCGAAAAAGTCGTCCGCTACCAAATGGATCAATATATCCCTATGCCAATGGATGAAGCCAAAGCAGATTTTGTCATTCTTGGCCCCAGCCCCACAGATCCCGCAAAGGCCGAAGTCCTTATTTCCTCCACTTCAAACGCTTACGCCGAGGAACGCATGGAAGACATTGAGCAATTTGGTCTCAATATCGTCGCTCAAGAGCCAGAGCCTATCGCCATGGCCCGCGCCCTCACCCCTCCAGGTATCGCAGACGCACGCTTGATTATCGATTATGGCGAAAGCTCAACCGATCTCGTCGTTGTTTATGGCGGTGCGCCTCGTCTTGTTCGTACTATCCCAGGCGGCCTAGACGTCTTAAGCAAAACCGTCGCCAACTCGCTCGGTGTTCGCGAAGATCAGGCTCGCCAATTCATTCTCAAGTTCGGCCTCGCCCAAGATAAGCTCGACGGGCAAGTATTCAAAGCCCTCGACTCCACCCTTGAGACTTTTGCCTCAGAGCTTACCAAATCCAGCCGCTTCTTCCAGACCAAATATCCTAACGTCAAAGTCGGCGGCATCATCCTATCCGGTTTTGCAGGCGTCATCCCATTCATCGCCGAATACATCGAAGCCAAAACTGGCATAGCTACATCACAGGGGAATCCTTGGCAACTCGTTCGCGTCACCCCAGAACAACAGCAAGCTCTATCTCAAGTTGCGGCAGAATTTGCCGTCGCCATTGGCTTAGCAGAAAGGACGAATAATAGGTAAATTATGTTTGAAATTAATTTAGTACCAAATATCAAAGCCGACATGCTCCGCAAGCAGCGTATGTCCAACCTTATCCTATTTATCTGCATCATCGTTGCTGCAGCTTCCGCTGGCGTAGTCCTCATATTGGGTAGTATTGTCGGCGGCCAAAATATTGCTATGGCCAACCAAGACCAAGAAATCACTTGCCGCTCTACCGGCATAGGCACTTGTGGCAGCAATTACGGAACAGCCGTGCTCAAAGTTGAGAACATTGATGATTTCCTTACTATCCAAGATCAAATGAGCAAACTCAAAGTCGTCAACTCCAACAAGCTTCTACTATCTCGCGTATTTGGCATCCTAGATGTCATTCTCCCCACTGGCGACGAGACCGTAGAGGTTTCGGAGCTGACTGTTGATCTTAGTGACACCAGCCTTTCCTTTGAAGCCCAAGGTAACTCGGTCAGCAATATCGACTATAAAGCCCTTGAAGTTTTCAAAAAATCCGCCACCAAATCTTACTATGACTTTGGTCGCTACCAACGCTTAGACAATGAAACCGGCGGTTATGTTGATATCCCTACAATGTGCATTACCGAGGCCATCCAAAACGGCGTTCTATTTGGCATTTATCATCAAGGTATGGAGGGCTGTGAAGCTCCCCTCATCCCCGATTCTGCCACTGGCGACGAAGACGAAGACGTCATCACAGAGAACTCCATAGAAATCAAAGATATACCAATCCGTCGTGTCTATCCTACTCAAGACGACAAGAGCAAATATATGGAAGAAAATGACGATAACGGTGGCGGCTACTTCTTTGAAAGTAAGTGCATTGCTTATGGTTCAGACGGCAAATTTAGCGAGGCCGAAACTCTCAAAAATTGCCCACTTCTCGCTTCGGAACCCGTCATCCGCGATTCCTCCAACGGTCGCGACTCTAATGACCGCCTAGTCCTAAGGTTCAGTGCAAGTGTCGCAATCGAAGAAAATGTATTTATGTTCGCCAACAAGCACATGCGCGTTGTCGGCCCAAGTCGCCAAAACGTTACCGATAGCTACACGCAAATTAGAGATATGTTCGCAGAAAAAGCTTCGGACTGTGATCCGAACGATACACAATGTTTGGAGGCAGACAATGGCAAATAAAGAAATTGCAATCGCAAAAAGGGCAGCCATCGATAAGGCTAGCAGGAAAATGTTCCTTGCAGTATGTGGCGCATCAATTATACTTGGCTTAGCCCTTGTCGGCTCCATCTACTTCATCAAATGGATGTCATTCAACGGCAAGGTTATCGCTCGCAAGGGCGAAATCATCAAAGATTACAAAGACATCCAGAGCAATGTCGCAGCGCTTCGCAACAACATCATTGGCGATGGAGCATCAGATTCTGGTCTCGCTAATAATCTTAATCTAGAAGTAATGGCCCGCGCCCGCGATGCCGGCTGTGTTGATATTGACAGCAATCCTGTCGACACCGAAGACAATGTTGAGCTAGCCCGTATATGTTCAGCTCTTCGTGTCATCCCTGACGCTCTCCCCTCTGTTCGTAACGATGAAGCTGTCTACGCAAGCCTGAACAAACTTTTCCTCCTCACTCATGACGGCAACGGCAACCCAGTTGAGCCAGAATCAATTTCTCCTGGCGGCAATGGTGGTACCGATGCCTCCACGGGCCTAAACACCATACCGATCAGCCTTTCTGTCAAAAATACCGGTTCCACAACCAGAGCCGTCCTAGATACCATAGAGCGATCTATCCGCAACTTTGATATTCAGAATGCTACAATTTCTTGGCGTGGCGGCAGCGGCAATAATAGCGATCAGCTTGAACTTCGTGGCACCGCAGTAGCATACTATTCTTCTCCTATCAAAGCCGTCACCAAAACCGAAACTATCTATGCGGACGATTCAAGTAAGAAAGGTGTCAAGAAATGAAGAAAACCGACATCGCAGCCGTTGTCTTAATCTCGGTAATTACTACCATTATCGCATACTTCATTGGCAATTCTATACTAGGCGATCCCAATGAAGAATCCGTCGTAGTCACCTTTATGGACATCATTAGCCCCGACGTGGCCCAGCCTGACCCAGAGGTATTTAACCCCGAAGCCGTCAACCCAACAGTAGAAATCTACGTAGGAAATTGCGCAAATGGCCAAACTTGGGATTCATCAAATCAAACTTGTATCAATCCTGAGACCGCAACCGATTCGAGTGCAGAAAGTAATTCGGAGACTGAGTCGGACAACAGTGAGACAGGGGAGTAGCCAATGGCTCTACTACCTAAGGAGGCTCAAGATAAGGTCGTCAAGCTACTGCTTAACGAGGGCTTAATTGACCCCACAAGCACCAATACTGCTTACGAAGAAATCAAAAAAACCGGCCAACCCATTCTCGCCGTCCTTGTCTCTAAAGGCCTCGTTGAAGACGCAATCGTCCAGCACGCTTCAGCGGTAGTGCAAGGAGTCCCCTATGTTAATTTGGATAACGTCAAAATCCCTCTAGAAGTCCTCCAGAAGCTCCCTCAAGAATCCGCAGAGCGCTCAATGGCAGTACCGGTCGGTGAACTCAACGAGCAGCTCGTAGTTGCCATGCTGGACGTAGCTAACATCCAGCAGACCGACTACATTTCAACGCTCGTTCAGATGCCTATTCGCGCCCTTATGGCATCAAGCGCTGGCATTATGCATGTTCTTACCCAATATAAGGCTGATTTCAAAGACGTCCGCAAAGCCGCTGAAGTTACCACAGAAGAAGTCCGCAAAAAAGAAGCTTCTGGCGACGTCAAAACCATCACCCAAGATTCACCTATCTCCAAAGCCCTCACTACCATCCTCGAGTTTGCCGCCCGCAGCAAAGCCAGCGATATCCACATCGAACCGCTAGAGAACTCGCTCATTATTCGTTGCCGTATTGACGGCGTCCTCCGCCAGGTCATGGAGCTTCCTCGCGCCATCGAGCCAGCTCTCGTCAGCCGTATCAAAATCCTTGCCAATCTTAAGATTGACGAACACCGCGTTCCACAAGACGGCCAGTTTACCGTATTGGTCGGCGATAAAGAAATTGACCTTCGTATTGCTATCTCGCCAGTCGTCTGGGGTGAGCAAGTCGTCATCCGTCTCCTCGACAAATCCGGCACTACTATGGAAGTCGAAAAAATGGGCATGACAGGTCGCTCCCTTCGTGCCGTTATAGCTGGTATTGAGAAACCTAACGGCATGATTCTCACCTCCGGCCCTACTGGTTCAGGTAAATCCACCACGCTCTACGCTCTCATCAAGAAGATCAAGAACGAAACTATCAATATCGTTACGCTAGAAGACCCCGTTGAGTACAAAATGGACGGCGTTAACCAAATTCAAGTCAACGTAGATGCTGGGCTAACCTTTGCGTCTGGGCTCCGCAGCATCCTACGTCAAGATCCTGACGTCGTCATGGTCGGTGAGATTCGCGACGCCGAAACCGCCAACCTTGCTGTCCAAGCCGCCCTCACCGGCCACTTAGTATTCTCCACGCTCCATACCAACTCAGCTGCCGGCATCTTGCCGCGTCTTCTAGATATGGGCATCGAGCCATTCCTCATCGCGTCCACGCTCAATACCGTCATCGGTCAGCGCCTCGTTCGTCGTGTCTCCGAAAAAAGGGAAGCTTTTCAATCTTCTGAAATCGAAACCAAAGAGATTCGCGATATACTCGGTAATGTTTTGCCTCAAAAACCCGAGGATGTTCCGCGTGTCAGCGAGGACCTTGGCTACCCAGGCCTACCCGTCGCAAGCTCACCCAGCTTCACCCTAGTCAAAGGCTTTGATACGCAGGATACTCCGAACGGTTTTTCCGGCCGCGCCGGCCTCTACGAAACTATCGACGTCGATGAGGATATCCAGAAGCTCATCGTTGCCCGCGCCACCGCCGGCGACATCATGCGTGTCGCCAAAATCAAAGGTACTATCACCATGCGCGAAGACGGCATGCTCAAAGCCCTCTCCGGCCTTACCACAGTAGACGAAGTCAACCGCGTCGCCTCAGACCTCGCCTAGCCAATATATCCAAAAACCACAAAAACCCCCAGCATAAGGGGGATTTTTTATCACAACAGAACCAAATTGGTGCGGGTGCAGAGAATCGAACTCTGATCACAAGTTTGGAAAACTCGTATATTAACCATTATACGACACCCGCAGATGTTAAATTGGTGGGCGAGATGGGACTTGAACCCATAATCCGGCAAGGGAAGCGGATTTTAAGTCCACCGCGTATACCAATTCCGCCACTCGCCCATGTAACAAAATTATACCACAACAAAACAACGGATGAAACTTCTCATTGACTCCTCCAATCCGAATCTGGAGGTGCCGATCGGATTTGAACCGATGAAAAAAGGTTTTGCAGACCTCTGCGTTAGACCACTCCGCCACGGCACCACGTGTATTAATTGTACCAGACTGTGCATTTTTTTGCATTTTTACTGTATTATAGAATTAAACATGGGCGTTAAAACTAAGAAAAAGCAACTCCCGAGGACTTCAAGCTGGAAACCCCCCATCTTCTGGCGCAATCTGCTGCTTTACTTTCTAGCTTTCTCCTATATTGGTCATTTCATCGAAATGGGCTGGAATCTCCTCTGTCACTGGGTTCTCGGCGAGCCCATAGCCACAAATATTCTCGCCAATGCTCTCGAACCGTACACCATTTATGGCACCGGCGCCATCCTCTGCATTCTAGTAGTGCGCCCTCTCGTCAAAAAGTTTGACCACAACATTTTCGCCACCTTCCTTATTTCGACCATTGTCTGTGCCGCCCTAGAATGCCTCAGTTCCGTCATTCTCGTCTGGCGCTATGGGTACAACCCCTATTGGTGGTACGCCGACCGTACTTTTAATCTTGGCGGCCACATTTGCCTCAGTAATATTATCCTGTTTGGCATTCTCGCCACAGCATTCCTCAAAGTTTTTTATCCAGCCATCGAAAAACTCCTCAAAAAAGGCAATCAGCGCATCATCAATCTATTGCTCATTGTCCTCGTGATACTCTTTTCCTTCTATTATTTAATGCTAGTCAGTATTGCGCCAAGCTCTTTGGCAGTAACAAAAACGCCCCCTCATGCAGGGGCATCACAATTCGTGGGGTGAGTGATGGGAATTGAACCCACGACCTCTTGGACCACAATCAAGTGCTCTAACCAACTGAGCTACACTCACCATGTGTCATAAATTATAACACGACGCAGCGAGAGTTTAAACCTAAACCCGTATTATGATATAAAATTCTACTGATTTGCAAAAATTAGGTAAGCTAGCAACCCCACTCCGCCACCTGCTACGATTACGCCCAGCGTAATAACCGCCCATAGCCAACCAGATTTTTTCTTTGGCGCCGAAACTGTTATCACGGTTCTACCCGGCAAGTCCTGCGACTCGCCGCTTCTTAGAGGTGTTTTCTGACTATAGACATTCTTCGTGCTTCTAATTGCCCCCGCGTTGCTTTCCGGAACATCTTTTCCGAGTGGTCTCTTGTCCACCTTCGCGTCTGCTAGTAGAAATGGCGAACGACCACCAAGAGAATAATTATCGGCATTTGGCACTTTGGAGCTTTCATCCTGAAATAAGCTTGGTCTTGGAGCTTCTGTTTTTTCGATAGGCTTTTCTTCAACTGGCTGGGGCTTTGTAGGCTCTGGCTTCCTTGCGATATCCACTGGCTTCTGCGCCACCAGCTCCTGCATCGGCCTCGTCGTCCTCTGTGTCAGCGGGCGCACTTTGGAGCGTGGATTCACTATATCCATATATCGCCCCTTACTGCCATTTGGCTTCCCACCAACAGCTATAGGCTTCTTTGCCTGCTGTGCCTTAACTGCTTTATCTAGATCCACGAAATCTCTTCCATTGTTCATTTCTCAACACCTTTTGCTATTTCTACAATATCACAGAATGAATCGGCTATCAAACTCGCCCCTCCCACCAATAGACCGTCTACCCCTTCAACATTAAGATACGCCGCTGCGCTACTTGGATTGACTGACCCGCCGTAAAGCACAGAGATTTCCTCTGCAATATTTTTGCCGTAAAGTTTAGAAATATGTGTACGGATTCTCTTAATTGCATCCTCTATTTCCTCTGGGGCAGCGCTTCGAGCGTTTTTCGTACTCGAAATCGCCCAAACCGGCTCATAAGCCACAATCACCTTATCAATATCTTCCTTACTAATCTCCGACAAGCCACCAAGCAGCTGATCGTAGATCACCACATCGGTCTCGCCCATCAGCCTCTCATCCGAAGTCTCCCCAATACACAGAATAGGCGTAATGTCATTTCTTACCGCCGCCGCAACTTTCTCTCGAATATCCTTATCTGTTTCGCAGAAAATATGCCTTCGCTCTGAATGTCCTACCAGAGCATAATCCACAAACCCCCTAAGCTGCGCGATTGCCACCTCTCCAGTGTAAGCCCCGAAGTCCCGCCAATAAAAGTTTTGTGCAGCCAGTTTAAATTGTCGTCGACTTACTTGCAACGATAAAGGTTGCAAAGAAACCAAAGAAGGGCAGAGTACCACCTGCAAATCCCGCGCCCCTTTCACCCGCTCTGAGAGTTTGTGTAAATATATGCTTGCTTCTCCTGGCGTAAAATTCATTTTCCAGTTAGCAACAATATATGTCTTTCTAGAATTTCCCATATATTATGATTTTAGCATAAGTGTCTTTTAGTGACAAATCATTGTAGCAAAAGCGCTTTTAAGGTCTCCAAGAGTTCTTTTGTTTTGCGAGCAACCTCTGCATATTGGGTATAAATATCAGTGTTCTTGTCTGCATCTACATGCCATTGACCATAGAACTTCAATTTAGGCTCGGTACCCGATGGTCGAATAATAATCCTACACCGCTTATCATTATCAAATTCCAAGATCATCACATCGCCCTTACCCACTGTTGGCGTCGCATCACTCAGGCAGTCAATAGCTTTCGTCACCGCCAATCCGCCAACCTCAGCCAACGGCTCAGTTCTCAGCTTCGCCATCACACCCTGCATTGTCTTAAACCCATCCGCACCTGGGTACATTGCCGAAACCTGCTCCTCCACAAAGATCCCATGTTTCTGATACAACTCAAATAGTCTTTCATACAAATTTTCACCCTTTTTCTTGAGCTCCGCCGCATATTCCGCCAATACCAAAGCCCCAGTCGCTGCATCCTTATCGCGCACCTGCGGGCCTACTAGCATCCCATAAGATTCCTCCGCGCCGATAATAAATCGCTCGCCAGTATCTTCCATTTCCTTAACCTTACGCCCAATGTATTTAAAACCAATCAAGAAATCGCCATAAAGCGTCGTACCGTAAGATCCCGCCAGAGCATCAATCAAATCCGTAGTCACGATCGTTTTGCAGACGTAACCCTTATGATTTTTATTCAAAAGATAATCCGTCGCCAAAGCCCCTGACTGGTTCCCATTTAGCGCCTTCAACCCATCGGAAGTGCGCACGGTGACACGCAAGCGGTCTGCGTCTGGATCCGTCGCAATTCCCAAATCACAATTAGCTTGCTCCATCAAACTTACCGTACCTTTGTTCGCCGAATCAATTTCCGGATTCGCAATATTATTCTCCAGAGCAGGGAAGTATCCATCTGGCACCATCTCCGCCGCTACTGTCACCACGTCAAATCCCACCTTCTTTAACATCGGCAGTGCTGAAGTCTGCCCAGCACCATGCAAAGGCGAATAAGCAATCTTCACCTCCGGAGCTAGCTCACGATCAAAATTCGTATATTCCTCATTTACCTCAAGTGTCGTATCCCAATACTCTTTATCTATCTCGTCGCCAATCAATTTAATCTGACCCTTGAGCTTCAGAGAATCGAAATCGCCGTAATTGATCGTCTTAATGTTGGCAAAAGCTTCAAGTAACCCTTTATCGTCTGGGCTCGACACCTGAGCGCCATCCGCCCAATACACCTTAAACCCATTATCTGCCGGCGGATTATGCGACGCCGAAATCACAATCCCAGCCGATGCCTTCAGATAACGAATCGCAAAAGACAGCTCTGGCGTAGACCTAAACGATTCAAAATAATATACCATCACACCACTTGCCGCCAACACCGCCGCCACCATCTTAGACAATTCCGGAGAAGTCAGCCGCGTATCATACGCAATCACTATCGACGGCTTGTCATTCTGCGCAAGCAGATAATCCGCCACCGCTTGCGCCGCCTCCCCAATCGTTACTTTATTAACCCGCGCCGGCCCCACTCCCGTAGTCCCGCGCATCCCCGCCGTACCAAACTCAATATGTTTATAAAATCCATCCTCGAGCGCCTTCCAATCACCAGCGTCAAGCATACCCTGTAGCTCGTCTCTATATTCGGCGAATTTCGCATCCTCCAGCCACAGCTTTACGTTTGCCGCCGCCTCCAAAGATAAATTACTCTCCATCATGTCACTCCTTATTTTACTAATATAAACTTATTCTTACCTTTCTTGATGATCGCGCGTTGCGCTATCTCAATATCTTCACCCACCTTCTCATTATTCACCGAAATTGCATCCGAAACAATCAGCTGCCTAGCTTCAGACTTCGACTTTGCCACGCCAGTACTCACCAGAGCCTCTGATATATTCGCACCCCTCCCAACCGTCGGAATAGTTTTCTCCAGCAGGGAAATGTCCGCTTCGCTCAAAGTGTCCACATCCATCTTGCCAAACAATACAGTAGTAATTTTTATCACGCTCTCCGTTGCCTCTCTGCCATGCACTACAGTTGTCGCTTCTTCTGCCAATCTCTTCTGTGCCAACCTATCTTGTGGTCTCTCAAAATGCGCCGCCATGAGCTCAGCCAGCTCGTCCGGCATCATTAGCGTGTAATATTTCAAGTAATCTTCCACTGCATCGTCTGACTGATTTAGCCAGAACTGATAAAAATCAAACACCGGCGTCTTCTCGGCATCCAGCCATACCGCATTTCCCTCGGATTTGCCAAACTTTCTACCCGACGCCTGATCAATAATCAGCGGACAACTCCACGCGTCCGCCTCCGCCCCCTCAAGTCGCTTGATCAAATGCATCCCAGATACGCAGTTGCCAAACTGATCCGCCCCGCAAAGCTGCATATCAATCCCATACTCGCGGTATAAGTGGAGAAAATCATACCCCTGTATCAAAGAGTACGAAAATTCCGCATAAGAAATCCCCACCCCACCCTCGCCAACCCTATCCTGTACGAATTTCCTATCAAGGAGCTGCGTCATGCTAAATTCCTTACCCACCGTCCTCAAGAAATCAATATATTTAATCTCCCGAAACCAGTCCCAGTTATCCACCATCACCACATTTTCTTCCTGCACTACCTGTCTAATCTGTGCCACCAACGCTGCCTTATTATGCTCAATCTCATCCATCGGCTTGAGATCACGCTCAGCATTATCTTTCGGGTCGCCAATCTGTCCAGTCGCCCCACCTACTAGCAGATACGGTTTATACCCATAACGTATAAAACACGCGCACATCATTAAAGCCGCCAAATGCCCCACATGCAAACTATCCGCCGAAGGATCCGTCCCCCAATAAAAACTCCGAGCCCTCTCATCAAGATCTGATACATTTTTGAGTGTATTTTCGGCAACAAACCCGCGCCAAACCAATTCCTCAGATAGTTTCATAGGAACTCCTTCACTTATAATACCTTATTGTACCATATCGGGTTACACAGATATTATTGTGTTAAAATAAAACCACGGCGCCATAGCTCAGCTGGATAGAGCAGGAGACTTCTAAGCTCAAGGTCGCAGGTTCGAATCCTGCTGGCGCTACCAAATTTCTAGATCCCTCAATGACTGACGGATAATATTTTGATTACACAAATTTGCAACATTATAAAGCTCCAATTTAGCACTTGCACTTAAATAAAATCAAGCATATACTTGTGTCCAAAGAGTGTGGGCAGTAAAAGGAGGTGTTGCCCAGATGTTAAAAACAAATACTAAGTTTATTTTTGTAAGCGGCGGAGTCATTTCTGGCGTTGGGAAGGGCATCATGGCCGCCTCGCTTGGTGCCATTCTCAAATCCCAAGGCCTCAAGGTTTCTATGCAAAAATGCGACCCATACCTCAATGTCGACGCCGGTCAATTAAACCCACGCGAACACGGAGAAACCTTCGTCACCAAAGATGGCGCCGAAACTGATCTCGACCTCGGACATTACGAGCGCTTTCTCGATGAAGAAATGACCGGAGATTCTACACTGACGAGCGGCAAGCTGTACAAGCGTCTTATCGACGCCGAGCGCGCTGGCGAATTCGGTGGCAAAACCGTCCAGCTCGTCCCTCACGTCACCGGACTAATTCAAGAAACTTTCCTAAAAAACGCCAAAAACTTCAAAAGCGACGTGCACATCGTCGAAATTGGTGGCACCGTAGGCGATTTCGAGGGCTTACATTTCATCGAAGCCATTCGCGCCTTCCCCTCAAGAGTAGGCCGTGATAACTGCTTTTTTGCACACGTCTGCTACGTCCCTTGGCTGTCCACGAGCCACGAGTTCAAGACCAAGCCCGCCCAAAACTCTCTCCGCGATCTGCGTGAGTACGGCATCATCCCAGATATGGTCGTCGCACGGCTAGATGCTTCAAGAGCCGTCAAAGCACCAGAAATCGCCAGAAAACTCGCAATTTTCTGCGGCATCAAGGAGCAAGCTGTCGTCTTAATGCCAAACGCCAAATCTGTTTACTTAGTTCCATTAAACGCCGTGCATGGCGGTGCGCTGACAGCCCTCCAATCTTTCATTGGCGGCCCAGACAACACCTTAGAAAACAAAAAATTTATTCAAAAAAATATGCAGAATTGGCAACGGCTCGCTGATCAAATTTCCTCCAAACCCGCCCAAAAAGTCAAAGTAGGACTAGTCGCCAAGTACACCGATAATACCGACACCTACCTATCTGTCACAGAAGCCCTCAAAGCTGCCGCCTGGAATGAAAATGTCGACCTAGATCTCATATGGTTAAACGCCGAGACCGTTACGCCTGAAGATTTCGCAAATGTTGACGGACTTCTTGTACCCGGGGGCTTCGGCGCACGCGGTTCTGAGGGCAAAATCCAAGCCGCAACCTATTCTCTCGACCACAATAAACCATATCTCGGCATCTGTCTCGGCCTCCAGGTTGCCGTTATCGCCGCCGCCCGCCGCGCTGGCATCAAAGACGCCAATTCGTCAGAATTCGCCTCTAAAAAATCCACCAATGTCATATATATTATGGCAGACCAAAAAGGCAAAGAAAACACCGGCAACTCCATGCGACTCGGCAACTATCCCGCTTCGCTCATACAGGGGACACTAGCCGCCAAACTTTACGGACAGCGCGAAGTCATCGAGCGTCACCGCCATCGCTACGAAGTCAATCAGAAATATCTTAAACAAATTGAGCGGGGAGGAATCATCGTCAGTGGTCTCTCACCAGATGGCAAATTAGTCGAATTTGTCGAAGCTCCCATGGCTACATTCTTCGTTGCTACCCAGGCTCATCCAGAATTCCGCAGCCGTCCCACTCGCCCTCATCCCCTATTCACCGGATTCATCCGGAGTCTCATCAAAAAATAATCATTAAAAAGGGGCAGTCATAATTGACCGCCCCTATTATATCTAGGAGTACGCAACGCAGCTTTAAGCTCTTCGCGGCACAGGCATCCGCCTCACCGGTAGTCGCTCTTTTCGAGCTTCCGGAGTTATAGTTGACGTACCACTCGTCGTGGCATCTGGAACTTCTACGTCAATTAAGGTGCGACGCCCTTTTTTAGTTTTGTGTAAATCTTGCTCGGGTGCGTTTATAATCGCTAAAGCATTTTTCGCCTCCCCAATTAACACTTTGAGCGCAGTATTAGTTGAAACATCTTTCTCGGGGTGGTGGCCTTCAAACCACCTTTCGAGCTTTATTATCTCCACCGCCAACTCTGCAGCATTTGAATCACCAGCTTCCAATGCTTTCTCAAACCTCTTTCTTTGAGCCAGCAATTTCCTTACCTTGCCTAAAAACCTGAGCATCATACCTTCGTCCATGTTCGATAACATACGGTATCCTCCTATAAAAGAACAAATAGTCGCCACTCCATAACAGAATAGCGCCTTGATTATTGTATCATATAATATTAAAATGTAAAAGATGGAAAACCTCAAAACTCAAATCTCAAATACAATCAAAGATCTCTATAATATTACAGATTTGCCAATAGAATTATCCCCAGCCCCAGATGACGTAACTGGCGACTACGCCACCAACATCGCGCTCCGTCTTGCCAAAACTGTCGGCAAACCACCTCATCAAATCGCCGAAGCAATCATTAGCAAGCTCGCCCAGACCAACCCCGACATAAACTCCGCAATCGCCGGCGCCGGCTTCATCAACATCACAATAAAAAGCAGCCAGCTCATGCACGAACTAGACGCCAAATGGTCCGAAAAATACGGCGAAAACACTTCCGGCGCAGGCCAACGCGCCATCGTAGAATTCCCCAGCCAAAACATGGCCAAGCCTTACTCAGTAGGGCATTTAAGACCAGGCAACCAAGGTTGGGCAGTCAAAAACCTCCTCGAAGCCTCTGGCTGGGCAGTCATCACAGACAATCACCTCGGCGACTCCGGCACCCCCTTCGGCATCTGGGCAACCGGCTTCACCCGCTCCGGCAAATCCCTCGATCGCGTCACCGTCTACGAACTCGGCGAAATCTACATAGAAATGAAGCGACTCCTCAAAGACGAATCCGAATCCTCCGCCACCCCTCTCAAAGACGCAGTCCAAGATTGGCTCCTCAAACTCGAAAACAAAGACCCCGCAGCCGTCAAACTCTCCACCCGCTTCAACGAAATCTCCCTCAAGCACATCCACGAAATCATGACCCGCCTCAGCATCTCCACAGATTACGAACTCGGCGAAAGCTTTTTCCTAGAGCAGGGCAAAGCCCTCGTCCAAAAATACCTACAAGCAGGCATCTTCCAGCAAAATCCCGACGGCAGCATCATCTGCCCCCTAGACGACCAAGGCATCGACGTCCCCCTCCTTGTACTAAAGAGCAATGGCGCCGCCCTCTACGCCACCACCGACCTCGCCACCATGGTCTACCGCGCCCAAGAATTCCACCCCGACCAAGTAGTCTACTGCGTCGGCGTTGAACAAAAATTTTACTTCGAACAGCTCTTCGCCATGGGCAAAAAGCTCCATCTTCCCCAAGCCAACATTCACCTCTGGTTCGGCACCATCGACCAGCTCACTGATGGCAAGCGCGAAAAAATGTCCTCCCGCAAAGGCGTCGTCCTCATGGAAGAACTCCTCAATAGAGCCGAAGCCACCGCCAGAGATATCACCAAGGACAGGGCAGTCTCAGACGCCGACATCCAAAAAATCGCCGTCGGCGCCATCAAATTCACCGACTTCATAGCCGACCGCAAGACCAACATTCTCTTTGACTGGGACAAAATCTTCGCCCTCACCGGCTTCTCCGGCCCCTTCTGCCAATACGCCGCCGTCCGCATGAACAAAATAATTGTTCAAAACTCTCACACCGAAGCCACAGATTACAGCACCTACGACTGGGAAGCCGAAAAACCCCTCATCAAACTCCTCCTCGAATACCCAGACACCGTCCGCCTCGCCACCGACAAGCTCGAAGCCCACCGCATCGCCACCTACATCTTCCGCCTCGCCCAAGCATTCAACCGCTACTACGAAACCACCCCCGTCAGCCAAGCCACCCCAGCAGAGAAGTCCGCCCGCTTGAGTCTCCTCCAAAAACTCTCCCAAACCTTCACCCACAGCCTCCGTCTCCTCGGCATCGAAACCCCCACCAAAATGTAACCCCACCACCTCTAGCCATCCAAAAAGCCCAGCAATCACTTGCCTATACCTACACTATAGCACACATCATCAAATAAGTCAAGCAAAACCAACCTGAATCCCTAAACCCCCATAAACCGCCCAACCTGGTAACCAAGCAGATTCCTAATGTAGTTAAGTAGGTAACCATTGATGCTTCTTGGAAACGACGTGACCATGTTCGTGTTGTTT
>JAITNW010000007.1 GCA_031290255.1 Candidatus Nomurabacteria bacterium
GCACATTTCATAAATTAAAGAATAGCTTATCTGCGGGTGGTGAGGTCTAGGGGCATCCCCGCAAAAAGAATTTCTTAAATTTTTTTGTGGGGAGAAGACCTCGACAGGACCCGCGCCAATAGACTTAAAACCTCGACAGGACCCGCGCCGATTTGCTTTTATGTTTTTGGATTTAATTCTATTAGGTAGTCGTAGAGGGGCATTAGTGACATCATACCTTTTGCGATGTGGTCGGCTAGGTTGGCTGAGAATAATTCTTGACTAAGGTTTTGTTTGTGAATTAGAGAGAAGGATTTTTTGTTGTACCAGGGGGCGGTTTGGGGGGAGGGGGCTGGTTTTTGGCGTACGTAATCTGCTCCGTCTAAGACGAATTCGTGTTGTTTGTCTAGAAATGCTGTGAGTTTTTCGAATTGCTTTGGGTCTTTGTCGATTTGGGCGCGGAGTTTTGCCATGGTTTCGGATTTGGCTCCGCCGTAGCCCATGCCGTAACTCCAGCCATCTAGAGATAGGTCGAACCAGAAAACTGGGGTGTCGGTCCATGCTGCGCCAAGGCGGGGTTTTTCGATGGAGAACCAGAGGCTGGTGCGGTAGGGGCCGTCGGTGGCGCGGAGGTAACGGGCATCTTTGTAGATGCGGGAAACTTTGTTGGTGAAATGGTGGTCGGGGTGTTTGTCGGAGACTTTTTTGAATACGGTTTGGCTGAGGGCTTTCATGGGGAATTGGAAAACTTGCTGAAATTCTGATTTGTGTGCCTCGAACCAGGGCTTGTTGTTATTGAGACTGAGATTAGCGATAAAGTCGATAGTGCGAGGTGAAAATCCTTCAAACATTGTCGACTCCTTAAAATAAAAATAATTATTATGGCAGGGGCGGCCGGACTTGAACCGACGACACCCGGTTTTGGAGACCGGTGCTCTACCAACTGAGCTACGCCCCTTTGTCAGGGATATTGTAGCATAAAATGTGGTAGTATAATAATATGTATGAGAATTTTGGGAAGTTTGTAGCGGGGAAGGGTCAGATTTGCGTGATTCAGGCGGAGAATCCGGATGGGGATTCGCTGGGGTCGGCTCTGGCTCTGGAGGAGGCATTGGGGGAGCGCGAGGTGGTACTGTATTGTCCGGTGGATATTCCGAAATATATGCGGTATTTTGAGGGCCATGGTAGGGTGACGAACGAGTTTCCTTATAAGGCTGATGGATATATTATTGTGGATACGGCGGCGGCGACTTTGCTTTCGAAGTTGCTGGATGATGCGGCGATGCGGAATTGTTTGGAGACGGGGGAGGTGTTGGTGATTGATCATCATGAGACGGAGGCGGATTTGCCTTTTTCTTATGAGAAGATTATTGAGATGAGGTCTTCGACTTGTGCGCTGCTGTATGAGGTTTTTGATTCGAATGAGATGGAGATTAACGCTCAGTGTGCGGAGGATTTGCTTTACGGGATGATGTCGGACACTTTGGGGATGACTTCGCAGTCGGTGACGGCGGGGGATTATCGGGTGGCGGGAGCTTTGATAGATAAGGGGGCGAAGATTGCAGAGATGGAGGATAGGCGGCGGGAATATATGAAGAAGTCGCCGCGGATTTTGGATTATAAGGCGGATTTGATTAAGCGGGTGGAGTACCATTTGGATGGAAAATTGGCGACGGTGTTAATCCCTTTTGAGGATATTCAGGAATTTTCGGATGAATATAACCCGAATGTATTGATCCTGGAGGAGCTGAGACTGGTGGAAGGGGTGGAGCTGGCGGTGGCGATCAAGACCTATCCAGATGGGAAGCTGACGGGGAAGATTCGGGCGGCGAAGCCGGTGGCGGAACAGCTGGCGGGATTTTTTGGCGGTGGCGGGCATCCTTATGCGGCGGGTTTTAGGGTTTACGAAAGCTACGAACAGGTTTTGCCGGAGCTAGTAGGGGCGGCGCATAAATTATTGGAGCAGTAATGTTTGACTATGTGATTCATCGAATTCTTGGCGTGTCGCTCAAGATGCGGGTGCGGTATGATCGGAAAGTAGGGAGAGGTGACGCGAAGTTGACGGTGGTGTTTTTGCATGGGATTGCGTCCTCGTATGCGGTGTGGCGACACGTGATTAAGGAGATTGTGGGGGCGAAGAATTTGGATGGAGTGAGGTTTGTGGCGCTTGACTTGGTGGGATTCGGGAAGTCGAAGAAGCCAGAATGGTTTGGCTATGATTATCGGCATTATGAGAAGGCGATTAAGTCAACTTTGCGGCAGCTAAAGGTGCGGATGCCAGTGATTTTGGTGGGGCATTCGATGGGGTCGTTGATTGCGACGGATTATGCTAGCGAAAATCCAGATCAGGTGCAAAGTTTGGTGTTGGTGTCGCCGCCTTTCTTGAGGCCGGGGGATCTGAGGCGGATTCCAGATAAGTTTTATATGCGGGCATATGCGGATTTGTCAAAATATGCTGGAAATGTAGCGGTGGGGACGATTGCGAGTTTTATTTCCAAGGTGTCGAGCTTTGATAAGAAGACGCTTGATACGATAGCTTTTCGGAAGTCGATGAAAGAGATTATCTTGAACCTGGATAACTGGGAGAAAATTGTGAAACTAAAGAAGCCGGTATGGGTGGTTCATGGGAGGTTGGATCCTTTGGTGGCGGGGGTGAATTTGCGGGTATTGGCAAAGCAAAATTCAAGCATTATGTTGACGGAATGTATGGGCGGGCATGATGTAAGTGGGCTAAAATGCAAGAAGGTTGCAAAGATTATCCTGGATGCGATAAAAAGCGCGCCGTGATACAATATGCTTATGCATGGGTTGGGAGTAGATGTAGAGAATATAGATAAGCAAATCCGATTTTGCGATTATTTGGCGGTGGCGCAGATATTTTTGCAGGATAATTTTTTATTGGATCGGCCGCTTGAATTTGGAGACGTAAAGCCGCGACTTTTGGGGCATTGGGGGACTTGTCCGGGGATTAACATTGCTTATGCTAATTTGCGGGCGTTTTGTCCGGATATGAAATTTATTTTGGGGCCGGGGCATGGGTTTCCAGCTTTGCAGGCGAATTTGTATTACGAGGGAAAACTGGAGGAATATGACGAGAGGGCGACGCGGGATTATGGGGGGTTGGCGTATGTATGCAAGGAGTTTTCTTGGCCGTATGGGTTCCCTTCGCATGCTTCACCAGTAACGCCGGGGGTGATTGCGGAGGGTGGGGAACTGGGTTATGCCTTGGCGAATGCTTATGGGGCGGCGCTGGGGCGGCCGGAGGAATACGTGGCTTGCTTAATTGGGGATGGGGAGTTTGAGACGGCGACGGCGCTGGCGAGTTTAAACTTGAATAAGTTGCTGGATGCTGCAGAGAATGGGAAAGTTGTGCCGATTTTGCATCTGAATGGTTATAAGATTTCAGGGCCAACGATTTATGGACGGATGAGCGAGCGGGAGCTGACGAATCTGGTGAGGGGGTTTGGGTATGAGCCGGTGTGGGTGGATGGGAGGAATACTGAAGACTTTCAGTATGCTTTGCAGGAGATGCCGGAAAATGCTTTTGTGTTGATGATGACGCCGAAAGGTTGGACGGGGCCGAAGGAGTTGGATGGGGTGAAATTGGTGGGGAATTATGCTTCGCACCAGGTACCTTTGCCTTTTGCTAAGAGTGATGAGAGCCAACTCCGGATGCTTGAGAATTGGCTGAAATCTTATAATTTTAGGGAGCTGTATGATGAATTTGCCGGATAGGATTGAGCGGCCGGGGGCGGAGTGGTATTCTTCGGCGAAGATGCTGGGAGGTTGTCTGCGTGAGGAAATGGAGAAGTATGAAGATTTTTATCTGTTTTCGCCGGATGAGACGGGGTCGAATAAACTGGATGAAGTGTTTGAGGTGACGAGTCGGGCGTGGGTGCGGGGTGTGTTGCCTTGGGATAAGAACCTGGCTCCTGATGGAAAAGTGGTGGAATTGCTTTCGGAGAATGTGCTGTTTGCGGTTTTGGCGGGGCATATTTTGAGTGGTGGGCGGGGTGCGATGACTTCTTATGAGGCGTTTTTGCCGATTGTGAGTTCGCAGATTGATCAGCATTTGAAGTTTTTGAAGCAATCAAAGGAAATTAAGTGGCGGCCAGATTATGCGGCGCTGAATCTACTGTCGACTTCTTGCTGGCAGAGGCAGGATCATAATGGTTATACGCATCAGAATCCGGCGGTGATTAGTGCTCTTCTTACTAAGCCGAGTGCGCTCGTAAACTGTTTTTTTCCGGTGGATGATGTGGCGGCGGCGGTGGCTTGGGAGAAGGCTGGGCAGATGAAGAACGTGGTAAATGTTATAACATTTAATAAGACGGAGGAGCCACGGTGGATTGATGCGGATCATGCACGGTTTCAGTTGGAGAATGGCGGGGCGAGTGTGTTTGGGTTTGCAACGGACGCGAATCCGGATATGGTGTTTGCGGGGGTGGGGGATATTCCCAGTAAGGAGCTTCTGTGGGCGCGAGATATCGTGAAGTATGAGATGCCTGAGGTGAAGATTAAGTTTGTGGGGATTGCGGCGCTGTCTTATGGGGCGATTGGGACTACGGAGAATCGGCTGACTCAGGAGCTTTTTGATGAGTATTTTACTGTGGATAAACCGATTTTGGCGAATTTTCATGGGTATGCGGAGAGTTTGCGGGGGATTTTGGGGCGATATGCGGATAATGGGCGGCTGGAGGTGCATGGGTATGAAGATCAGGGGAGTACGACTACGCCACTGGATATGCTGATCAGGAATCGGTGTGACCGGTATTCGTTGGCTTGGGCGTGTTTTGAGTGGCTGGGGAGGGGGGACTTGGCGGAGAAATATCGAGGGGTGATTGAAGAGAAAGTGATGTACGCCCAGGAATTTGGGGTGGATAAAGATTAGGGGGCATAGAAGTTAGGGGTGTGTTTTTGGTGTTCAAAAAGCTGGGCAAATTATTTCAGTTGCTGATTTGTCCATTGTATCACACTTATGCTTAAATGTCAATAGATTCATGCTTATTTTGGGGAAGAGATGTGTTATAATCTGGGGAAAGATGCGAGAAAATTAAAGGAGATGGTTTTATGAAATTGATATTGATTAGTAATCCGGGGAGTGCTTCGCGGAAATATGCGCTCTATAATGGTGAGGAATTGCTGGCGGCTTTGCATTTTGAGTATGTGCGGAAAAAGGTGGTTTGCACTGTACGGGATGGGGAGAATGAGAAGCAGGTGAAGGTGGAATTTGCGGATTTGGCAGATACAGTGAGGCATATTGGGAAGATTTTACAGGATGAGGGTTATATCAATGAGCGCAATAAGCTATTTGCTATTGTGGTGAGATTGGTGGCGCCTGGGGATTATTTTGCGGAAGATCGGATCGTAGATAATGAATTTATGAAGAATTTGGAGATTGCGAAAAAGCGAGCTCCTTTGCATCTGCCGGTGGTTGCGGATGAAATTAGTCATTTTAGTGAGATTTTCCCAGAGGTGAAGATTGCGGCGATTTCTGACTCGGCGTTTCATTGGAGTAAGCCGGATCTGATGAAATATTATCCGTTTGATACTGAGGTGGCGGATAAGTTTGGGATTAAGCGGTATGGGTATCATGGGCTTTCTTATGGGTTTGTGACGAATTATTTGGAGGAACAGGGCATCTTGCAAGATAAGTTAATTGCGGCGCATATTGGGTCGGGGTCGTCGGTGGCGGCGATTTTGGAGGGGAATCCGATGGACACTTCGATGGGGTATTCGCCTCTTGAGGGACTGATGATGTCGACGCGGTCGGGTTCGATGGATGTGGCTGCTGCTGTGGCTATAAAGCGAGAGTTGGGGCTGAAAACTGATGAGGATCTGGAGAGGTACCTGAATAAGGAGGCGGGGCTGCTGGGCGTGTCTGGGTTTTCGGATGATATGCGAGAGATTATTCAGAGGCGAGATGAGGGTGATCCGAAGGCGACTTTTGCACATGCGTTGTTTGTTTATCGAGTACAGAATTTGATCGGGCAGATGGCGGCGAGTCTTGGTGGCGTGGATGCTTTGGTGTTTACGGCGACGATTGGTGAGCGGTCGGATGAGATACGACATTATGTCTGCCAGAAGCTGAAGTATCTTGGGTTTATGCTGGAGGATGAGAAGAATCGGGAGCCGGAATTTACTGGGAGACATGCTTTGATCTCTGCTAAGGATAGCAAGCCGATCTATATCGTGAAGACGGATGAGACGGCGGAAATGATCCGAAAAGCTTTGGTGTTGATGGCTGAGATGCAAGAGGTGGAAGAATAATGGAGAGGTTCTTAGATTATTTTGTGCCGAGTCGATATGATTTGGACGCTGTGGTGGATAAGGGAAATCGGCGGTTGGACGGAGCGGTGGAAATAACCGGCGAAGTGTTGGGCGATTCAGTTAAGTTGCATGCTGTGGGAATGAAGATAGAGGCCTTTGCGGTGGAGGGGAAAGTGGTGCAGTTTGAGCTGGTGAATGGGGTTCTGGCGTTCAAGTCTGATGCGTGGAGGGGGAATGAGGTTGTGATTGAGATTAAGTTCTCTTTGGAGCTCAATGAGAATATGCAGGGGGTGTATTTGTCCAGGTATAAGTATGATGGGCGCGAAGATGTGATGGTGGTGACGCAGTTTGAGTCGCATTATGCGAGGGAATGCTTCCCTTGTGTGGATGAGCCGGCGGCGAAAGCGGTGTTTAGGCTGAATGTGAGCTCGGTGGATAGTGGTGACACTGTGATTACGAATATGCCCGAGGGTGAAGATACGCCGAGGATGTCAACTTATTTGGTGGCTTTTGCGGTGGGGAAATTTAATAAGCTTGAAATGTCGAGTAAGGGTGGGGTAAAGGTGACTACTTATGCGGGGCTTCATCAACCGATTGAAGCTCTGAGATATGCGACTGAGTATGCGACGAAATGTCTGGATTTCTATATTGATTTGTTTGATACGCCGTTTCCGTTGCCGAAGCTTGATCAGCTGGCGGTGCCGGATTTTGAGGCGGGGGCGATGGAGAATTGGGGGCTGATGACTTTTCGTGAGCAGGCGTTGCTTTGTGATGAGAAATCGGCTTTGGATCAGAGGCTGTATGTTTCTACGGTAATTGCTCATGAGATTTCGCATATGTGGTTTGGGGATTTGGTGACGATGGCATGGTGGGATGATTTGTGGCTAAATGAGTCTTTTGCTAGCTTGATGGAGACTTATGCTACGGATAAGCTGGTGCCGGAGTTGGACGCTTGGGATGATTTTTATATGGGTACGGTGGTGCCAGCGCTGAGGCGGGATTGTTTGCCGGGGGTGCAGCCTGTGAAGGTGGCAGTGAACAATGTGGAAGATATTGCGAATTTGTTTGATGGGGCGATTGTGTATGCCAAGGGCGCGAGATTGATGCTGATGCTGATGCGATTGATGGGCGAAGAGCATTTCTTTAGGGGTTTGAAAGATTATTTTGCGAAGCATCAGTATGAAAATACTGTGGCAAATGACCTTTGGGAAAGTTTGACGCCACATGCGAGCTTTGATGTGAAAGCGTTTATGACTCCGTGGTTGACGCAGCCAGGCTATCCGGCAATATCCGATGGTGGACAGAAAAGATTCTTGATAGCTGAGGGTGAGGGTAGCCAGAATTATCAATATCCTGTGACTGAGGTGGTAGATGATTTGTCGGGGCATTATATATTGCATTTGAGTGATGGGGAGTTTGCGCGGGCGCTTGGTGAGATTGGGCAGAAGAATAAGGAGCAGAAGCTTCGTCTTTTGCTTGATAGGGAGTTGCTTGCGAAGACTTCGGCGTGTCCAAGTGTTTCGCTTTTGTCCTTGACTAAAAAGTTTGAGGGGGAGAGGGCTTATGTAATATGGGATGCGATTAGTTTGGTGGTGGCAGATTTGAAGATTTTTGTGCAACACGGGTCTGAGGAAGAAGCGCAATATAAGGAATTTGTGGGTAAGCTGGCTCAACCTTTGTATGGAGAATTGGGAGTGGTGGCGAAAGATGGAGAGTCGGACGAAGCCGTGAGGCTGAGATCGATTATATTTGGGCTGATGTGCTATGCGGATAATCAGGATTTTGTGGATGCGGTCGTAGAGAAATACGAAGGAGAAGAGCCGGCGCAGATTGATGCGAATTTGCGGGCGGTGATTTTGACGGTGCTGCTTCGACAAGATGAGGCAAGGGAAAAAGAATATCTGGAAGCATATTTGAGAGGTGCAGATCCTGAGCTGAAAGCGGATCTGATGGCGGCTTTGACGGCGACGCGGAATACCGAGACTGTAGCGAAATATTTGCCATTGCTGAGGAATGGTAAGATTAAATCGCAGGATAGACTGTATTTCTTTGCGAGGCTGGTGCGGAATGCTGTGGCGAAAAAACAGGCGCTGGACTGGATGTATGAGAATTGGGATTTCTTGGCGGCGGACGAGGGCGATAAGACGGTGGGTGAGTATCCGCGGATTGTCGCTAGTGCAATTCGGAAAAGACAAGAGGCTGAGCAATATAGGAGTTTCTTTGAGTCTAAGATGAAAGAGTTGATTTTGACACGAAATATTTCTGTTGGATTATCCGAAATTAAGGCTAAATTGGCGCTAATTGCTGCCGATGCGCCTGAAATTAAGGAATTTTTAAAGAATCTTCAAAAATAGGGTTGCAAAATAAGTTCTGGTGGGGTATACTTAGGGAAGTTTTATTCAAGTTCTCTTCTAGAACCTCTGAACGATGTTATGATAAATGCGAGGTTAGACATTTGTTCTGGGTTCGCTATAAAATTTATCTTTTAACAATTTATGACAACGAAAGAAATTTAATTGACGGCAAGTAACGGATTTGAATATCAGTTACTAGTTAAGTCAATGCATAAAAAGGTACATAAGGGCACTGATAGTGGATGCCTTGACATTTACCACCGATGAAGGCCGTAGAACTCTGCGATAAGCTTCGGGGATCTGAGAGCAAGATTTGATCCGGAGATAGCCGAATGGGGAAACCTAATTAGAGTCATGTCTAATTGCCGTTACCTGAATATATAGGGTAATGTGACGGGAACCAGCCGAACTGAATCATCTTAGTAGGTTGAGGAAAAGAGAATAAACAATGATTCCGAAAGTAGTGGCGAGCGAAATTGGAATAGTCCAAACCTTTTAAGTTTCTATCGTATTTCTCTGTGCTTAACGCTGGACTAGAGGCTAAGACCCTCCAGATCCTTGAAGGCGTTAACTTACGGATTAGGGGAATTGAGTTTGCCATATGTAGGTAGCGAAATTGCGAGACCTAGCCTAACCTACGTGTTAACTCGGTTTTTCTAGGCGCCCTACTCTTACACTGGTAGAGAGGGCGAGTTTAGTGGTGAGGCTTTGCCTTACCTCTCCGCGCTTGTGGATCCCTGTATGAGAGGGGGGACTCTCTTAGGCTTCACAGGCTTATCCCCGTTGGGGGCAGGCGCGTTTTGAACACCGCAGAATCACGTTGTGTAGCATTAGCAGTTTCATGAATCCTCCTTTCTAAGGTCAAAATCCAACGATACCAAGAGTGCCAATAGGCACTCGAAGAAGAATGGCAATTTGCCTGCCCCTTGTTCCTTTACCCAGTTGGGCCGATTTATCGGCCCAACTCCCCCAAGTTTTAGAGCTCAGAGAAATACGATAGATACGGTTTAACGACCAATGCTTAGAGGGTGTTGCGTGTTTACACAATTTTTATGCCGAGTAGTTCATTTATGGACTCTTCGGTATAGAAACCAACAGCGTTAACTGAGTGGATAAGATTCGTAGTTGTTAGCGGAAGCGTTTGAATGGCGCGCCAAAGATGGTGAAAGCCCAGTATGCGAAAACAACTATTGAACTTATATGTGTACTCACAAGTAGGACGGGGCACGAGAAACCCTGTTTGAATCCGGCAGGACCACCTGCCAAGACTAAATATGGTAAATGATCGATAGTGAACTAGTACAGTGATGGAAAGGTGAAAAGAACCCCGGGAGGGGAGTGAAATAGATCCTGAAACTCAGTGCCTACAACGTGTGGGAGCACGTCAGAAGACTAAGCTTAAGTTACGACATTTTGGTTTGACTTTGTCAAAACAAAAGTAACGTAGGTTTTGTCTTCTGATAGTGTGACCGCGTGCTTTTTGTAGAACGATCCAGCGAGTTAATTTTGTCGGCAAGGCTAAGTCAGTTGACGGAGCCACAGTGAAAGCGAGGGTGAATAGCCCGTATAGTCGGCAGGATTAGACCCGAAACCGGGTGACCTAACCATGAGCAGGTTGAAGCTGCAGTAACATGCAGTGGAGGACCGAACCGGGACACGCAGTAAAGTGTTCGGATGACTTGTGGTTAGAGGTGAAATGCCAATCGAACTCGGAGATAGCTGGTTCTCCTCGAAATAGCTTTAGGGCTAGCGTTGTGTAGTAATTACCGGGGGTAGAGCTCTGAAAGGGTCTGGGGCGCGCAAGCGTACCCATCCCTATCAAACTACGAATACCGGTAATGTAATCACAGCAGTCAGAACGGCGGGGCTAAGCTCGTCGCTCAAAAGGGAAACAGCCCAGACCATCGTCTAAGGTCCCTAAATAATACTAAGTGGGAAACAAAGTGAGATTTCTTAAACAGCTAGGATGTTGGCTTAGAAGCAGCCATTCATTTAAAGAGTGCGTAACAGCTCACTAGTCAAGAGATTTTGCGTGGAAAATGTAACGGGGCTCAAGTATTATACCGAAGACATGGATGCGACCTATCAATTTTGCTCATTTTCTGAGCCACCCAACAGGGCTGGCTCTAAAATCATTCCAGCTCAAGTAGCATATGAAAATGAATAAAATTGATAGGTTGCGTGGTAGAGGAGCGTTGATATTGCGGTGAAGTCAGATTGGAAAGTCTGGTGGAGCGGTATCAAGTGAGAATGCTGGAATCAGTAACCATAAGACAGGTGAGAATCCTGTCGGTCGTAAGAGCAAGGTTTCCAGGGCTACAGTAATTGTCCCTGGGTTAGTCGGTCCTAAGTCGAGGCGTATCAGCGTAGACGATGGACATCAGGTTAATATTCCTGAACAGGTAGTAGTTGTTGACATTTCACGGCATGTGACCGGAGCGGATTTATGGTATATCCGTCCAACGACCTCGGGAACGAGGGAGGAGTGAAAGTTACCCTTCGGGGTGACGATTCTGGGTAAAGTGCTGGCTAGAAAAGATGATCAACTTATGCTGCTGCCTACCGTACCGCAAACCAACACAGGTGCTCGAGTCGAGTAGACTAAGACCTACGAGAGAACCTTCGCTAAGGAACTCGGCAAAAAAGCGTCCGTAACTTCGGAATAAGGACTGCCCCGCTCACTAAAATGAGCATTGCCATAGTTATCTCAGCGAGGAACGAGATAAGTAGAGGTTAGAAAATTGTATCTTTTAGGCTTCTGGGTTGTCGGAATAAATCCGACAATGACGGAAGCAATTATCAAGTTTCTTTGTTGAGACAGAACACAATTAATAAGTGTTCTTTAACTATGGGTCCCAATATCACTTTTGTGAGCGGGGCCGCAGCTAAAGAGCCCACGGAACTGTTTACCAAAAACACAGGTCTCTGCTAACGCGAAAGCGGATGTATAGGGGCTGACTCCTGCCCAGTGTCGGAAGGTTAAGGGGAGAACTTCACGGTTCGAACTGAAGCCCCGATGAACGGCGGCGATAACTATGATCGTCCTAAGGTTTTGCGCATCTTTTGAAAGGTACGTAAATACTAGGACGAGCATGACTTGTAGGAGCAAGTAAGGAAAATGTTGCCTAGTTTACTTAACACGTAAACTGTAATTTGGCTATATGCTGAAAAATCCGGTGTATCTGATGGTACTTGTGTAATATATATTCCTTGGAGTATTATAATCACATGAGTAAAAATCCAATCAGTGCGGAAAATCAGCAGGAAAGACTAGACAGAAAGTGGTTAGTTGGTTTCACCGATGGTGAAGGTTGTTTTTCGATAAGTATTTTCAAAAACGAAACGATGAAAGCTGGTTATCAGGTTTTTCCGGAATTCGTTTTAACACAAGGCGCTAAAAGCCTTGATGTACTTACAAAAGTTCAGAACTTTTTTGAATGCGGGAATATCTACGAAAACAAACGCTATGATAATCATAGAGAGAGCCTTTATCGCTATTGCGTAAGGAACAAAATCGATTTAATAGAAAAAATCTGTCCGTTTTTTGATAAAAACCCTTTGATGACTGCAAAGAAAAATGACTTTGCGCTCTTTGAACAAGGTTTAGAAATCATAATAAGCGGAAAGCATTTGGAAAAATCCGGTTTTGACAAGTTACGGCAAATAGCCTCGGAAATGAACCGGCAAAAACCACGAAATCTAGAATCCTCACAGACTAAGACGCCAGAATCGTCGCAAGACGATAAGATAGAGTCGGTACTCTACAGCGATGTAGAGGTGATAACGGAAGTTATCACGTTAAAAAACGAATAGAGCGAAATTCCTTGTCTGGTAAGTTCAGACCCGCACGAATGGAGTAATCATGTGGGCACTGTCTCGGCGAAGGCCTCGGTGAACGTGCATTGGCGGTAAAGATGCCGTCTGATCATGCCAGGACGAGAAGACCCCATGGAGCTTTACTACAACTTTGCATTGATTATTGGGACATTTTGTGTAGCATAGGTGGAAGACTTTGAAGCAGATACGCTAGTATTTGTGGAGTCGAAAAGTGAAATACCACCCTGAATGTTTTAGTAATCTTACTTTGACCATTATCTGGTTAAAGGACCATGCATGGCGGGTAGTTTAACTGGGGCGGTTGCCTTGACTAACTAGTCACATTCTCCGCAGAATACTAGTTACGGGGCGTATTTGTCTATATGCTGGAACATCTGTTGTATCCGGAGGTACTGAATGTGCTGGAGAACTCAAGCACATGAGTGAAAATCCTACCGGTGCAGACAATCAGCAGGGAAGGCTGCGTGGCGATAAAATGCCACTATGGAAAACTATCGCAAAGTTCATTACGGACTTAGTGAGCGGTGGTCGGTACTAGCAGAACCCTCAACGACTACACGACAAACGCCGGAAACGGTGAAGATATAGTCTGATCTTAATAGCGATATTAAGGTTTTATCTAATTTTAGAGAGGATAAAACATCATGAAAGAAGAAGCGCGTTCGATTTTAGTCGGAACTTTGCTCGGTGATGGGTGTTTAGAAACCCAGAACGATGGCAAAACCTACCGATTAAAGATAGAACACTCGATAAAGCAAAAGGATTATACCGATTGGCTTTATCAAAACTTCGAAAATCTGGTCACGAAGTTGCCACAGGAAAAGTCAAAGAATGTATTTGCTAAAACTTATACGAATTATTGGTTTAACACCTTGGCGACGGAAAAATTTCGTTTCTATGGACAGCAATTTTATGACAAAAATCATCAAAAGATTGTACCGAAAATCATAAAAAAGATGCTTACGCCTTTAGCGCTAGCGGTCTGGTTTATGGATGACGGTTCGAGTAAGTCCAAGCAGCATAAGGCCATAATTCTAAACACTCAGTGTTTTAGCAAAAAGGATTTAAGGCTGCTGACTGATGCCTTATGGCAAAAGTTTGAAATAGAAGCAAAATTGAGACCTCAAAAAGAGGGATATCAACTAATAATTCCGCAACCTGCGAAGTTTTTAGAACTGATTATGCCTTATTTGCGCGAAGAGTTTTACTATAAACTTGGAGCGAACATGAAACAAAATGCCTAAAGAGTAGCGGAGGCGTTCAAAGGTTGGCTAACTACGGATGGAAATCGTAGTGATAGTGTATGCGCAAAAGCCAGCTTGACTGTGAGGGCTACAACCCAAACAGACACGAAAGTGGGAGCAAATGACCCGCTGTATAGAACGCAAGTTCAATTTACGTGGGAAAGACAGCGCACACGGATAAAAGTTACCCTGGGGATAACAGGCTGATCGCGCCCAATAGTTCACATAGACGGCGCGGTTTGGCACCTCGATGTCGGCTCATCACATCCTGGAGGGGGAGCACCTTCCAAGGGTCCGGCTGTTCGCCGGTTAAAGTGGTACGCGAGCTGGGTTCAGAACGTCGTGAGACAGTTCGGTTTATATCCGGCATGATCGCCCAAGAATTTTGAGAAGATTTGCCCCTAGTACGAGAGGACCGGGGTGAACGGACCTCTAGTGTATCGGTTGTGGCCACCTGCTGCATTGCCGAGTAGCTATGTTCGGAATGGATAAGCGCTGAAAGCATATTAAGCGCGAAGCCAACTTCAAGATTAGAATTCCCTATGAACTCCCAGAGAGAATATCTGGTTGATAGGCGCAAGATGGAAGTATGGCAACATATGGAGTCGAAGCGTACTAATAGAGTCATCGCCTTTTTATGTCCTAGTTATTGTACTTATGTTTGCATAATTACAGTGACTAGAGTAGACTTAGCTAGTAACTGGTTTTTAACCAGCGTCGATTAAAATTTCTGCATCTTACATCAAGTAAATTTTCGGTATTTTACGGAGGATTTGCTTGGTGTCCATAGCGCCAGGGAAATACCTGTTCTCATTCCGAACACAGAAGTCAAGCCTGGTGGCGGCGATTATACTGCTAAGGCGGGAAACTAGCAAGATGCCAAATTATACGAAAAAGTCACCTAATAGGTGACTTTTCGTCTTTCTGGAGCTATTTTGTTGTTTGGCGGGCCATTTATAGATGCCATCTGTGACGTCTTTGGAGGATTCATCACCTTCTAGGACTGAATCTATTTGGTTGGCTTTTTTGATAACCCCAATGATAGCGGTAGCGATGAGGCCGATAACGGCGAGGATGATGAGTGCGAAGATCACTTTTTTGCCGCCTTTGGAGCGCGATTCATTGTACATATGTTTATTATATCATTGAATTATACTATACCTTTAGAATCTGGATTGTCGGAATAAATCCGACAATGACGGAAGCAAATATCAAGTTTAAGTGAGAATGAAAAAGCCAACTTGTACTTAAGGTGGCTTTTTGGTTTGCCTTATTCTTTCCAATCAACATCCTTCAAGCGCCTCTCTGATAATAAGTTGGTGCAGGATGTGGTTTTTAGGCCACTGCTGACGTTGTCGTTTGCTGTGCGCTTGCAGAACCTGCGCCTTGCCTTGGGCTCTTTGACCAGTCTCCAGAAGATGGCTTCTTTGAACTGTTTGGTTTTGCATGCGTCGGAATGACAGTATTCGCAAGTGGCGCAAGCCTCTCGAAAGAGTTTTTTGGCACAAGCCAGCTGATCAAAAGCTTGTTCGCCGACGTTTTCTTGCGTGCGTACACCGTTGCCTTGCTGTTGTTTGGGGTTGTTGTAGGCGGCGTCGAAGTCGATTGAGGTGCTTTCTGAAGCCCCGCGATACATATTGAAAAAACCGACTAGTTTGTTCATTTGCGCGAGTTTTGCAAATCGTTCTCGACGAGAATAAGGAGTTCCAAGGTTAAGTTGCGTAGGCATTTGATGATCACCATCCCTTCTTAAAAGTAGCCTATGTCTTCATTATATCACAGATGGCGTTAAAAGTCAATATGAGCTTGACTAATTTAGGCGTAAGTGCTATTTTTGGGGGTGAAGAGGGTAGCAAAAATAAAAGGAAAAATATGAAGAAGATGATCGCGGAGTTGGTTTTGGTGGGGATAATTGCGTTCGGTGCGATTTCTGGGGATCAAATAGAGGTTGGTGCGGTGGACTCTGGGGCGAATCAGGTAACGGTGGTGGACTCGGCGGAGACGAAAACTGTGAGCGTGGATATGATTGCGATGATGGCATCGATACTGGTAGTGGTGGGGGTGTTTGCGATTGCGTTGATGCGGAAAACCGCTAGGGGGAAGGCTTTGGCGCGTAAGATACGGAATAGATAAGGGCAAAATCAAAAATGGACGCTTGGTTGGCGTCCATTTTTGTTGGCTTTGAGGAGGCTAGTCGGCCTCTTCAATAGCTGAAAGTAGGCTGTCTTCGACGTTTTTCTTTTTCTTTTTTTCTGGGGCTTTGGCGAGCTCAATGTCGAGGTCGTAGCCGGTGAGCTTGGAGGCGAGGCGGACGTTTTGGCCGACGCGACCGATGGCGATGGATTGCTGGTCTTCGGCGACGTAGACTTTGGCGCGCTTGCCTTCGATTTCGACTTTTTGGATCTCGGCTGGGGAGAGGGCTTCGCGGATGTACTCGGGAGCGTTGTCGCTCCAGTTGACGATGTCGATTTTCTCGCGGTCGCCGATTTCGTTCATGACGGCTTGGACGCGGACGCCGCGGCCACCCACAAAGGTGCCTACGGGATCAACGCCGGGGACACTAGCGGCAACGGCGATTTTGGTGCGGCGGCCAGCTTCGCGGGCGATGGCTTTGACTGCGACGCTACCGTTTTCGATCTCGGGGACTTCTTGGCGGAAGAGATATTCGATAAATTCTGGATTGCCACGAGAGAGGATGAGCTGGGCGCCACGTTCGTCGCGCTCGATGCCTTTGATGAATACTTTGAGACGGGAACCGACGGAGTAATATTCGCCTTCGATTTGCTCGGATTTGGGCATAATGCCGGTGGCTTTGCCCATATCTACGCGGACGAGCTTGGGCTCGACGCGAGCGATGCTGCCATTGACTACGGTGCCGATCTTGTCTTCGTAGATGGCGAGGACGGCGTCACGTTCGGCTTCGCGGAGGCGTTGGATGACGACCTGCTTGGCGGTCTGCGATGCGACGCGGCCGAAGCTGGTGACTTTGTGCTTTTCCTCTACGATATCGCCGATTTCCTTGCCTTTGGCCTCTGCAAGGGGGATTTCTGTGGCGGGATTATAGGCGACGTCGTCTTCTACGACTTCACGTATGATGAAAACGTCGGCTTCGCCGGTGTTGAGGTTGAGTTCGCAGCGGACATCCATATCTTTGTCGCCGTTGTCTTTGCGCCAGGCGGCGGAAATGGCTTGCTGGATGACGTCGAGGACGACTTCTTTGGGTAGGTTTTTTTCTTCAGAAATGACATCTACCATCGATACCATTTGTTGTAGGTCAATTAAATCCATTTTTTACTCCTTTTTAGATGAAAAACGCCGACCTTTTGGCCGGTATTTATGTTTGTTCTTTCTTTATAGTATGTTAGGTTGCGTTTTTTGTCAAGGGAATCGCAAGCTTTTTTACTCGAAATACAACCCAAGATTCCACAAATCTAGGGCGACCGGCGGGTCCTGTCAGGACATTTTCCTCAAAGTCTCAAAAATTGCTTCCTTGGATATACTACACTGCAAGGCCCCTGCCGGCAGTTGGCCTGCTAATTTCTTGGGTAATACCGCGGGTATGATGGAACAATTATTTGAGACTTTGAGGGCTCCTATGTCCTGCCACCCGCACGTGTCGCGCCTTTATACATGGGACAAAACTAATACCCGTATTTTTTGCACAAAGGGTTAGTGAGAAAAATCAGTTCCATTACTCCAGAGAGGATGTGGAAGAGGGGTGTGCACACCCCTACTTCCAGCCAACAGCAGCGCCTGCGCCCCGTAAAGACGGGCGCGCACGCGAAAGGGCCTCTCTGGAGTGATGAAGCTGATTTTTCTCCCAAAAAAAGCTTTTTAGGTTAGTTTAGTATTTACAAAGTGCTCATGCTGTGATATGTTAAGTGAGTAGAGAAAGTTATATAAATCTGGGTTATTCAACGTAAACCAAAGGGAGACACAAAAATGTCTAAAATAACAAAGATTTTTGCAGGGATTGGGGCTGTTCTGAGCCTTGGTCTTGCGATTTTGCCACTTAGTTCGTATGCGGCTAATCCTCAGGATGTGACGGTGGATATTGTGATTCCGTCAACGCTTGATGCGGTGGCGATTTGTAGTTCGGCGGGAAATACTCCGGCTGGAATGGCGGCGGGGACTATTGCTGAGGTGACTTGTACGGCTACTTATAGTTCTAATGGCCCGGCAAGTGTATCTATTAAGGACGCTGATGCGAATACGAATTTGGTGGGAATTGCTAATTCGGCATATACTATAGCGGCACTTGCGACTGCGGCTAATTTGACGAATATTTCTGATGCGGCGAGTGCGGCTTGGGGTTATAAGTTTGCAGTGACTACGACCGGTGCGGTGACTGGTGGGTTGACAGTGGCAAATGCGAATGTGGGGAAATATAATGGGGTTGCTACGACTGCAGTGACGGTGGGGTCGAATACGGGGGTAGTGACGGGGGCGGTGGGTACATTTACTTTTGGGGTAAAGACGGTGATAAGTACTCCAGCAGATACTTATAGTGATACGGCGACAATTGCGGTGACGGCTAGCGTTTAGTAAATTTGAATTTGACAGATGAGATGCCACCTATTTGTGTAGGTGGTATTGACTTTTTTGACGAAGTGTGATACAATGAAATTATGGGGTGTTGCAAAACACCTAAATCTTTGCTACACTTAAATTACTAATTAATTACTTATAAGCGCAAACGACCGGTTTTTTCTGGATATTTGTGCGTTAAGTGTGGGAATTATTAAGAACTAAATAAAAGGAATTTATGAATAATAAAGGTAAGGCTGAGGCGGAGCGTCGCGCTAAATTGTTAAGGATGCGCGCGGACCGTTTGCCAAATATAAAAAAACAATTTGAAGAGAAACAGGGGCGGAATTTTAATTCAAATTTCAGGGCTGGCGGGAAGGATGAGAAATCATCGCCGCAATCGTCGCCACAAGGTCAAAATAATGGCCAAAAGAATCAGAATAATAGGACGCAATCTCAAAATGGGGCGCGTCCAAGTAGCCGTGCGAGGGGAAACGGTAGGGGTGCGGTGACTTCTGAGCAGCGACAGGTGAATTTGAGCGTGTCGGTGCGTAAGGGTGAGATGGTGCATCATCAGAGGATGCTTTCCCAGGATGTGAATGCACAGGCGACGCAGCATATTATTGGTGTGCCGGTGAATAAGTCTCGTTATAACGGATACAAGGGGAATCAGGTGACGGCGGGGCAGCTCAGAAGTGCGCGGCCTGATCCGGAAGCTGTGAGGATTATCCCGATTGGCGGACTTGGGGAATTTGGTATTGGTAAAAATATGACCATTATTGAGTATAAGAATGAGATTATCGTGGTGGACATGGGGACGCTGTTTGCGAACGATGATTATCCGGGTGTGAATTATATGATTGCGGATATTAAGTATCTTGAAGATAACCGTGATAAGGTGAAGGCGATTTTGTTTACGCACGCGCACCTTGATCATATTGGGGCTTGTAGGCATCTTTTGCCGAAGTTTAATGCTTTGACGCCGATTTATGCGACAGATTTTACGATTGGGATGATTAAGAAGCAGATGGCGGAACTGCCAGATGAGCCGAGTATGAATTATCAGGCGGTGAATCCGCTTGAGCATAAGATTATTAAACTTTCGGAGCATATTAGTGCGGAATTTGTGCATATGTTGCATTCGATTCCTGGGAATACTTCGATTATTCTCCGGACGCCAAATGGCAATATCTTAATGTCGGGTGACTGGCGGTTTGAGACGAAGCCGATGGGGATTCCGGCGGATTATGACCGTTTGATTGAGGTGGCGAACAAAGAAGGTTTTGCGGTGATGATGAATGAGTCGACGAATATTGATAGCCCGGGGACGCATCCACATAGTGAATATGATGTGGGCGAAAATCTTGGTAGGGTGATGGATAATTATACTTCGGGGCGGATTATTATTTCGTGTTTTTCTTCGCAGCTGGGTAGGATTGAACTGGTGCTGAATGAGGCGGCGAAGCGGGGGCGGAAGGTGGCTTTTGCTGGTTACTCGATGATCAATAATGTGGAAGTGGCACTGCGCGCGAAGGCAATTAAGTTGCCAAAAGACACCATTATGAAGATGGAAGATATTGTGAAGATGCCGGATGATAAGGTGACTATTGTGTGTACTGGGTCGCAGGGTGAGCTGAACGCGGTGCTGAACCGGATGGTGACGGGGGCGCACCGGTATATTAAGATTAAGGCTTCTGACACGATTATCTTTAGCTCGAACCCGATTCCGGGGAATGAGCCACATGTGGTGGGGACGGTGGACGGGTTGATGCGTGAGGGGGCGCAGGTGATCCAGAATGGCAAGACGCATATTACGAACATTGGGCCTTTGCACCTTTCGGGTCATGCTTATTATGATGATCATGTGAAGTTTGTGACGGATATGCGACCGAAGAATTATCTGCCGTATCATGGTGAATTCTTTATGTTGGAGCATAATGCGGAGATGGCGGAGAATGTGGCGGGGATTCCGCGGGATAATATTATTGTGACGGATGATGGGGATATTGTGGAGTTGCTGCCGGATCAGAAGATTCGGAAGAATGGGCGGATTGCGGTGGGGAATAAGCTGTATGATGATGCGGATCAGCCGGTGAATGAGGCGGTGATTAAGGATCGGATTCATATTAGTCGGGAGGGGATATTTGTGGTGATTCTCACTATGAGTAAGAAGACGGGGCGGCTTGTGAAGACGCCGGATATTGTGTCTAGGGCGTTTATCTATTTGGATAATTCTGAGGAGCTGATAGGGAAGATTCGGCATTATGTGCGGACTAAGACGGATAAGTCGATTTCTACGGATCCTGGGTTGAAGGTGCTTAAGGAAGAGATTAAGGATGATATTACGCATATTCTCTTTGATGCTACTGGGCATACTCCTATTGTTATCCCCGTGATCAATAAAGTCTAAAATCACAAATTCGGAACGGGTCTTGCCAGAATCTTTTCCCCAGAAAAAATTTAAGAAATTTTCTTTCTGGGGAGGCCCCTAGACTTTGTCACCCGTTCGGTTTTTTATTAAGGTGGTATAATTTAGGTATGAGAAAGTTTGTGGTGTTTGATACTGGGACTGGGGGGAGGTTGTTTGCTGAGGAGTTGAGGCGGGTTTTTCCGCGAGATGAGGTGATGGAGGTGATTGATGAGGCGAATTCGCCTTATGGGGAAAAGTCGGCGGAGGAGATTCGGGAATTGACTGAGGCGGCGCTGATTGGCTGTATTAAGGATGATGCGAGCATAATTGTGCTGGCTTGTAATACGGCTACGGCGGTGTGTATTGATTATTTGCGGGCGAAGTATCCGGAGCGGATTTTTGTGGGGTTTGAGCCGATGTTGAAGCCGGCGGCGGCGATGACGAAGACGGGGAAGATTATTGTGCTGGCGACGCCGGCGACGGAGCGGTCGGAAAAGTATCAGGAGCTGAAGCACAGGTACTGTGAGGGGGTGGAGGTGATGGAGCCAGATTGTAGCGAGTGGGCGGCGAAGATTGATGCTGGGGCGATGCGGGAGGAAGATGTTTTGAATACTTTGTTGCCGTATTTGAAGCTGGATGGGGATGTGGTGGTGCTGGCGTGTACGCATTATGTAGCAGTTAAGGGGGTGATTGAGGATTTGGCGTCGCAGGCGACGGTAATTGCGCCGTTTGATGCGGTAATTAGACATATTAAGAAGGATGTTTTGTATGAAAATGAAGATTAAGCGCGTGCGGGATGGGGCGAAGTTGCCGCAGTATCAGACGGCGGGTGCGGCGGGGTTTGATTTCCATGCTTGTATAGATGAGCCTTTGGTGTTGAAACCGGGTAAGTCACAGGTGATACCGACTGGTTTGGGGGTGGAAATTCCGGAAGGATATGAACTGCAGGTGAGGCCGAGAAGTGGGTTGGCGTATAAACATGATGTGGTGATGTTCAATAGTATTGGGACGATTGATTCGGATTTTCGGGGGGAGATGTTTGTGAAGTTGGCGAATTATGGCGAGAAAGATTTTGTGGTGGAGCCGGAGATGCGAATTGCTCAAGGTGTGGTGGCGAAGGTGGAGACGATTGAGTGGCAGGAGGTGGCGGAGTTGTCGGAGACGGGGCGGAGGGGTGGATTTGGGAGTACGGGCTTAAAGTAAGGAAGATATGGTACAATATCTGTATGTGCCCGCGTGGCGGAATTGGCAGACGCGCTAGCTTCAGGTGCTAGTGTCTTTACGGATGTGCTGGTTCGACTCCAGTCGCGGGCACCATGTTAAGACGTCACTTTTGAGACAAACTCAGAAGGCAGAAAACCCCTTGTGTCAAGGGGTTTTCTGCTGTCTATACCTCAAAAGTCGATAGATAAACCGAGGTATCCAGGCAGTGAAATGAGATTTTCGGGCCCTGCAAAATTACACGATTGCACCAGCTTGCACCAACTATCATCTAATTTACATCAGCTTGCACCAGCCCGAAGTACTCTTGCCCCATTTGCACCAAGATGCACCAGTCAGCCGCCTGAGCGGTGCATCCACCTTATAAAAATGTTCATCGTCTACAATTATTCCAACAATCACCCTAAGTATGAGAAAAAGCCCGCAGATCGCTCCGCGGGCTAAAATAATGTACTAGCGCCTCACCCGCGCTATTTGCTTTCCGGTAATAGCACCGGAATTTCGCTCCCATCCCTGAACATAAAGGTCAGGGACTTATTCGCATTCACCCGCACCGAATTAACGATTGCGTGCCACAGACGCTCGTCAAACTCGGTTACGAGTTCGCCGCTCTGCCGCAATTCATTCAGAAAACGGCGGATGCGCTCCCTGCGGGCTTTTTGCTCCAGTATTTCATCCTGAATCTGTGCGACCCGCTGTTTCGCTGCTGTATACTCTTCGCCCATCCGGTCAAAATGTTGTTTATACTCGCCCTGATCCTGCGTCTGCCGGGCGTTCTCCTCCATATCGCGGCGCATACGGCCCACAACGGCGTCGCAGGCATCCTGAGCCTCGGTCAGCTTTTTCTCTAAACCGGAGGTATCGGCCAGAAGCGGCAGGAACTTCTCAAACTGAGCAATATGCCTGTCTTTACCGCCAAGAATCCGGTTGAAGGCTTCCACGAAGGCTTGCTCCAGATCATCCTCCCGTATGAGCGGCGTCTCGCAGAAGGTCTGGTCTTTGTATTTTCTGTTGCAGTGCCACACATTGTATTGGTAGCTCTTTGAGTGCCAGACCTTTGAGCCGTAGAAACCGCCGCAATTGCCGCAGATGATTTTTGCCGCAAAAGGGCTGGTACTCTTTAATTGCAGCCTGTGGGCCTTGCGCTTTTTCATCTCACTCTGTACCAGGTCAAAGGTCTCCGGCGCAATAATAGCCGGATGGGAATCCGCGATATAATACTGCTTGCGCTCACCCTGATTCTTCTTGACGGTTTTGCTGAGGAAATCCACCGTGTAGGTTTTCTGCAGGAGCGCCGCACCCTTGTACTTCTCGTTACTCAGGATGCTGACAACCGTGCTGACGCTCCACTGTGTCTTCCCAGACGGCGTTAAAATGCCATGTTCCGTGAGCATATCCGCAATTCTACGATATGTCTTGCCCTCCAGAAACAGCCCATAAATCCAGCGGATAATCCTCGCTTCCTCTGGGACAATGCATGGTTCGCCGTCCTCACCTTTTTCGTAACCTAGAAAGTGCTTATACCCGATGTTGATTTTGCCGTCCTTCATGCTTTTTTGGATGCCCCACAAAATATTTGTGCTTATGGAGTGGCTCTCTTCCTGTGCCAGTGAGCTCCAAATAGTAATAAACATTTCACTGCTAGAGTCCAGCGTGTTGATACCCTCTTTTTCAAAATGAACCTCCAC
>JAITNW010000008.1 GCA_031290255.1 Candidatus Nomurabacteria bacterium
GCACATTTCATAAATTAAAGAATAGCTTATCTGCGGGTGGTGAGGTCTAGGGGCATCCCCGCAAAAAGAATTTCTTAAATTTTTTTGTGGGGAGAAGACCTCGACAGGACCCGCGCCAACACGCTTCCATGTCTTGATGGTTCCGGAATTGTGATGCCTTCCCCGTTAAGCTTTTTCTAAGGAGATGGTGAGGAGTTTGCTGTCTATTTTGATGATTTCGTCGTAGGAGTAGTTTTCGCCTATTTTTAGGGTGGTGGCTAGGGTTTCTTGCTGGATTGTTGGCTTGAAGGCTTCTGGGATGGGCTGGGAGATGGAGAGATTGATGCGGTCGTCGACGTTGAGGCCGGCTTTTTTGCGGGCGGATTGGATGAAGCGGATGAGTTCGCGGGCGAAGCCTTCGTCGCGGAGTTCGGGCGTGAGGGTTTTGTTGAGCTCAATTTCGCCTGCGTGATGAGTAATTTTTTTAACGTTGACTTCTTCGGCGATAATTTGTTCGTAGAAATTATCGAGTTTGTCTCCGTTGTACTTCAGTTCTGATAGGGGTTGACGGACCTTGATTTGACCGTATTCATCTTGAGTATTCATGCGAAGGGCTAGGCCATCGGTGATGATGCGGCGGCAGGTAGCCATGTTGTTCAGGGACTCTTCGTCTATTGTTCCGGCGGCTGGCCAGTCTTCAAGATGGACGGAATTTTCGCCGATCATGTTTTGCCAAAGCTCTTCAGCTAGGAATGGAACGAAAGGCGCAAGCAGTAGCGCTAAATACGAAAGTGCGTAGTGGAGAGTTTCGTAGGCTTCGACTTTATCGGCGCCTTTGTCGGATTTCCAGAAGCGGCGGCGGCTACGGCGGACGAACCAGTTGGAGAGATCGTCAATGAACGGGAGTACTCCGGCGAGGGCGTCGGGGAGGTTATATTGATTCATGTTTTTGGTAATTTCGTCTCGGAGCTGGTAAATACGAGAAATAATCCAGGTGTCTAGGGGATTTTTAAGATTTTTTGGAGGCTTTAGGTCGCCATTGAATTCCCAACCGTCGACTTCGGCGTACATGGTGAAGAAATCGTAGACATTCCAGACCATGGTGAGCTTGCGGGCGACGTCGCTGACGTCTTTGTCGAGGAGAGCGAAGTCTTCGCCGGAGAGGACTGGGGAGGAAAGCATAAGGAAGCGGAGGGCGTCGGCGGAGAATTTGTCCATGAGATCGTTGGGGTCGGTGTAGTTGCCGAGGGATTTGCTCATCTTGCGGCCGTCGTTGCCAGCTAGAGTGCCAGTGGTGATGACGTTTTTGTAGGCGCGGTCATCAAAGAGCGCGGTATTGACGACGTGGACGTAGTAGAACCAAGCTCTGACTTGGCCGATATACTCCACGATGAAGTCGGCGGGGTAGTTTTTTTCGAAGTTTTCTTTGTTTTCGAAGGGGTAGTGGAGCTGGGCGAATGGCATGGAGCCAGATTCAAACCAGCAATCTAGGACTTTTTCGATGCGAGTGAATTTTTCGCCATTTATTTCGAAGGTCACTTCGTCGACCCAGGGGCGATGGTAATCTTGGAGTGTTTTGCCAGATAATTTCTCTAATTCTTCGTAGCTCCCGAGAACCTTTATGGTGCCTTTGTCGCCTTTCCAGACGGGCATTGGGGTCGCCCAGAAACGGTCGCGAGAGAGATTCCAGTCGGGGGCTTGCTCGATGTTCTTGGCAAAACGGCCATGCTTAAGATATTCTGGGAACCAATTGATGTCTTCGTTTTTTTCAAGCATCAGCGCTTTGCTATCTTGGATATCGAAGAACCAGCTGGGGATGGCGCGGTACATAATGCGCTGTTTGCTGCGTGGGTTGAATGGGTACTCGTGACGAATATAGTCGATTTTCCAAACAACGCCGGCTTCTTGCAAACATTTTGCAATAAACTTATTGCCCTCCCAAACCTCAATTTTGTCGGCGTGAGTCGGTTTCACGCCCAGTTTTTCCAACTCTTTTTGCATTTCGGGCAAGTAAAAACCCTCTGCGTCCAGCACGTCCACGACTGGGATATTATGTTTCAATGCTAATGCGTAATCATCCTCGCCATACGCCGGCGCGATATGCACGATGCCCGTGCCGCCCTCGTTCTCCACAAACTCCGCCGCCCAAACTTTATGAGCGTTTCCGGAGACAACTGAGCCGTCTACCTCTGGGAAAATTGGAACATACTCGATTCCAACCAGGTCTTCCCCGCTCATTTCTCGCACAATTTTATAATCAAGCGGTTGTTTTTTGTCGTCAACCAAAACTTTCTCCACTAAGTCTTTGGCAAGTATCAAACGCAGCTTGTCATTCTCGGGCTTGACCCGAGAATCCAGTTTTTTACTAGATTCTGAATCAAGTTCAGAATGACGATTCACCTCAACTTCCACATACTGCAATTTCGGATTGACCGCCAACGCCATATTGCCTGGCAAAGTCCACGGGGTTGTTGTCCAGGCTAAGAGATATTTTTTATGGCTGGATTCTGAATCAAGTTCAGAATGACGAACTTTGAACTTCACAAAAACACTCGGATCTGTAACGGTTTGATACGCGTCATTATCCATCGTCACCTCGTTTTTGCTGACTGGCGTGGCGAATTTGGTGTCGTACATCAGGACTTTCTTGCCTTCGTAGATTTTGCCCTTGTCGTAGAGGGTTTTGAACGCCCACCAAACCGACTCCATAAAATCCTTGTCCATGGTTTTGTATGCGCCTTTGAAATCAACCCAGCGACCGATGCGGTCAATGACTTGCTCCCAAGTTTCGCTGTTGGCAACCATACTTTCGCGGGCTTTAGTGATGTATTCTTCTAGGCTGATTTTGGTGCCAATTTCACGACGGTCGGTAATGCTAAGTTGCTTTTCCACAAAGTTTTCTGCTGGCAAACCGTGGCAATCCCAGCCCCAGCGACGTTCTACTCGGAAGCCATTCATGGTCCAGAAGCGTGGCACTGCGTCTTTGACTACAGATGAAAGCAATGTGCCATGATGAGGATTGCCCGTAATAAACGGTGGGCCATCATAAAATACGTAAGTTTTGTCAGCGCTACGCATTTCAATGGATTTTTCGAAGGTATTGTGCTTTTTCCAGAAATCCACTAGTGCTTTTTCGTATTCTGAGGCTCTGCGCCTTTCTCCGTATTTGTACTTCATAATTGCTCCTTAATTAGAATTTCGGTGACTTCGCGCCAGGTTTTGGCGCGGGGGATGCGGGGGTCGTTGAAGTTGCGATTGCTAGGATAGTCGCCGAAGATGATGGTAGAAATTTCGTGATCTGCGGTAGCTAGGCAGTGTTTGGGTTCATCGTCGATGAAGAAATTGATGCTTAAATCTTTGCATATTTTCCCTTTAGTTGCTTTGTGGGACTCTATGCCTTGCTGGAAATCGTCATAAATTCCAGAGAAGTGGACTTCATCGATAAGGCCTGGCAAATTGTCATTTAGCCATGCGTGCGTGGCGTCATTTGTAGCGCGACTTCTTGAAGTAATTGCGATAATATCAAAGTGCGATTTTAATTTGGTTAGACCAGCTTGAGCGCCTGAGACAATTGGAAGATGATAATAAATCTGACTTTTTTCGGAGAAGAGTTCCGTAGCGCGACGTTGCCATTCGGCTTGATCTATATTGAAGAGCCGACTCCAATCTTCAGTGCAATCTTCTATGACAAGATTGCTACCCCAATTCTTATTGGCATACTCAATGAAAGCTTCATTAAAATCAGCTAATACGTTATCGATATCTACGGCTAATAATTGTTTTTTCATAGACCACTCCTTAATTTTAATAGAAAAGCTCCAATTTGCATTGGAACTCTTGGGTTTAGAGCGGTACCATCCAATTTCCTCAAGCTTTGAATGAGCTTAAGGCGCTTTCTTGATCTTTTACGCAGATTTACGAGCGATTCTACTAGGGACAAGTCCGGTTCTTTCGCTGGCATCGCGGTTGATGGCCGCTGATAACGCTTTTCAACCTTATTGTATCATATCGAAATAGAAACGCCAAAAGCTAATTATAGAAGCTTACTTCATCTATTAGTGGCATGGGTGTGCCGACCCAACGTTTTTGCTCGATGCCGGTGGGCTCAGTGATTGCAATAACGGTAGGATACTGAACTATATCATAGGCTTTGGCGAAAGTTTCGCCAGGAATGGTGTCTGGATCAAGGCTTTCTAGGGTTCTTCCGGTTCGTTGTTCGAACTCACGTAGCCAACTTATGACTTCCCTAGAATAATCCGTATAATCCTTCCAAACGACCACCACTCTCATTGTTTTCTCCTTTTATGCTTTCTTATTTTGCGGTTTTTTCTGTTCTGCAATAATCTTTTCAAACTCTTCGAGAGAGGTAAACTCACGGAAAACGCTTGCAAAGCGGACATAGGCGACTTCATTCACCCTTGCCAGGACATCCAGAATGGATTCGCCAATAGCCCTTGAGGGGACTTCTTCTTGCTCAAGATCATAGATCATATCTTCTACTTGGCCGACAACGGCCTCTATGTCCATATCATCTTTAAAATATTTACCTACACTATTTCTGACAGCGCGCATAAGTTTGTCACGGTCAAACGATTCGCGACTGCCGCTACGTTTTTTGATGATGATATTTGGACGCTCGATACGCTCGTAGGTAGTGAAGCGGTTTTTGCCATCTAGCGAAACACGGCGACGGCGAATCATGGTGCCGTCTTGAGACTCTCTACTTTCAACCACTTTACTCTCGCCAATTTGAAATCCCTTACGCATCTTACCTCACTTACCAATTTATAATGCCCGTATATTTTGGCTGTATGGATTATTTTTTGTTTTTCTTCCTGCGTCGCAGAATGGCTGGGATGTCGCTGTCGTCGTCGTCATTGTTGTCGGATTTGATATTGTCCCACATATTTACAGTGGTGGGCTCGACGAACTCCGAATCTTTGGCTGGCTCAGCGTCACCATCGTTAGAGTCTGCGGGGGTATCAATAATTTCGTCAACTATGGCAATCTCTGGCTCTGAGGAAACAACCTGTTCGCTAATGAGGGAGGTTTTTTCAGTGGCTCGTGGATCATCTTTGTAATAGACCGAATCAAATCCTGTAGCGACGACCGTAACGATGATTTCGTCGTCTAGGTCTGGGCGAACGCTTGCGCCCCAGATAACGTTGGCGTCTTTACTGACACTTGCGGTGATAAGTTCGGCAGCTTCTTGCATCTCAGCCATAGTGACATCGTAGCCACCAGCGACGGAGAACAGGACGCCTTTTGCGCCATCGATAGAAACTTCGATAAGTGGAGATTCGATAGCTTGCTGTGCAGCCAAAACTGCACGATTTTCGCCAGATGCGCGGCCGATGCCCATGAGAGCCGATCCGGCGTCTTTCATAATGGCCTTAACGTCTGCGAAGTCGAGGTTAATGAGGGAATGCTCGGTAATTAGTTCGGAAATGCCTTGGACGCCTTGTCTTAGGACATCGTCAGCGATTTTGAAAGTCTCGAGAATTGGCGTGCGCTGATCGATTGTCTGGAGAAGTCTGTCATTTGGGATAGTGATGAGTGCGTCTACGTTGCGAGCCAATTTATCGATAGCCCAATCCGCATTGGCTTTGCGTTTTGCACCTTCAAACGAGAATGGTTTTGTGGCTACGCCGACTACCAAGATGTCTTGCTTGCGAGCTTCTTCGGCGACAATATAACCACCACCCGAACCAGTACCACCACCGGCACCGAGCGTAATAAACACCATATCGGCGCCTTCTAGTGCGTTCTTAATATCTTCGCGACTTTCGTCTGCGGCTTTTTCACCGACTGCGGGGTCTGCGCCAGCGCCTAGCCCATTGGTAGTGGCATGCCCAAGGTGGACCTTAATATCGGCTTTTGAGCCATGCAGAGACTGCGCATCGGTATTCATGGCGATAAATTCTACGCCACTTAGACCAGCTTCTTTCATTCTGTTGATAGCTGAGCCACCAGCACCGCCCACGCCTACAACCTTAATGCTTGCTGTGCTTTCCACTTCACTTGGCTTGATTTCGGGCATTTTTACTCCTCTCAATTCTGTGTCAACATTATAACATTAAACTCTAATAGAGTGTGTCTAGATATAATATATACCAATAATCTTAATCTGACTAGTTGTTTTTACTTGAAAAAGCCGAAAAACCTAGATAATGGGCCACCTTTTGACTTGCTAGATTTTTTTGAAGACTTCTTGGCGTTCTGACCTGGCGCAGGATTGAATTGGGCGCTAGTTAACATGAGTCCTACTGCTGTGGCATATTCTGGCTTGGCGACAGATTCGCTCACGCCTCCCAGTCCAGTAGGGGCGCTGACGCGAACAGCGAGTTCTACTTGGGATCTTGCGTAAATTTCGATGTCGCGCAACTTGGCAGCACCACCCGTAAGGACAATGCCTTCCGGAAGTCTTTTGTCGTAATTGGCGCGCTTAAGCTCTTTGCGGACACCTTCGAATATTTCCTCAAGGCGAGCTTCGACTACTTCGTCAACTTTGGCGCGTGGGAAAGTTAATTCTTCTCTGCCCTGTTTGATCACTATATCTTTTTCGTTTTCGCCGAAACGACCAGTCGCGAAGCGAATTTTGATTTCTTCGGCAACTTCAGGGATGGTTTTAAGAATAGTGGCTAAATCTTTGGTGATGTCATTACCACCGATTGGAATAACGCCTACGTACTGCAGATCGCCCTCGTCGTAGACCGCTACGCCGGTAGTGGTTGCCCCGAGATCTACTACGCCGACGCCATTTTCCATTTGTTGACTGGTCAAAACTGCTCTGGCGGAGGCCACCACTGTAGAAACAAGCCTTTCGGTCTGAACTTTTGCCATTTCGGCAGCTTTACGGAGGTTATCGCAGTATGGCAAGAGCGCAGAAATGATGCTAGCTTTGATTTCTAAACGTGAGCCGGTCATGCCAAGGGGGTCTCTTATGCCGGTCTGGCCGTCTAGGCTGTAGGAATAGGGTACGAGGTCTAAGATTTCGCGGTTTGCAGGAAACTTGCCGGTGGCGGCAACTTGATCTACTCGATCGAGGTCGGCTTCGTCGATTTCATGGTCTGTGGTACCTACTGCTATCATGCCTTCGGTTTTTGCGCTTAAGATATGGGAGCCATTGATACCAATAGTAGCGGCGTTTACTTGAATGCCACTCATATCTTCGACTGGTTTGAGGCAGACATCTATGGCGTTGGCGGGGCCGGCCAAATTGACGACTACGCCTTTACGCATACCTCCAGATGGGACTTCGCTATAACCTACTACGGAAACATTTCCGTCTCTATCTACGCTACCGATAACGGCCCTAATGTTACTGGTGCCAACATCTAATCCTACAGCGAAACGAGATTTTTCTTCCATAAGCTTATTGTATCATAATATATTTAATTTAATGTTAAGATTTCGCAGCCGTCATCTGTGACGAGGATGGTGTGCTCGAAATGTGCACCAATGGAGCCGTCTTTCAGGCAGACAGTCCAGCCATCGTCGGATATGAAAGTATCAGGCTTGCCTAGGCTGGCCATTGGTTCGATGCAGATCGTATCGCCGGCTTTGAGCTTGAGTCCGTGCCCACGTTGTCCATAATTTGGAACGTCTGGGGGCATATGAATTTCGGAGCCAATACCGTGACCTACATAGTTGCGGATGATGCCGAGTTTGCCCTTTTCGAGGACTTTTTCTATGGCGTAGCCGACGTCACCGAGTTTTACTCCTGCGCGGACGGTCGCAATGCCTTCCGCTAATGCCGACTCAGTGTAGCTCAAGAGATGTTTTAGGGCGCCTTTTTCGCCACCAATGACCATTGTAAAAGCAGAGTCTACGTAGTAATTGTGATATTTTATGCTGAGGTCGAAGCTGACTTTGTCGCCGTCCTGAAGGATATTGTCTTCTGGGATGCCGTGTATCAATTCATCGTTCACCGAGATGCAAATTGCGCCTGGGAAATTTGTGGTGGGTTCATAATATGCGACTTCGGCGCCGTATTTGAGAATTTTGGATTCTACCCACTTATCGATATCTTTTTCGTTCATACCAGCTTGAACATAGCTTTTGAGTTCACTAAGAATCCGACCCAGTATTTTGCCGCCTGCGCGCATTGCTTCTATTCTCTGATTGTCCATTAGACTATTATACACTAATTATTCGCCATAGCTGCGTTCGTGATCGCGATATTCGTTTATGCCGCTGATGAGACTCCAGTCTCTTAAGACTCCCTCAATCCTGGCGGTAATTTCTGCAATTTCCCCAACGCCGTTTATTGTTGTAATTTTTACATTTTCGTTCTCTAACAGAGGTAAAATTGAATAAATATTTTGTTCAAATATCTCCCAACGACGTTTTAGGACGGCTTCTGTGTCGTCTGGGCGACCGCGCCCTTTGATGCGTTTCCAGAGTTCTTCTGCCGGTACATCTAGCACAATTGCGCCAGATATTTTGTCTGCGTCGCCACGGTCTATGATCCATTGGGCTTGCCAAGCATCGCGCGGATACCCGTCCAGAATCATGTTCTTGCCCGTGGCTTCGAATTCGGCAATAGTTTTGTGTACGAGTCCAGACACAAATTCGTCGTCAAACAATTCCCCGCCCTTTAATTTTTCGTTAATTTCCGGATCGTTTTGGTTGCGGAGAATTTGCCCAACAGAAAGCCAATGCCAGCCGTATTTTTCGGCAAGAATCTGGCCTTGGAGGCTTTTGCCACTCCCAGCTGGGCCAAAAAGTAGGATCATCACTTGATTTTTTCCTTGACTAGGCGTGCTACGGTTGCACCATCGGCAGAACTGCCGACCAACATTTTGACTTTGCCAATAATAACACCAATTTGAGCTATTTCGCCTTCTTTTAGACTGCTCAAGACATCGTCAATTTTTTCTGAGATTTCGGAGTCGCTCATTTGCTTTGGCAAATAACTCTCAATGACCTTCTTCTCGAATTCCTCACTTTCTACGAGGTCGCCGCGTCCGTTGGCTTCGTAGATGTCTATAGCCTCTTTGCGTTTTTTGACCTCTTTCATGAAAAGCTTCTCGATCTCCTCGTCCGAAAGGCCCTTGTCGCGTTTTCCTTCTGCCACTTCGACATCAAGAATAGCTGATTTTAAGCCCCGTAATACTGTGACTCGTGGCTCGTCTTTGGCAAGCATTGCCTCCTTTAGATCTTCGGTAATTTTATCTTTTAGTGACATATTGCTCTCCTTTTCTACTTATAGTATATCATTTGTAATTCTTGGAATGAAAAATACCCCTTTCGGGGTATTTTTCTAAAATTCTTATTTAAGACCTAGCTTCATGCGTTCGGCTTTTTCGGCCTTGCGTTGCTCGCGCAAAATTGCTTTTGTGCGTCGCTCTCTTTTGGAGAGAGGCTTACTAAAGCGCAAACCTTCCTTTGCGGTGGCAAGCACGCCACTCTGTAAAACCTTGCGATTGAAGCGGCGGACGATGTTTTCGTTTGCCTCTGATTGGTCTTTTCTTGTTACTTTTACTGCCATATGGTTATTATTTTATCATATCTTGTCGAGATAGACAATGATTATTTACGCTAATTGGAACGAACCGAGCGCAGCCTGTCTAGAGAGGCCCTTTTGCGTGCGCGCCCGTCTTTACGGGGCGCAGGCGCTGCAGTTGGCTGGAATTAGGGGCGTGCACGCCCCTCTTCCACATCCTCTCTAGACAGGCTGCGCTCGGTTCGCCCAAAAGTGCGTTAGCGCTCTAGAAGTCTACATCTACTATTCGGCCTTCTACGGTGCGGCGATTGTTCCATTCGTTGAGAGTTAGGGTGAATTTGATGTGGATTTCGGTGTTTTCTTCGAAGTTTAGCCAGTTTTGGGGGGCGAAGAAGGCCATTAGGCGGAGGGTTTGGCCTTGGTTGTCGCAAAGATTTAGGCTGAGGTGTTTTTCTTTGAGGATTTTGGTGTTGAGGATTTTGGCGGTGGTGCTGAAGACCGGTTCGCTGTTGCCTGCGCCGTAGGGTTCTAGGAGGCTGAGTTCGTCGCAGAGAGCTTCGGTGAGGTTGGTGAAGTTATCGACATCGAGATCTGATGAGGTCTTGAGGTATTTGTCTTGGTTGGGGAGTTTGAGGGATCTATAGAGGTCGTTGGCGCTGTTTGTGAAGTTTTCGAAATTAGAATTGGCAATCGTGAGGCCACAGGCGAAATTGTGTCCTCCGCCTTTCACTAGCATATTTTGGCAATGTGTGATACAGTATGCTAAATTAAAATCACCGAAACTGCGACCACTACCCTTTAGGAGACCGTTCTCTACCTCTGTAAATACGAAGGTGGGTTTTTTGTGGGTTTCCATCAGTCTGCCAGCAATAATGCCGATAACGCCTTCGTGCCAGTTCCCTTTTACGGTGATGATGGGTTGGTCGGCGATACCGGAGGATTCGAGTTCGGAGATGGCGGCGTCTTGGACTTTGCGACGTTCTTTGTTGAGCCGTTCTAATTCTGAGGCGAACTTGAAGGCTGCGGGGCGGGTTTTACTTATAAGCAGATCTAGCGAGGTATAGGCGCTACCCATGCGGCCGCTGGCGTTGAGACGGGGTCCGAGTTGGAAACCGACTGAGTGGGTGGAGAGCGATTTGGGGTCAATGTTGCTGATTTTCATGAGTTCTTGGAGACCCGGACGTCGAGTTTTGGCGAGGACGCGGAGGCCCCAATAGACTAAAGTGCGGTTTTCGCCGGTGATAGGCATGGCGTCACAGATGGTGCCGATGGCGACGAGATCAAGGAGCCATTTTTCGGAGCCGTCACATTGGCCGTTATTTTGGTGCAGATTGAGGGCGCGGGCGACCTCAAAAGTGACGCCGACACCGGCGAGATCGTGCAAGGTTTTACCTCTTTTGGGGTTGATGGTGGCGATGGCGGACTTGGGTATTTCGGGGATTTCGTGGTGATCTGTGACTATGGTATCAATGCCTTGCTCTTTTAACTTTGCTATGACATGCTCGGAGCCACTACCGCAGTCTACTGTGATGGCGAGAGTGGCTTTTGTCTTAGCTATCTCTGGGATGGCGCCTAGATTCATGCCGTAACCGTCGCCAAAACGATCCGGTAGGATAATTTTGATGTCTTGGCAGCCGACAGATACAAGTGCGTCGTGCATAAGGGTGGAGGAGCAGACACCGTCGACATCGTAATCGCCGTAAATGACGATTTTTTCGTGGTTTTTGGCGGCGGAAAGGATGCGTGCGACGCAAATATCCATATCTTGGAGTGAAAAAGGATCGCTCAATGTTGCGTAGCGGGGGCTTAGAAAATCGTCGTCAAATCTGCGAGCCTTGAGGAGGCGTTGAAATAATATGCTGTAACTCATTTGTTATTATCCAATGGTTTTGTTCTGGGATTTGTTGCCACTCATCTGTTGACTCTTGATGACCATACTTTGGAGTTCTTTTAGAATGGGAAATTGTTTGTTGGTCTGATAAATATTGGAATTGCCTTTTTTGCTGACAATCAGGAAGCCGCCTTTGGATAATCTCTTGAGTTCTCGCTGGATGTTGCCGGGGTCTTCTTTGATGAGTTTGGAGAGGCCTCGGACGTGGGTCTTGAAATCTGGGTATTTGGCGAATACGACAAGAATTTTGCGCCGTACACGGCTAGTGACAAAAACGTCTAACACTTTTACCTCCTTATTAATGTCTATTTTACTGCAGGTTAGTCATTTTTACAACAAGAATAGAGCGTAAAAGTGTAAGCACGGGTATAATAAAGATATGAGATATTATGAGGTGATTCCGAATCGGATTTTTCGGGTTGGGAGCGGGGTGCTGACTTATGGTTCGGAAAAAGTTTTGGCTGTTGGGACGGTAGTTTTGGTGGGGGTGGGAAAACGGAATTGTGTGGGGATTGTAATTCGAGAAGTGAAAAAGCCAGATTTTGAGACTAGGGGACTCGAGGTGGTTGATGATGCAGTGTTGCCGACACATCTAGTGCAGGCGATTTTGTGGATGGCGGAATATTATGCGGTGACGCTCCCGGTGGTGGCGCAGAGTGTTTTGCCGAGGGGGGTGGAGAAAAGAAGGCGCGAGAGTAAGGTGACTAGGGTTGAGGCTGGCGAGAAGAAAGTTGATATTTTACTTAATTCTGCGCAGCAACGTGTTGTCCGGGAAATTTGGGAAGCCAAACCTAACACAGTGCTCTTGCATGGGATTACGGGGAGCGGGAAAACTAATGTTTACCTTAGTTTGGCCGAGAAAACCCTGAGCGAGGGAAAATCGGTGATTTTGTTGGTGCCGGAAATTGCTTTGACTTCGCAGTTGATTAGCAATTTTCAGGAGTATTTTGATAATGTCGCCTTGATGCACTCTGGTCAGACGGAAGCGGAGAGGCATTTGGTGTGGGAGAAGGTATTATTGGCAGAGGAGCCTCTGGTAGTGATTGGGCCGAGGTCGGCACTGTTTGCACCGGTGAGAAAACTGGGGTTGGTTATTATAGATGAGGCGCACGAGCCGGCGTATATTCAGGATCAGTCACCGAAATATTCGGCGTTGCGGCTGGCGTCGACGATGGCGAAAACTGTGCTGGGAACGGCGACGCCGACGGTGGCGGATTATTATTTGTGCGAACAACGCAACGCAGTGGTGGAGCTGAAAGAATTGGCAGTGAAATCTAATAAAAGTGCGGAGACTAGCGTGGTGGATCTGAAGGATCGGGTGAATTTTAAGAGACATCGGTTGATTTCGGATAAGTTGCTCGCTAGTATAGATAAATCGCTAAAAATGGGGACGCAGACACTGATTTTTCATAATCGGAGGGGGAATGCACCGCTGACGATGTGTGACAACTGCGGCTGGCAGGCGCTGTGCCCGGATTGCTTCTTGCCTTTGACGCTGCATACGGATAAGTTTGCCCTGCTCTGTCATACTTGTGGACAAAAATTACCGGTGCCGACGGGCTGCCCGGAATGTCGGAATGCAAATATTATTCATAAGGGGTTTGGGACGAAGCTGATTGAGACGGAGCTGGCGAAATTATTTCCGGAAGCGCGGTTGGCGCGATTTGATGCGGATACTTTGCCTGAGAAGCAAATGAAAAATGTTTATGCAGAGGTGAAGGCTGGTAGATATGACATTTTAATTGGTACTCAGAGTATTGCTAAGGGGTTTGATTTCCCGAATTTAACGACTCTGGGGGTGATTCAGGCGGATGCACAGCTAGGCTTGCCGGATTTTAGTAGCGAGGAGCGGACTTATCAGCTTCTGGCGCAGGTGATGGGGCGGGCGAGGCGGGGACATCAAAATACGGAGATTGTGATTCAGAGTTATCAGCCGGAGCATCCGGTGATTCGGGCGGCGGTGGCTGGGGATTATCGGGGGGTTTATGATTATGTTCTGGGGGTGCGGAGGAAGTCGGGGTTGCCGCCATATCGGTTTTTGTTGAAGTTGTCTCTGGTTTATAAAACTGAAGTGGCGGTTTTGAAAAATATTGGCAAACTCCGAGATGAGGTGAAAAAAATTTCTGGTAAGGTAGAAATTAGTGTGCCAATGCCGGCTTTCCATGAGCGGACTCCGAGGGGGTTCAGTTGGCAGATTGTGGTGAAGTCTAAGTCTAGGGCTGAATTATTAAAAGTCCTTAATGGTTTGGGGGCTAATCCGCATTTGCATAGTTATTTGGATCCGGGGAGTTTGATTTAGTGAGAGAGCTCACTTTTCGCTCATATCCTTACATTATATTATTGAAAATAATGTAATGGTGCGGATATTCGGAAAAGTGAGAGAGCTCTCCCTTTTCGCTCATATCCTTACATTATAGCACAGTTTACAAAATAAGTCAAGTATGATAAGATTGGGGTATGAAATCGAAGATTATTGTGACGCCGGACCCGAGGCTGAGGCAGAAGTCTGCTAAGGTGCAGGAGATTACGCCGGAGATTCAGGAGATTATTGCGAAGATGATCCGGGCTTCTGTGGAGTGGGAGAAGGAGCATGAGTTTGAGCTGTCGGCGGCTTTGGCGGCGCCTCAGATGGGGTTTAGTAAGAGGATTATTGTGGTGCGGGAAGATATGGGTAATAAGGCAAATGCGAGTTTTATTGCTTTGATTAATCCGGAGATTATTAAAAATGAGGGGAAGGTTGTGAAGGATTATGAGGGGTGTCTCTCGGTGCCGAAGGTTTATGGGCTGGTGCCGAGATACGGTAAGACTAGGCTGAAGGCGATGCTGGAGGACGGGACAGAGGTGAGGCTGAAAGCGACGGACTTTTTGGCTCGGACCTTGCAGCATGAGATTGATCATCTGGATGGGGTGTTGTTTATTGACCATATCAAGGATGAGAAGAATGCTTTTTTTGAGCTGGATGGCAAGGGGGATTTGCGACCACTGGACTATGATAAGCATATAAAAAATAATAAGACGCTATTCCCCGATGAGTAGGCCGGTGGTGTTTTTCTTTGGGAATGAGCAGCTGGCGCAGGGGTTGATGCGGGTGGTGACGCCGAGTTTTGATGCTTTGGTGAGAGAGGGGTATAAGATTGGGGCTTTAGTGTTGCCATCTGAAAATACCAAGAAGCCTTTGAAGATTGCTGAGGTGGCGTATGGGTATGGTGTGCCGGTGTTTTATACGCGAAATTCTGGGGAGATTTTGGAGCTGGTGAGGGAGAAAAAGCCAGATATTGGGGTTCTGGCGTCTTTTGGGAAGATTATTCCGCAGGCGGTAATTGAGGCTTTTCCGATGGGAATTTTGAACATTCATCCTTCTCTGTTGCCAAAATATCGTGGGACTACGCCTATCGAGAGCGCGATTCTTAATGGGGATAAGGAGACGGGGGTGTCGGTGATGGGGCTAGTGAAGGAGATGGATGCTGGGCCGGTGTTTGCTCAGGAAAAGGTGACGCTGAGGGGAAATGAGACGAAACAGGAACTTTATGAGAGGTTGGCTAGGCTGGGCTGGGCGCTACTGATCCGTGTGTTGGGAGATGTTGTAAGAAATAATGTAACAGGTGTGGAACAGAATAATTCTCAAGCTACTTTTACTAAAAAACTGGAGAAAAAAGACGGAAATATTGCCCCAAATGAATTTAGCGCGGTAGAAATTGAGCGACAGATAAGGGCTTATGCGGGTTTCCCGAAATCAAAATATGAGTTTTTTGGTGTGCCCTGCACTGTTATTCAGGGTCACATTGAGGAGAATGTGGGGAGTGGACTGGAAATTGAGTGCAAGGATGGAAGATATTTGAGCGTTGATAGATTGGTGCCGGCGGGTCGCAAAGAGATGAGCGCGACAGAGTTCTTGAGGGGTTACGCTAAATAGAATCTTTGCTTGAGGTGACTTCGGCTTTGAGCTCTGAGGTAACCTCAGTGGCGATTTCTTTGTAGTTGGGACAATTCTGGTCTAGCCATTTGAGGCTGACATATTCACCGAGAAGCTCTGGAGAATCGTCGGTGGCGCCAATCTGGAGGAATTTTTGATAAGTAGGGTCGTTTTTGTAGTCACCGAGGCCGTCCAAGAATGCTTTTATTGTATCCTGATCGCCATCGATGATTTTCTCGAATTCCTCGATCTGTTCTTCAGAGAGATTTTCACTGATGCGCGCACCAACACGCTCTTCTAACTCCTCTTGAAGGTGCTCAAGCAGTGCGAGCTTTTCTGCTTCGGGCATATCGCCTTTACCAATTTCATTGAGGAACTCATCGTCCAACCTAAACATATCTTTATTCTCCTATTTCCCCCATTGTAGCATAAAAAAGCGTGAACGTTATGCTAACTTTTTCTTTTTGACTTCGCGGGTGAAGAATTTGATGCGATCGCCAATTTCGAGGGTAATTTTCTTGGTGGTTTTGAAGGAGATACCGCCAATTTCGCCTTGTGCTAAGGCGGGGATGTCGACTTTGCCGGCTTGGACGCTGGCAACTTCAACTTCTCCTAAGAGTTCTTTTTTGCGGTAAGCGCGGCCGAGTTCTCCTGGAGAGACGCGACCAGATAGCACTTCGCCGCCGGCGATGATTTCGGTCTTTTCGGTGCGGAAAACGCCTTTTACGCTGAGTTCGCCGGTTGCGGTCTCGATGACTTCGGCGTCTAGCATATTTTCCATTTCAGTCTTGGCGTCATCTAATAATTCATAAATAACTCGGAAAGAGCGAATGGGGACGTTGTCGCGTTCGGCCATTTTGGCGATGGTATTTGGGACGTCGACATTGAAGGCATAAATAACGGTGTTTTCGCCAACGGCAAGGTAAATGTCGTTTTCGGTGACTGGGCCAACGCCTGTGGCGACGATATTGAGGGTGACTTCCCCGCTGGTGTCGATAAGCCTGAGAGAATCTACTACAGAGGTGACGCTGCCAAGCACATCGCCTTTGATGACGACGTTGAAGACTTTGGTGTTGTCTGCGGCGTTCATCATGCGGAGGAGGTCGGCGCTGGTGACGTTGGAGGAGGCGATTTCGCCGGTTTCAACCTGTGCGTTGAGCAAAGCAGCTTTGCGAGCTAGCTTCTCATCTGGAAATTCTTCGAATTTGTCGCCAAACTTTGGCAGTTCTTTGAAACCAGTGACGATGACTGGTGTAGATGGGCCGGCTTTACCTTTAGGACGATTGCGCCAATCTAGCATGGTGCGGACTTTGCCCCAAGCTTTGCCAGCGACTAGGAATTCGCCAACTTTGAGTTCGCCACCAGTGACGAGTAGATTAACGGTGGCGCCTTTGCCGGTTTCCATGTGACTTTCGATCACGAGGCCTTCGGCTGGGATTTTTTCGTCGGCTTTTAACTCGTCCACGTCTGCGGTAAGGAGGATCATGTCTAGCAATTTGTTGAGGTTTTCGCCAGTTTTCGCAGAGACTGGAACCATGACGGTGTCACCGCCCCATTCTTCGGGGTTGAGGTTGAACTCGGTGGCGAGCTGGGTCTTGGTGCGGTCAATATTGGCACCCTCTTTGTCGATTTTGTTGAGCGCAATGATGATTTTGGCGTTGGCGGCTTCGGCGAATTTGATCGCTTCGGCAGTTTGGGGCTTGACGCCGTCATCTGTGGCAACGACTATGATGACAATATCTGTAAGCATGGCGCCGTGCTGGCGAATGGCAGCGAAAGCTTCGTGGCCGGGGGTGTCAAGGAGGGTAATCTTGCGACCTTCGTAATCTAGCTGGTAGGCAGAAATATGTTGGGTAATGCCACCGGCTTCGCCCTCAGCGGTCTTTTTGCCGAGGATGGTGTCTAGCAAGGTGGTCTTGCCGTGGTCAACATGGCCCATAATAGCTACTACAGGTGGCCTAACAACGGCGTCTTTGCTGAGTTCTCTCTTGATGCCGGGAAGTTTGGCAGAATTTTCTTTTCTGGCAAGACGGACGTTTTTGAAGCCGAGTTCGTCAATCATGATCTGGGCAGTCTCATAGTCGAGGCGCTGGTTGATGGTGGCCATGATGCCGTTTTTGAACAATTCCCCGATTAGCTGAGTAACAGATATGCCAAGAGATTTTGCTAGCTCATCTACGGTAATCGAGCCAGAGATTTGTATCACCTTATCTTCTTCCATCGCAGGCTCCTTTCTTAATAGACTAGTAGCACTAGCCCCCAATAAAACTTCTTTTAAGTTTACATTAAATTTGTGGTTTGGTCAAGGTGGAGGGGTTCTGAAGTGAAAAAGACCTCTGCCCTTTGAGAGGTAGCGATAAGGAAGTATCATTAAAAAATTTAATGAAAGCAGTCGGGATACGGTATTTGTAGGTTAAGAACGCATTTTTGTACGAGATAGATACCACACCCGCGAAAGGTGGGAACGGATGATGGAGCAAACCATGAAAGTGGAGGGCGTAACGGAGCAACTTAAAATATATGCAGGATATTAGATCTGGTGTTGTTCTACCTGCACATAAGCTAATATCAAATGGTATTTCATTAAAATGAATTGAATTGCGTAGATTGCGAGTAAAATCTCTTGACTTCATACCTTTCAGAAAGCTTTCAAACAGCGATTTAAGTTTTGCACAATCTCTATTTTTTGAAAACCTTAAAATACAGTCTTGAGAAATCGGCTGTGATAATCTAAAATTCTTACTGAAAGGAGAGGAAGAAAATAATATGGGTAATAAAAAGAAAATGTCGCGTGGCGCGCTGCTGGAATTGCTGGTAGTCATCCTGCTGGGCGTCACGGCGTTGCTGACCGCGTGGGCAAGCTGGGTTGGTTCCCTGCACGGCGGGAATCAGGCGACCAATTACACGCGCAGCAACAATATTGCGTCCGAGGGCAACTCGGAGTACAACGCTGCTGTGCAGAGCCTCACGCAGGACATGATGCTCTACAATGAGGTTAACGTCCTGATGATTGACCAAGCCTTTGCGGAGAATCGGGGCGACAAGGATGAATTGGGGAAAATTTCATGGAAAATCGACGAGTTAATCAGCGCTAACATGAGCGAAGAGCTGTCCGTCGCCTTTGACTGGGCGATGGAGCAGACAGAAGCCAGAGGCGAATCGGTTTCGCCTTTTGAGAAAGAAGGCTTCGTCGAGAGCTATTTTGAGACGGCGAACGCGTTGCTCGCCGAATCGGAGGAGATACTTGAGCAGGGCAAGCAAGACAACAAGAACGGTGACACCTTTGGCTTGGTTACCGTCATCTATTCGATGGTGCTGTTTTTACTGGGTATCACCGGCACGTTCAAGAACGAAAAGAACAAAATCGCCGTATTGTGCATTTCGGGCGCGGCGTTCCTCATCGCCACAATCTTTATGATGACGATCCCAATGCCCACAGGGTTCAGTCTGTCGAGCTTCTTCGGGGGCAATTAATATTTAAGGAGACACGAAAATGAAAGTAAAAGGCTCGGGTTCAGCCCGCTATATCGAGATAACAGCAAAGAATAACTACACGCAGGAGGAGTTGCTCGAGCTGCTCCAAACACAGGGGAATTTCCCGGTCGGCGCGCCCGTTATGAGCAAACTACTGGGCGTACAGTTAATAGACTTTCCTGGAGAAGACGGCTACACCAATTCGGTGACCGCTAAGAAGAACAAAATAACCATAAGTCAGAGTAAGAGATCTGCCAAGGGGATAGGTAAATCATTGTTTCTGGACACGCTGACAAGCGGCTGGAGCAGGCTGCTGAACGCGGAAGGCAAGAAAAACGAAGCCGTTATGGACGCCATAGGACAAGAGATCGAACGCCTGGTTGGTTAACAAATTTGAAAAGAACAGTTGGGCAGAAATCCGAGCAAGCGCAACAGCAAGTCAAGACGGCGTAATGCTGTCATTTAGCGGCAAAAGTCGCAAGCGGAGCAACCATGAAAGGTTGCCCCGCCTACGTACTTCTTTATCGCCCGCCCTCTTTCTTGGAAGAGGTCTTTTTGGTTGGTTTTTGTGGGTTATTTTTTCTTGTTGGCGAAGCTGAGGGAGATCTTGCGACCTTCTTTGTCGATGTCGAGGACCTTGAACTCTTTGCGTTCGTTCAGAGTGAAGATCTTCTCTGGGTCGACGTCGCTGCCTTCACCTAATTCACTGACGTGAACGAGGGCTTCGACGGCTGGGGAGATTTGGACGAAGGCGCCAAATGGCGTGATGCGCGTGACGGTTCCCTCTACTTTGTCGCCTTTTTTGAAGGTGGCGATTTCGGTGGCCCATGGGTCTTCTTTGAGTTGCTTCATGGAAAGAGAGAGGCGATCTTTGTCGATGGCGATGATTTTGGCCTCGATCGGTGCGCCTACTTTGACGTAGTCAGCTGGGCTACTGACCCGTTCCCAAGAGATTTCGGAGATATGAATCAAGCCTTCGATGCCGTCGACGTTGACGAATACGCCAAAATCTACGACGCCGGTGACTACGCCCTTGACGATGTCACCGACTTTGAGCTCGGCGAACCTTTCAGCTAGACCGTCTTTGATAGCTTCTTTTTCGGAGAAAATGAGCTTGTTGGTCTTTTTGTCGGCGTCGAGGATGCGAACGCGGATATTTTGGCCGACTAAAGCGTTTAAGCGCTGCAAGATTTCGTCTTTGTCTGAGTTGCCGACGCGAGGATAATGCTCGGCGGAAAGCTGAGAGACGGGCAAGAAGCCACGAATGCCTTCATACTCGACGAGGAGGCCGCCACGGTTGGCGTCGAATGGTTGGATCTCGACGATTTCTCCAGCATCAAGCTTGACGATGATTTCGTCCCAGCCCTTGTCTTTGACTGCTTTGCGGAGAGATAGGAGGATTAAGCCATCATCCATCTCAGTATCTACTACGCTGGCGGATACGACATCGCCTTCGTTTAGTTGTCGGCCGAAGGTGACTTCGCGACGTGGCACCATGCCGACGCCTCGTGCACCGAGGTCGAGTAGAATTTCGTGCTTCTTGACAGTTAGCACTGTCCCCTCAATGGTATCCCCTAGAATTACGGGCTTGGCCGATTCGCTGGCTGCGAGTAACTCATCCATAGTTAATGTGTCTTTTGTTGACATTTAGTTTTCCTTTCATTGGGACAGCTCAAGGAGTCTTGAAGGTTTCAAGAAGCCGTGAGCGTGCCCCAAAGTCTCTGGTATTTTATCAGGTTGGGTGGAAAAATGCAAATTTTTTGAGAAGATTTTAGTTGCGACGGTGATTGCGGTGGATAGTGGTGGCGGTGAGAGCTAGAATGTAGGTGGAGAGGCCGGCTAGGAGAGCTGGGAGGATGATGTCTTCTGGGCCGGTTTTGGGGAGGTTTTCTGGGGATTCGGTGATGGTGGGGAGTTCGGGGGTGACCTCGGCTACTAAGGGTTTATCTTCTTCTGAGGTGGCTGGCTCTTCTGTGGTGGTGTCTTGTTCGCTGGTTTCTTCTGGGTTGGCTATTTCATCTGATGGTTTTGGGCCGGATAGAGAGATGGCGATGATCAAACCGGCGATGACTATGATGGCGACTAGGCCTACTATTGCCCACCAGCCCCATTTCTTGATGTTGGTTGTCGGTTGTTCCATTTTTTGACTCCTTGAAAAATAATAAATACTCTGTTTAGGTTATACCATTTTGGTGGTGATAATGCAATCACTTTATCCATCTGTTTGCTAGGGGGCGACCGGCGGGTCCTGTCGAGGTCTTCTCCCCAGAAAAAAATTTAAGAAATTTTCTTTCTGGGGATGCCCCTAGACCTCGCCACCCGCACGTGTCGCGCCTTGGTTGGGAGGAGATTCAAATTTAGGCTCTCTGAGGAGGACGGGAGAGGGTGTGGGTTACGCTTCTATTTTCCTAGTCGTGTAGTGCCTAAGACCCTTGTGAAGACGGGCGGGCGCATGTGGGGCTTATTTGGAGAGGCTGGGCTTGCGTTATTTCTTCGGACAATCCTGTGGTACAATTGGGGTATGTATTTGTGTGTGGATATTGGAGGTACTAAGACGTTGGTGGCGCTTGTGAATGAGGCGGGTAAGATTGTGCGGTTTTCGAAATTTGCGACGGCTTTTGATCAGAAGCGGTTTTTTGCGATGTTGGTGGAGGAGATTCGGATTGGTTTTTGTATGGACAATGTGCGGGCTATATCGGTGGCGATGCCGGGGCCGACGGAAAAAAATCAGGCTCTGTGGCTGGGAAATTTACCTTGGGCGAATTTTGATATTGCTGGGGATTTGAATGCGGAGTTTGGGTTGCCGGTGTTTGTGGAGAATGATGCGAATTTGGCAGGGTTGGCGGAGGCGGCTAGCTTTAGGGGTTTATCGGTATATTTGACGTTTTCTACGGGTGTGGGTGGGGGCGTGGTGAGGAATGGAGAGATGGAGGCTTCGACGCGGATTTATGAGCCGGGTCATGATAAGTATGAGTGGGATGGCAATGTGATGGAGTGGGAGGACTTTGCTTCAGCTAAAGCGGTGGCGGATTATTTCGGGAAGTTGACTAGTGAGATTAGCTCACCAGATGATTGGCATGAGGTGGCAATGCGAATTGCGACGGGACTGCACTCGGTGGTTTCTTCGATTCGGCCGAATCATATTATTTTTGGGGGGCCGTTAGGGCTAGAGCTGAAGAAGTATCAGAGGTATTTGAAGAAAGAACTTGAGGAGCAATTGTCTCCTGGAGCGAAAATGCCCAAGCTGACGGTGGCAAAGCTTGGGGATAAATCGGTAATTTATGGTTGCTACATCTATGCTAGAGATCAACTCGTTAATTGAGAGGCTGAGGAGGGATTTTGCTGGGCTGGTTTTTGAGGAGGGGGAGGTTTTTATGTTCCGACCGCCTTGCGAGATTTATTATAATGTCAATTATCTAGGTCTACCTTGCGATAAAATTGCCCTTCTGACGCTACATGAGGCCGCACACGCGGTTTTGAAGCATAAGGACTATGATTATGACATTGAGCTTGTAAGGATGGAGGCGGAGGCTTGGGAGAGGTCTAAGGGGCTTTGTAAAGAATACGATGTGGAGTGGGATGAGGATTTTGTGCAGGATCGGCTAGATTCTTATAGGGACTGGATACATGAGAGGTCACTCTGCCCTGTTTGTGGGGTTGCTGGATGGCAGGATGAGGAGGGGTTTCGGTATCGTTGCCCGATGTGCGAGAGGGTTTTTGGGGCTGGACAATAAAAATAAGCCTCTGATGAGGCTTATTTTTTAAGAGGTTGCCTGATTAGGCTATGCTCTTTTAGCTTTACCGCGTTTAGAAACGCGACCGCCCTTAGCACCAGCAATCTTAGCAAGTGCAGGATTTGCGGCAAATCCGCCAGTGTGACCATTTTTACCACCTTTTCGGCCTATTTCGGCGTAAAATTCACGACCGTATTTAGCCTTATTGGTTGCGGCGGCTTTCTTGCCACCAGCCTTGGTTCCAGCCATCTGAAACTCCGTTCTGCCCACCAATATATTTAATTATTCTCCACGAGATAATAGCAAACAAGCCGCCTTATCAGGTGTTCATGAGCATTATAGCATACCGCTTACATTTTGTCAATATGTTTTTGGTTAGAATTATTTTATAATAGCCGAACACACCTTTGTGCAAAACTGGGTTATTTTCCACAATGCAAGCATTGACATTATCCGTTTGGTGAGATATTATAGGGGTAGTTTGAGGGAAATGCGAGATCTCTCAATCTTTAATGAGGCGCCCGAAGAAAAGGCGCCTCGTTTGCTAGGAACTGTTATATTGATGGTTGGTCGGAATTGTCGCTGTCTTTTTGAATTCAAAGAACCTCCGATGGAGGTTCTTTTCTTTTGCGATATTGGTGGAGTGCGCTAGGCGTAAGCCTAACGACACCCCTCGTGGTGGGGATATGTGGATTTGAACCACAGACCTCGTCATTATCAGTGACGCGCTCTAACCAGCTGAGCTATATCCCCAACTTAGGTCATTTTACTAAAGTTCCCTGTTTTTCGCAAGCGCTATGTGTTAGAATAAGCTTATTATGGATATTTCTTGGGAATTTTCGGTTGGTTGGTTTGTTTTGGGGCTTCTGATATTGATTGCGGGTGGGCTAGTGGTGATATTTTATAGGCAAATATCTGAGAATTTGGCGAGTGGTGTGTCGAGTTATGATAGAGTGAAACTTTTTGGTTTGATTGGTTGCGGTGTTGGACTGCTGATTATGATGAACTTACACACCTTGTTATTGAGGTTTTTCGTCAGCCTGATAATCCGATAATTCTACTCTGAAGAAATTCGTGTCATAAATGGAGGCATTTTTCTTGAGGTAGAAGCTGACAGCACCGGTTTTTTTGTCTTTGCCGGAGGCGGTGAATTCTAATCGGTTGCAGCCTTTGTGACGGCCCCATGCGATGATCTTATCCCATAATTGGGTGCCGATTCCCTGTCCGCGACAATTTTCGTCGACTACGTAATCTTCTAAATACGCGTTGCGGCCGATTTTGGCGCCTAAGACGACGGATGTGGTGGCCATGCCGATTAGCTTGCCATCTTCGTCGAAGGCGAGGATTTGATCATGGTGTGGTGACTCAATAACGTCCTCAATCCATTCACGGCTGACGGCCGAACCGTCCCATTTGGTACTGAGCTGGGTCAGTAGTGTACCCATTTGTTCTGCTACGTCTGGGTCATATTCAGACATTATGCCAATTTCTATCATTGCCCTATCTCCTTTTCTATTATGCTACTTAAGATGTCACCGACTTGATTCATTTTGGTGGCATCGGTGGCGTCGACTAGAATTCTGAGTTTTTTCTCAGTGCCCGAATAGCGGACGAAGATGCGGCCGTCTGTGCCTAGAAAATCTGTTTGACGATCCAACTCAGCTTGCCAGCCAGGGACTTCGCTAAGCGGAAGCTTTTCGCGTACGTTAATGCCCCATTGCTTTGAGGGTAGATTCTCGTAAGCCGGCCAGAGTTCGGAGAGTTTTTTGCCAGTTCTTTTCACGATTAAGAGGGTAAAGAAAGCAATCATGATGCCATCACTGCTCGATAGCCAGGTGGTGAATATGATATGGCCCGAGAATTCGCCACCAAGCACGGCGCCCACCTCTTGGCATTTGCGTGCAACTGCTTTGTCTCCGTTTTCTACTTTTTCGACCCGGATTCCATTTTGCTCAAGGTATTGGATGGCGCCGAGATTACTGTATTCGGTCAAGACTACGGTATTGTTGGGTAAATTTTCTTGAGATTTTAGGTAAGTCGCAATCATCGCGACGATATGGTCGCCATCCCAAATGCGCCCCAAATCGTCAACTAGAACGATGCGGTCGCCATCGCCGTCAAAGGCTACGCCTAGATCAACTGGGTTTTGGCGCATGATTTCTGAGAGTTTTTCTGGGTAGAGGGCGCCACAATTTGTATTGATATTTTCTCCGGTAGGATTGGGGCCAATTTCGTCGAACTGCACGCCAAAACTGCTAGATACTTTGTTGATGAAGTCGTATGTAGACCCGGCTGCGCTGTCGACGTAAGCTTGATATTCTGACAAATCTTCATTTCCTAGAAATTTGCGAAGTTCTGAGGAATAGCGGAAGGTCACGTCTTCTAGAGGGGCTACGGGCTCTGATATTGCGGCATCCGCTGGGGGCCAGTCAGAAAAGAATATATTTTCGATCTCTAATTCTTCGCTGTCCATCAATTTATCGCCACCAGAATGGAACACCTTTATGCCGTTATCTGTAGCAGGATTATGGGAGGCGGTGATCATAATGCCACCATTTGCCGACTCATCCGTCTTGACCAATAGAGCAACGACTGGAGTGGGGACGGTGCCGGCTTCAAGAATGGTAGCGCCGGCTTCGGACATTCCTTTTTCTAGTTCTTGGCTAATCCATTCGCCACTTTCACGAGTGTCGCGGCCTATGATGATTTTGCCGTTATTAAAAAACTTGCTGATTGCCCCGCCTAGGCGTTGAACGGTTTTTGGTACTAGTGGCTCCTCGCCAACTTTTGCTCGAATGCCGTCCGTTTTTTCAAAAATTCGTTTTTCCATACAGGTATTTTAGCATATTCTGGAAGGCCCTTGCAGGAATGCGGCAAGGATAGTTTGAACAAGCTAAGTAACTACATTTTTAATGCAGTTCGAGTTTTCCACATTTTTACCTCTGTAGACTTTGTATAAAAATTTTATGCAAAACTTCTTGACATTCAAATCGAAAACACTTATAGTTAAATTAGCTTTTGTGATATTTCGCAAATCACGAAAGCCGCACCCTTTTACGTAAAACAAACATATTACAAAAAAACAAACAACAAAAGCCCCAACTTTGGGCGTGGTAATAGTAATCTCTCAAGACCACAGCATATTCAAAGTTAGGGGCTTTTTTGCGGTCTGGATTATGGCATTATTGCCGTTTCCAAAAGTCTGATTTCGTTAATTTTTTAGAATTCTGTATGATTTCGACTATAAATGCGTAATGCCTTCAATTCTTAACAACGCCCGCTTGACGACGGGGCCATTATAGCCGTAGCCGCCAATTCCATTTGAACCGACTACGCGATGACATGGGATGACAATTGGGAATTTATTGGCGCCGCAGGCAGAGCCGACGGCACGTGCAGCGAATGGCTTGCCTATGGCCTGCGCAATTTCACCATATGTGCGAACTTCACCATATGGGATTTCTAGCGTCTCGTTCCAGACCGCTTTTTGGAAATCTGTACCTGTTAATGTAATTTTTACATCAAATTTTTTGCGTTGACCGCTCAAATATTCTTGAATTTGCGGGTACCATTCTGCTGGCAATTCTTCAATAAAATCTAAGTCCATATATATTAGGTTAAACGCGTGGGGTCATGTGCAGCAATCTTACCTAGCTCCTTCCCTGCTTTAACTCTCCTGACGATCTTTGGCCACTGTGTAAGGTTTTGATATGTTAGCATCGTAAGGGCTCGATCCCAATTCCCCTCAATCTGATGGAGCTCTTTCAGAGCCTTATCTGCGCGATCAATGACAGACATTACGTGATCAGATATAGCTCCCCTATCTACCTCGTCAATACTGTATGCTTGGAAATATCTATCGAGGTATCTTTCTATCTCTCGAGGAGCGATACTCCTGCCTTGACCTACCAGGAATGCGATAACTTCGTCCTTTAATTTATAAAGGATCGTCTTAGTCTTAGACTCGTTGATCTTGCGCTTGATGTGCCGCCAGTATTCTTCTGGCAGATCATCTAGACTCCCGTATTTGTCTTCTTCGTCCTCGAGCTGATTGATGGCGGATAGGAGCCCGTCTTTGTTTTTTTTGATTAAGAACTCTGGCGCCCCTAGCTCTGATAGCTTTCTCAAGCGAAGCTTCTTGGTCATAATTAACTCTTCTGGGCTATTGTGTGTTTCATGAGACTCGTCAGATATCACTTCTTGGGCGAAATAATCAATCTGATGCTGGTTTTCGTGAGCTACGACCTTATGGATATCGACATCCGTCGAGGCAGATGTCCTGAGCATAATGCCAATCGCTTTTTCAAGCTTGTGTGGCTCTCTGGTTCGTGTTCTATCTGTAAATATGATCGAGTATGGCCTTGCGGCAGAAGAAACCGTCATGCCTCTAACAGAAGACCCTTCACTAAACTCTTCATTTACGATGCCTAGCCTACGCATATCTTTGGAGTCTATGAATATATTGTAGTTGACTGGTCCCATCTCGACTCTAGATCTGTCAGCAACTTCACTTAATATACTCTCGTCAATATTGAGTATCGCAAAATTCTCCTTGTCGCTAGCATATCTATTATTTTCTACAACGTCTTGAAGAATTCTTTTATCGCCCACTGTGCTTCTATAACGCTTTAGGTAGCTTCTTCTGTCCATATATTTGCTGATGCCATCATAAAATAATTCTTGGGTATTAGTATCGAGACCATCCGAATATTGTTTGACGATACCTACGAGCTCTTTGCGAGAAACTTGAGTGTCGAAAGTAGCCAGAGCGGCTAATTCATTGAACGCATCTGCCATTCTCTCTTGTAACGCGGCTAGGTTTTGCTTAAGTTCTGCGATTTTGGCTTTGGCGCCTACGCGATCCGTGTTTTTCATATCCCAAATTTCAGACATAGCATCTTTGGAATTAAATTCACCGTTGCCTTTGGTTGCTTCGTTCATAGACCTCTCCGTACTTAATACTTACCATTATAACCTATCAAATCCGCGTATAGCAGAGAAAAAACAGCCTTACGGCTGCTTCCTATTTAACAAATCAGTTGTGCAATTAATTATCAACGTGGTATCTTCGTAAATTTTAGCTTGAAGTCATATCTGTTAAAAACAGAAAAGTGTTATTAACTAAGCTTATATCAATAACTATGACCGACCTAGCTACTATGATCATTGCTGATCAATAGCGCATCGTTCTCCCTAGAAAGGAGGTAATCCATCCACACCTTCCGGTACGGATGCCTTGTTACGACTTAACCCCAATCATCTCCCCCACCTTAGGCCGCCTAAACGGACTTCGGGTGTTGGTGACTCTCATGGTTTGACGGGCGGTGTGTACAAGACCCGGGAACGTATTCACCGCAACATGCTGATTTGCGATTACTAGCGATTCCGACTTCAAAGAGGCGAGTTTCAGCCTCTTATCCGAACTGGGACTAGCTTTGATGCGATTTGCTTCACCTCGCGGCTTCGCTTCGCATTGTACTAGCCATTGTAGCGCGATTCTCGCCCAAGGCGTAAGGGAAATACTGACCTGACATCATCCCCTCCTTCCTCCCCGTTACCGGGGCAGTTTCAGCAGAAAAATACAACTGCTGACAAGGGTTGCGCTCGTTGATGGACTTAACCAAACATCTCACGACACGAGCTGACGACGGCCATGCATCACCTGTCTTAGGATTCCCGAAGGCACAGTTCTCTTTCGAGAGCCTTTCCTAGATGTCAAGCCTTGGTAAGGTTTATCGTTTAGCATCGAATTAAAGATCACGCTCCACCGCTTGTGCGGGTCCCCGTCAATTCCTTTATGTTTTAATCTTGCGATCGTACTACACAGGCGGGACACTTAACGCGTTAGCTTCGCTACGGAAGGGGTCGATACCTCCCACAGCTAGTGTCCATCGTTTACAGCGTAGACTACCCGGGTATCTAATCCGGTTTGCTCCCTACGCTTTCGTGCCTTAGTGTCAGAATCGCCCCAGTAACCTGCCTACGCTATTGGTGTTCCTTCTAATATCTACGGATTTCACTCCTACACTAGAAATTCCAGTTACCCATGACGATCTCGAGCATGCCAGTTTAGATAACGGTCTGTATGGTTGAGCCACCAGATTTCACTATCTACTTAACACGCCACCTACGCAACTCTTTACGCCCAGTCACTCCGGATAATGCTCGGATCCTACGTATGACCGCGGCTGCTGGCACGTAGTTAGCCGATCCTTATTCATAAGTTACCATCATATTTCTCGCTTATAAAAGCAGTTTACGACCCGAAGGCCTTCGTCCTGCACGCGGCGTTGCTCCATCAGACTTTCGTCCATTGTGAAAGATTCCCTACTGCTGCCTCCCGTAGGAGTCTGGGCCGTGTCTCAGTCCCAGTCTGGATGATCATCCTCTCAAACCATCTACAGATCGTCGACTTGGTGAGCCATTACCTCACCAACTATCTAATCTGACGCAGGCCAGTCCCAAACCGTCCGAAGACTTTAATCCGAAGATCATATGCGGTATTAGCCACTCTTTCGAGTAGTTATCCCTCAGTTTGGGGTCTGTTCCCACGCGTTACTCAGCCGTCCGCCGCTCGACATCAGGTAGCAAGCTACCCATGTTTCCGCTCGACTTGCATGTATTAGGCACGCCGCCAGCATTCATCCTGAGCCAGGATCAAACTCTCCATAAAAATGTTGAATTCGAAAACTCAAAGTTAGATAATCCTTCGTCGGTTCGAAAAAGAAAATAATTTTTCTTTTCGCTCACCTTCTAGAATTACCAAAGTGTGTATGTCCAATAAATTGGACAACTATAAAAGACTGACGATGATATCTGCTATCAAAAATAGCAGATTAATTTTAATTGCACAACTAAATTGTTAAGGTTATAAAATCTAGCAAAGAAATATCTAAATAAGATACCTCGCAGCTAGACTTTCTTTATCTTATCTGATTGTAAATTAGATGTCAAGAGGTTTTTTGTTGATTTTTACTTAAAAATAATAAAGCAGGCTAATCCGGCTGCAATTCCTACAATTCCACCTATAATAACCTGAAGAATAGTGTGACCTTCTACTACTCTCAGAGATTTACCTTTTCGCGAATCTGCAGAGACAATAGAATTGAGGACTTTTCCCTGCTCACCGACGGCATAACGAACATTGATGGCATCATAGATAAATATGAGAGTCGTACAGATGGCAAGAGCGAATATTGGGGAAGCGAAACCAAGCGACATGCCAAAATAGGTGTCTAGGGCTACAAAACTTGCAGTATGCCCGCTCGGCATACCACCACTTTTGCTTAGGGCGCTTAGTATGTCTCTGGGCTTTAGGTGTTTGCCCTTTTGATTTATCACGCCCAAACATTTGCCAAGTTGCGCCAATAGCCAACCGAGCGTAAATGCAATTATTCCAATTATTCCTTCCACACTCTCAGTATATCATAACTCTAATAGGCTGATTGCTGTTCCCTGGCGGCGATGGCTCTACGAATGGCTCTGTAGAGGACTCCGCAGACTAACAATAGTACTAGCAAGAAAATAGGCAGGAGCGCCCACCAAGAATAATTTTTTACTTCGTCCGTATGCGTAGTTGCGAAATCTTCAAGTATAGAGGGAGAATTCGCTGGAGGTAGAGGATCATCAGAGATGTCGCTGATTAGGGCACTAGAAATTGCACTATTTGTATCTGTATTAGTATTTTTGACATTTTGGTTCTTTGAGTTTTGTGGCTCGTTATTTTGCGATGTGCTGGTACTGTTGCCTGCCCCGTTGCCTGTAGTTGTGACGCTGCCAATATTATTTAGGCTAGAATCCTCTTCGGAATCTGGCACGAGCTCTACGCCATCAATATAAGCCTTAAAGATGGTTTCACCGCCACGCATAGATATGCGACATTCTAGATCCGCCGATCTACCGCCAGCTTCGTCAATACAATTTTGGAAGTTAAGACGCTGGGCCTCTATGCTACCGTCCCAAAAGCTGAGGACATAATACAGAATATTACTTGATTCGCTTTTTATAATAGTGACCAATGAAAGTGGCTCGCCTGTGCTTAGGGAAAGCTCTTTTATACCAAAAGTGGCTTGGACTATTGGAGACGAAATATCGGATGGCAAGGTGGGATAATTGGCTTTTATGTCTGACAAATCATAGGGCCAATCGGACACGAAGGTGGCAAATGATTTGATCTGTATTGGGCCATCGAGCTGGTTTGTAACAAAATGCACACCATTGCCCCCTGGGTAAATTATGGTCGGCAATACGGCAAGATCTGAGAATCCTTCGTCTGCGATAGTAGTAGCCCCCACGTTGGCGATGTTAGCCGTAGACGCTAAGAGCGCCAGACCCATCATGATTGACAGGATTTTCTTCATGTTTTTCTCCTTTATTGTGTTTTCTAAGGAGAAAAATACCAGTTTCTACTACTACTTCTCAAGCATGAGTGTTGTTATTTTTTGGAGCTAGTCTTTTTTGGCTCTTCTTCTGCGGGTTCTTCCTCTTCATGAGGGATAATGCCTACAGATGCAATGGTATCTCCGTCATTCATACGCATAACTCTGACGCCTTGTGTTGCCCTACCTAGGGTAGGAATTTCCTTGACTGCGACTCTGATTGCTTGCCCTTTTGTTGACATCATAATCAGTTCGTTTGCGTCTGGTTCGAGAGTTTTTACTTCGACGATTGGACCAGTTTTTGAGGTAACGGCTGCAACCTTAATGCCAACGCCACCACGCTTATGTGTTGGGAAATTATTTACTGCAGTGGCTTTGCCGTATCCGTTGGCGCTGATAGCAATGAGTTTCTGGTGCTTGGGGTCACTCACTACATCCATACCGACGATTGTATCGTTTGGACGCAACCGCATACCTCTGACGCCACGGGCGGCACGTCCCATTGGTCTGACGTCCTTTTCGTTAAATCTGACGGCTTGTCCAGCAGAAGTGGAGATGATAATGTCATTGTCGCCGGCAGTTCCCTTTACCCATCTAAGTTCATCTTTGCTATCTAATTTAATAGTGATCAGGCCGTTAGTCCGAATATTCACATAATCTTTGAGCGAGGTTTTCTTGATGGTGCCCTTGGTGGTTGCCATAAACAAATAACCTTCACCCTCGGAATTATCAGCCTGCTTGATGATGGCGGTGACTTTTTCTTCTGGGTGAAGATTGAGGAGATTTACCGCAGCAGTGCCCTTTGCGACTAGAGAGGCTTGAGGGATTTCGTATGCTTTGATTCTAAAGATGCGCCCTTGATTGGTGAAGAATAGTAAATAGTCGTGGGAATTGGTCGTGATAATAGTATTGATGACATCTTCTTCTTTGGTAGTCATGCCGCGCTTGCCTTTGCCACCTCTGTTTTGACGACGGAAATCGCTTTGCGAGACGCGCTTGACGTAGTTCTCTGCCGTCATTAGGACTACACTCTCTTCATCTGGAATCAGATCTTCGTCTGCGAATTTGCCGAGTTCGTGATTGATGATCTTGCTGCGACGTTCGTCACCGTATTTTTGCTTCATGATGAGGAGTTCTTCTTTGATGACGCGGAAGATTTCGTTTTCGTCGGCGAGGATTGCTTCGAGTTTCTTGATGAGCTCCTGAAGTTCTTTGAGCTCACTCTCTATTTTGTCGCGTTCGAGCCCCTGAAGCCTTCTGAGCTGCATGGCGAGGATTGCGGCAGCCTGAATCTCTGACAGGCCAAATCGCTCCATCAGACGCTTATCGGCATCGTCATAACTCTCGCGAATGGTCTTGATGACCTCATCAATATGATCAAGCGCAATCTTTAGACCCTCTAAGATATGCGCGCGCTCCTTAGCTTTACGTAAATCATACTCTGTGCGGCAACGAATAACTTTTTGACGATGCTTGATAAATTCAGACAAAATCTCTTTCAGGCCCATGATTTTTGGCTGGATACCGCCGACTAGGGCGAGAACGTTATAGTGGAAAGAGGTCTGTAGACCGGTAAGCTTATAGAGCTGGTTGAGGATTTTCTTTGGGAAAGCGTCTTTCTTGAGCTCAACTACTACGCGGATCTTTCCACGGGCACTCTCGTCACGGGCATCAGTGATATGATCCAACTTTTTTGCCAAGACAAGTTCTCTGACCTTCTCAACAAAGCCTTCTTTACTCATACCATAGGGTACTTCTGAAATAACGATACTGAAACGGCCGTTTTTGCGTTCCTCGATATTCGTGATGGCACGAATAGTAACACTACCGCGACCGGTAGCATAGGCCTGCTTCATTGGATCGCCGCCATATACCTCTGCGCCAGTTGGGAAATCCGGCCCTTTGACGTGCTTCATGAGCTCTTCTAGAGTAATATCTGGATTATCAATTTGGGCAACGGTAGCGTCTATTACTTCTGAAAGGTTATGGGGGGGGATATTTGTTGCCATACCCACGGCAATACCCATCTGGCCATTTAGTAGGATATTTGGTACGGCTGCCGGAAGGACGACTGGCTCTTTTTCGCTACCATCAAAGTTATCGCGAAAATCGACAGTCTCTTTCTCGATATCGGAAAGAAGCTCGGCGCCAACCTTGTCCATGCGGGCCTCCGTATAGCGAGAAGCGGCTGCTTCGTCACCGTCCATAGAACCAAAGTTGCCCTGTCCTTCAATTAACTTATAGCGCATTTTCCATGGCTGAGCTAGGTTAACCATTGCGTCATAAATAGAAGAGTCGCCATGAGGATGGTATTTACCCATAACGTCACCAACAATACGAGCAGACTTTACGGTGGCGTGAGGGGCTTTCCAGCCGTTTTTTTCCATAGCGTAAAGAATACGGCGATGAACTGGCTTCAGACCATCTCTTACATCAGGCAAGGCGCGATCAATAATAACAGACATTGAATAGCGGAGGAACGAATCTTCCATGACGTTCTCGACGGTGAGCTCTTCGATGCCCTTGGTAGGCTTTTTTTCATCTGTTTCTGTATTTTCTACAACATTTCCAAGAGTCTCATCAAGGCCATTGTCGTCAGCTGTATCTGGAACGCCTCCAACTACGCTATCATCAGACTTATCTTCATTGTTCAGTTTGTGCTTATCTATATCTGCCATAGTTCCTCCTTAGAAATCCAAATCATCAAGGTTAACGGTTTTTGCTCGTGACTGAATAAAGTTTTTACGCAATTCCACTTCGTCGCCCATCAATTTTGTAAAGATAGCATCGGCTTTTTCGGCGTCTTCAATATTTACGCGAATAAGTGTGCGGTGTTTGGGATCCATTGTTGTCTCCCAAAGTTGGTTTGCGTCCATTTCGCCAAGACCCTTAAAGCGGTTTTGTGCAGTATAGCCTGCCTGCTTGAAACGCTCGGCGCTTTCGTCTATCTTGGTGCCCGACCTTAGTCGCTCTTCGATCTTTGCGTTTACCGTATTCTCGAGTGCAACCTCATCATATACGTAATCAATCTTACGGTTACTGCCGGTACCCTTGATCAAGCCAAATAATGGCGGTTTTGCCATGTAGACGTGCCCACCTTTGATAACTTCTGGCATATAGCGGAAGAAAAAGGTTAAAAGTAGGGTGGAAATGTGGGCGCCGTCTACGTCTGCATCCGTCATAAAGACGATCTTGTAGTAGCGCAGGCCATTGATATCGAATTGTTCACCTATGCCCACGCCCATAGCCTTGATAAGAGAGACGATTTCGGCATTTGCGAACATTTTGTCGAGACGGGCGCGTTCTGTGTTTAGCACCTTGCCCCTGAGAGGCAGGATGGCTTGAACTCTAGAATCGCGACCTTCTTTTGCAGATCCAGCGGCGGAGTTACCCTCCACAATAAATAATTCGCATTCTGCACGGTCTCTGGATGAACAGTCGGCTAGTTTCGATGGCAGATTTAAGCCCTCGAAGGCGCCCTTACGGATGACGTTATCTCTGGCAGCCCGAGCTGCTTTGCGTGCCCTGGCGGCTAAAGTAGCCTTACCGACGATCTTTTTGGCGATAGCGGGGTTCTCTTCAAGATAATAAGCGAAATATTTACTCATAACCTTATCGACATAGCCGCGTACTTCTGGATTACCGAGTTTATTTTTGGTCTGCCCCTCAAATTGTGGGTCTGGCAATTTGACCAGAATGACCGCCGTTAAGCCTTCTTTGATGTCGTCACCAGTGAGATTCTCTTCTTTTTCCTTCAGAAGACCGTTTTTGCGGGCGTAATCATTGACTACGCGATTGATAGCAGTGCGAAAACCTATGACATGCATGCCGCCATCTGGCGTGAGGACGTTATTTGCAAAAGGTCGGAGAGTCTCTGAGAAAGTGTCATTGTACTGAACAGCAAGTTCGATGATGGAGTCTTCTATCTGTTTTTCTACATAAAATACTTCTTCAGATAGGACTTCTTTGCCAATATTTAGTTTTTTGACATAGCTCTTAATGCCGCCCTCAAAGTAGAAGGCGCTTCTCTTGCCATTTCTTTCGTCGTACGCCGTGGTCAGGACGCCTTTAGTGAGATAGGCTTGATGACGGAGGTAATTTGTTACCCAGTCATAATCAAACTCGATGGTTTCTTTAAATACTGTGGGGTCTGGGTAAAAAGTAACGCTTGTACCCTGTTTGTCTGTCTTGCCAATTACTTCTAGTGGCTTCTGGGGGACGCCGGCGTTAAATTCGATATGGTTGATCTTGCCGTTGCGATAAACTTCGGCGATCATATGAGAAGAAAGCGCGTTGACTACAGATGAGCCAACACCGTGAAGTCCAGAGGATACCTTATAGCCTCCACCGCCGAACTTACCGCCGGCATGGAGTATGGTTAGGACTGTCTCTAGGGTGGATTTGCCGGTCTTGGGGTGAATATCCACCGGAATACCGCGACCATTATCCTCAACCCGACAGCCACCATCTGCTAATAGAGTTACGTCTACGCGAGTGCCAAAACCCGCTATAGCTTCATCGACTGCGTTATCTGCTATTTCTTTGATTAAGTGGTGTAGTCCCTCAGCGCCTGTGGATCCAATATACATACCGGGGCGCTTGCGAACTGGCTCAAGCCCCTCAAGTACCTGAATTTCGGACGCGTCGTAATGTTCTGACCCACCGGCCTTTTTCGCTTCAGCCATAAAATAATTACCTCAACTTGAAGATTTATACTTAATTATTGTACCCCATAACAACAGATTATACAAGGGTTTTTGAGGATATTATCTTAGCCGGATAATGGTTTCGTCCTCTTGGACGGTCGGGGTTGATGCGGGAACAGCTTGTACTGGCTCTCTTGGAGCTGATGGTCGCTCACGGTGCTCTGTTCTTGGGATCTTTAGGCTGTTATTGTCTGGTGGGGTGGTAGGTTGCTGAGGAGGTGGGGGGGATTTGATTGGGGCAACTGGGCGAGCTGGGGGTGAAACTGAGACTGGGGTGGGGGCTTTGCGACCTTCTCTAATGTCTTTTTCGAGTTGGGCTTTTTTCTCAAGCCAGGAATCTAGGAAATTTTTGGGTTTGGTGGGAGCTGAGACTGGCACGGCTACGCCATTTGCTTCTCTAGCTACGCCTTCAACTGGGGCGTTTGGAAAAACAGAACCCGCGGCCAACCTTGCGTCGATTTCTCTGTTAACTTCGGCACGGGGTCGCCCATATTGGGTAGCCGTGTATGCACGAAGGGTCTTAAACAGCTCAGGATTGCTTTCTCCCATTGGAGGTAGGAGTTTCATAGTAAATGGCGAGCTAGGCACTCCAAACATCATTACAGTGGCGATGGCGCTATGGTTTGCAAGCTTGTGCAAGTCTTCTGCGTTAAATACTGGGCTGAAAGCTTTCTCCATGAGCTCAGCATCGGTAACGCCAAGACGCCCCGACATGATAGTACCAACATTACCAAGAATGCCCTCGCGGATCTTGTCTGTAAGCTGAGTCATAAATTGGTTGGCGAGGACGAGGTTGAGGCGGTATTTTCTGGCTTCGCTAAGAATGCTCTCGAAGCTCTCTGTGGAGAAGTTCTGGAACTCATCTACGAAGAGGCAGAAATCTGTGCGGTCGTCTTCCGGAGTGTCTGCCCTGCTCATGGCCGCAGTTTGGAATTTCATAACAAAGATCATACCGAGTAGCTTGCTGTTGAGTTCACCCATTTTGCCTTTTGAAAGGTTGACGAGGAGGATTTTTTTGCTGTCCATGACGTCCCGGATACCGAAACTGGATTTAAGTTGCCCTAAGATATTGCGCATCATTTGGTTTGAGAGGAATGGTCCCCATTTACTGACAAACCAAGAGGTAACCTCACCAGCGTCATTGCTGCGTTGGCTGGCGGGAAATTCTTTGGTCCAGTAGTCGTAAACAGTCTTATCTGTGACATATTTGAGCTTGGCCTTAACGAAGTCGACATCTATAAAACAGCGGGGGATATCAATAAATGTACCTCCGGCAGGATCCGACATGAGGAGCAGTGCGGCATTCCTGAACATATGATGGGCTCTAGGACCGAAAATACCTTGGTTGCCGGGGTCGTAGAGACTTTGGAGCATATTGATTCCCTCCTGGACGATGAAATCTTTTTGATCTGGATCGGTAAACTCAAACATATTCATACCGATAGGGTTTTCGGTGTCTCCGGGGTCAAAATATATGATATCGTCGAGGCGCTCGGGCGGGACTTTACTCATCAGAAGTTCTACCGCGTCGCCATGCGGATCGATAAAAGCGAAGCCCCTACCGTCCATCATATCTTGGTAGGCTATATTGGTAAGCAAAACCGATTTACCCATACCGGTAGCACCAATTACGTAAGTGTGGCGCCGGCGATCGTTTTCGCCAAGGCGAATTTCTTTGGTTTCGCCACGGAATTCATTCACGCCCAAGATAACCCCCTCTTCTGCAAGGCGGGCGGGTCCGTCGACTTGCTTCGTAAGCTGGCGCTCGACCTGACTGGTAGGGATAGAATTTTGGGCTGGGAGATGGAAGAGTGTGGCCATCTCTACGCTGTTTAATATCATCTTGTTATTGTCTTGCGGAAAGAATCTGAATATATAGTCAGTGCTGAGTTTTTCGGCGCTGACAAAGGCATCGTACCTGAAGCCATTGTTGCGTGGACTGTCGAACTCCGAAAATATGGCCACTATGCCACCTAGGAGCGCTTCTGAGCGCGCTTTGGTGCTGGAACTAGCAACTACGCGCACTAAGACCTCAAAGCCGGGGTATTTGGTCTTTTCTTCGATTTTCTGAATTTCTTCTTGCTGGAGGTTAGTGAGGACTTTGTCTTCTGACTTGTATTTCTCGTGCTCATCAGGTGGCTTCCAGAGCGCTTCCACGACGTCGATGGCTAAATTGCCGGCGCCGTAGACTACGCGTCCTAGAATGTTGCTGGATTTACGAGATTTCTTCCCATCTCGTATATTTTGTACTCGTTCAAGGGATTTTTTTACCCAGCTATCATCTGTAGGGCGAAACATAACCTGGAGGGCAAGACCATCGCCTTTTTTTGCGACAGACATAGCGTTGATGAGGGCGAGACTGGCGTCACGCTTACTTTCTTCATATGTAGCGATTGGGTACCAATAATCTTCCTTAAGGCTCAGTTCGCCACCTGCAACGCCGTCAATCTTACCATCTTTATTGAAGAAATTGGGGTCTTTCACCTCTTCTAGGCGAGCTGTCGGGTAGGCAGCGGCGATAGCCTGCTTCATGGTCTCCGTAAGGACGGCCGGTACAACGGCGTAATACTTGATAAAGCCGTCATGGGCAATAATTTCAAAGCTGATATGCCTCTGGCCATAGAGTTTACTTTTTAGGCCCTTGGTGAGTGTGGAAGAGATAATACTATACATAACTTGGGCTTCGGAAAGCTGTTCATTAGTAACGTCACGTTCGTCGCGACCGCCAACCTCAATATCGTCCGTGCTAGGGGGGAGGTGAATAAGCATGGCAATCATTTTGAGGCCGCGTTCGTAGTTTTTGCGCTCCCGCTTAATATTCGTATAGGCCTTGAAGATGGTTACGACTGCGATTATCAATATGACTAGTATGATAATGGGGATGATGATTTCGTTCATGCTGCTTCGCCTAGAGTGCGCCCAAACGCGTTAGCCAAATATTGCCTCTTGAGCTCGTCTACCTGCGCCTGTAGTTCGTGGGGATCTTTACTGTTTTTTTTGACAATCGAAATTACGTGACTGGCGTACTGCTTAGATATCTGTTCGGCATTGCGTCCTACCTCTGGAATGGTATTTTTTACAACGTCGGATTCGTTTTCGGGTTGCGGCAGCTCTGGTGGCATCGTACCGATAGCTTGTGGTTGCTCGGAAGCCCGTGGAGTCTTGATCTCTCCTAGCTCAGTGCTGACCGGAAATTGCTCGATGGCGCCAAAATTAACCTGCTCTCCCCGGATCGGCTCTACGGGTAGTGTTTCGTTGCTGCCTCCCTTGTTATCCATAAGTATAATTATATCACATTAGTTTATTTATTTTGTCAGAGGATTCTTTTCGAGACCAAGAAACATGCAACCAGAATTGCCAGAAACACTAACCCTACCTCTAGCAAGCCCACGCCACCAAAAGATTGCATGGCGAGGATAATAACTGGGGCGAAAGCAAGGACGGCTCCGTAGTAGTAGCTTTTTTTGGGTATATTGGAGTGATGTGATTTGGAGAACTGGGATTTTATGCGAAAAAAAGTCCCACAGATAGCAACAGTGGCGCCTAAGCAGATAATATAGCAGAGTGTAAAAAATACTAAAACCCCGAAAGGGCCAACGCCCGACGGGGTAGTAAATGTCATGAGACCGACAAGAAGGATGGCGGAAACTGCGCTGGAAATGTAGAGGATTTTGTTTAGCATAATCAAATTGTAGCATAATGCAGACGATTGGGTTCTAGGTATTGGTGACAATTGGGAATGTGAAAAGACATGGGCTTAGGACAGAGAGGCTTATCTGGCAAATTATATATTACTTATAGCCACAAGCTGATTCCCTGCCCTGAAGCACTTTGACCGCTTCTCGTATAGAGAAGCAAGTTCCTTGTAAGTTTTTTATTGTCATTCTGTTTGGGTATCTAATGTGCTAACGACAATGTTGCTTACGCGCTCTACGCTCGTTACCTCCCAGTAACTTTTGGCGGAGCTTAGGTTACTCCTAGTTGTAATTTATGGCTAGAAATAACCTGTTACTGCGCCAATAGGTTGGATTATGGATCCATTTCCCCTCCTCTTTGTTTGTGCATTTTTATTTTGTTCAGGCACATTGTCACTATAGCAAACATAAGCATAAAAGTCAATAATTCTCGTGTTCATTCTTTGAGTTATTTTCACAACACTCTTGTATTTTACAGATATAAACCATCATCGTATATCGTTGTAATTTATACAACGATATACATAAATGCTCTGAATCTATTTTGTTTGCCTGTGATGTTGCACGCCCAGGCATGATCATCTAGGCGCCCTTTTATTCCTGCCGTAGATGATTTGCCTAGTGTTTGTCTTGTATCTAATATGAGTAGCCTGTGGAAAACTAGGAAAAAATCCATAAAGCTGAGTACAGAAATCTATTGACACAAGCTTTTTGAAGCTATATTATAGGGGTAGCTTTTGAACACAATTATTATTCAAGAGTTAAAAACAAAAAGAATCCAAAATATAACTCCACACTCTACATCGAAAGACCGGTTTTCCTCGCAGTTACCGGTCTTTCACTTTGTCATAGATTTTTCCCAACAAAAAAAGCCCCGAAATTGGGCATTTTTTGGTGGAGCTGCCGGATACTGCCTCCGGGTCCGAAAAATCTTCATGTATCCAACCTACAAGCGTAGTTTATTCTTTTATCTCGGCAGATTCGATAAGCTGGAATAAACAAAACTTATCAATGCCTTGACGATATTTTTCGAATGAGCTGTTCGTCGGATAGCTCACCTTATCATCATAATATAATACCTTAGTCGCTATGATGCATTACGGCAAAGGCAGACCTAGAGAATATTCTTAGGCCATAGCGTAAGCAGGCATAAATGCCACGTGCTTACTAGCAGTTTTTTCTGCAATTATGTTAGGTACTTACGGTACAAATCGACTCGCATGAATACTGTTAATGATCCGTCTAAGCTTTGTCAGCCCCAATGAACACATTTTACCATACTTACGCTTTTATTTCAATACCAAAAGCTCTAGACTCCTGTCATGATCAGCAAAGTACTATCAGCTATCCCTTGCGGATACGAAGGTAAAATTATAGAGGTGGAGGGCGATACCAACCGTGGGCTTCCAGCTTTTAATATTGTGGGTATGGCGAATAGAACAATTGACGAATCGAGAGAAAGAATCCGCTCTGCCTTAGTTAATTCACTATTTAGTTTTCCTAAGGACAAACTTATTATTAGTCTCGCCCCTGCAGAGCTCACAAAAACCGGCGCTTACTTTGATCTACCGATAGCTTTGGCGATCATGGTTACGTCTGGGCAACTGCTTCAAACTGATGTGGATGGGAGGCTTTTTGTGGGAGAGTTATCCCTGACTGGCGAACTACGCCCTATAAGAGGCGCTATAAATATCCTTGAAGCAGCAAAAAAAATCGGCGTGAAAGAAATTTATATACCTGAGTCAAACTATGCGCAAGCCTCTTTGATAGATGGAATAGGCGTGATACCGGTGAAAAACCTCAAGCAACTATTTTGCCACCTGAAAGGCTCAACTAAGATTCAACCGAATCTGGATGTTGTAAAAAATACTAAAACAGATGATTCAAGGACTATTTTGGATCATATCAAGGGCCAGAACTACGCAAAGCGCGCTCTTATTATAGCTATTGCTGGCCATCATAATATTCTGATAACAGGCCCGCCAGGCGCAGGAAAAACTATGTTGGCAAAAGCCGCGGTAAGCCTATTGCCTCCTCTTTCTGCAGAGGAGATGTTGGCGACCACGAAGATCTACTCACTCGCCAATGCTACAGATGATATTGTGCGCGAGCGGCCGTTCCGCTGCCCGCACCACACAGCCAGCCTAACTTCTATTGTAGGAGGTGGCTCAACAGCAATGCCTGGAGAAATATCTTTAGCCCATCTTGGAGTGCTGTTTCTTGATGAGTTCCCAGAATACCCGCGGTCAATACTGGAGTCACTCAGGCAGCCACTAGAAGACAAATGCATATCTATAACTAGGGTGAGCCAAAAAGCACATTACCCGGCGGATTTTATGCTAATTGCTACGATGAACCCCTGCCCTTGCGGATATTTAGGATCGCCAGATCACGAATGCACCTGCATGCCTACACAACTACTGAATTATTCCAAGAAGCTATCTGGGCCCCTACTGGATAGGATCGATATGATTATAGAGGCAAGAAAGGTGGAGAATGCAGATTTGCTAAAAAACGTCGGCGATTCGCGCGTAGAGCATAATGACGCGCAGAGGTTGATAAACAATGCAATGACGAGCCAACGGAACAGATACGGTAAAACAGACACTTATAATTCTGCGCTAAGTTCCCATCAGATAGCTAAAAATTTGAAAATTAGCAGACCGGCGACCCAACTGCTAATTCAGGCTTCAAATAGACTTGGTCTATCGGCGCGTGCCTATTTTAAATGCATAAAGGTTGCTCAGACGATAGCCGACCTCGAAATGGCGTCAGAAATTGACGCCAGCCACATCTCTGAAGCGTTACAATATCGTCAAAAGCCCCATAATGTTTAGATTGGGGGCGAATATATATGGTTTCACCCTTGTGGAACTTGCGGAATTTTGATATAATGGTGGGTATAGAACCAAGTAGAAGAAAGGGCGACCGCCATTAGCAACAACAATTCGCACACTCGCACCAACGGAGAAATTCGTTATCCAGAAGTTAGAGTTATTGGCACTGATGGCGAGCAGCTGGGCATTATGTCTAGTCGCGATGCGCAACTGTTGGCTAGAGATGCTGGGGTCGATCTCGTTGAGATATCGGCTGGCGCAAATCCGCCCGTGGTAAAAGTCATTGACTGGGGCAAATTTCAGTACCAGAAGATGAAAGAGCTAAGCAAGGCGAAGAAAAAATCGAAGCCTAGCGAGCTAAAACAGATGAGGCTTGGTTTGAAGATTGGGGAGAATGACCTCAATATTAAAATCCGCAAAATTAAGGAATTCCTTGACGAAGGTCATCGAGTAAAGATCATGATAGTATTTCGTGGTCGCGAGATGGCGCACAAAGAACTGGGCAATGAGTTAGCAGAAAGAATTATTGAGTTACTCGGCACCGAGACTCTAGTGGATGGGAAACTCCAAATGAGCGGTCGTAACTTATCCTTCTCAGTAAGGCATAAGTAGCGGACGGCGTCCAACGGTTCCCTGCACCCCAAAGCGTTGTATATATATTATCTAAAGCAGGAAAGGTAAAATATGCCAAAAATGAAGACCCATAAGGGTACGGCAAAGCGAATTAAGATTACCGGCACAGGCAAGCTCGTCCGCGAGCGTGCTTTTGGTAACCATATTCTTGCCAAAAAATCGAAGTCACGCAAGCGTAATATAAAAACCGCTGCGATCGTTAAGGGGAAAATTGCTAAAAACGTTAAAAAGGCGCTAGGAGTATAGTGAAATGAGAATCAAGAGAAGCGTGCCTGCACGAAAAAAGCACAAAAAGATACTAAAAGCCGCTAAGGGAATGCAACATTATCGCACCCGAAGCTATCGCCTTGCAAAACAAGGGGTGATTAAGGCTCTGCGCTACGCATACCGTGACCGTCGCAACCGTAAGCGCGACTTGCGTGCGCTATGGATTACGCGCATAAACAATGCTGCTCGTGAAAACGGGATGTCCTATAGTTTACTTATCAATGGGATGAAGAAAAATGGCGTTGAGCTAGATCGTAAGATATTGGCTGATCTGGCGGTAAACGATACTGCTGCGTTCAAATCTATAGTTGATAGCGTAAAATAAAACAAAAAATACTCCCGAAAATGTTTCGGGAGTATTTTTTGCATTGCTTGATACCTGAAGAGCTCGTCCATAAGCCGGGTTCTGTAATTGGCCGAAGCCAACCAGCAACCATCTATCTAGCCCCGCAATTACTCACGGGGTCTAGCGGTGAGCGGCCATCCGCGAACCACGGTGTCTAGGCCTCCTTGCAGCCAGTAGGGTTTACCTCGCCGATTTGTCACCAAACCGACCTGCGGGCTCTTACCCCGCTCATTTCACCCTTACCGTAGTAAAACCACGGCGGTATCGTTTCTGTGGCACTTTCCCTACCCTTACGGGCGGTTGTCGTTAACAACTACTGTGTTCTGTGCTGCCCGGACTTTCCTCTCGCCAATTTTTCAGGCCAGCGGTTGCTTGTACGAGCTCGCACTAATTATACTATTTATTGAGGATAATCTCAAATGCACTATTTAGTCTTGCGAATGTGAATATCAATGATTTTGTTAACTTCTGCGTCCGCCTTGGCATTTTGTTCTCTTGGAACATGAATTATGTTATATGAATCAAGCTGACCGAGTAGCTCTACTACGTCCGTGTGCACTTGAAACAGGTCGCTATTCTTGACCTTGTAGAGTCCATTCATCTGGCTTACTAGCATCAAGCTATCGCTCACGAATCTAACTTTTTTGAGCCCCAGATCAAGTGCCTGTTTGACGCCTTCTTTTAGGGCATAATACTCTGCAAGCCTGCTGGTAGAAAAGCCTAGGAAACTGCCGCCGCTTTTTAAGAATGTGCCGTCTGCCGCGATTATGTAGTAACCGACACCACTTGGGCCTGGATTGCCCCTGCTGCCACCATCGACATATATAGTTGCGGCGTTGGCGGTAGCAATGTTGTCACTGGCATGCTCCGGAATACTATGGTCAATCTGTTGCTTGCTGCTCAGTATTCGTAGCACCATCAATGTGGCTTCTTCAAGCGCGACTACCCCTGTTTCTGTATTTTTTACCCATTTATACGCATTGTAGCGCTCGTTGGTGGTGCTAACTTGGCGATTTGATAACTCGACTTCATAAATAATGAATAGGTTGCCTTGCTTGGACGCGTTCTGTAGATCGGTGAAGGTAACAGCATCGGTCAGCTTAACGCTGCCGGCCTGAACCCCTAAGTATTCGTAAATGATCCTAGCCATAGCTTCATCTGGTTGCTCGCCAAAATGGATTCTTCCGGTAGGAAGCTCGTAGCTTGCCATCATCTCTGCTCTACCGCTTGCGCGCCTGAGCAACAGAATGTCGTCGTCCATTTTGCAGATTGCAGTAACTCGAATTCTCTGTTTCATCTGTGTATATAATAGCATAAGTATTTTTGCGAGATAGGTACAAAAAAGCCCTAGACGAACGGTATTTTTCCCGTGATATATACACGGTGGGTATGTTCTTATGCGATCATTCCGCAGAATGAAGCCACGAACCCCCAAATACATGATTATTCAGGAAAATCATGCGCCCGCCTAGGGCTAACTTTAGTGTAACATTTTTAGTAAAATGTGGGAACTACCTCCCTCGAAGAAGTGGGCTATTTCAAGCATCGAGTTACGAACTTCAAATATAGACCCCGACGATCCAATAGAATACTTTGAGAATTGCATCCATCGCACCGCTCATGAAGCTAGAAAAGGCTGTGCCGAAGATCATCACGAGGACAAGTACAATCATAATGCCCCATCGCTCCATTTGCGCCATGATGTTGCGCAAGAAATCTGGCGCAATGGCATAGAGTACTCTGCTACCATCTAGTGGCGGGATTGGAATCATATTGAAGATAGCAAATCCCATATTGATAAACATCCAAGCCTGCACAAACGTAGACCAGAATGGTACTGGATTATAGAATAGGCCAGTAAAATGTCCTACTAGGAAACCAATGAAAGCAAGTAGAATATTTGTGACTGGGCCAGCGATGGCGACTAGTGCGAACCCCCATTCTTTATATTTAAGATTGCGGGTGTCGATGGGGACTGGCTTAGCGCCTCCAAATACTGGGCCGCCACTGATTGCTAAGAGCAGAGGCAGTAAGACCGACATGAAGGGATCTAGGTGTTTGAGAGGGTTAAGGGTTAGGCGGCCGTTAGCCTTGGCAGTATCGTCACCGAGCCAATATGCAACTAAGCCATGCATAAACTCATGGAGAACCATAGATGTTGTAGTTACGATAAGGACGATAAATAGATAGGTAATATCCATCTTTATATACTATCATAAATAGTACGGTATCAAAAAACCACAACTCATAAGGGTTGTGGTTTTTATGATAAGATCAGCTTGCTATTTTAGGGCGCCTTTTTTGCGCAGCGTTCGCAAGGCGGATGTCGAAACGTTGACTTTGACTTTTTTACCATTTACGGTAAGGGTGCGCTTCTGGATGTTGGGTTTAAAAACTTTGCGGGTCTTGCGCTGTGAAAAGCTCACATTATGCCCATACATTTTGCCTTTTCCGGTGATTTCACATACTGCCATTGATTTTACTTCTCTTTAATATTTTACAATTTAACTAATTATAGCGTAACTTACGGAATAAATCAACACTAATCTAGCTTATATATCTCTGTAATTGGTGGCAAAGAAGATGCATTCTTGATTTTTAATTTTTTCTCGTGGATGATTGATGCTTTGAGCTCCGAATAATCCATACTGCCCATAGGAATGATAATCTTCGGCTCGATGACCCCTGCAACCTTAGAATCACTAGTGCCGAGTATGTCTATTGGGCCGAGGTCGTCTAATTCTTCGATTTTGACATTGAGCCCTATTACTCCTACAGTAATACCGTAAAGCTCTACTCTGTACATAACGCTGCCACTCCCGACCGCTACGGCCGTGATCATCGCATCGCCGATCTCGAATTCGCCAGCGCCGCTAATTGCACCAACGGATAGGCCAGCGGATATAGTCGAGCGCTCTATATTAATATCAATGGACCGCTCCTTGGTCTTGATGCTGATTTCGTCTGGGTTTTTGAGTTCTATTTCAAACATAATGCGTCCTCCTTGATGGGCGTTACAATATTTTTTCTGGATCAATGGTTTCGGTGATATCTAACATCCAGAGCTCTGACAGGAATTTATCTTTTACGCTTTTGCGATATAGGTAATCATCACGACTAAGAATGACGTAATTTAATGGCTTGCCCTGCTTCTTCTCGACAATCTCGGCCCAGTGGGTGAGCTTCTTGATGCGGTCATCGCCGACGATCAATAAGTCGACGCCGTCTTGGCCGGGCAAGCGGTTCGTAACAACAAGTGCCGTGAGTATATTCTTTACGGGCTTCGAGTATTCATCCCAGCTCGTGCGATGCACGTCCATGTCTTTGACTGTACTAATTTTCTTTGAGAATATCTCGGTCATTGGACGGGCGAATGGATGCTTATTGTTGGCAGAGTAATATACCTTATTCTCATAGGTTTCTACCTTGACCAAGCCAAGTGCATTTAGGTTGGTCAATTCACGGCGGACAGAGTTAATCTGTTCCTCGATGACTCTGGTGATTTCCCTGACGTAATAAGACTTGTCTGGATTCTCGAAAAATAGCGCCAAAAGCTTGGCTCTGGTCTTAGAGCCGAACAATTTTTCTAATGGAGTAGATTTTTCTTTGCTCATTTATACAAATTATATATGTATTCTGCACATTCGTCCAGCTTTAACCATATAATATCTTTGTTCCGCCTGAACCATGTCATTTGTCGTCTGGCTAAATGCCAGTCGTCTAGTACAGATAGGCGTTTGGCTTCGGCCTCATCTATCTCGCCATTTATGTAGCTCCAGACTATTGGGTAGATATTCGACTTCATGGCTTGGTTGTCCCAACCATACTGCTCTGCCAATAATTTTGTCTCTTCTTTGATGTTCTGAGCAAATATTTTATTCGCTCTTTTGGTCAATCTTTCCCTGAGCAATGTCTTGCCCCAGTTGATACCAATCATGATAAAATCTGAGCTTATCTCTGTTCGGTCTGAACAAGTTTTTTTCACAACGTTACTAAAATGGTAGTCATACACGACTGAGTCGACGTACAATCCTGTGCCTCCAGCGATGATAGGGAGCTTACCGCGGGAACGAATATCAAGAATTTTGTCTTGACAATATTTTTGGAACTCATAGACCGTAAATCTTTCGCCTGGCTTAACTAGATTGATACCATAATGGGGTATTCCCTGCATTTCTTCTGGCATAGGCTTGGCTGTGCCAATATCCATATCAATGTAAATAGCCCGCGAGTCGGCAGAGATAACTTCTCCGTCTAGCTCACGGGCTACTTCTACGGCCAGCCCTGTCTTGCCACTTCCAGTGGGCCCGACAATAACTAATGTTTTATTTTTGGCGTTCTCGGTAAGCATAAGTCTCGGTATCAATACTTATGGTATCTCCGGTTTTGATGAAAGCTGGGACTTTTACGATAGCTCCAGTTTCTAGGGTAGCATCTTTGACGATGGAAGATGAAGTGTCCCCTTTTACAGCAGTTTCTGTATAGCCAACTTCTAGCCAAACATTTTTGGGCATAACTAAGTTAATGGGAAGTCCATTATAGAATTGGATTTCCTGGGTTTCACCTTCTTTCAAAAAATCTTTGGCATCTCCTACTAAATCGAGCGTTAGCTCGTGCTGTTCAAATGTTTCTGGGTCCATAAAGAAGTATTTCTCGCCGTCATTATATAAATATTGAACAGTTTTATGATTTACTTCTGCGGCTTCAATCTTCTCTTGGCCTTTGAAAGTTTTGGGGAGCAAAGCGCCAGTGATAAGATTTTTCACTTTAACATTAACGATGCTACCGCCGCGCCCCATAACTTTTTGCGAATACTCGACTACCTTGTATGGCTGGCCATCAAGAGTAATTAGGGCATTTTTCTTAAGATCGGTTGGTCCATACATCTTAAAATCCTCTTTAAGCGCTTGCGACAAATGGCATTAGAGCAATATGACGGGCGCGCTTGACAGCTACGGCCAACTGGCGTTGCTGTTTGGCAGAGAGCCCCGTCTTAGCGACGGGTTCAATGCGACCATATATATCGACATAGCGCTGCAAAGTCTTCACGTCGCGATAGTCAAAGTATAGATCTGGGTCATTTTTTAGTCTTCTCATAATTTCTCCTTAAAATGGTATCTCACTTAAATCAATTGGGTCATCGGAAATATCGTCTGGGGCAACATCTTGCGTGCTTGGAGGAGTCGCATTGGTGGTGTTGCTTGAAGCAGTTGCTCGGCCACCGTTTGAATCGCCGGCTCCTAGGGCGTTGTTGCCACCGATGAAGTTGAAATCTTCCACGATAATCTCTACACGAGAGCGCTTTTGGCCTTCTTTGTCTTCCCAGCTACGCTGGTCAAGACGACCGGAAACCATGATGCCGCTGCCTTTCTTGGTGTACTGAGCGATGATTTCGCCAGCACGACCCCAAGCGGAACAATCGATAAATGATACGGCCTCTTGCTGTTGCCCAGAAGAATCCTTGAAAGTGCGATTTACGGCTACAGAAAAGCCACAAACTTGTGCGCCGGATGGTGTGCTGCGCATCTCTGGATCGCGGGTAAGATTGCCCATAATGATTGCTTTGCTAAAACCTCGTGCCATGTACTATTCCTCCTCTTTAGATTCTATTTCTTCACGTGGCTTGCGCGCTTGGCGTCGCAAGACCATTTTGGCTTTCCGCTCGTCTTTTGCAACGAGAAGATAGCGAAGTGCGTCATCTGTAATATTGAGCACAGACGAAATCTTCGCTGGGGCTGCGGCCGGCAACTCAAGCTCATAGTAGTAATATACTGCGAACTCTTGCTTGTTGATAGCGTAAGCGAGTTTTTTCTTGCCTTCGTTGGCCTCTTTGGTGATTTTACCACCGTTATCCTTGATCAAAGTCTTGACCTTGTCTAGGGCTGGCTGCAAATTCATCTCCAAATCTGGATGAATTAGGACAGTCAATTCATATTCTTTCACTAGAATACTCCTTTGGTTAACGCAAACGCGCTCATTTGGCCGTTTGCTGAGTTGATAATGTCTATATATTAGCAGATTTTGCGAGAAAAGAAAAGGGGCGCTCCTTTTATAAGAGCGCCCGTTTTAAAAATTATGAAGAAGCTATTTGATGTTGACGTTGATATTGAGCCCGTTGATGCCAAGCGCGCCCGTAATATCGTCGGGCCGAACATAAAGGTCGTTTCCTATCTGGACAATGCTCATTTTGATGCGTTCGCCCCCATAGTAAGCGTGCGATAAAACGTAGGCCTGAGAGAGCGTGTCGATCGGGATGGATTTTCCGTCAGCCCAATTGATCTCGGTGCCATTTGGCTCATAGTTGCCTTTGCCAAATAACAGCGTCCCGTCGTGGTCTACCCAGATTTCGCCGGAAGTGCCTTTTAGCATCTTAGCAACGTCACGAATCCAGAAGTACGCATCTCCGTTATACATCACCACGCGCATATATACATTGGTAGTCCTGCCGCCTTTGCGGATGGGGACGTTAATGCCCTCAAAGCGCTTATTCGCGGGGATATTTACTGCGGTAGTGGTATAAACACGATCTACGGGAAGGATTTCGCCGTTTGCGATATTCTCGTTGTAGATGTGAGAATACTTAAAGTCGTCGTTGTATTCGTCTAAGGTCAACCAGCGCCATTTTGAAATGTTGCCGCTCATAGCGCCTCTCGCAGGATCGCAATAATAGATGCGCTGATTGGCTGAGTCTATGACGGCGACACGATAGGTGTAGCGGTCAAGTGACCCTTGTGTGCCGACGATGATATATGCCGGGATGTCTTGAGCGCGGAGTAGTCCGACCATGAATCTGGCGTAGTCGCTTTCGGTCCACTCGGGTTGGCTGCGGCCTCTGTAGTTGTCCCCTACATAATAGGTTACTTGGTACAAGCATTCAGAAAAAGTATACTGCGGAAGATAGCTTAATGTTTCGCCCTTGGGCAAGTTCTTAATCTGAACAGTCCTATTGTTGTAGGTAACTTTCTTGTCGTAGACGCCGTGGTTAAACTCTGCGTAACTCACCGTAGCGTCATAGGTAGCAGAAACAATGTCAGTGAACGAAGGGTTACGTTTGCTAGTGTCGCAAAGCCATTCAGCCCAATTTTTTTCCCAATCGTCGAAGGACACATCTACCATGTCGGTGGAATTCTGCCAGGCATGATCTAGGTTGCGATAGGTGGTGGTGTAATAGTTGCTGTTGGATGCGAAAACTGTACTCGGTGCTAACGTCGTGACGAGGATGAGCGCCAGGGCGACGCTCAAAATACGGGAAATCTTCATAGAATCAGTCCTTTCTTCATAAAAATTTTTAAGTTACGTGGCGCACTACAAAATCAATCCCATCGAGCGCCGCTTGCGATGTGATGATTTCATCATAGCACAGATATGGGGAAAAGTCAAGATTCAGGTCCAGGTGGGGAGGTCGTCGGGTGGGAAGGGGTCGTCGGTGGCGCCGAAGTCGTCGGTATTGCCCTGCCCTAGCCCGTAAGGATCGTAACCGAGGTCGGTGAGGAAGCGAGATGGGAAATTGTAGTTGCGACCGCCGAAAGTGAAACGAGAGGCGGCGAAGGAGAGGAGGAGCTCTTCCATGGCGCGGGTCATGCCGACGTAGGCGAGGCGGCGCTCTTCTTCGAGGTCTTCCTCTTTGGCTTCGGCACTGCGGATGTGTGGGAGGAGGCCTTCTTCGAGGCCGACGAGGAAGACTACTGGGAATTCGAGGCCTTTGGCGGCGTGTAGGGTCATGAGGGTGACGGCGTGATTGGCGCTGGATTCGTCGGCGGAGGACATGAGGGCGGCGTCGGCGAGGAATTCGGAGAGAGAGGAGTAGGCGGCGGCTTCTCCGATGAGGACGCCTAGGTTTTCGATGCGTTCTTCGGCTTTTAGTGGGTCGCTGTTATTTATGTATTCTTTATATCTGGTACGGGCGAGGATTGCTTCGATGAGTGCGTCTGGGGTGGTTTCGGATGCGTTTTTGGCGCGGAGGTCTTTGAGAAGGTTCTGGAAACTTGTGTAGGCGCGAGAGATTTTGGGGGTGAGTGATGTGGTGTCGCCGGCGAGGATTTTGGTGAGGGAGGCTTCGCCGATGCCACGGGTGGGGATGTTGGTGATGCGTTGGAGGGCGACGGTGTCGGCTGGGTTGATGATGAGGTGGAGGTAGGCCAGAATGTCTTTGATTTCTTTGCGGTCGTAGAAGCGAACGCCGCCGATAAGCTTGTACGGGATGCGATGGAGCATGAAGGCGCGTTCGAAGGCACTGGATTGGGCGTTGGTGCGGTAGAGGATGGCGAAATCTGAGTAGTCACGCTTGGTGGCGAGGATTTTGCCAGAGACCCATTCGGCTTCGGCTTGTTCGTCGGTGAGGCGTTCGATGCTGATGGGTGCGCCTGATCCGGCCTCTGTGAATAGTGCTTTTTCGCTGCGTTTGGAGTTTTTGGTGATGATTTTTTGGGAGGCTTTGAGGATATTGCCGGTGGAGCGGTAATTTTGCTCGAGTTTGATGATTTTGGCACCGGGGAAATCTTTTTCAAAGTTCAAAATGTTGGTAAAGTCGGCACCGCGCCAGCTGTAGATGGATTGCCAATCGTCACCGACGACGCAGATGTTGCGCTCGGGGTTGACGAGGAGACGTACCATTTCGTATTGGATGTGGTTGGTGTCTTGGTACTCGTCTATGAGAATGTGTTTGAACTTTTGTTGCCATTTTGCTCGGATATCGGGGCGGTTTTTGAGTAATTTGGCGACTTCTAGGAGGATGTCGTCGAAGTCGACGGCGTTGGCTTTTTTGCGGGCGGATTCGTATTTTTTGTAGACTTCGGCGATTTGTTTCTGGTTGGGGTAATAGGCTGTGGTGAGATATTCGTCGGGGCTGAGGCCGGCGTTTTTGGACTTGCTGATGGCGGCTTCGATGGCTTTGGGTTTGAGGGTTTTGTCGCTCATACTGAGGGTTTTCATGCTGCGCTTGATGAGCGCGAGACGATCGTCGGTGTCGTAAATCACGAAGTTCTTTGAGAGGCCGACATTTTCGGCTTCCATGCGGAGGATTTTGACGCAAATACCGTGGAAAGTACCCATCCAGGGCATGAAGTTGAAGGGTGGCGTGGAGTTGCTGGTTTTGTCGAGGTCGTTTAGTAGAGACCAGAGGCGACTGCGCATTTCTTTGGCGGCTTTGTTGGTGAATGTAAGGGCGAGGATTTCATAAGGCATGACGGCGTGCGCTACTAAGTTGGCGATGCGATGGGTGAGGGTTTTGGTTTTGCCGCTCCCTGCTCCGGCGAGGATGAGTAGTGGGCCGGATAATGTCTCGACGGCGTCTTTTTGTGCAGGGTTTAGTTTGGCGAAAATCTTGTTTTCCATGGTGTTAAAATGTTACGCCGATGTTTTTTAGGGCTTTTTTGATATCCATATCCCAATCGTAAGTGATGCCTTGCATACCACAATCTTTGGCTGATTTGACGTTTTTCTCGTCGTCGTCTATGAACACGCATTCGGAAACTTCTACGCCTAGCCTCTCGGCTGCTAGTTCAAATATTCTGGGATCTGGCTTGACTAAGCCGACTTGGTAGGACAAAACGACGTCGTCAAAATATTCCGTAGTCTCTTCTTTGGTGAAGCGTTTCCAGAAGCCGATACCGACATTACTAAGGAGACCGATTTTGTAGTGCTTGCGAAGTTCCTTGATCTCGGCTAGCAATGCGGTGTTTCCTTCTATGCCGCTTATTGCCTTTTCTAAAGCAGATTTGCCACTGATACCTACACTGTCCAGTAATTCTGCTATTCTTGTCTTTCTTTCCTCAGAAGTGATGAGACCTAAGCCGGATTTGGCGCTGAGCCGGGCTAATTCTGTCGCCCGGGCTGGATCGGCGTAAAGCTCGGGGTATTCCCTTTTGATGACCGTATACGCGTCGCTGATGAGGACGCCAAAACAGTCAAAGATGATTGCGCGAATCATTATTTTAGATTCTCGATAAATGATGCAAGGTCACTGAGTTTGATTTTTTGCTCGTCGTTTCGTAAACGTACGCTGACTTCGCCAGCTTCGACGTCTTTGGGCCCAACAATTAGGATACAGGGGATCTTCATGTCAACGGCTTCGCGGATTTTTTTGCCGAGAGATTCGTTGCGATTGTCTAGAGTGTATCTGATTTCGTTATGAACAACTGGTTTGTTCAGTGCTAGGTTATCTAGAAGTGAGGTGATTTTGGCGACGTAATCAGCGGTGTTTTCGTTGATGGTGAGAATACGGATTTGTTCGGGGGCGCACCAGAATGGGAACCAACCGCCGGTATGTTCGATGAATACGCTGAGGAAGCGCTCGATGGAGCCGAGGGTGGCGTGATGAATCATCACGGGGCGTTCCTTTTTACCTGCTTCGTTGACGTATTCTAGCTCAAAGCGTTCGGGTTGGACAAAGTCTAGCTGAATTGTGGCGAGTTGATGTTCGCGGCCGATGGCGTCTTCGGCCATAAAGTCGATTTTGGGGCCGTAGAAGGCGGCTTCGCCTTCGGCTTCAAAGTATTCTAGGTTGTTATCGATGGCGGCTTGTTTGATTTCTTTTTGGGCGAATGCCCAGAGTTTTTTGTCGCCGAGGTATTTTTCTTCTTCATTTCGGTAAGATAGGCGCGCGCGGAGATTGCTCATGCCTACGGTGTTATATAGGTCTTTGACGATGCCTACTAGACGCTTGACCTCTTCTCTGATCTGGGAGTTGCGGCAGAACACGTGGCTGTCGTCTTGGGTAAGGCTGCGGACGCGACTGAGGCCTCCGAGCTCGCCGGTTTTTTCGTCTCGGTAATCTGTGGTGGCCTCCATGTAGCGGATGGGTATTTCACGATAAGTGCGGGGGCGGGAGGCGAAAATCTGGGCGTGATGAGGGCAGTTCATGGGTTTCATGGCGAAAGTTTCGCCGTTGACTTGGCTGTTCACGATAAATAGCTCTTCGCCAAATTTGTCGTAGTGCCCGGACTTTTTGTAGAGATCCATCTTGGTGATATGGGGCGTCCAGACTTTGTGGAAACCTTTGGCACCTCTTAAAGATAGTGAGTAATCCGAGAGCTTCTCGCGGAGTACCGTGCCGCGAGGGGTAAACATAGGTAAACCTGCGCCTACTAAGTCTGAGAAGCAGAAAAGATCTAGTTCCCTGCCGAGTTTGCGGTGATCGCGTTTTTTGGCCTCTTCTAGCATATTGAGATATTTCTTTAGCTCTCCTTCTGTTTCAAATGCGACGCCGAAGATGCGGCTCATTTGTTCGCGGTGCTCGTCACCCTTCCAGTAGGCACCGCTGACGCGCATAAGCTTGAAGGGGCCAACTTCTCCTGTGCTGGCTACGTGTGGGCCACGACAGAGGTCGGTAAAGTCGCCGATAGTATAGAATGAGATTGTTTCGTCTTCTGGTAATTCGGAGATTAGCTCGGTCTTATAGGTTTGGCCTGCTTGCTCTGCCCATTTTAGAGCATCGGCTCGAGGTTTTTCGCTACGTACTATGGGCAAGTTGCGCGCGATGATGCCGCGCATCTTTTTCTCGATTTTGGGTAAATCTTCTTCGCTAATCTTGAGGTCGCCGAAGTCAATGTCGTAATAGAAGCCGTTTTCGACGGCGGGGCCGATGCCGAAGCGGATTGTTGTGGTGCCAGAATACAAATCCTTGACTGCCGCGGCCAAAATGTGGCTCAGGCTATGTCGCATTGCTTCTAGTTTGGCGGGTTCTGACATAACATCCTTTCTTTTTATCTTACTATTCTAGCACAAATATGGTACAGTAAAGGGGTAATGTGGGTTGTTAGCTCAGTTGGCTAGAGCATCTCGTTTACACCGAGAGGGTCGGGGGTTCGAATCCCTCACAACCCACCATTTTACATTTTCGGGGGTGTTAGCTCAGTTGGTAGAGCGATTGGTTCGCAATCAATAGGTCAGGAGTTCGAATCTCCTACACTCCACCATTAAGTAGACGCAAAAAGACCAAGTAGCGAAACTTGGTCTTTTTCTTGGATATTATTTTTTGATAAATTTAATTTTGTTGATGATAGGAATTTCTTTGGCTTGTCCTTGTGCGGCATAAATAAGGCCGACAATGTCTAGGACGCCAAGTACTGTAAAGGCGAGGCCAAAGACTGCGTTCACTAGTACTAAGATGCCGAGGGAACCAGCTACGCCGCCAGCACTGAGAGTGACAGCCGAGCCGACCATAATGGCGCCGATAATGCTATTGAGCAACCAGCTGGCTGCCCAGAGAATCAAAGTGCAGATAAAGATGTTCATTCCCTGTACGGCGTGAAAGCGGATGAATTTGTTCTTTTTGTCACCAGCGAGAAATGGGATTAATGCGATAATATATGCAATAATTGCGAGACCTTTGCCTTCTTTGATTTCTTCTTTGGTGATGTTTGGGGTTGAGGCCATCGTGAATAATCTCCTTATTTTTTACGTTATTTTTATTTTACCATAAATGCTTGAGCTTATGGGTCACTTTTTGACGGCTTTATCGGTGACGTCGAATTTTTCCATATAACGACCGAGCATTAAGCGAGTTTGGGAGTAAAATGCAGCGAATGATGAGTAAACAATGGAGACGACAGGCATAAGCACCCACTGGATGAGCATTACGAATTTCTTACTCTTGCGGTAACGGGCGGGTCGTTTTGGCAACATGCTGAGGGATAAAAATATTGTGATGAATAGTCCAACTGAGGCGACAAGCTGGATGACGCTGACAATGTTTGGCAAATGGTAGGCGAGTAAGCTTCTGGACTGGTAGTTGGTAATGAGTGGCACCCAGCCGCCAAAGGCGACAATCGGAGCGACGGCGGCAAGCGTAACGTGTCCGTCAATTAGGCGTAGGAACTTTGGGAATAGATCCCAAAACTTCATGGGGCGTTTTTTTGATAGCATGATTGTGCCGACATAGGCGACATCGCTAGCACCATAATCCCAGCGCCGGAGCTGGATAAATTGTGCCTTCAGGGTCTTCCACATCGTATTGCTCAGCACAGCGTCCTGATAGATGGGGGCGCGAATTGGCAAGACCTCATAGTTGCCGTCGAAGTGAAAAAGGCTGCGCCAATACTGATGGCCGTCCTCTACAATAGTACGCGTACTCCAGAAATCCATCTCTACTAGAGCATCGAGGGGCTGAGAGTGAGAGGCGAAATTGCGAAGAGCGTGCGGGCGCATGGAGCAGATGATGTTCCAGAAAGAGTTGCCGACGGCGATAATGCGCATGGGGGCAGGCGCATCCCAGATATTGCTCATAAATAATGAGACTGGCTGGTAGCTGAGGCGTTTGCGATCGTTGTGAACAATGTATTCATATGCAACTTGGTCGAAATAGACGGCGTGGGGGCGGTTGTCGCTATCTAGGGTGGTTACGATGACGTCGCCGTAACGCATTTTTTTGTTTTCTATGTAAGCCTGGAGCGCGCGACCAGCATTGGTAATATTACCGCCTTTGCCAATGACTTCGTTTTTGATGCCGTCTGGGTGCTTGATGAGAAGGAAATCTTTGAAGGTTTTGGAGAATTTTTTCTCGAGGGCTTTGGCGGTTTTTTCGGCTTCTTCCCCGCCCCGTTCTTCGTACGCCAAGACTAAGATAATGCGTTTGTTGGGAAAAGTCGTGTCACGAATACTCTCGATGGTAGGGATGAGTACGTCAGAAGATTCGTTGTACATGGTGATAATTGCGGCATGATAGATTTCGCTAGGTTTGGGATAATATCCAGGCTCGGCGACAGCTATCATACGGAGATTCTTGAGGTGCTGCTCAAATCCATAGCTTTCGCTGCTACTACCGGCAAGTCGGTCGTAGGCATCATGTGCATTTCCGAGATCATTTAGACGTTTCGCCCAGTCGAGACGCATAGCGCGCTTCAATATGCGATCGCCTTGGATCGTCCGCACGGCGATGCCGACAGCTTTGACAAGAGTAGAAATAATGATAACTAATAGATAAATTGTACCTGCGACTGGGGAGATAATGGATAATACGAATAATAAAATAATCATAGTAAAACTGAGGACGCCCGGTAAAATTTCAAAAAAACGGTACAAGCGAGAGCGCTTGCCTAGAGGTATTTCTATATTGGTCATCTTATCCTTCCCCGAGGATTTTGATTAAGAATGCACTGGCGATAAAGACGATAGCAAGGCTAATGCCGAGAAATAGTAAAGCCGTGCTGGCTCCACGCTTGGAGTATATGCGAGCAGCGATGAGTACATGTGCGATACCGAGCGTGACGCCGAGAACGGATAAAGATAAGAGGTACCACCAGTCGCCTTCGGCATAACCTCTAGTAATATCAGAATACCTTGCCCAGATTTTGGGCGTGGCAGAGTTTAGCGTAAAAATAGGCGTAAAGACTAAAAATGCGCTAGCTAAGAATAGAAAAACCATCATAATCAGGACACGACGGTCATGATGATAGATGGATTTAAAATCTTGGATTAGTTCTTTCATAGTTGAATTTGGAGCCGTTGACTGGGTTTGAACCAGCGACCTGCTCGTTACGAATGAGCTGCTCTACCAGCTGAGCTACAACGGCATATTTTGAGGTATCTGTGTTTTGAGATACTCTTGTCATTATACAACATCTTGTGTTTTTCGAGAACATTCTATATACTTCTAGGTACGCGGGCCCGTGGTATAGTGGTTTAGTACGCCTCCCTGTCACGGAGGAGATCGCCGGTTCGAACCCGGTCGGGCCCGCCAAACAGGCTCATAGCCCAAGCGGGTGTCGTATAACGGCTATTATGTATCCTTCCCAAGGATGAGACGAGAGTTCGACTCTCTCCACCCGCACCACGTTGTATTTTTAGCCTCAAATTGAGGCTGTTTTTATGTTGATAAACATCACGAAGTCGCTTCGTTAGATCCAACAGATATCTCCTCCGAAAGTATTAGTAGATCTGGATATATTCTTTGATTTTACCGTCTTCGGCCAGGGATTTAATGCGTTGGTCGAATTCGGTAAATTTAACCCAGATAGAGGTGTAATTGACTTGGCCGTCGGCTCTGCTGAGTAATTTTACGAAATAGTATCCGTCGCCATTCTTGGAGATGAAGCGCTCGGAGACTTGGCCAACTTCTAGAGTGGCGGCGATGGCGGCGCGTCCGCCATCGAGGTTCATTTCGTCTACCATGCCCCCAGTTTCTTCATAGATGACGTTATCGTCCTTGATGGATTCGACGGCTGCGGCAAGGTCGGCCTTGTTATTTGTGAGGAATTCTTCGACTTTGCCGGATAGTTCAGCGGCCCGGTCATCTATCTTGAGAGAGACCTCTTTTTTGGTGAGAGAAAGCTTCAGTAACCGTTCATAGTCACGGACAGACAGGCCAAAATTGAGGTAAATAATTTCTTGGAATGCTGCACTGCTGCGCTCGACGCCGTCTACGGTGCGATGCTCGCGTGAAACTTCTTTGATCTGCTCGTCAGTAATGACGATACCGAGGTCTTCTGCGAGCTTAAGCGCATACGTATATTGCTCGGCGCTGTCTAGGGCTTGGCGCTTGTATTGGTTTTTGATTTGATTGTCTTCTTCGGAATCAGTGAGTTTACCCTGCTGATTCTCGATAGCTTTGACACTGCTGCGATAAAGCATAAGATAGTCGCCATAGCTTACATTACGGCCGTCTATTTCTGCGACAGGCACAGGTATAACCTGAGTAAAACGGTAAATAATGTCACTCATATCTTGGAAACGATAAAGTTGAAGCCACCCAAAAATTGTGAAGGCAGAAATGGCAATAACGCCAATCATAATGGTGATAATGACCAGGCGATGCTTGGCATACTGGAAAGGGTATTTGAATTTTTTGCCCCGTGCGATAGCCTCTTCGCGGCTTTCTTCGATATTGGCATCTGTGATGCGCTGAGATTTATCCTTCTTGGAACGAAATTTATCGGTTAGTTTGCTCATGATTCATGCTCACTTTCTGCTAATTTGGCGGCATTCTGTAGCTTATTATATACTTTTTCGGGTTTGCTGACGTTGCTAATCATCAAATCGCCGACTGTGGTCTGAATAAGAATTGTACCATAACCTGAGATGGAGGCAAGAAATCCGGGGATGCTATAAGATATGCTATGGATCTTGTCGAGGCCAAGATCGACTACACTTTTGCTAAATAGGCCTTTTTGGGTAATCTGGCGAAGGCGCTCATTTGTGACTACATAAAGACTGAAATACCACAGAATATAGGCGTACCCCCAGCCTAAGAGGCCGATAAGGACGCAACCCATCCAGATAAATATCATCCAGTTGGTGTCTTGCCAGATGAGGACGGGGATAAAACCGAGGATGGAGATTATGAGGAAAAAGAAAATGCCTTTGCGAATGGTGGAAATATGGCGGCGGAAAGTAAATAATACCTTTTCGCCGGGTCGCTGTCCTTCAAAATCAAGACTCATATGCTTTAATTCTAACACAAAATTGGTAGCCCGGGAGCGAGTCGAACGCACAACCTTCTCCTTAGGACGGAGCTGCTCTATCCATTGAGCTACCGGGCCACTTTTATAATTATAGCATAGTGGGCTATTCTCTGTTGGGCCTTAGGTAATTAGTTGGGGGTGGGTTTTGTGAGCAAAAACTAGAAAGGATTGGCTTGGTGGGGCGGGTCCTGTCGAGGTCTTCTCCCCAGAAAAAAATTTAAGAAATTTTCTTTCTGGGGATGCCCCTAGACCTCGCCACCCGCTCTTATGCTGTTTGTTAGTTGGCGGGATGTTGCAATATTATGAACTGTTGAATTACCGCTATTGAATCACCGTGTTTTCCGCATGTTATGACATTTCTCGTCTTTAGGGGTGGGCTATCTGGTAAACTTTTCGTTTAGGGTCTCGTAGCTCTGGATTTGGTCGGGCTCGAACCAGTGGGAGACTTCCTGAGCGGCTTCTTCAATACTTCCGCTGGCGTGGATGAGGTTGGGGACTCCGGTGTGGCGGGCGTTGGCATAACCAAAGCTCATATGTGCGTAATCGCCTCTGATGGTGCCCATGTCTGCGGACATTGGCTCGGTGGAACCAACGATTTTGCGGATGAGCGCGATTGCTTCAACTCCTTCTAGAACCATGGCAATCACTGGGCCGCTGGTCATAAAGGCGAGGGTTTCGTCGAAAGCCTCTTGCCCACGTCTGGAAACCATCTTGCTAATGCCTTCATAGTGCTGATAGTAGTGCTGTGTGTCAGGATTGGCCATCTTCGTGGCGACAATCTTAAGACCAACGCGCTCAAAGCGGCTGAGGATTTCTCCGACAATACCGCGCTGGACAGCGTCGGGCTTAAACACGACCAAACTCTGCTGTACTAAGCCATCAGTCGGCTGAGCCTCTTCTTTTTTCTTTTTTTCTGCCATACAAACTCCTTTTGGTGTATTATAACATAATATTGAAGCTATTTGTATACCGAAAGAGGCCGCGTGCGACCTCTTTCTTTTGTTTTGTGCTCAGCCTAAAGGCCGACGGCGTCCTTGAAGCCCTGTTCGAGATACTTGGAGTAAATCTGGCTGTAAACATTTCCGAACTTGGTGAGGAATTGCTGGTCACTCTTGTCGAGATCTACGCCGACGAGGCTTTTGGTATCTTTGATATCTGGCTCGTCTTTGATGTAATCTTTGTAATCTTGGTCGATGCCACTGTAGGCTTCTGATTTTGCGTTCATTTCGTTGCGGAGGCTGGTTTTGTTTGGATCACTATATGAAGCGTCGTAGTAGGCATTGTAGGCTTTTTTGTAGGCTTGATAGGCGCTGATTTGCTTCCAGCGAATCGAAACATAACCGTCACCGTATTTCTTGAGCGCGGAATTGTTTGACTCGGTTAATGAGGAAGTAAGGTTCTTGACCTTAGTCTCGTTCATAGTGTCCCACCAATCGCTACCGCTAGTGGTTTCGTACCAGCCGGCTACAAAAGCGTGCCAGTCGGAATAGATGTCAACTAGCTGGCCGTAAGCTGGGAAGGCGCTGTCGTAGCTGGTCTTGAAGGCGTCCCATTCTTTTTTGATGTCGGCATCGCGCTGAACGCCAGAACTTCCGGAAAGATCCTCTATGCTCTTCTTGAACTCTTCCATACTGCTTTTACACTTGGATACATACTTTTCGTAACTGCTTTTGCTTTGATAGCTACTGCTGACATAGCTGATGACGCCGCCACAGCTGTCGGAACCCTGCATGTCGTATCGGATGTCGTTGGTAATACTGCCAAGATCGTAAGTCTTTTCGTAGTCTACTCTGAGGATAATTGGCAGAATGATTAAGGCCACAAGGCCGAGAATTAAGAGGCCGCCGCCGACAGAACAGATGATGATAATGAGCTTCTTGGTTTTGGGATCCATGGGTTTTTTGGGCACGACTGGCTGCGGCTGATATTGATTTGGCTGAGGGGTGCCGTAGCCCGACACAGTCTGTTGGGGCTGAGGTGGCATCTGGTTTACTATTGGTGGCTGATTGGCAGGATTATAATTTTGTGAATAGTCTGGCTCTGGAGACATGTTGCCGCTATTCGACTGATTCTCCGGTCCAGGATTTGGCTGTATTGGGTTATTGTTCATAAAACCTTTCTCGTTTGATTAAACTAGTGGAGTGCCGTTAGCGTCATGGCCGTATTTGCCATTTTTACTAAGACACATGATACCTTCTACGAGGCCCCAGATACCGCTACCCGTCATGAGTAGCCAGCCAATACCGACGAACCGGAAGTAGCATAACAGACCAGACGGCACCCCCGTAGCTACCTGCACCTGCAAATATGAACGGCAGTATCGTACTGATAATGGTGAGTAAGAACCCGGCGCCACCTAAAGAGAGATGAACGATGGCAAGCTGTTTGTAACCTAGGTAGAAATCGTGCGCACCGGTCCAGCCAAGAAAAATACCTAAAAGGCCGGCAGCTACGGAAGATTTGCCTCCCTGAGGGGCTGCTGGAGCACCATAATATGGCTGCTGAGGCTGCGGTTGCTGAGGGGGGCCATAATAACCTTGAGGGGGAATATTGCCATTATTTATCGGTGCACCGTTAGGGTCGGGTCCCTGCCCTGAAGCGCCAAAGCCATTGTTATTCGCATTGTTCGTGCCCGGTTGCTGATTTGGGTTTTCCACTTTTTTCTCCAATGTTAATTACTTAAAGTTTAACATAAGCTTAAACAAATTTCTATAGAATTGTAGATAGCAAAACAAAACCTTACCCCCAATTGGAAAAACAAAATCTTACTCTGAGTTCTTACCTATACTTCTTGTATGGTTGAATTAAATACCAAAGAGCAGCAGAAGTACATTGTC
>JAITNW010000012.1 GCA_031290255.1 Candidatus Nomurabacteria bacterium
GCGGTACCACCCAAGAAATTTGTAGGAAGACTGCCGGCAGGGGCCTTGCAGTGTAACCCATCCAAGGAAGCAATTTTTGAGACTTTGAGGAAAATGTCCTGACAGGACCCGCCCCGAAAAACTTTAACGCATAAATGATATAATAGAATTATGAACATATTCTCCTGGAACGTAAACGGCATCCGAGCCATCCTCAAGAAAGGCGAACTCCAAAGTTTCATAAAAGATTTCCGGCCCGACATCCTTTGCCTCCAAGAAACCAAAGCCCAGCAAGGTCAAGCCGAAATCGACCTCCCAGCATACGAAGAAATCTGGAACTCCGCCACCCGCCCCGGCTACTCTGGCACTGCCATCTTCACAAAAGCAAAACCCCTCTCCATTATGCGCGGCTTCTCCGACGACATCAACACCGGCAGCATGTGGCACGCAGACACTTACGGCAATACTACCAGCGAAGGTCGTGTCCTCACGGCCGAATTCTCAGATTTCTTTCTCGTCACCGTCTACGTCCCCAATTCCAAACGCGAACTCACCCGCCTCTCCCTCCGTGAGAAACTTTGGGATCCCGCACTGCTTAAATTTATCAAGGATTTAGAAAAGCAAAAACCTGTCGTCATCTGTGGTGATTTCAACGTCGCCCACGCACCCATCGACCTCGCAAGACCAAACGATAATACCCAAAACGCCGGCTTCACAGAAGAGGAGCGCAAAGGCTTTGACAACCTTATGAACGCAGGCTTCATCGACACCTTCCGCCAACTCCACCCAGACGAACAAAAATATTCCTGGTGGACTTTCCACGCCAACGCCCGCATCCGCAACATCGGCTGGCGTATCGACTATTTCCTAATCTCGCCGACCCTCCTCCCCAAACTAAAATCCGCCGACATCCACGACGAAGTCATAGGCTCCGACCACGCCCCAATCAGCATAAAATTAGACATTAAGCCATGAGCACATACCCCTATTGGCAAAAACAAACCAAAGCAGCTCCGCTTTTTCAAGGCATTGACACCAATCGCCCCGAACAAAAACAGTTCGCCGGCCACCTCCTCATTATCGGTGGTCACAGCGGCTCCTTTTTCAGCGTAGCCAATATCACCACAAAAGCCCTAGAGCAGGGCATTGGCACCGTTCGCACCATCCTTCCCGATTCGCTAAAAACAAGAATCCCTCCCACCCCAGAAACCATCTTTGTTCCATCAGCCGCCTCTGGCAGCATCGGCAAAATCGCCCTCCCGCACCTTCTTGCCGCCTCCGACCAAGCCGATTTCATCCTCGTCATAGGTGACCTCGGCAAAAACGCCGAAACCGCTACCACCCTCACCGAATTTCTAAAAATCACCAACCAGCCCACCCTTATCACCCGCGACGCCATTGACCTCGTCACCACCGACATCACCGCCTGGATCGACCGCTCCAACCTCACTATCCTAGCCACCCTCCCCCAACTCCAAAAACTTTTCCGCACCATCTACTACCCCAAAGTCATCACCCTTTCTATGCCCATGAACCAGCTCGTTGAAACCCTCCACAAATTCACCCTCAGCTACCAGCCCACCATCCTCACCTACTACCAAAACCAAATCATCGTGGCCAAATCCGGCAACATCATCACCACCGAACTTTCCACTACTCCATACACCCCCATTACCGTCTGGAACGGCGACCTAGCCACCCGCATCGCCCGCCTCTCCATCTGGAACCCCGCCAGCCCAGTACTAGAGATTATCGCCGCAGCATTAATTTAAGACAAAAGAAAAAGGCCACCCCAAACAGGATGACCTTAAAAATTATTCTGAAACCCCCTTACCCAAAGTTGCCTTAAGTTGTTGCACGCGCACAATAGCTACCGCTCCCGACGCAATCGAGAGCGTCATCCCCGTCACGATCAAGCTAATAAAAGCAATCCATGCCAGCGCATCTCCGATCATCAGACCCTGCGTACAAATCGCCAGCACCATCGCGCTCAGCCACACGCACATTGTCACCATGCGTGCTTTATCCCAAAGGCTTGAGGCGATCCCGCCAGGTAGCTTCTTGTACTCAAGTGCAAACCACACGATAAAAGACAGGTCACGCACCACTGTCAATATAATCGACAGCCACATGACAAGCCTCACTGCCGTAGTTTCAACACCGGGCACTAAAAAGGTTCCGCCAGTCGCTATAAACAGCGCAATCGCTACCGGATAAAAAATTATCTTATCCGACAACGGATCAAGCGCCTTTCCGGCCTTCGTGAATTGCTTCAGCTCGCGCGCCAAGTGTCCATCCACAGCATCCGTGGCAATTGCTACCGCCAGCACAATTACAGCTGCAGTATAGCTTACTTCGCCAAACGGACTAGTCGCAATAATATAAGGGATTACAGCAGCAAGCGCCATCCTCCCCAGCGACCACCAATTCGGTACACCGATTTTACCACCCGTTCCGTCAAGCCAGCTAGGATCCCGCGCATTCATAGTGAGTAACAGAATTTGCATTCCGCTCACAAGCGACATCCCCATAGCCAGTGCAGACAAAAAGAAAATTACCATAGCGTCAGCACCACCCAGCCACGCAGCAGGGCACAGCGCTACCAGTACCAGCAAAAACTGTAAACCAGTCTTCCACTTGCCTGGCATCTTTGCCTCGTTAGCCACCGTAATTCCGAATTTTCGCGCGCGCATTCTTACTATAGTCGCAAAAATATCCCGCGCAAGCATAATCGCAAAGAAATACCAACTAATTCTCGAGTAACAACACAGCGCGAGGATCACGAGATTTACAGCAGCCTTGTCGCAAATCTCATCAATAGTCCCGCCATTAGCAGTACGCCCAAATCTCTCCGAGCGCGCCACCACGCCATCCAGCCAATCCGTCAGAGCGACAAAGCCCCATATCAGAATCAGCCAAAGCGGCAACGGCGCATCTCCAGCCCGCGCCCGCACCACCACACAGAAGATCACCACTGCAAGCACGGGCCGAAGCCCAGATAAACCATTAGCAAAATACTCTTTTTTCATAAACCAAGCACCTCTCTTTCAGAATGTTAAGCTACTTTCGGCATGAATACCGAATAACCCCAAACCATTATAGCACACATCACGCCAAAAGTCAAGTTATCGCACAAATACTATCATTGTGGTACAATAAAACCACAAAAACCACGGGCGAGTGGTGAAATTGGTATACACGGTAGACTCAAAATCTGCTGGCAGCAATGTCGTGAGGGTTCAAGTCCCTCCTCGCCCACCACGGATTTACTGCAATACACGACCCCAAAAAAGACCCCGCAACCCGAGGCCTTTTTATTGAATACGACACTTATTCCATATCACTAAAATCAACAAAATCCAAGTCCGGCACGCTAAAGTCCGACTTGCTAGTCGCATCACACTTCAAGACATAGCCTTCGTCCAGCCCATCTTCCTCATCCTCGGCGCCCTCAGTCAATTCTTCAATAAAGCCATCAATCTCCGAACTGTCACCAAGCTTAAAAGCATTCCCCTCGTCATCCCAATAGTAAGTCCCCTCATCCTTAATGGCAAGCATAGACTCTTTACTGCCATCGCTTTCATAAAGCACTACCTTCACCTTAGAAAAACCTTCATTAGTCTGCAGCGTAAAATCCCCTTCATCATCGTGCGAAATCATACAATTAACCGCCGCTCGATCCCGAATTGCCACCTTAAACTCCGCCATATCCTTGATGAAGCCACTATTCTTGGTCATATTGGCAACTACGACGCATACAACAAAAATTACCACTAGCGTTACCGCCACAATAATACCCGCAATTACACCAGCTGAATTCTCCTTTTGTTTTTTTGCCACGCGCTTTTTCATCTCTGCCATTTTCTTCTCCAAGTTACTTATGCTTAAAGTATAGCATATAGAAAGTAGCGTTGCTCAGGTGTAGGTGTTTATGTTAAAATAATGGAAGTATGAATCCGGAAGACGGTGGGTTAACCAATCAAGATCGGCAACGCCAAACAGCGGCGGAAATTGCCCGCAAAAAGGTTCTCGAGGCCTATAAGTTAAAGCCCGAAAATTACGCTACACCAGAGAAAAAGCCCGAAGTAAAAGAAGAGGATTGGCGCAAGTACCATTCCGCTTGGCAAGATTATTACCAACGCTACTATGGTCAGTATTACGGCAAAGCCGCTCACGATTATGTAGAAAAGGCTAAGCTCAAATACGAACGCGAACAAGCAGAAAAACGACGTTCATTAGATGATATCATCGAACAACCCAAAACTACAGATAGCCTAAACACCGAGCGCGCCGACGCCCAAAACAGCATCCGTGCCAAGATCCGCGACAAAGCCGCCAAACGCGCCAGCAAATTTCGCCGTTCTCGTCACTTTATCCCTATCATCATGGGCCTAGCCATTATCTTAATCGGCGTCCTATTCCAATACAATCAAGTCATTGTAGCCAACGCCGTAGCCTATATCACCCCAGGCGGTGGCAATGTTAATGAAATCACCGCCATCGATCCCAATGTTTCTAGCAACATTGGCCCAGAGTCCAAGCTTCTTATCCCCAAGCTCAATGTCGATGTCCCCATCACTTTTGGCTCGGCCAACGATCAAAAATCTATGAACCAAGCCATGAATAACGGCGTAGCTCAATTTGCAATCAGCGGCGCGTCTGCCGTTCCCGGCGAAAAGGGCAATTTTGTCATTTCTGGACACTCGGCAGGAAATATTTATCAGAATTCCAACTACAAATTCATCTTTTCCGGCCTCACTCGGCTCGGCGCTGGCGACCTCATTTATGTCAACTACAAATCTACCCGTTATGCCTACTCTGTACTCGGCGCCAAAACCGTCGAACCCACCGACGTCCAGTCCGTCATAAACATAGCAAAACAATACCCAGATAAGCCCCTTATCACCCTCATCACCTGCACGCCACTCGGCACATCCCGTTACCGCCTCCTAGTCTATGCCGAACAGATCAGCCCCAGCTATGACGGCGCCGCTACCGCCGAGCCAGGTGATGACTCCGCCAACACCGATCTAGAAATGCCCGCCAATCAACCCTCTCCCCTAGAGCAATTCTGGCTCTGGCTCACCGGCCAATCCTAAGTATACGGGTGCAAGGGGGGAGGGGGGAGCTAAAGTCTTTCTCGCTTTAGGATAAAACCATCATCCTTATAGTCGACAATATACAGCCATCGATCATTTTCAGTAAGTGCCACCCCCTGACCACTGGCCGCCTCAGCAATCTCTCGCCGATTGTTGCCATCAAAATCCCGAACAACTAATTTATCATCCCAGATTTCCCAAGTCATAAAATTATCCAACCAATTAACAGTATCAAGCTCGGTATTTACTTCATAAATCCAATGCTCCTTCAGCTCCACATCCACCGTCACCACCTGTTGCTTATTCGCCGCCACCACGAATCTCCCGCTAGGACTTGCCTTAATAAATTCCGGCACAAAATCAATATCATGCTCTGCAACTATCTTCATAGAACTTGCCGACTTGCCATATGAAGGATAACTACCGCTTCTCACGTATATTCTGTCGTCCAAACTATAGGCAATCCAGTCATCGCCCCAATAGCTCCCAAGTGCAACCTTTACAGTTTCTATTTCTTCGTTTACTTTTTGTATAGTAGCGCCACCTTGCTCGCCCTCCTTAAATACGCCCACGATTCTTCCCAGCTCTTCGCTATCCTGCACATAGGCTACCGTATTAGCATTGTTCGCAACAACAGATTCAATATTGCCGACTAGCACTCCGGAAATCGTCGATTCGCTAGTACTGATCAATCTCAAATTCCCACTCTCAAGCGCCCATACTTTGTCTGCAGAATCACTAGCTATCATCAACTTATCAAAATTGAGTAAAAATTTTGCACTCAAATTTATACTACTCGAAGCTTTCTTTGTGTCCACAAGTATCCAGTTTTCTTTTTTTTCTATTGTCCATTTGAGCAAAAATTTATCACTATTCTTGTTCCATTCAATAATTTCTAGCTCTCCGCCAGGAATTGCATTTTTTTCCAGCCCCAACACCGTCTGCAGATCTAGCGTACTATACTTTACGTCGTCATTCTTAATGTTAATCATTTGGATTTTTGTGGTGTCTTCTGGCAACAAGAGCATATATTGGTTGTCCGGCGATACGCTCACCAGCCTCAAGCTTTCAAATTCATGCACATTCTCAATTATTTTTTCAATAGGGAATAGTCGCGCCCAGTCCACCCGCGTCAGTAATCCAGATTCGACATTTAGCACCCTCTCCCACACATCGTAACCTGGCTTGCTAATCCTGATGGTATGTTCCCCAGAGCTAAGCAGTTTGCTCATTTCTGTGCGACTCATTTGGGCATCGTCGTCAATTTCCACGATGGCTCCGCGGGGGCGCGAGCCTATCTGCACTAGGCCAGACTGCTCCAGGCCCCATTCCTTATTGAAAGAATATCCCATCGCGATTAGTGTTAATACTGACACTATCACTATCACAGAAAGCCCCATAAACAAATTAGTGGCAATCACTCTAGCTGATCTTAGTTTCTTCTTTCTTGCTTGTTCCATAAGTTATTCACATTATACTATATAAAATTGTTCAAAATGTTATTGATTATTCTGCATTTGTGTTTTATTATAACACTAGCATATTAAAGCGAGGCAATATGGACGGAATCAAAAAGAACACGGTGGGTAAAACAGGGCATCACTACAGCTCAAGCGACCATCAGACTTTACAAAGATCTTCCACACTCAACCGCAGATTCGTCAAAAGACCCGCCAAAGCAGCAGTAAACCCACAAATCTCTTCCGCAGCTATGCGTGCCGCAGAAACATTGCGCCGTCGCCAGCTCATTGCCCCCAATCCTACTCGCGCAAATCTTCAGACCCCTAGCCGTTCAAGCGCAATTCAGAATACCAAAGCCGATGACGGCAAAATCGCTGTCAAGGTAATCAAGAAAAAAGAAGCCGCCACGCCAGTGACACCTGCGACCCAGCACCCAGTAGCCAGACTAGCCAATGCCCGCACCGCAGCTCGCAAAGCCGAGCCACCACGTCACCTCTCCGCCCAGGAGCTCAAAGATCGCGCCATCCAGCAAGCGCTACGTCGCGTATCCACTATGAATGAAGATCAAACAGTCGAAGTCCAAGAGAAAATGAGCGAATCTATCACAAAGAAAAAACCATTCTGGCAAAAACGTAAACTCGCGATTGCTCTTGCGATGTCCGCAGTATCTATCGCACTACTTGGGTATTTAGTACATATCAATCTCCCCGATCTATCAGTCAAGGTGGCAGCTATGCAAACTGGCATAGATGGCGCTTACCCAAGCTATATCCCCAAAAATTACCGTCTAGACGGTCTAGTTTCAGAGAAAGACGGCAAGATCACCATGAATTTCTCAGGCAAAGACAGCGCATCTTTCACCCTCACAGAGGAAAAGTCTAACTGGGACTCATCAGCCGTCCTAGCGAACTTCGTCACGCCAAAGTGGGAAAATGAATATTCTATCGTCAAAGGTCAGGGTCTCACCATTTATGTCGCTGGCTCCAATGCAGTTTGGGTAAATGGCGGAATTCTTTACTTCATAGAAGACACCAATAACTTTCTTACCAAGCAACAGCTCCACGATATCGCAGTCAGCCTTTAGCAAAACTCACTCACCATCAGCTGGATTATCACGTCATTTTTCTATCCAAAAGTGCAGCCAAGGAATCCCTATGGTACAATAAAAACGTAACTTTTTAATTGGAGGATCTTGGATTATGAAAGGATATGGCATGGCAATCGTGGGAGAAGCAACTTGGCTGACCAAACCAAAACCCACCGCAGGGCCACTTGACGCAATTGTACGCCCCACAGTGTTGGCGCCGTGCAGTTCAGACACGCACGTTTTGCATGGCGGTTCAGGACCAAAAGAAGACTTAATATTAGGACACGAAGCCATAGGCATCATAGATAGCGTCGGCAAAGAAGTAAAAAATTTCAAAAAAGGTGACAAAGTAGTTGTGCCTTGCGTCACTCCAGACTGGCTTGCTCCTGGCGTACAGAACTCCAAATCTTTTTCGCATGACACTCGCGTAATGGGTAGCTTCAAATTTCTCGGTTCCAAAGACGGCACAATGGCAGAATTCTTCCACGTCAATCACGCCGATGCCAATCTAGCCAAGCTTCCAGACGACGTCAGCGAAGAAGCCGCCCTCATGACCACAGACATGATGAGCACCGGCTTCCACGCCGCCGAGCTCGCCGACGTATCTTATGGTGACTCCATATTAGTAATTGGTATTGGCCCAGTCGGCCTGATGGCGGTTGCCGCCTCCGCGCTCAGAGGAGCAGGGCGCATTATAGCGGTCGGTACTCGCCCAATCTGTGTGGCAGTTGCCAAGGATTATGGCGCTACAGACATCATTAGCTACAAAGAAGGCGATATTGCCGAGCAAGTTATGAAACTGACGAACGGTCGCGGCGTCGACAAAACCATCATCGCCGGAGGTGGCGCAGACAGCCTCAGCACTGCCATTCTCGCTACCCGCGAAATGGGCATCATCGCCAGCGTCAACTTTTACGACATCAATGACAAACTCTCCATCCCCACCTTAGCCTGGGGCCTCGGCATGTCGCACAAAGACATCCGCTGTGGCTTCTGCCCAGGAGGAGGCGAACGCATCAGGCGTATGCTCGAACTTATCAGCAACGGTCGCATTGACCCCACAAAACTCATCACACACAAATTCTACGGCTTCGACCAAATCCCAGCAGCCTTCGACCTCATGGACAAAAAATCCCCCGACCTCATCAAGCCAATCGTCTACATAGACAAAACCCCAAATAAGGTATAATAAACAGATAATTACGTGAGCAGGAGATATTAAGCCATGATCAACTTCAAAAGTTACGCAGAAAACTTCATCTCTGAGCCAGACTATTTAGAAAAACTTGAAACCGCAAAAACCTTAATGTCCCGCCTCCAACAAGATCCCATGTCAGGCTGGGTAGACCTACCCATAGACTATGACAAGCCAGAATTCGCCCGCATCAAAACCGCCGCAAAAAAGATCCAGCAAGATTCCAAATACCTAGTCTGTATTGGTATCGGCGGCAGCTACCTCGGCCACAAAGCTGTCATTGAGACATTAGGAGAAAATAGCCCCACCAAAATCCTCTACGCTGGCAACTCTCTCAGCCCGCTTGAGTTGAGCAAAATCATTGATCAGCTCGGCGACGCAGATTTCTCAGTCAACATCATCAGCAAATCCGGCACCACCACCGAACCCGCCATAGCTTTCCGCATTTTCAAGCAAAAACTGATCGAAAAATACGGCAAAGCAGCAGCCAGCAAGCGTATCTACGCCACCACAGACGCCAGCAAAGGCGCCCTCCACAGTGAATCAGTGGAGAACGGCTATGAAATGTTCGTTATCCCAGATAATATCGGCGGTCGCTACTCAGTTCTCACCGCAGTTGGTCTCTTATCAATCGCCGTAGCAGGGATCGACATAGACAAGCTAATGGACGGCGCCGAAGAAGAGCGCGCCACCTTAATTTCTGACGGTGGCAATGCCGCAGAATACGCAGCGCTCCGCAACGTCTTGCTCGACCACAATTTCAATATCGAAATCCTCGCCAACTTTGAGCCATCCTTCCTCTACTTCAATGAATGGTGGAAGCAACTCTTCGGCGAAAGCGAAGGCAAAAACGGCCAAGGTATTTACCCAGCCAGCGTCATCGACAGCACCGACCTCCACTCCATGGGCCAGTACATTCAAGACGGCAGACGCAATCTCTTCGAAACTTTCGTCAAGATTAGAGAATACATCAGCGATATTGATGTGCCAGTTATGGAGACAAACCTCGACGATTTGCGTTACCTAGAAGGCAAAGGCCTTAATTACATCAATGAACAGGCGCAGGCTGCAACCCGAGCCGCCCACCTTTCTGGCGGCGTACCAGTCCTCGAAATCACAATGCCAGATATTTCCGCCCGTTCTCTAGGCGCCCTCATCTATTTCTTCGAAATGAGTTGCGCCCTCAGCGGTTTCTTACTAGGTGTTGACCCATTTAATCAACCTGGCGTTGAAGCCTACAAGAACAATATGTTCCACTTGCTCGGTAAGCCTGGCCACAAATAATGAAAACTATCCTCATCACTGGTGGCGCAGGCTTTCTCGGCTCAATTCTCAAAAAAGAATTACTCAACAAAAAATACCAAGTGGTTTCAATAGACTTACAGAAAGACGATTTCGATCACCCCAATTTCACAGCAGTAATTGGCGACATCATAAACCCCAAAGCCCTAGCCAAACTCAGCCAAAAATACACATTTTCCGCCATCTTCCACTTCGCCGCCATGATGCCCCACGCCGTCAAAAAACGCCAAGATTTCTGGCGCACCAACGTCGACGGCACCAAAAACATCGCCGATTTCGCCAAAAAATATCACATTCCCCGCCTAATTTTCGCCTCCACCAACTGTCTCTGGGGCAAAGCCACCAAGCAGGCCATCAAAGAAGACGACCCTCTCTGCCCCCAAGAAATCTACGGCAAATCCAAAATGGCCGCCGAAACCATCCTCCGCAAATACGAAAAAGACCTCAAGATCATCATCTTCCGCTGCCCACCCATCATCGACGAAAGCCGCATCGGCATCATCGGCATCATGTTCGAATTCGTCCGCGAAAACCGCAAACTCTGGATGGTAGGAAAAGGGCACAACCGCTACCAATTAGTCTACGCCGGCGACGTCACTGAGGCGATGCTCTCAGCACTAACATACCCGCAATCTAATATTTTCAACATCGGCTCGGACAGCGTACCCACCTTCCGCGAAATGTATACATTTATTATTCAAGAATCCCACTCCAAAAGCCGCCTCGCCAGCTTCCCGCCCTACATCATCCACCCCATAATGCGTCTAGCCGCCACCCTCAGAATCTCTCCCCTCAGCCCCTACGCCGAAAACATGCTAGACAAAAACGTCTCCCTAGACACCACTAGAGCCAAACAAGAACTAAACTGGCAACCCACTCTAAACAACAGCGAAATGCTCCTAAAAGCCTACACCTACTTCACCACCCACCGCAAAGAACTCACAGAAGGCACCACCAACAAAGACCTAGCCAAAATGGGCCTCATCAAAATCCTAAAAATCCTCTCCTAAACCCACAAAAACCCCGAGCGACCTCTCTCAGCCACCATATCTCCTCATTATAGCACACCTTATTAAAAAAGTCAAGCTTAAAAGGGAAGAAAAATAAGCTAGGGCCTCCCAAAGGGGATGTGGAAGAGAGGCGTGCACGCCTCTACTTCCAGCCAACTGCAGCGCCTGCGCCCCGTGAAGACGGGCGCGCACGCAAAAGGGCCCCTTTGGGAGGCCCTAGCTTATTTTTCGCCTGAGTACCTACCTAAACGGATCAACAAGAGCCAAAGTAGAATTAGCCTCAGCAATCCGAATCAACTCATTATACTTAGCCACCCGATCCGACCGACTAAGCGACCCCGTCTTAATCTGCCCAGTCCCCAACCCCACCGCCAAATGCGCAATCGTACTATCCTCAGTCTCCCCAGACCGGTGCGACATCACCGTCCTGAACCCATTCTGCTTCGCCATCAGCACCGCATCAATAGTCTCAGTCAGTGTCCCAATCTGGTTCGGCTTGATCAGAATCGCATTAGCCGCCTGCCCAGTAATACCTTTCTGAAGCAATTTTGTATTCGTGACGAACAAATCATCACCCACCAACTGTATCCGCTTACCAAGCTGCTCGGTCAGCATCTTCCAACCGGCCCAATCATTTTCGTCCAAGCCGTCTTCAATCGAAACCACAGAGAAATTATCCACAATCCACTTGTACCAATTCGCCATATCCTCAGCCGACTTCCACTCCCCAGTAGTTTTCAATTTATAATGCCCATCATCATAGAACTCACTAGCGGCCGTATCCAGCGCCATCGCAATATCTTCGCCCTCTTTATATCCTGCCGCCTTTATAGCCTCACGGATCAGCTCCAATGGCTCATTATTACCGCCAGTCAACTTCGGCGCATAGCCACCCTCATCACCCACGGTGACTGCATAATCCTTATTTTTAAGAACTTTTCGAAGCGCATGAAACACCTCAGCCCCCATCCGCACCGCATCCGCCATACTCTGGGCGCTCACCGGGATTATCATATACTCCTGAAAATCTGTCACCCAATCCCCATGCTCGCCACCATTGATCACGTTCATCATCGGCATCGGCAACTTCATAGTATCCGCAGTACCAGCAATTTCCGCCACATATTCATACAACGGCTGACTTTTCGCATGCGCCACAGCCTTCGCCGTCGCTAGAGATACTGCCAGAATCGCATTTGCCCCCAAATTAGACTTATTCTCCGTACCATCCAGATCCAACATCAAGCGATCCACCTGTACTTGATCGTCCGCCCGATTTCCCACCAAAACATCACGAATCTTGCCGTTAATATTCCAAACCGCCTTCAGCACCCCCTTACCGCCATAGCGGGCAGGATCATTATCCCGCAACTCCAAAGCTTCGCCGGAACCAGTCGAAGCTCCAGATGGCACCGCCGCACGCCCAGCATACCCACTATTCAAAATAACGTCAGCCTCTACTGTGGGGTTGCCGCGTGAATCCAAAATCTGTCTCCCCCTTATCTCCTTGATAGTAAAGTCCACCTTATTCATGCTCCGTTTTGCCTCCCTTTGAATATAATTCTTTTGACTATTTTATCACACTTATACTTAAAAACCATTTAAGTTGTCATTTTTTTGTGCTAACATCGTAGTTAAGCAAGAAAGGTAAAATAATATGAACAACGACAAAACCAACATTAATCCAAGCATGGAAGCCAACGATATTCCAGAGCAAAGCTCCCCATGGCAGTCAGCTCCAGAAATAACCCCCGCTCCAGAAACCAAACCAAAAAAGAAAAAAATCGCCCTCATAGTCACGATTTGTGTCCTAGCTGTTCTACTGATAGGCGGTAGCGTATTTGCTGCAATATATACAGCGTGGCGCCAATCTGACACGGTAGTTATCATGGACGCAGTTACGAGTACCATGAAGAAGTCCAAAATTGCCGTAACCGGAACGATGGACATAGAGTTTAATAAAACCAGTCAAGACGCATCTGGACTGAAAGCCATCCATATTACGCTTGGGGCAGCCAATGACGGCGCCGACACCCGCGGCGACGGCACATTTACTATCGTTACGCCAGACAGTAAGGAGACTACAATAGTTATCGGTGGCGCATTCGTATCCGATGGCACAATCTACTTCAGGATAGACGGCATCAGAGATGCTCTAGAGACCCTCGATTTACCAGACGAAGCTGAAGCTGTTCTCGGCTATATAGATAATTTAATCGACGATATAGACGGCGAATGGTATAAAATCCAAATTGCTGACCTCAACCTCGACCAAGAAAATGAAGAAAAGTATACCTGTATGGTCGACGCCATCAATTACGCCGCCAGCAAAGACAGCAAGAATGAATTAGCCGAGCTTTACACCGCATACCCATTTCTCATCCCAAATAAACAGCACGACACCGACTCTGACGGCAATGTAGTTTATGGCATTAAATGGGACGCCAATGATCTCGCCAGCTTCACAAACAATTTGCGCACAACCGAACTCTACAAGACCATCGGTTCCTGCGATCTTGTCGATGACGAAGACGCTACGATTGTCACTCCAGACGACGTCAGCGACGTCAGCATGCCAGACGATTTCCCAGAACTTAACCTACATATTGACCTTTGGTCACACGAGCTTCGTGGTTTCTCAACAGATTACAGCAAGGACGGCAACAGCCTAAAAGCGGAATTCCATTTTGCCTATGACAAAAACGTCAACGTCGAAATCCCCCAAGAAGCAAAATCCATCAACGACCTAGTCAGCAGCATCGAAACCACCCTGAAAAATCTCGTCACCTCACTCCTAGAAGACCAAATCTCCGAATACTGCTCCAGCTACACAGGTACCGTCCATGACCAATGTACCGAAACCTATTCCAAACAAATCCAAGATTACCTAAAGGAAATGGACTTCAGCGACTACCTCTCCCTCGCCACCGGCAGCCAAGTCTAGATTTTGCCTTCCTAAGAGCGATCGAGAAAAGCCTAGCATATCTTCTCCAAAGAGGATGTGGAAGAGGGGTGTGCACACCCCTACTTCCAGCCAACTGCAGCGCCTGCGCCCCGTAAAGACGGGCGCGCACGCAAAAGGGCCTCTTTGGAGAAGATATGCCAGGTTTTTCACAACAAAGCCAAAATGATATAATAACCTAAATGACAGACAATCTAAAAACCAAACTAAAAACCCTCCCCACCTCCCCAGGAGTCTACTTCCACAAAAACACCGCAAACGAAATCATCTACATAGGCAAAGCCGCCGTCCTCAAAAACCGCGTCCGCCAATATTTCCAATCCCCCTCCCAAAAAGACGCCAAAACCCGCGCCCTAGTAGCGGAAATTGCCGACACCGACTGGATAGTCGTAGACACAGAACTGGACGCCCTCTTCCTAGAGAGCGAAATGGTCAAGCGCTATATGCCCAAATGGAACATCCTACTCCGCGACGACAAATCCGTCAGCTACGTCCGCATCGACATGAAGTCCGCAGTTCCTTACGTCTCGCTCACGCGTAACCCCGAAGACGACAAAGCCGAGTACTTTGGCCCATATTACGGCAAAAGCGTAGTCGAAAAAGCCCTCCGCATCCTCCGCAGAATTTTCCCATATTACAGCAAGCCATATAACGGCAAGCGCACATTAGACACCGATCTAGGACTTTCGCCTGGCGTCGAAATCAACAAAATCACGCCCACCGAGTACAAACAAAACCTCCGCCACCTCATCAGCTATCTAAAAGGGAACCGCAAACAGCTTATTAGAGAACTAGAAAAACTCATGAAAGACGCCGCCAAAGCCAGCGATTTTGAGAAAGCCACCGCATACCGCAATCAATTTTACGGACTCAGAGGTCTCGCCACCAAAATCGTCTTTTCCGACAAGGAATTCCTCGACATCTCAAACGACGCCGCACTCCACAGGCTCCAAATTATGTTACGCATGTCAGAGCCACCCAGGCGCATAGAAGGCTACGACATTAGCCATCAATCCGGTACCAACGTAGCCGGCAGCATGGTTTGCTTTATCAACGGCGTCGCCGACCGCACCAAATACCGCCGCTTCAAATTGCGCACCCAGCGCAATGACGACACCGCCAACCTTCGAGAGATCGTCACTCGCCGTCTCCGCCACCTCAAAGATTGGGGCAAACCCGATCTCGTCGTAGTCGATGGTGGCATCGGGCAAGTCATGGCCGTCCACGACATTTTCGCCCAAGAGGGAATTGCTGTCATCGGCAGAGACAAGTCTGGCGACCACAGCCGCAACGCCAAAGTCAAAATCGTCATACCGGAAGCCCCAGGTGACTATCAGATGGTAGAACTAGCCGAATCCAGCCATGTCGCCAAACTCATCGCAAGAATAGACGACGAAAGCCACCGCTTTGCCATCCAGTACCACAGTTTACTAAAACGCAAAAACGCGCTAGAATAACCTCACATGATCAAACGACAAATCTTACTATTCCTATTGCGTTGGCTAGTTTCCAGCACCGCCATGTGGATCTGCATCAAATGGTTCGGCACCGTTGACCCCGGAGGCGAAACTCCCTGGCTCTATATCAGCGCCGGTCTCTTATTCTCCTTAGTAAACACCATCGTCAAGCCCATCGCTACCATCTTCGCCCTCCCACTCATCTTTATCACTATGGGCATCTTCGTCCTTATCTTGAACGCCCTCATGGTCGCCCTCACCATCTGGCTCCTCCCAGATGTCCATATGACTTTCTGGGGCACCGTCTTGAGCTGTCTAATGATCTCCCTCATAAACTACCTTGTCAATTTAATGGTACCAGCGTACAATAAGAAATAATTATGGATTTAGGAGCGCTTTTTCAAACAACCACATTTGCCTCAGCCATCTTAATGGTCATTCTGATTTTGCTTCAACAGCGTGGCGCTTCACTTGGCGCCGGCTTCGGCAGTTCTGGCGAACTATATACCACCCGTCGTGGCCTCGAAAAATCCATGTTTAACGTTACTATAGTTTTCGCAGTCGTATTCGTCCTATCTATCCTTGCACTATTACTAATCCCAAGCTAAATGAAAAAAAGCATCAAAAAGAGTGGGCAAAAAATCATCAAGAAGCTCTCCCGAGCCAGCCATAAGACCGCCGAGAAGTCTAAAGAGCACGTCAAAAAGCATATTTTTCAGCGCGTCAGCAACATTCGCAATGTCCGCCTCTGGGTCTTTGAATGGATCCTCCTCGTCACCGTAGTCATCCTTTTCTCCGTCATCCAAAACATTTGGTACCGCAGCTCCTACGAATCAGAAGTATTCGTATCAGGCGGCGGCTACAGCGAGGGCACTCTAGGCGCAATTAACTCCATGAATCCTCTCTACGCCAGTACAAATTCCGAGAAAACTCTATCAAAACTGATGTTTTCGAGCCTCCTCGCTCCCGATACTTCAGGACACCTCGGCAATTCTTTAGCAAAAAGCGTCTCTGTCGACAACACCGGCAAAATCTGGACGGTCACATTAAAAGACGACGTCAAATGGTCTGATGGCGCAGCACTAACCGCCGAAGACGTCATCTACACCATCAACCTCATCAAGAGTTCTGCCGCCAAAACCACCGTCGCCACCAATTTTACCAACGTCAAAATCGCAGCCCCAGACGACACCACAGTAGTATTCACGCTCCCTACCATCTATGCCGCTTTCACCGAAACCCTAGATTTTCCCATCGTCCCCAAGCACCTACTCGGCAACATCGAACCCGGTCTCGTCTACGAAAATGATTTCTCCACCAACCCCATCGGCTCCGGCCCATTCACCCTCAACGCCATGCAAAAGAACCCCACCGGCCAAACCCTCCACTTGAGTCGCAACCCCAATTATTTCTCCGGCGCTCCCACTCTCGCCAACTTCACCCTCCGCACCTACTCCAAACCTAGCGAAATCGCCGCCGCTCTGAATCGCGCCGAAATCAACGCCAGCGCCGATCTCGGCACCCTCAGTAACAAAGCCGACCTTAACACAGCCACAATTTACGAACGCAAAGCTCCCCTCAGCGGCGGCATTTTCGCCTTCCTCAACACCGACAGCCTTATTTTAAGCAGCACCAAAGTCCGCCAAGCCATCCAGCGCGGCGTCGACATGGCAGTAGTAAGACAGGGCACTACCGAAGACCAAGCCCTAGATTTCCCCATCCTAAAACGCCAAATCCCAGACCTTAAGTTCCCCGAAATGCCCGTCCACGACACCGCCGCCGCCATCAAACTCCTCACCGACGCCAAATACCAGCTCACCGAAGGCCAACTTTTTGACCCCACCGGCGCCCGCGCCAGCCTCACCATCTCAGTATTGTCCGCCGGCATCCTACCAGAAATCGCCACCCGCCTCTCCGAGCAGCTCGCCGAGCTAGGCTTCGAAGTCACCATAGACGAATTCATCGCCGAAGAAGCCTCCCAAGATTTCTTTACCGCCGTCATCCTCCCCCGCAGCTACGACATCCTCATCTACGAGATCGATCTCGGCCTCGACGCCGACCCCTTCGCCTACTTCGATTCTGCCAATGCCACCGCAACTGGCATGAACCTCAGCAACTACCGCAACAGTATCGTCGACGACCTCCTCCTCTCCGCCCGCACCACCATGAATAGCCAACTCCGCAAAGCCAAATACGAATCCTTTCTCAAATATTGGCTAAACGACGCCCCCGCCCTCGGCATCTACCAATCCAGCCTCAGCTACTACTACACCAAAAACACCCGCATTTTCTCCGAAAACAATGTCCTCACCCACAGCCTCGACCGCTTCGCCGACGTCACCTACTGGGCGACCGAAAAGTCCACCCGCAACCGCACTCCCTAACCACACCGCCATTTCGCTATTGCTTTTTCAGCAAATCTGTGCTACAATACAATCAGGTCTAGCTTGACCCTCTGTTTTTTAAGCTTCACACTTTTCTTCAAAAACCACGATTTGGCAGAGTTTTTTATCACAAAAAATAGCCCCACAGAGCCATAATAACAGTGGTGCGCGCGAGAGGACTTGAACCTCCACAGACTTGCGTCCATAGCCACCTCAAGGCTACGTGTATACCAATTTCACCACGCGCGCATGTGTAATAAAAATACATTCACATTATAACAGATTACCCAAAATAAAATAAATTTTCTACAGAAAATCCCCAAAAAGTATGCTACTATAAGCATATTAAGTAAGCGAGGTACTATGAAAAAACGGGCACTATTACTATTGGCCCTTTCAGCAATAATCTCAGGCGCAATGCATCTCCCGGCCAGCATTGCCAAAGCGGAAGAAGCAGAATCTTCCATCTTAACTCTCAGCGCAGATCCAGAACGCCTAGAATACGGCGTCCTAATCCCCAGCAACAGTTACACCAAAACCATTTCAATTACCAACGAGGGCGCAGAAAAAACCTCCTTCACGCTATCTATAGTAGGTTACTACCAAACTTCCGAACTCGACCCAGCCCACACCGCCATCTCCGAATGGCTCACCTTCACCGGTGCCACCGAATACACCCTAGCTCCCCAAGCCAGCACCAACATCAGCCTCCGCGTCAAAATCCCCAAAGACGCCTCCGCCGGCGGCCAATACGCCTCACTCCTAGCAGGGAACCCCAATAGCGAAACCATTACACTCTCCACCATTTCTGCCATCGTCAGCGGCTCAGACCTTACTTACGGTGGGGAAGTCTCCGACCATCAAATCCAAGGCTTCAGCTTCTCGCCCAGCATCAATTCTTCCGCCACCATCAAAAATTCCGGCAATGTCGACTTTGAGGCCAAATACAAGTTCACCATTACCCCCTTATTCGGCAGCGATCCCATCTATGACTCCGAAATTTCCCGCACCATTCTACCTAGCGAAACCTCTACCATTCACCAAGACTGGGCAGACGCCCCAATATTCGGCATTTTTAACGCCACCCAAACCATCACCTACGTGAACTCCGACGGCGAACAGGTCGAGCTCACCACTGCTCGCGTCGCCATCATCTGCCCAATCTGGCTCATTATCGCCATTGTCGTCGCTCTCGCAGCCATCATCCTTCTCATCGTATTCCTAAAACGCCACAACAAAAAATCCCCCCACGCCCACAAAAACCACAACCACAAAAACCACAAAAAAGCCTCCTGGGAACAACCCCAAGAGGGCTAAAGCTCAAATTTGGTGAGTCCGGTGAGACTTGAACTCACGACACCCTGCTTAAAAGGCAGGTGCTCTAACCGGCTGAGCTACGGACCCAATGTCAAAAAGTATACACCAAAATAGGCTTTACGACAATGCTAAAAATGCGCTATACTACTACTTAGTAATATCTGGAGGATTTATTCAATGAAAAGGCGAACAATAATTGTTCCCATTACGCGCATGGTGGTTGCAGGGATGCTTTTGCTAACTAGCGCATTTGCTCTTACGGCCGGCATCGCGCGTGCAGAAGAAGAAAACAACGCAGCAAAACAAAATTCACCAGTCATCCAAATCTCTCCCACCATGAAGCGGCTAGATCTGGAGCCAGGCGAAAAGCAAACCGGTGAAATTACCATCGCAAATTCCGGCAAAGTAAACTTTTCATTCAAAGTTTATGCCGCTCCATATACCGTTATCGGCGATGAACATGAGCCAAACTTCAACACCGAAACTAATTTCACTCAGATCTCGCGCTGGATTAGTTTCGAAAAAACCGAGTACACTATTGCGCCCGAAAAAGAACAAATTATTAAATACGTCATCAACGTTCCAGAAGACGTCCCAGCCGGCGGCCAATACGCCGCAATTTTCGCTGAAACCATCAATAATGACGATATTGGCGAAAGCTCCATCGGAAGTATCAAAACCGCTTCGCGCATTGGCATGATTATTTATGCCAATATCGCAGGCGACACTCGCGCAAGTGCCGAAATCATCCAATTTGCACTACCTACATTCTACTCAAGCTTCGGCATGCCAGATGTCACCGCTATCGCTCGCGTCAAAAACACCGGTAATACCGACTTTGAAGCCACCTATCGCTTCAAAGTCGAGCCCCTCATCGGAGGTGTAGTATATGACGATGAGCAAGTTCAGGTCGTTTTGCCCGACACCGAGCGCCAAGCCGAGCTCAAGTGGGCAGAAACCCCGCTTCTTGGCATATTCAAGATCACTTTCTCCGTTACGGCAGGGGACGCCACGAGAGAAATCAGCACTGCGGTCTTAGTTTTACCACCTTGGCTTATCATTATAGTACTTTTGCTATTGACTTTATTGATAGTTTGGCTTATCATCAAAGTTAGGAGGCGTGAACAGCTAAAGTCAAAGTTTAGGCTTTGATAATTTAGCCCAGACACGCAGCAAATACAAAAACAAAATACAAACCATAAACAGCGAGAAAAATTGCATGAGTAGAGTATGCAAAAAAATAGCAGGCCTGTTTGGATTGGCGTTCGTGGTGGGCATAACGGCAGTCGCTTCAGGTATCCCACCGGTGCAACAAGCATCGGCGGTAAGTGGAGACGTCAATGTGTACTTCAAAGTCGTCAACAATGACGAATTTTCGGCACAAATTGTCAGCCCGACAGAGGGTTCGATCTCCTATTCAGATGGGGGCGTAACAGCCAAGATTAGCTACACCGATGCGTCATCTTTGAGTGTCTATCTAACGTATCCCGACGGACGTCAAGAGTTAGTCGACACTATCACCCCAGGTGACGAGAGTGGAGATTTTGATCTAGCGTTGCCAGTTTACGAATATGGCGACTACACTATTACGGTCAGCGGTCAAGATCTGAACGGTAGCTTCGTAGATGGAGATGCCAAAGCGTTTTCTTATCGAGCTATTACCGCAGAAGTATCAGAAGACGGTGACAAAGTCGACGTCAAATACGGCTCCAACGTCTGTATGCTTGGCTTCCAAGTCTACAAAGCAACCGATACAGCACGCGAGCACCCTCTCCTTGACCCAGAATACCTGATAAGCGCAGCGCAGAGCGGGGAAATTCCAAATCTTGCCGAAGTCGCAATACCCGGCTTCGATCAGTTTGGTCCAGATGAATATACGGTAGTTGTCACAGCTTATGACTGCTTAGACAACGTCTTAGATTCAGATGACGTCGCAATGCTTGGCGTGATCAATCCGCCAATCACCGGCTCCATCAATATTCTAGGCATCACCATTTCTCAGACCGATTATCTCATCACTGGTCTCGTTGTATTTGTTCTTGCCGCTATCTTTGCCCTATTCTTACTTGGTCGTCGCAAAAAGACCACCAAACGCTAAGAATTCAAGCATAAGCAAAAGTGAGCCAATTTCTAGGCTCACTTTTTGTATAAAAGTATGTTAAAATATGTGAAGTTGGGGCAGAGAAGAGTGCTAGACGCTTAGCTCAGTTGCCTGTCCGAGCGAAGCGAGTAAAATCAATACTAGCGTATACGCTCTAGCCAACTCCAAACAAAACTGCACCTTCCAGTAACAAATCAGCCAAAATTAACCAGGGTCGTTAGCTCAGTTGGCTAGAGCGTATCTTTGACGTAGATAAGGTCGTAGGTTCGACTCCTACACGACCCACCAATCAATCATCAGAACGCAAATCATATGTCTCTTATGACAAGGTACATATCATTTGCACTCTGATCTATCAAATTTAACTTCATTTAGGTTTCTATGGAAAAATCCAAAATTCGCAATGTCGCCATTATTGCTCACGTCGATCACGGCAAAACTACTCTAGTCGACGGTCTCTTAAAACAGAGCCACACTTTTCGCGATAATCAAGCCGAAATGTCCCAAACTCTCATTATGGATTCTGGCGACCAAGAGCACGAGCGGGGCATTACCATCACCGCCAAACAGACCGCCGTATATTACGACGGCTACAAAATCAACGTCATCGACACCCCAGGTCACGCAGACTTCTCCGGCGAAGTCGAGCGCACCCTCAACATGGCCGACGGCGTACTCTTAGTCGTCGACGCCCAAGAAGGCCCCATGCCACAAACCAAATTTGTCCTCAAAAAAGCCCTCGACATGCAGCTCACCCCTATCGTCGTGATCAACAAGATCGACAAACCTGCCGCCCGTATCGCCGAAGTTGAAGATGAAATTGCCGATCTTTTCCTCGAACTAGCCACTTCAGAAGAACAACTCCGCTACCCCACCTACTTTGCCATCGCAAGAGACGGTAAAGCCGGCATCACCACAGATCTAGAAGACAGCCTAGCCCCCATTTTCCAAGCCATCATCAGCGAAATCCCCGAGCCACGCACGGATGCCGACGATAGCAAAGGTGCGCAACTTCTCGTTGCCGCTCTTGCCGCCGACAATTACCTCGGCAAATACGCCATCGGCAAAATCTTCCGCGGCAAACTCAAGAAAAACGAAGCCGTCACTCTCATCAGCCCATCTGGCGACCAGATTCGCAGCAAAATCGACCGTATTTTTGGCTATCGGGGATTAAGCCGTGAAGAAGTTCAAGCAGCCACCGCTGGGGACATTGTAGCGATCTCTGGCATCGCTGAGGCCAATATCGGCGATACTATCGCTACTGGCGACCAACCAGAGGCTCTCCCCACCATTGAGCTTGAACCCCCTACACTTAGTATCTACATCGGTCCCAACACCAGCCCCCTCAAAGGTCGCGAAGGCGAATTTACCACCTCTAGACAAATCGGCGATCGCCTCCACAAAGAACTAGAGACCAATATCGCCCTCAAACTAGAAGACCAAGGCCTCGGCTTCAAAGTCTCCGGCCGCGGCGAACTCCACCTCTCCGTACTGATCGAAACCATGCGCCGCGAAGGCTACGAACTAGAAGTCGGCCGCCCAGAAGTTGTCTACATCGAAGAAAACGGCATCAAGCTTGAACCCATAGAAGACCTCACCATAGAGGCCAGTCCAGAATTTGTCGGCGCCGTCAGCCAAGAGCTCGGCATCCGCAAAGCCGAACTCATCTCCCAAGAACAAACCAGCGTCGGCACCACCCGCTTCACCTACTCCATCCCCACAGCCGCCCTCATCGGCCTCCGCAATACCCTCCTCACCGCCACCAAAGGCACCGTAATTATGAATTCCATCCCCAAAGGGCATAGCCCAGTCTCCAGTCGCTATAAAGTCGAGCGCAACGGAGCCCTCGTTTCTTCCGAAACTGGCACCTCCACCGCCTTCGCTCTATTTGCCTCCGAAGCCCGCGGCACCCTCTATATTCCACCCCAAGTTGACGTCTACCAAGGCATGATCGTCGGCCTCTCCAAAAAAGACGAACTCGACATCAACATCTGCAAAGAAAAACAGCTCAACAACATGCGCACCCATTCCAGCGACGGTACCATCCAGCTCACCCCCTACACCCAACTTTCCCTAGAGCAATCTCTAGACTTCCTCATGCACGATGAACTCTTAGAGGTCACCCCCAAAAACCTCCGCCTCCGCAAAAGGGAACTCAACCCCACCCTCCGCAAACGCGCCAACAAGAACTCCTAAAGCCTGCATATTTTTGATTAGACGACTTTTTGACCTTCTGTAAAAATACCAAGTACCGAGAGAACAGAAGGGGAGAGAGCTTTTTGCTACCGTCTTGTATTAAAAGACCAGCTTCAAGGTAAAACCTAAGAATGCCCTCTCAAACATTATTGCGAACCAGAGAAAGCACCCAGAGGGGCTGCTTTCCTGCGTAAGCACTCCTAATGTTTGAGAGGGCATTCTTAGGTTTTACCTCAACATAGCCTATTTCACCCACTCAAAAAACCCAGCAAGCCATCAGCTCACCATATAACTCCATTATATCACACACAACTAAAAAAGTCAACCCCCAACTGTTCGGTTATTAAAACACAGAAACGAACAACAAAAAAGCGTGGAAAACCCACAAAGAATTAAAATAAGTGTTCGGTTTTACACCTTAAAATGCCCAACTTTCCCACCACTTTGTGGAAAACATTACCGGAATTGAACCCAAAATGGTCTTGCTTTTTTCGAAAAACTTGGATAAACTAAGGACAAGTGGAACAAAAGAAATAAAAACCACTAAAACAAACAACAATTAAGATCAAAGAAAGGGCTGACCGCGAAGTGAAAAAGCAAAACACAAGCCAAAACAGTCAGCCAACAGATTACATAGTAGTTCAGCTCAAAAAGCGCTGATCTTTTTGTTAAGCACGTTAACATCGTTCGAATCCGACCATCTAGGAGTTTTGGGCGCGTTTAGGACACGCGTTATAGAAACCGCAAGCACATTCTAAACACACACCTCCCAATATATAACTCCAAGAGTTAAATACTCTACCTCACACACAATAAGTCTCTCAACAACCACGCAATACAGTTGGCTATACGCTAGCAAGAAATCGTGGCAGGCTTGTGAACAGGTAATTAAACAAAAATCAAAAAACACAAAAACTCAAGATTTCTAGATGAACGGATTTGAACAATGTATAATAGAAGAAATGAATCAGATCCATATCCCAGTATTGTTAGACAATGTTGTGAGCGGGTTGCATCCAGCACTAGGCGAGACTTATCTCGACCTTACTGCAGGGTACGGCGGACACGCTGACAGGATTTTGGAAGTAACGCAGAATTATAAAGGCGCGGTTTTAAACGATCGCGATGCTAATGCGGTAGATTATCTCAAGGCCAAGTACCAAAAGGAGAAGCCAGAGATTACGCACGACACATTTTATAATACAGCGTTACGACTTTTAGAGAGTGGAACCAAGTTTGACATCATTCTGGCGGATTTTGGCGTTTCTTCACCGCAACTGGACAAAACAGAGCGGGGTTTTTCGTTTACTCACGATGCTAGGCTTGATATGCGTATGGACGCCCGGCAAGATTTGGACGCTTGGGAAGTAGTCAACAGATGGAGCGAACGAAAACTCACCGATATTTTTGTACGATATGGCGAGGAATCAGAGGGTAGAGCTAGGTTGCTAGCTCGGCAAATCACACACCATAGGCCGATCAATACGACGGCCGAGCTCGCAGATATCATCAAGCAAAAATCCGGCTATTCTCGGACTCACCCAGCCACCAAAGTCTTTCAGGCGATTCGTATCGCCGTGAACGACGAGCTTGGCGAGATCACCGAGACGCTGCCGCTTTTGCCCAAATTACTGAATCCCGGCGGACGTGTCGGAATTATCTCCTTTCACAGCCTAGAAGACAGGCTAGTCAAGGAATACTTCAAGCATGCCAGCAAGCAGGGAATTGAATCGGAGCTAAGGCTCCTCACCAAAAAGCCTATTGTTGCGGGTAGCACCGAATTAGCTATCAATCCGCGAGCGAGAAGCGCAAAGCTAAGATTAGCCGAAAGGCTCTCATAGAGTCAAAGCAGAAGCCGACCGCAAGCAAACGTAAAAACAAAAAACAAACAAAAAGGAGAAATACATGGCAAAGATCATCGTTACCAATCGTTCTCGTGCCGAGAAAATCAAAGTACACTTCCGTTAATATACCTGCGAAACCTATATGCCCCTTTTTAGGGGTACCAAATAGGTAGAGAGTATTTGGAGTGTGTAAAAATATATGACCTCCTTTTGCCCCGCCCAGCGTTATTTAAGCGCTGGGCTTGGGCGAAGGCTTTAAGAGGCATCATTAAGAGTGGAAAAATAAAAAATAAAAATTGGAAATAATATAAATGAGTAATGCAACTTTTGCGAGCAGGCGCATGAGTGGCGGAACGAATGTTAGCGGTGCTTGGGGGCGCAACCAAAACGCCGTCCGTCATCAGCCACGGGTCACTTTGGGGCCAATTAGCTATACTGTAACAATTGTATTGTTAGTATTGGTCGTAGGTTTGATCTACGTAGCTCAAGGTGCCAAAGTCACCAGTTATGATCACGAAGCTGCTGTCATTGATAATGAGATTGCCACTTTGCAAGCCCAGCGCGATGCCCTCGCTGTTGAAAACGCCAAGATTACTGCTGCCGCGGCCACAGATAGCAACGAGGTCGCCACCACCATGGTGGACACCAATACTGGCAATTTTGTTACAGAGTAGTAATATAATGTTAGCCACATTATGAATAGAGTCACTATATTAAAGATTGGTCTTATTGTGGCGGTCGCCATCATTGGCGTTCGCCTATTTCAGATTCAAATCATTGATCATGAAAAATATGCTCTAGCTGCCGAAAGTGAGCATACGCGTAAATTCGAGCTCCTTGCCGAGCGAGGCAACATATACATGCTAGATGGCGACAGCGTCACGCCTGTCGTGATGAACGAAACCGTCTGGACGGTCTTCGTCGACCCTAGCTATGTAGGTGACAAGGATAAAGTTCAGGCTGAACTCACCAAAATTCTCGGTGAGAAAATTTTTGCTAAGTGGGATGATGTCTGGTCTGACCTGACAAAGCAGTATTTTGAGGTAGCCAAAAACGTCAGTTACGATGAGATTACGGCCATGAAATCTGTTAATTTGAAAGGTGTTGGCCAGAAAGCCTCCAGCCGCCGCGTTTACCCTTATGGTACCTTTGCAAGCCAAGTACTGGGCTTTATCAATGCCGAAGGCGTCGGTTACGGTGTAGAGCATGCCCTCAGAAACGAACTTGCCGGTACCAACGGCCTGCTCAAAACCGTAGCAGATGTTAATAATATTCCGCTCACCATCGGTGATAGCAATGTTCGGGTACCAGCGATAGACGGCAAAAATATTGCTCTCACTATTGATGAAAATATCCAGCGCGCCACCGAAAAAGCCTTAGAAAAATCCCTCAAAAAAGAAGACATTTCCGCCGTCAGTGCAGTCGTAGTCAACCCAAATAATGGTCAAGTCTACGCCATGGCCAATCTACCCGGCTTCGACCCAGAAACTTACTGGAAAGTTTCCGACCCGGAAGTTTACAAAAATCGCGTTCTGGTGGATCCTTACGAAGCCGCCAGCGTTTGCAAAACTTTTACTTTTGCCGCCGCCATCGAAAATGGCTCCATTAAGCCCACTGATACTTATACTAATACAGGATCCACTAAAGTAGACGATCGCACTATCCAAAACGCACGCTACAGCACGCAATTTGGCAACATTACTTTTCAAACCGCCCTCAGTAATTCATTAAATACCGGCAGCGTAGAAGTCCTGCGCCGTATGGGTGGCGGCCAAATCAACAAATCCGCTCGTAATCTCCTTTATGACGCCTACTATAATCGTTTTGGACTCGGCAAAACCACCGGTATCGAACTCTACGAAGTCCCCGGTGTCGTGATTAGCCCAGACGAAGTGCAGGGTAATGCCGTACGCTACGCCAATATGACCTTTGGACAAGGTATGGATATCACAATGATTCAGACTATCGCGGCTTTCTCGTCAGTCATCAACGGCGGAAATTATTATACGCCAACTGTCATCGCTGGCGAAGTCGTGCAAGGCAAGCTCGTAGCAAATGACACGAAACCCCCCACAAGACAAACCATTAGCTCCAATACCAGCGCCACAATGCGCGATATGCTCGTAGGAGTCCGCGGTGTAGTAGGGAAGGGAAATGATTTGCCTGGCTACCGAGTAGGCGTGAAATCCGGTACGGCTGAGACTTATGACGAAAAAGGGAATTATACTTCCGACCGCACTATCGCCAGCCTAATAGGGTTCGGCGGCGCTGACGATGGCAGTTTGCCAGATTACGTAGTGATGGTTCGCGTAGAAGGTGATAAGCTACTATGGGGGAGCGTTGATGCCGAACCCATCTTTACCGAGATCAGCAACTTCATGCTAGGATATCTAAAAATAAAGCCGAAAGGATAAAATGTTAGAACAAATTAATTCCGAAATGGTCTATGAGCTCGTTCTCGCGCTTGGCGCCTTTCTCCTAGCTATGTTCTTGACGCCAATCTATACATATTTTGCCTACAAATATAAGTGGTGGAAAAAGCAAAAGAGTGTGGCGGTAACTGGCGAAAAACTGACTGTTATGAACAAGCTCCATGAGAAAAAAATTGCTCGTCATTTTCCAACTATGGCGGGCGTAATTACACTGCTAGCAGTGGGAATCACTACTTTCGTCTGTAATTTTGATCGCGCTCAGACTTGGCTTCCTATGGCAGGGTTCGTTGGCGGTGGCATTATCGGGCTCATTGATGATGTCATGAATATCTTTGGGCGCAAAGCCGTAGCGGGGTTACGCGCTCCAGCCAAATTCGCAATGATTTCCTTACTCGGTCTCGCTCTCGGCTGGTTCTTTGCTGTCAGGCTCGGTTGGACCAGCATCTATATGCCATTCTTCGGCCCGATCGTCATCGGTGCCACCCCAATGATTTTGTTATTTGCCTTTGCGGTTGTCGCTACCGGTAACGCCGTCAATATCTCAGACGGTATGGACGGCCTGGCTGGCGGTCTCGCCATGCTCGCTTACGGTGCCTTTGGGGTAATCGCGCTTCTGCAGGGTCAATGGGGCGTCACGGGCTTCTGCTTTACTGTCGTCGGCGCACTCCTGAGCTATATTTGGTTCAATGTCTATCCGGCGCGCTTCATGATGGGCGACATTGGTTCGTTCGCCCTCGGCGCTGGTCTCGGTGTCGTCGCCATGATGACAAACTCTTTTTTCCTACTGCCTATTATCGGCTTTGTATTTGTCGTTGAGGCCGGTAGCTCACTACTACAGATTATTTCCAAAAAATTCTTCCATCGCAAAATCTTCGTTAGTGCGCCCATCCACCATCATCTTCAAGCCAAGGGCTGGGAAGAAAGCAAGGTCGTAATGCGATTCTGGGTGCTTGGTGGCGTTTTCGCCATTATCGGTATTTTCCTCGCCATGGGCGGAGGCATTGCCGGTGCGTAAGCATAAATCTGACCTTTTGATCGCACTTTTTACCGTCATCTTGATGGCAGTCGGACTGATTATCATCTACGCCATTGGGCCTAGCTGGGCGCAGTTTCAAAATACCGTCAATAATACCAGCTATAGTAGTAATTTCTTTTTTAGTAGGCAACTCCTCAGCGTCGGGATTTCTCTAGGCGCATTCTTCTTTGCCTACAAATTCCGTTATGAGTGGGTCGAAAAAGCAGGCAAGTGGCTACTCATTGGTGGCTTCGCTCTCTGCGCCCTTATGGCAATCTTGGGCCTTGCTCAGTCAAGCTTCGTCAACTGTTCACTAGGTGCTTGCCGATGGCTCAATTTCCCATTTGGCTTCAACCTGCAGCCCGTAGAAGTCCTCAAGCTCGGCATCTTGGTCTACATGGCAGGTTTAATTGCCAAACGCCAAAATGAAGGCATATTAGAGAAAAAGGAATTTTGGATCCCCTTTGTTCTAGTCATGGCGCTCACGATGATCTTCGTAGCCGTAATCCAAAAAGATCTCGGTAGTACTGTTGTAATCACTTTTATGATGCTTTGCATGCTCGTGGTCTCTAATATGCGTTGGCGCTATATCGGCATCGTTGTAGGAGCTTTGTTATTGATTGGGACATTTCTTATTGTATTATTTCCGCACCGTATGGAGCGCATGATGAGCTTTAGCGGCGACGGCAACACTCATCATATCGAGAACGCGCTGATCGCGATTGGTACTGGCGGATTTTGGGGCGTTGGCATCGGCAATAGCGTTCAAGCTACTGGGTATCTGCCAGAATCTATCAATGATTCGGTCTTTGCCGTGATGGGTGAAACATTTGGTTTCGTTGGATTGATGGCGGTAGTCTTGCTTTTTGCCGCCCTTTTGGGACGTATCTTGAAAGTCGCTCAGCGATTATACGCACCACCGAAAAAAGCCAAAACTCCATCGCGCAAGGATACAAGTATCGCTCCAGTCACTTCTGGCTACTTCGTCGTCATAGGGGTCTTCGCTTGGGTCGCCGGACATGTTATAATTAACATTATGGGAATGACAGCCATCATCCCAATGAAAGGCATCACATTGCCTTTCCTAAGCTACGGTGGCACCAGTATGATGTTTGTAGCCGCAGCTATGGGATTATGTTTGCAACTATCGGGCTGGACTAAAAGAGAGGTAATAAATGAAGATAGTAGTGGTAGGCGGGGGGAGCGGCGGACATATCACGCCAGTAGTCGCCATCATTGAGGAGATCTGGAAGATCAAACCGCGCGCGCGCATTGAGTTCTGGACTGACCGCAAATTCTACAAAAACGTCACCAAGACCACCTCTGGGATGGGCCCTAGCCTGAGCATTAGGAAGATTTCCGCCGGGAAACTACGTCGCTACACCAACTTTACATTCGTGATGTATCTCCAGCATTTTGATATCGTCCTAGGCAACATTATAGATGTTTTCAAAATTATTGCCGGTTTCATCCAGAGCTTTTTCCGCCTAATACATCTGAAGCCAGACGTTATCTTTCTAAAAGGCGGTTATGTCTGCTTGCCCGTCGGCCTCGTAGCGCGTCTTCTTCGCATACCATACGTCATCCACGATAGCGACACCGTACCTGGCCTCACTAATCGTATCCTTGCCAAACACGCCGTCAAAATTGCCACAGGGATGCCACTAGAATACTACAGATACCCCAGCGACAAAGCCGAATGGACTGGTATACCTACCAGCGCAGAATTCCACCCCGTCACTGTTAAGCGTCAAAAAGCACTCAAGCGTGATCTGGGCTTCTCAGCCGACGATTTACTCACGGTTGTCACAGGTGGCAGTCTTGGCGCACAGCACATTAACGAAACCATCCGCGAGATCTTACCGGAATTGCTCAAATTCACCGGAATTCTACTTGTAGCCGGCCGTGAACGTTATCCAGAAATGTTAGATCTCAAAAAGCACGAAGTCTGGGAAAAAGGCAAACTCAAGTCCAACTTCCGCATGATTGAATTTTCCGCCGAAATGTCCAAATTATTTGGTGCTGCCGATCTTGTCGTGAGTCGCGCCGGCGCCTCCACCATGACCGAGCTTGCTGCCATGCAAAAAGCCGTCATCATGGTGCCAAATCACAAATTACCCGGCAAGCATCAAGTCAAAAATGCAGAAGCCTACGCCCAAGCCAAAGCCGCCATCATCGTAGAGGACGATCGTATGGTGGACCAGCCTGGGCTCCTTCTAAGCGCCATCAAAAAACTCGCCAAAAACAAAGACATCAGAGACGAAATGGCAGCAAAATTGCGGAACTTTACCAAAGGCGACGCCGCTGAGCGACTCGCAAAAATCATTATAAGCGCCGCTGGAGGCAGATAAATGCAAATCCAAAAATCCAAAAATCTTAGTTCCCATAAAGCCGTCAGACCCATTGCCAAATACGCACAACGCGTTAGTCTCGTTTTCGTCGCCATCAGCATCTTTCTCGTTTCCTTTATGACTATCACGAGACTCTTATTCACCCAAGAAGTCGTTGCCACCAATAACCTTCGCGCAATGGCGCGCATCTATTACGAAGATTATTTTTACGAGCAATTCGTCGGCGAACGTTCCGGCGTCAATTTAGCCACCGCCTTCGAGCCCTATCTCAAGACTGGCTTCCGTCCCGTTACCCTTCGCCAGCTTCTCAGCTTCGACAAAGGTAGATTGGCCGCCGAGTCTAACCGCTTCTTAGGCTGTGACAAGCTCGCCACCACCATCCAAATTACGCCTACGCCCCCATTCGGAGCAGAGGACTACCACCTCGAAACCGCCCTTGTCTGTGACGCAGAATAATGCTAAAATATGACTCAGCTGGTCGCGTCGTCTAGTGGTTAGGACTCCAGGTTTTCATCCTGGCAATCGCGGGTTCGAACCCCGCCGCGATCACCAGAAAAAAGCCTCATCTTCCGATGAGTCTTTTTTCTCTTCAAACACCAAAAACCAGAGCCTAAACCAGGCCATATCCTAATTGTATCACAGATTTCATAAAAAGTCAAGCACGAACAGGAAACATTAGGCATTTACCCCCATAATATGGTATGCTTGTAGATATGAGCAAATTATTTAAAAGAACCAAAATCTTGGCAACCGTGGGGCCCTCCGTGTTTGCCGAGGAAAAACTAAAAGAAATGGTCTACGCCGGAGTCAATGGATTTAGATTCAATTTCAGTCACGGCAACTACGAAGAGCGCGACGAACAGCTCGCAATTGTTCGGAAATATGCTTCCGAGCGCGGCAAGAGCGTTGCTGTCTTGCAGGATCTGCAGGGTCCAAAAATCCGTCTCGGTATTATCAAAGACAATCGTATGAATCTAAAAGCTGGTGACGAAATCATCCTCGATCACGCTGTAGAAGAACACAAAGGCGACAATGTTTTGCCAGTGCAGTACAATCTTGCCGAAAAAGTCAAAGTCGGCGAGCCAATCTCGATGTTCGATGGTAAAATTCGTGCCCAAATAATAGAGATTACATCCAAAACCGCTATCCGCATCAAAATCGAAAACGACGGCTTTATCATGAGCCGAAAGGGGATCAATCTCCCCGACACCGATCTCGGCGGCGATATTATCACCGAAAAAGATATGGCCGACATTGAGTTCGGCGCCAGTCGTGATTTTGACTTCGTAGCTATGAGCTTCGTCCAGTCCGCAGACGACATCGAAAAACTCCGTCAAATCCTCGTTTCTCACGGTAGCACCGCGCAAATCATAGCTAAAATCGAAACCAAAAAAGCCATCGAGAGCGACAAAGTCATGGAAGATATCGTCAAAGCCACCGACGGCATCATGATCGCACGTGGTGATATGGCTATCGAAGCTGGCGCCGAAGTTGTACCCATCGTACAGCGCAAGCTAATCGCCCTTTGCCGCCAATATTCCAAGCTTTGCATCGTCGCCACCCAAATGATGGCAAGCATGGTGGATAATCCTGAGCCCACCCGCGCCGAAGTTAGCGATGTCGCCACAGCGGTATTGCTTGGCACCGACGCAGTTATGCTTAGTGACGAGACCGCTAATGGCAAATATCCTATAGAGACGATCAGAGCAATGAAAAAGGTGATCCTATATACCCAAAATCATTCCCGCATCATGTCTATTGACGAAGACCCTACCGGCGAATACGAAAACTACGATGCTATCGGCAAATCGGCAGTCAACCTTGCCGAGCAAATCGGCGCAGACTTAATCGTAGTTGCCACCAAATCTGGTGCCACCGCCGCTGCTATAGCTGCACAGCGCCCCAATATACCTATCGTCTCCATCACGAGCGACCCTCGCGTCGCCGGCCAGCTTGCCCTCACCTATTCCAACTCCGCTTTCGTGCGTCCATATTCCGACGACAACACTTATACTTACGCGCTCGACACTGCCCGCGACCTCAAAAACAACGGCTACCTCCGCGTCCCAGAAGGCAAAGACGAACTCACGGTGATCTTCATCTCCGGTATTCTCCGCGATGAAATCGGCGGTACCGACTCCATTCAAATCCGCAAAATCTAAGCTATGTTAAAATAAAATAATAGCGTAGTGGCTAGCACATAAAAAGCCTGAAGCGCTACCAATAATTTAGGAGGTGCGACCACGATGTTCAACAAGAAAACCATCAAAGACATTCCCGTTTCTGGCAAAACAGTTCTGGTACGCACGGATTACAACGTGCCACTTAACGGCTCAACTATCACAGACGACTTGCGCATCCAAGCAAGCATTCCTACAATCGAATATTTACTAAAAAATGGTGCCGCCAAAATTATCCTCATTTCCCATCTTGGCCGCCCCAACGGCAAGTCCGACCCAGCACTCTCCCTCGCGCCAGTTGCGGATCATTTGCGTACGCTGCTTCCTGGTACGGCAGTCGATTTCGTACCCGAAATCACTGGCCCCGAAGTCAGCTCAGCAGTAGATCGTTTGCCGCAAGGCGGTATCTTATTACTCGAAAACCTCAGGTTTTCACCCGACGAAGAGGCCAATTCTGAAGATTTCGCCCGCAATATTGTCGCCAGCACCCATGCAGACGTATTCGTACAAGACGGCTTTGCGGTAGTCCATCGCGCCCACGCATCCACGGACGCAATTACCAAACTCCTTCCTTCTGTAGCTGGCCTGCTAGTCGAAGATGAAGCAACGAATCTCCTCAAAGTTCTCAATGACCCCATACATCCCGTACTCGTCATTATCGGTGGCGCAAAAGTTAAAGACAAGCATCCCCTCATAGATAACTTCCTAAGCATTGCTGACGACATCGCCGTAGGTGGCAAAATTGCCGCAGATGGTTATGACAGTCCTAGCCCCAAAGTCTTCGTCGCTGACGATTTCGTCGAAGACTCTACCGGCGCCAAGCTAGACATTGGCCCCAAAAGCACCGCCAAAATCTTTGACATGATAAACAACGCAAAGACAGTCATCTGGAATGGCCTATTAGGCAAAGCCGAGGAACCAGCCTATGCCGAATCTTCCCACGCCGTAGCCGAAGCTCTCGGCAGAAGCTCAGCCACCGTCATTATCGGCGGCGGCGATACCGCTGGCTTCGTAGAAAACCTCAAAGCCAAAGACCCCACCCTCCGCTACTCACTAATCTCCACTGGCGGCGGCGCCAGCCTAGAATTCCTTTCCGGAGAATCCCTCCCAGGCATCGAGTCACTTAGCAATAAGTAACCTCAAAACCCGACTTCCACTCAGAAAACCCGGCAAATTAGACAGATAGCATATGAGCGGGTGGTGAGGTCTAGGGGCATCCCCAGAAAGAAAATTTCTTAAATTTTTTTCTGGGGAGAAGACCTCGACAGGACCCGCCACCGACAAGACTTTAAATGATATAATCTAACCATGAGCAGCAGCAGCAATAACTTCAAAATGGGCCGCACCATAGCCGGCGACAGCCGCAAAAACCGCGAGCTAGAACTAGCCCGCCTAGCCGCCCGCAAACGCCGCAAAATCCGCAAAGCCATCACTACTTCCATAATCACAGTGGTAGGCATCGCTCTAGCGCTCTGGATTATCATCAGCATCGTGAGTCTCATCCAAAACAACGAAGAAGCAGACCTAGCCAATGAAACCCTCGTTCCCACAGTAGACATCATCGATGAAAACTCCGGCAACAACATCAGCATTCGCGTCAAAGAATTCGTCGCCAAGATAGAGCGTGACTTTTCCGACTTAGACCTATCAGTTGATAAAGTCATTCTTCCTCTCCAGAAAGCCCGAGAGGTCGATGTCTATTTGATTGACCGCAACGAGTATTTCAAGATGTCTCTAGATCGAGGTAGTGCAACACAGGCAGAAGATGCCGACCGCATGATGCGGTATCTAGACGAAAACAGCGTCAAGGCATCCTATGTGGATCTTCGCATAGAGGGCAAAGCATACTACAAATAACAGAGGTAGAGCAGGGAATACCGCAAGTCAGTTACTTTTTTGGCCAGAGCAGAGAAGTCCCCTTTTCTCCCCTGTTGTTCGGTTTTTGTCCTAAAAGCGTTCTATAGCACCGCAAACGAACCATATATCCACACGAAAATTAAAAAAGTCAAATCAACGAGCAGGGGAGTGCCGGAACAGGGAAAAGCCAAAACCGAAACGTGAAATACGCCCAACATAGTATAAATTTCACGCAAAGTCAAATAGTTCAGCAAAAATAACGTCTCTCTCTCGCTGGGTCACCACTAACAGATGAGAATACCAAAGGAAGGGGCCGTTTAACCGTACAAATACCGCACGCTGAACAAAAATAGGTCTCTGAATTTCTCTCACCGTATAGTATGATAATGTGGATCATTGCAGCAGCCAACAACACCACGATAAAGGAAATTCGCTACATTAAAAAAAGCAATTACGGCAATTCCCAATAAGTATCTTTCCCCGAGGCACATAAGGGCGCCCCCACACTCATCTTCGCCCACATTATCATATGTCGTAAAAGATACATTGTGCGACATTAGATTTTTACCCAAAAGACTTGACTTAACCTGACTTGAGTCTAATAATAAAAGTGCAAACACTTTCCAAATAGTAGTTTGCTACTTTTAAGGAAAGTACTATTTAAAAATAACTAAAAGTCGCTTCTCTGTCAAAGTTAAGCGGAAAGGATTTTTATGCGCCTACAAATAAAAGAAGGAATTGCCAAGGAATCAGGGAACTCGTATAGGGGAGTTTTTACCTTTTACACAGATAGCGATTTGATCGGGCGTTTAGTTTTTTTCAACAAACTAGAGATGGATCACATCGCCAATAAAGACCCCGATCTGTATAACTTTATCGAATATGGTAAGCATGGAGAGTGCTACAACTACCTCCCTGCCCTCGAGAACATCCCAGTTAACAGAGGTGAAGATGATGATGAAACAGATTAATATTTAGTATTTTATCAAATGAATAAAATGCCATATGAAGAATTTCTTAATACTGTGAAAGTGTTAAAAATGCTTTATGGTCGGAACGTTGCGGAAAGGTTCTTTACAAAAAACTATCCTTCGTATTATAATTTGAGTAGCGTAAGCTTTTCTTAGTTCGAAAGGATAAAATAAATGGATGCATTTATCACCGCTCTTGAAGCTGTGATTACTCCGGCGGCACTTTGGGGTGTCATTGCTGGTTCGGCTACATTTATTGGTGTTGTCGTTCTCTTCTCTTTTGGTTATCGATTCGTAAAGGGTCTGATTTCCGGCGTGAGCAAGGGCAAAGCCAAGATGAAATAGCCTTAGGGGTTGGCGTGGATGTGCCTTGCAATAGAACCACGCACCAATTTATTTAATTTAAGGATTTTATGCTTTATCAAGATTTAGTAAATAATTTTTGGAATGTGGCAATTGCTTTCGTACCTTTTATACTTCCCTTCTTAGCCACAACATTTATATTACGTTGGACTGGAGAGCTACTTTTAGGGCGCAGAGGTTAAGTTGAATACTGATAATATAATAATCGGTCAATGCGCCGTCATGAGCGCAGCTGATACCATCACAACATACTCTAATTTAACGACTACCGGCCAAAATACCATTATTCGTACATATCGATTGGTTGGTGAGGTATTTTATCAGACTAACCAAACCAATGGTAACTTCCCTTCTACTGCCCCGTTTTGCCTTTCTAGTATAGATTTTAGTGGTTCTACCTCGACAAAATTTTTTACTGAATTAGCCTCTATAGTATTTATTGTTATCGGTCTAGTTTGTTTATTTAAGTTTGTAGTTCGTCCATTTTGGAGAACAAAATAATGAAAGGTTTGCAGTGCAAAAAATTAAAAACGCAATTACAATTATTAAGTTTATTATTGCTGCCATTTGCCTGTGTGCTATTATTTGGTGGACAATCCGCTAACGCCGCTTCCTTTCCAGTGTCGAGTGTAGTGATGAGCCGCTCAGCCTCATCTGGCGCAAACAGTGGTCAAGTTACTGTACCTTTACCCTACACGTTGTCTGGTCTCATTGCTAGCGAGAGATATACGATAAATTTCATTCGATGGCAAACCACTGCCATGGAAATGTCTAACGTTCAGCGTCTAGATTATGGTGGCTCATTTAGTGCCACCCTATCCTGGGAGACTGGATTGTTTTTTCTGTGTGGCTATCAATTAACTGCAGATCACTGGTACGAACGTGAGCTAAATAACGTTTCTTGTCCTGGTACCTTCGTTGTTGGTACATCTATCAATAATACTTATGGCAATTATGATGAAACATATAGTGTTCACCTTAATAAGTCGCCAAATTCTAATAATGTTACTATTTCGTTTAGTTTTTCATTCGTTTTTTACGAGCCTCAAGATGTTGCCTCCGTTACTATAAGGTTAGGTTCTACCACTAATTTAGATACTTATGACAGGGTGTTTTTTACAAAAAATACAGAGGCGTGGGCTTCTGGGTTAACCCTTCCGGCTTTTAATATTTCATCCCTAGCTACTGAATATAGCGATAACTCCGATATCGTTGATGCTGTTGACCGTATGACTGAAGAGCAAAAGAAAACTAATGAAAAGTTGGATGAGCAGAATCGGCTTCAGCAGGAGCAAAACGAGCGTGAGAAAGAGGGTGAGGATAATATTGAAAATCAAGATAGTCCTGATATCGGCAATGAGTCTACTGCGACTAATATTATTGGCTACATTACCGGCTTCGTTTCTGCTGCCCTCGCCATCTCTCCAACGAACTGCAACATAAATATGGACACTGGTTATGTCAATGTTGGACAAGTTAACCTCTGTTCAGGCGGTCTACCAACACTTGTACCCATCATCACCTCAGCTGTCGCTGTTAGCATATTTATCCCATACGCTTACATTATGATTAAGCGGATATTCGCCGAGATCAGGAGCTTTAGTGGCTGATTGGTTAAAAATCGCAATAAAAACCGGACTAATCATTGTAATTATGGTGGCTCTTTGGTTATGTTTTACACAGATTCAGCTTCCTCCTGCCGATTTTTCTATTCTTTCAAGCACTGGAACCATACTTGCCGTTATAAATTTCTACTGCCCGGTCTTCCTAGTCGTCCTAGCGATGGCTTTCGGGTTATTTGGTATAGAGTTAGCACTTTTATCGTTTAGGCTCGTCATGATGGCTGTTAGGTGGCTAATGAAGGTCAATGAATGAAGATTTATTGGCAAACACTTAAAGAAAAGTACCAGCCTGAGCCAAAAGGGCTTCCGCCAATAGGTTCAAGAGTCTATAAAGGTTTTCAAGGCAGTGGTAAAACGTTATCGATGGTTTTGTATGCCAAGGAGTATCACCGAGAGTTTCCTCAAGCACTCATATTTGGTAATTTACCTATAGATTTAGATGGCTATACATATACTAAAGATATTGAAAAATGTTGTCGAGTAAAAAATGCCGATAAAGGTGTTCTTATATTAATTGATGAAGCACATCTTTATTTCCAGAAAAAAGGCAATCTCTCTATTGAAATGTTGGGTGCAATTTCACAACAGCGTAAGAATCGAAGAAAAATTATATTTACAACACAGATATGGGAAGAATTAGATATTAGTTTGCGCAAACAGGTCAAAGAAATTGTTAATTGTCAAAGCTTTCTTAGATTTTTTATAAGAAATACGATTTATAACGGTGAGACACTTACATATGATAAGTTGCAGGGAGAGTATGTTGCTGATAAAACCCGCAGCGAGTTTTTTAAGAAAACAAAAGAACTATGTTCTATGTTTGATACTAAATTAGAAATAGTTCGAAATACTGAACAAATTAAGGATTGGGGGCGAGGGGCTTCGCCCCAATCCGTTCCAGTGTTAAATATAAAACTTAAGAATTAGAAACGTACCTTTTTATCGTACTTCTTAGTTTCTCTTTCGTCATATTTTCTCTTGTTGATATTCTTATAAGAGGTAGCTCTGTATTTTCTAGTATTCTCTCTACTTCTTTATCTCTTATTTTTCTCTCATCTTGTTCATGACTTTTATCATCTAATTCTATGCTACAGATTGGTTTTAATGTTTTCTTTTCGCATAATACAAAATCTACAGATTTTCCATTTATATGAAAAAAAGCAGCCTTCCAATTCTGACCTTTGATTTTTTCATTTAAGAGTGTAGATAGGTGAACTTGAGGAAAAATATAAAATACATCTCCCACTGATAAGTTTAAGAGAAAGAAGAAATCTTCCTCAGATCTAGTCATAATATGTTTTTTAGATTGATAGAAATAAGCAAGTTTGGGTTTGTCTGGTTTAGGATCAGATTTATATCCAAAAAGCCTAATAAAAATAATGATTCCAGCTATAACTATAAATAATATAAATATATACTCCATAATATAGATTATACTACATATCAGTCGTGACGGCCGCTATCGCTTGGCCGTTCACTCCAGGTAATACTATTTTAATTTCTATAGACCCATTCTCTCCTATATTTATTCCGTTATTGTTCTTGTTCTTCCAAAGTAAATATTGCACTTTCTCTCCATAAAATTCCGTTATTCTCCTCCCTATCCTTTCAGCTTTAATCTCTCCGTAATTTGCTTTTGCCCATTGTTCTGCATCTGCATACCTTCCCTGTTCTATCTCTTTTTTCGCTTGATACGCTGCCTGTATGTCCATATTTCTCCTCTTTGTCAAATATACCATATTAAGTATAAAAATATTTGACATTTAATTTTCTATATGTTATTAAAGTTATCCACGACTTTTGCACAACTTTATCCACAAGCTCAATAGATTAGAGTCAAACCGCTTATAAAATGGTTGTAAAAAATACAACAGATATAAATATCTAAAAATAACAGAGGCAATATATCACACGATACATTGTGCGACATTAAGGATTTAAACAAATTCCCAACTTACCCCCCCCATCGTATTGACGGTAACCATTCCCCTACCGTCGCCGTTTCTTATCCCCAGAATTATTATTCCCCCTCTTTTCACTATACAACTTCCCCAAATCCTTCAAACTAGAGCCTCCCCCCTCACGTTCCTCGGCCTGATTCGGGCTAATCTTCTGTTTCTTAAACTCAATCTGTGGCGTAGGTGGCGCAGCCTTTTTTTGCGGCATAAATTTGAAGTTCGGTTTTTGTACGGAATACTCATTGCCGTAATTCAAGTTAGGGTTCGATGGATTATAAAACCCACCACTTCCAGAGCCATTTTGTCCCCCCGCTTCCCTACCTGAGTCAGACAACTCCTGCCTCCACTTCTCCGCCGCCTCAATGCTCTCGCGAATTTCTTTCTCCACGTCTGCGCGTGGTCGCGAATAAAGCATTCTAGAGTTAGCAATAATCTGCGAGCTAAGGTCATTTGGAGCCTCTGGGATGCTCAGAGTAGTAGCAGAGAAGGCAGGAGCCTTCTCGCCAGAAATAATCATCGAAATCACGAAATGACGATTATGCATATTTAGCAGATCCGGTGCTTCAAAAGTTGGCTCAAACTGCTTAGACAGCATCGGTGCATCGTCCGCAGACACCCTAAACGACACCGTCGTGCCCACGTTGCCGAATACCGCATCCCGCACCGCATCCGTCATCTGAGCGATATACTGGTTAGCTACGGTCAAATTGAGCCCATATTTGCGCGCCTCAGAAAGGATCACGGCAAAGGAATCCGTAGCAAAGTTTTGAAACTCATCTACATAAAGATAAAAAGGTCGGCGATCTTCCACGCGCGGAATATCCGAACGCGACATCGCCGCCAGCTGCACCTTGGTCACCAAGAACGCGCCTAAGATCCCCGCGTTATCCTCACCTATCAGACCCTTAGAAAGATTCACGATCAATATCTTCCCCTCATCCATAATCTTCCGAATATCAAAAGATGATTTCGGTTGCCCAATAATATTCCTAATAATCGGATTCGCCGTAAAAGCCCCCACCTTATTCAGCACAGGGGCCACGCTCTCGGTCACCTGCTTATCATTCCAGCTACCAAACTCATGCTTCCAGAACTGCAGCACGGTTACGTCCTTACAATACTCCAAGGTGTCTTTGCGGAATTGTTTATCTGTTAACATCCGAGAAATATCTAGCAAAGTAGTCTCTGGTCGATCAAGGAGGGCGAGCAGGGTATAGCGCAAAATATGCTCAAGTCTTGGCCCCCAAGACTCTCCAAACATCCGCTTCAGTACGCCAATCACCTCTGATGAAATATTAGGCTTACGTGACTCGTCGGTAAGTTCAAGTGGGTTAAACGCCACGGGATACTGCGTATCAGCAGGGTTAAAATACACCACATCCTTCGCGCGCGATTCGGGGATAAACTTTAAGTTATTGACCGCAAAATCCCCATGCGGGTCAATAATACAATATCCCTGATTATGATAGATGTCCGACAAGGCAAAAAGCTCCAGAAGCCCAGACTTCCCTGCCCCCGTCTGCCCAATAATATAAACATGACGTGAGCGATCGCGACGCAGCATCCCAAATTGATGCTTAATCCCTCGAAAATCCGTCAACCCAAAAGCAGAAATATTCTCATCCGTCGCCGGATTTCCCGTCAACATTGGCAATTTCGCTGGCGGTTCAGCCGTCTTATTCGTCGCCCATACAATATTTGGCGTTTCCACATTTGTATGTGGCAGATGGTAGACACTAGCGAGCTCAGAAATATTTAGCACAAAACCACTACTAGTAAACTGACGCATTTTGTATGCATCCAAATCCCCAGGGTTAAAACTTCCACCCAACATCTTAAATCCATTCAGATTTGTCGAGTTAAATTGCTTAAATGTCCCCACCAATGCTTGCATATTGAGCTTAGCATTTATCTCGCTCTGCCCAGCATAAACTAGACGGATCTTTACATCATAGCCCAATTTTGCATCCTTCTCTTCAGCCTTAGATAGCTGAGTCTTGACCCGTTCGGATAACTCAACCTTATTAGTCTCAGACTTCTCGCCTCCACCAGCCGGTGGTGCCCACAGCGCCCCAAGCGCCTCAATGAACCATACGAAATCAAATCCACCCACTCTGAATGACTTCCTGCCGCTCTTGATTTTATTTGCCCATTTATCGGTATTCTTATGCCAATCGTCAGATATTGGCCTAGTCAGAATTTGAATCCAGAGCTCTTCATCTCCCTCTGAATTTAGTTTTGCAAGCGTACCCGTAATGCCAGCTAAAGGATCCACCTCGAAAGACTCAAAAGTCTTAATCGGGAGTGCTTCATTCTCTATCAGCCCTATCTCTGCAGAATAAATTACTGGATATTTTTTACGATGATCCACATAGTCTTCATCCATTTTATAAATCTGCACCGAAGGATATTGAGAATAAATTTGCCCCTCTACAAAAGATTGTAAGATCTTCGGCACCCACACAAAGAACCTAATCTGCCCACCAGTCGAAGCAATCTCGAAAGACAAATGCTCCTGCACTCCCCCAGAATTTTTTAGCTCCATCTTGTCGCGGAGAATGCCATGCAATGATGCGAATAATTGCTCTGCGGCCAACTCTTTTTTATCATTAGTTTTTGGAATCTCAAGCATCAATAAGACGCTATCGACATTCAAGATCTTCAAGCGGTTCAATTTCTTATAATTCCTAATCGTCAAAAACACCAAAACCAGCACAATAGGGATCCAAACAATCGGCGTCAGCAAGAAACGTATAAACTCCATACTTCCCCTATTTTATCACACTAGCGCTTTAATTCGCTAATTTGTAAGCACCCTTTCCTACGCGAGTAAACAGATCTTTATTTTGCAAGTTCAGGAGCACTGTTGTTTCTTTAACTTTGCGTTCTTTCAGCACTCTTTTCACAATTTCTTCACGAGTCAAACCTTCTTCTCCGGCTTTCTTTAGCACTTTGCCGATAATATCAGACACCGTCCCCTTCTCGAACCCCCAGCTGTCCAGCGCATATATCCCGCGACCGATCAACACAAAGCGCGGATCCTTAATCAGTTCATTATGAATCGCCTGCACGGTCACATCTTTGCGCTTAAAATCCGAGCTCGCAATAGCTTTAGCAATGTCGCCAAAATGCATTGGCTCCTTATTTTTCTCTAAAATCACAAAAATCTTGTCACGAATATTCTTCGGGTTCACGGTTGGCCATTTCGCCAAGCCCCAAAGTCCGTTCAGCTCTGAAAGTAATTTACTAATGCTTGCCACAGCTTCAATATGTGAAGGATGCTCGTAGCTGAGCTTCGCATCAAGCTCATCCAGTGTCATCGGCACCTTCTGTTCCTTAATCACAGACACAATTTCGTCCACCTTTGAGCGAATCAGCTTCTCGTCCCCATATTCGGCGATACCAATTGCGCCATAATAGCGGTCATTTTCGTCCACAATAGTAAGAGCAGAGGAAATATCTCCCAAAAATGTCAAACTGGCTTTCTCTGTAGCAGAAGGCTCATGCCCCAAGATTTTCTTTGCCAAATCGGAAATTCGCGCAATGCGCCCCATTTCCGTAAGATTTCTAATTATGATTTTTTCAGCAGCACTTAATTCTTCGATTTTGGTTTCTTCGGCCGCGATTCGGAGACGAATCAGGATGGCTTTCTCGAGTTGGCGTACGCGTTCGCGCGTAATCGACAGCATTTCTCCAATTTGTTCGAGAGTCTCTTTATGCCCTGAGAGACCAAAACGCCGGGATATGATTTCTCGTTCCCTTTCTTGCTCGATAATATTTAGGCTACCAGTTATGGCTTTGGTAATGATTGCGGCATTGTCCATTCTGCGGTTTTCCTTTACTTTTTCTCACCTCTTAAATAATATTAGAATTATGCTCATATTATCATAATTATGTGCTGTTGTCAACAAGTAAATGTTGGCCCCATGTGTTCTATTTTATCACATATTTGGAATAATCAATAATTAGTTGTCACGAAGTTTTAAGTATAAGTGGAATATGTGCTGATATGTCGGGGTAAGAGGTCAAAAAACTATTTTTTAGATGCTTTTTTCTTGGTCTTAGCCGTAGAGCGAGCACGTTTCGGAGCCCGACGGCGGGTTTTTGGCTTCTCTGCCAAAATCTTCTCCGCCTCTTCTTTGGTCAATTTCTTCGGATCTACTTCTTTAGGAATTTTTGCATTGTTTCTCCTGCCCGGGCCCTTCACGTATGGGCCGTAAGCTCCCACAATAATCTGAACCTCGCCCCAATCCGCAACATACGAATCGCGCTTCTTTTCATATAGTGGCTCAGCATCTTTCAGCGAGATCGTATACGGGTCATACTCTTTCCCAAGCGATACGTTGTACTTCCCAGCCTTAAGATATGGCCCAAACGGACCCGCAGCCGCAATAATCTCCGTACCATCCGCTGCTTGTCCAAGCCCGCGTGGAAGTTGTGGCAACTCCAATTGCTTCAGCGCCTGCTCAAGCGTAACGGTCTTGACACTCTTACGCTTCGGCAAAGGCGCAAACCGCGGTTTCTCGCCAGTCTCCTTCTCATTGTCACCAACCTGTATAAAACCACCATTCTTCCCAATTTTCGCATAGATGGTTTTCCCCGTCTCCGGCTCATGCCCGAGTACGCGAGCGTTATTATAGCGCTCTGCCCCCTCAGAAACCGACACTTCCTGGCTAAACGGCCCATAAAAATCCCTCAGCATCTTCACGCGCTCCAGTTTCGCCTCCGCCACCAAGTCCAAATCCTTCTCAATATGCGCCGTAAACTTATAATCCACGATATTCTTAAAATGATCCACCAGAAAACCCGCAATCAGCTCGCCAATTGGCGTCGGCAGTAACTTCCCCTTATCCGCGCCGTATTTCTCCTGCACGACCCCACGCTTCACCGCGTCACGAGTCAATTTGAGTTCAATAGCATCACGTGTTTCACCCTCAGACTCGCCCTTGACCACGTATCCGCGCATCTGCAGCGCCGTCATAATCGAAGCGTAAGTAGACGGCCTGCCAATCCCCAGTTCTTCCAATTTTTTGACCAAAGAACCCTCCGTATATCGAGCCGGCGGCTTCGCGAAGTTCTGTCGTGCGACTACTTCTCTCGCCTGCAATTCATCCCCACTCTTCATCTTTGGCAGCTCATTCTGCTTTAATCGCCCATAAACCCTCAAAAACCCATCAAAAGCGATAATCTCACCCTTCGCCTCAAACAAATATTCCGTAGGCGTTGTAATTTTTACAACAGTTTTCTCTAATTTTGCATCCGCCATCTGTGTAGCTAGCGCCCGAGTGCGAATCAGATTATACAATCGCTTCTCATAATCATTCTTTCCCGCTACCTCAACTTCTACATGTGTCGGCCTAATCGCCTCGTGCGCCTCTTGCGCACCGGTAGATCTGGTCTTAAAATTCCGCACTTTCAAATATTCTTTACCATAATTCTTCTCTACAAAACCCGCCATCATCGCAATCGCTTGCTTGCTCAAATTCAAACTATCAGTTCTATGGTAAGTAATATGGCCAGCCTGATACAGCGCCTGCGCAGCCTGCATCGTCGTCCGCGCCGAGAATCCAATCTTACTATTCGCCTCAATCTGCATCGACGCCGTCGTAAAGGGCGGTGCCGGACTCCGCTTGCCAGGGCTAGTAGTAATGTCCGATATAATATACTTAGCGCCAATCAGTTTATTCAGGAAACTTGACGCTTCTTGTTCTTCTACAAACTCATGATTAAGCACAGCTGGAAATCCAAAATCTGCACTTACCTTAAATGAGTACTTAGAAGCAAACTTCTCAATCTCGCTCTCCCGCTCCACAATGAGCCGCAAAGCCGGCGATTGCACCCGCCCAGCCGAAATCGCTCCAGGCACTTTCTTCCGCACCACACCCGAAAGATCATACCCCACCAGCATATCAAGCGTCTGTCGCGCCTGCTGGCTCGCCACCATATCCATATCTATCTGACGCGGATGGCTAATCGCATCCTCAAGTGCAGTTTTGGTAATTTCATGGAAAGTAATTCGCTTAGTATTTTTTGGTAGCCCCAAAACTTCCAAAAGATGCCAAGAAATTGCCTCTCCCTCGCGGTCTTCATCCGTCGCGAGCCAGACATAATCCGCCACTTTCGTAGCTTTCTTCAGATTAGCAATCACCGTCTTATGATCCGGATCAATTTCGTAAGTCGCGTCAAAAGTAGTCTTGTCGACTTTCGTATCTTTCCGAATATGCCCAATCGATGCCATCACTTTATAATCCTTACCAAGATATTTCTCAATTGTCTTGGCCTTAGCCGGAGACTCCACGATCACTAGATTTTTACTCATGGTGCATATACTATCACAGTTTTCCCAAAAAGCACAAACGTAAGTAGTGTCTTCATACAAAAACCAAAAGAGCCATAGTAAGGGTGGGCATCACTATGGCTCATTTGGCCCTTTAACACACCTCTTGGCACCGGGGAAACCCCGGAAGCGTAACCCACCTCACACGTTGGGGCCCGCCGGTTAAAGGGATTGCTAGCTCTGGAAAATCTGTTCTAAGTGGAGGTATTACTTTTCACTTGAAATTTATAAAAAGAAAATTTCAAGGCCGAACAGTCTTCTAGAGCACGCAACAACTACTAAGATAAATCTTAGTAAATGTTTTGTATTATATAGGTACGGTAGTGGGTTGCAGATGCATCCCTTACTGTGTTCCATTATAGCACACACTTGAAATTAAGTCAACACCTTTTTCACTTTTTGTTGCATAATCAAGGCTATTTTGGAGCATTTTAGGGCAAAACTTGGTCGTTTAACAGATGTGATAGTGCTTATTGTTAATTATTAAAAATATGTTAAAATCTAAGTTATTTTGGTGAGTTTTTCACTAATTTCACCACATTTTGGAGAATTTGCGGAAGTTCTTTCTTCTCTTCTGGCAAGAATTTTGCCAGCACAAAATCCACATCCCCAAGTTTTTTGCGCTCATCATCGTTCCCAGTACCAATTCTGATTCTCGGAAATACGCCAGTACCAAGATGCTGTACTATCGATTTGAGCCCATTGTTACCTCCGTCCGTACCCTTAGAGCGATACCGTAAATCTCCAAAAGGCAAGTTAAAATCATCTGCCAGCACGAGCAAATCCTCCGCCAGATCCACCTTGTAGAATTTCGCAATCTTCCCCACACTCTGCCCCACTTCATTATAAAAAGTCTGTGGCTTTACGAACAAAGTGTCCCCATCTCGCGCCACAGAGGCCATAAATTTTGGCTCTTCTTTCCATTTCAGCCTCTCAATCTTCGCATAAAAATCCAGCGCCAAAAACCCAAAATTATGCCGCGTAAAATTATAATGCCCGCCCGGATTCCCGAGTCCAACAATTATCTTCATAAATCCCACTTTACCATAAAAATAGGGGGCCACCAAGTGGCCCCCCTTTGTGCATATAGGGAGGATTCTTTATTCGCCAGAGTTCCTAGCGGTTTCACGTGCTTCCTGCTGTCGCTTCACGATTCGCATTACCAAATCGTCCCGCAAAACTTCTTCGGGGTATAGCAATATCTGAGCTACTTCTTCATCGCCTTTTAGTTGGCGGCTCACGTAGCTTAGCCCGTTGTTATACTCATCGGAATATTCCGAATGGATTTGGAGCAAATCACCCATGAAGACCATTTTTCCGTTATGCCCAAAACGTTTCATGATGGTGTCTGCGTCCTTTCCCGAAATGTCTTGGGGCTCATCGACTAAGACGTAAGTGTAAGAGAAATCCCTACCCTTAACGTGCGGCACTGCCACCTCCTCGACCCAGTTTTCCCAGGTCAACTTAACTCTGTCGGCCAAACGTTTTAGGACGGATTTTTCGGATGGTTTATCGTCGGCACCTCCTTCGTATTGCTTTTCCTTCTTGCCGTATGCTACCTTCTTGGCGTCCTTGTCGGTCTGGATATAGTAGTTTCTGAGCGCCATTTTCATGGGCTGAGCGTTCGGATCCAATTTGAGTGTAAGGTCGCCAGGTAAATAGCCAACCCCATCATTTTCTTGGGTGCGAATCACCGCTACGACACCCATGTAGTCGCCAGCTTTAGCTGCCTCCAGGCCATATGCCGTCGCCATAAAGGTTTTTCCGGTACCTGCCACCCCTGATGCAACCACTATTTTGATATCAGGGTTGCATAGCGCTTCTGCGTAACAGGCGTGCCCTGCGTGTTTGAGCGGAGTTGGAAAATTATACGCATATTCAAGCGGTACGATTAGCTCTGCCTTTGAGTCATAGCGTCCGATATTGCTGAGATGCTTAATATGCTCCGCCCAATCCAGCGGTGTCATAATTATGAACTCATTGGGCACCAAGGGTGCTTCGTCCGGCATCGCAGCTGTCCATTCCTCAAGCGAGATCTTGTGGTTTTTGTCCCACAAATGATACAGGTCGAATGGTACTTGAACATTGTCGCGTCTTCCAGTGTACGACGCGGGATAGCGATAGCCGTATCGGCTAGTCTTGATGCCGTTTCCAGCTGCGCAGATCGCAAGACCGTTGTCGTTTGTCAATAAGACGACTTCGGAGTCATTCGGAGCATGCTCTTTTGCGTACAGCGTAGTTAAGATTATTTGGTCGTCCATGTCTTTTTCGCTCGGATGGAAACCACCCGCGTGGATGAAGTTTCTGTGAACCGGTAGTATGGAGAACAGTCGATCACTGCTTTCGAACTCCACTGGTGCCTTTAGATCATACACATCCTCCATCTTGAGCCCTTTATCTTCCACTATTTTACGGATACGGCGCAGGATTTTGCGCGATGCCTCACCTCTTTCCGAGCTTTCCTTTTTGAACTTGGACAGCTCGTGAATTACGGCAATTGGCATTACAATATGCGCACCCGAAGTATCAACCGTAGGCTCATCAGGAACGGTATCTGCTCCGTTCGGGATGATGTTGGGGTAGCTAATCGCGACGTTTGTGTCAATGACAAAAATGGGCTTCGGCTTCATATGAGTACCTCCTCTATTATGATAAAGTTCTAATAAAAATGGTGGCAAATTCTTTTCCACCACCATTTCTATCTAACCCTATTCTACACGACTAATCGCGATTGCGAAAGCTGAAAAAAATTGGCGTGCCCGTAAATGGGAATTGCTCGCGAATTTTCCGCTCCAAGAACCTTTTGTAGCTCCAATGCAGTAAGCCCAAGTTACTACCGTACACGATAAACCAAGGCGGACAAGTGTCCGATTGCGTAATATATCGTAGTTTTGGCATCGTATTTTTCAGCCCAGCTGGCGTATGCGCCAATACTGCGTCAGTTAGGATTTTGTTTAGTTCAGAGGTTTTTATCGTCATCCGACGCTCCGCATCAATTTTTAGTGCCAATTCAAAAATCTTGGTCACGTTTTTGCCACTCACGCTGCTCGTCAGAATCACCGGCGCATACGGAATAAAATTAAAATCCTCTTCTAGCTGGTTCAAAATCTCGTCACCCTCCTTCCCCTCAAGATCCGTTTTGGTCACAATCAGTATAATTCCTTTGCCCGCGTCAATAATCTGCCCCGCCAGAGCCTGATCTAGCTTAGCATGCGACTCAGTACTATCAATCAAAAGACAGCAAATATCCGCCTCCTCAATCGCCGCAAGAGTTCGGAGCGCTGAAAACTTCTCTACGCCTACTTCGCGCTTCCCCTGCTTGCGAAGTCCTGCAGTATCCAAAATCTCTAAATCTTTACCCTTGTACCTAATTTCCGCCCGATTGATATCGCGCGTTGTCCCAGAAATACTCGCCACAATCGCCTGCTGCTTCTCTGCCATACTATTGAACAGTGAACTTTTCCCCACATTTGGTCGCCCAATCAGGGCAATTTTCAGCGCGTTTTTATCTTGTTCTGGCTCGTAAACGTCCTCGATATTATCAAAAATCGTATCCTCAAGCTCATTTATACCCTGCCCAGTCGTAGCAGATGTCTTGACGACGTTTTTGATTCCCAAATTTCGAAACTCATCTAGGCCCAGCGATCCACCCAAATCAGTCTTATTCAATACTAATATCACTGGCTTACCGCTTTTCAGGGTTTTCCGCGCGATATTCTTGTCATTATGATCTGTATATTTAGTGCCATCAAGCGTCAGCAGAATTAAATCTGCCGCATCTATCGCTTCATCGATTTGCGTCTGGATTGAAGCCTCAAAATCGTCTTCCGGATCTTTTAGCCCCGCCGTATCAATCAATACATAACTGTCCTTTATGCGCGTCATCACATTGTCACGCGTTGTTCCCGCCTCGCGCGCTACAATTGCAGTTTTTTGTCGCGCCAGCCGATTAAATAAGCTAGATTTGCCAGCATTCGTTTGCCCAATAATCGCTACAATCGGAAGTTTTTTCATATTACTATTGTACCCTAATTCCCTATCACGCCAGCAATTTGGCGCTTAGCTTCGTCTACTGTGGTCTGATTTGGCAACATCACGTACAGGAATTGGTTCGGGTAAGTATAGGTTTTGCGCATCGCACTTATGCCATCCACGGCGTAACTATTCACGCTCCAGTTTGGATTTTCTCGGATCTGTTGTTTGGCAAATTTCACGATATTCTCACTTCCAAAGTTCGTCATAAAACTACCTTCCATTGCGCCTATGATTGACGGGTAATTTATCGCAGTGCTAGGATTGCTAAGCTTGCGGATGATCCCAGCAATTACCCTCTGTTGGTTCTCGCCACGAGTTCGGTCACCACCCTCAAAAGCATAGCGATTTCGCGAGAATCTCAGCGCTTGATTGCCATCCAAGTGGTTCACTCCCACACGAAACTCATCAAAAGCATAAGCTGAGTCCACTTCTATGCCACCCAGAGCATCCACGAGGCGCACCAGCGACTCAAAGTTGATTTGCACGTAATAGTTGATGTCCACCGCATAAAGGATCTCTAGCGTCTCTATAGACGTATCTAGGCCATAAGTTCCAGCATGAGTCAATTTATCTGGCAAACCTTGCTTGCCCGCCAAATTTACATAATAATCCCGAGGTGTATTGATCAGGAGAATCCGGTGTAATTTTGGGTTCACGATCGCCAACTGATTGACGTCAGATAAAGCACCGCCAGCGTCTTTACCAGAGATATAGAGTACAAAAGGCGTAGCTAGCACCTCGTCCACTGGAGTGGTCGCAGCACTCATCTCTGCGTTAGTATCAATTTGTCGCAAAAAACCTGCCGTAGAGCTACCAAAAGTGAAAATCAGTACCTGCACTGCTATCAAGACCACTGAAGTTAGCGAAAATACTGCCGCCGTTCGCGCCCGTTCATTTTTCCTGAATGTCGTGATAATTGTTACGCTAGTCCACGCTAAAATCAGAATAATTCCCAGCGTAATCAAATTTTCTGGCACTACTCTAGAGATGATCAGCGCACAAATCGCCATTAGGGCCGTCACGCCCAATGCGCAAGCCAGTAGCAGTCTTGCAGCACGCAAAAAACTGCCCGCTTTGCAGCTCTGAGCTACTTTTTGCCCTTTCCCCCTTTTAGGCGCTTCCACCTCTGTCTTTCCCTCTTCCATATCTTTTCCACTTCCAGGCGGCGCACCGCCTTATGCTCCTTAGTTCTCGTAAAGTAGTAAATAGTTGCAAAAATCACTATGCCTGTCAGTCCCGCAGCCGAATCTATCAAAATATCTCTGATTTCTCCACTGCGACCCGGGACGAAAAGCTGGTGCATCTCATCCACGCAGGCATAAATAATGGTCAGCATCCAGCTCAACATTGCTGTGAAAGCTGGCGTAAATTTGCTAATGCCATTATTTCTTATGTAATTGTACCATGAAGCCCCCAAAGACGCAAACAGGACAAAATGCGCAATCTTCCGGATCACGCCATTTGGTATCCCCAAGAAGTTTGCCAGAGGCACAGATTGCGCGTCCGAAAGCCGCCCATCCATCGCCGAAAACATCCAAATCGCCACCATTACTGTGATCGGTAAAAAGATTCGCCAATGTTTCCTAACATAACGCATACGCTAACAGTGTAGCACACTTTAATGTGTGATTTCTACGCCGCCAATGTTCTGCAGAACGTCCAGAATGTCGGTCGCCTCACGCTTAATCACGCCCACTCTATCATCAATTTCGCCCACCGTAGCTTGCGGAGTTTCCGTATCTGGAGCCACGACTGCGCCAATTATATTACTGCGTCGCCTCGCAAATTGTGCGGGAGCATTTTTGGCGCGATTACTTTGATATTCAAATGCAATAAAAAGCACTATGATCGCCGCAACCGAAGTACCGAGAGCCATCACTGCGACATTTTGTGTAGTTTTTACGTTTGTAGTGTCAGGGCTAAAACTTGCTTCGTCAATCACCGTAATAATCTGGTTAGACGCGCCGTCCTCTGCTACTCCAGTATCTAGCCCTAAAGATTCTAGATTAAAGCTCTCAACCAAGCTAGAGTTGATCGTCTGTGCCAATTCAGGGTTACTCGCCATCACCGAGATCGTAATAATTTCAGTAGATTTCTCATTCACAATTGAAATATTTTGATATAGTTCGGCATAATTCATCGTAAGCGCGTTCTTCTCGATAATCGGCTCCAATACTTTGCGGGACTTTAACAGAGTCACGTAATTGTTGATCAGCATAGAATCAGGGTTATTTTTGTGTTGGTTAAGAATCACCGTAGAATCGCTATGGAACTGAGGTTTTACCATACTATATGAGTATAAAGCTCCCCCCCCCGCACCTAGCAAGGTTGCTGTAATAACCACCCAAAGATATTTTAGATAGTGGCGCATTAATTTATCTAAACTAATTTCTTGCATATTTTCCTAATAATTTTATTAAATGAGATAACTTTTTGTCATTATAGCAAAGACAGTCAGTTTTGTCAACAGTTATCACATATAACGTGCGCTTTACATACACCTTGAGATTTGTTAAAATGTCTCAAGTGGTCCCGTCGTCTAGTGGTCTAGGACGTCTGGTTCTCATCCAGAAAATCGCGGGTTCGACTCCCGCCGGGATCACCATACGATAATAATTAGCGTCTAAAGACGCTTTTTTGCTGTTTGCGACAGATTAGAAAAGCCTGAACCGTTAGTTCTGTAATCATATTTATACTATGTCAATGGTATATTATGCTTGCAAAATATCACAATCTGTGGTATAATGAGGTTATAAGGCATACGATTTGATCGTAAACCCCGTACCTTGAAAGGAGCTAAACGCTATGAAAAAAGTATCTGCTATTTTACTTTGTGCTATTCTGTTCGTGATACCCCTGTCTGGCTGCGGCGACAATTCCGCTGCTTCGCAGAACCACCCGGAGACTATCTCGGCGCCCCCCACTGAAACCCCCGTATCTACCACTGAAGAGCCCGCAGCCATCAAGCCCGCAAACCCCGACCCCGCACCCGCAGAAAGCGCAGAGCCCGAGGAAGAGCTGGATTTTACCGATGCGTACGCTGCGTACCTGCAGATTTACCGCGAATATACGTGGGATATTGTCAGGTATAATTGGTGTGCCGGCGACGGTCCGGTGGCATTTTGCAACGTAATCGGTGACGCTACCCCAGAATTTTTCTTTTTCACCGTACCCTCAGTTAAAGGTTACGAAGCCTATCTCAGCATCTATACTTACGAGAATAACGGCGCGGTAGAGATCTTTCATGAGGGAATCGACATATTGGCAGGAGCAGGCACATCCTATTGCTTGTTCACAACCACAGACGGTGAAGTATTCCTGTATATCCGCAGCGCCGACGGGCAAAGGGTCTTCTCGTTCACAAAGCTTGAGCTTGATGCTCAAGGAAGAATGGTGCCAGCAGGTACGTTCTTGCGCGAAGAAAACAAGAAATTCATGCAAGACGACGCCGAAATCACCATGAGCGAATATCGGACTCTCGCGAATTCCCTCATGGGCAAAATGAGGGATGTAGTGATCTGGAGTTGCACAGAGTTCGATGAACCTTGGGATAAAATCTCTCAGTTAGGCAGTTCGGCCATGAGCGCTGAAGACGCAGTGGAGTTTCTGATAGTAGAGTCCGGTCAATCAGGCCCTAGTGTGGTGATAGCCACGGACTCTCCTGGCCAAGATCAAGCAATCGCTTATATGTTGCCACATGTCGTGGCGGAGTGGCCGGATGAGAATCTCGATGTAGATATGGTTGCGAAATATTGTAGCTTTACTGCAACCGTCTCAGATAGGCTACTAGATAATGAGCCGATCTTCCTCATAGAATTTTCTCTCGAGAGTGTTGGGGAAGGCAAAGCTTTGGTGTTCTCCGATGGGACCATCATCAGCGGTCGCAAAGCGGAGTTTAGCAACTATAAAGGCTATTTTGATAAATGGCCTTTCCCTGCCTGATTAAGGCAACGAACCCCTGCTCTAGAAGCAGGGGTTTTTCTTTCCCATCAAATTGCCGAAAAAGCTCTTGGGTCACCTTTGTAAGATGCTTATCCTTTCATTATATCACACCTTGAACTTTTTGTCAATATCTACGACACGAAAACTGAATAAAATTCAAATTTTATAGACTAATTCCAACTCACCGAGCCAGAATTGTTAGGATAAGCGCTAATCCAAGTTTGCCCGCGATTTAGCAAAATTACATTGCCGTTTCCGTCAAGCAACTTTAGCTCGTCATCCACTGTTGGCCGACTCCATTTTCCCTCTACCACTGAACCATTTTGGAACACATAAGCAGTACCTGATCCGGTAGTGGTGTAATTCGCATAGGCGGAATCGGGTCGCGATACGGGCTGTACCCCAATCGCAACTACAGTTGACGGAGCGTATTGCTTTAATGAGCCATCTTGCGCTTTATCAAAATGCTTCCCGCCGGATTGATGCGAGCGCAAATACGTGTTCGTTTCTGCGTCATAAGTGTAAACGGGGTTATATAGCGCGGAAGACATCTTGATTGTGATATTGCTGACCGTTTTGTCTGGAATTGCCGGCGCATCATCTGCATCTAGCCTCTCAAAACCCTCAAAAATCGAGGAAATATAGCCTTTTGAAGTATTCAGTTTGTCTAGTCGCTCGAAGCTAGTGTATAAATTATGCGGTGCGTATCGCCCAGATTGTCGCCAATAGGCGCTAGAATTTTGAAATTCGTCGATATCGCGGTAACCATTTGCGACATTTCTGATCAAGGCGAGAGCATCGGACGCTCCTCCGGCATGCGCAATTGAGCAATTATAAGGCTTCGCCCAATGTGCGTAATAGAGGCGCACGCTCCGCACTGGCCCGATGAAATTCGGCTTTGACTCCTGGTAAATCGCCATAAAGCGCGTAATCCCACCTTCAGCGATTGCCTCATAAATCACTCCGGCATCTTTGAGCCCAGATTGTGGCCGCGCATCTGGTGAATTTTCAATCATAATACAGGTCGCAGCTTGTGTTTCGGAAGCTTTATTGGCAACTTCTCTACCAGTCAAATGCGAATAATAAACAATATCTGGATTAGTGACATCATCTCCATCATCTGCCCCAAGGATTTTCTCATGACTACTGGGCATAAATACTAGTAGGCTAAGCGCAACAATTATCGCCACGCCAAGCACGCTCGAGATAATTATTAGAGGAAACTTATGTCGTTTTGCCCAAGACTCTTTTTTGGGCATATTGTGGGGCGTCTGAAAATCGTCAATTATCACGCCACCATTCTCTGCTTTCTCGCGTCGCAGTTTCATGCTTAATATTGTAGCACTTATGCTAATTGTTGGCGAGTGCTGTAATCACTGCATTTAGCCGCGCCAGAGTGACGTTTTTGCCAAGTACTTTCATAGTGTCGTGCAGGGCTGGGCTAAATGGCGCAAAGGAAAGACTGATTCTAATCAAGCTAAATATCTCGGCAGGTTTTTTCCCGCTTTCCGCTAGGATTCTATTCAATTCTCCTTGCAACACCTCTGCATTCCACTCAGAAACTTGATCAAGTTTATCTACGCTTTTCCGTAGCATTTCCATTAGTTCCTGCTCAGAAAATTTCTTCAAAAATTTATTCTCAAAGATCATATCTTGATCAATTCTTGGAGCCACGAAGAAATAATCCGTCATAGTTTGGAGATCGGATAAAGTCTTTAGTCGGTCATAAATTATCTCAAATACGGCATATTTCTCTGCATCTTTGAACCCGCTTGCGCTTTCTGGCCAAAAGCCTTCCGTCCGTGCATATAATGCCTGCGCATCTTCCGTAAAAAGTCGCCGGATCCACTGGCCATTCAGCCAATTCAGCTTATTCTCGTCAAATCTTGCGCCGGCCCGCTGAACCCGGTTCAGCTTAAATTCGCGCACCAAATCTTCCATACTATAAAGCTCTTTTTCTGTGCCGTCATTCCAACCCAGGCACGCCAAAAAATTCACCATCGCCTCGCCCAAAATCCCATCATCACGGTAATCCGTCACAGATTTTGCGCCATCGCGTTTGCCAAGTTTCTTGTTCCCTGTAGGCCCCAAAATATGTGGCAATTGGGCGAAAATTGGGCGCTCTAACTCCAGAGCATCATAAAGCGCCAGATAATTTCCCATACTCGGCAGGTATTCCTGCCCGCGCATCACGTGCGTCACGCCCATCGTGGCGTCGTCCACGATATGTGCAAAATTATAAGTTGGCAAACCATCCGCTTTGATCAAAATAAAATCATCTTGCGTCTCTGGCCCCATATGTAAGTCGCCGTAAACCTCATCATGATAATCATAATCTTTCGGCTCAGCCTTAAATCTGAGAGGTATACCAGCTTCCCACTTAGGAGTATTCTCCGGACGATAATCACGATACAAAAATGGTTTTTTAGCCCTATTCGCTTCTTCGCGATATTTATTGATAGTTTCCGAAGGTGTCGAATCCGCATATGCTCGCCCCGCCGCAATCAGTTTCTCCGCCCATTCCTTATAAATCTCCGCCCTTTCCGTTTGAAAATACGGCGCATGTGGCCCGCCCACACCCGGCCCCTCATTCCAATCCAACCCCAACCATTTAAGCGTATCCATGATCAGCTCAGTTGCACCCTCCACAAACCGCGCCTGATCCGTATCCTCGATCCGTAAAATAAAATCTCCATCCGTCTGCCGCGCCACCAAATACGGATAAATTGCCGAACGCACATTACCAATATGTATATAGCCAGTCGGCGATGGCGCAAAACGAGTCACTGCTTTTTTCATACCCTTATTCTACCATACCTACCTATGCCCCCGTGATATAAGATTTAATATCATCAATCTGATCGCGAATCTCCGCCGCCCGCTCAAATTCCAAATTCGCTGCCGCAAGTTGCATTTGCGAGTTCAATTCTTTGATAATGGCCGGATACTCCTCGCGCGGAATCCGCTTCAAGTCCAGCTTCTTTGATTTATCCTTCTCTGGGATAATCGCTCTCAGCCCCTCAGAAATTTCTTTCGCCACTGACTGTGGCGTAATGCCGTGCTCTTCATTATATTTCCGCTGAATATCGCGTCGCCGATTTGTTTCATCGATCGCGCGCTCCATCGAGCCCGTGATATTATCAGCATACATAATCACTTTCCCCTCCACATTTCGCGCTGCCCGCCCAATCGTCTGAATTAGCGCTTGTTCGCTTCTTAGGAACCCTTCTTTATCTGCATCAAGAATCGCCACCAAAGACACTTCCGGCAGATCCAAGCCTTCACGTAGCAGATTGATCCCAATCAGCACATCGTAAACCCCCGCCCGTAGATCTCGCAGAATATCCCCTCTCTCCAAAGTATCGATATCGCTATGCAAATACGCCGTCTTGAGCCCCAATTCAATCAAATGCGCCGACAAATCCTCTGCCATGCGCTTAGTCAGAGTAGTCACGAGTACCCTTTCGCCCTTCGCCGTCCTTTTATCTATTTCTTCAATCAAATCGTCGATCTGATTATCCGTAGGGCGCACTTCCACCTCCGGATCTAATAGTCCGGTGGGGCGAATTACCTGTTGTGCCGGTTCCGGACTATGTGTCAATTCGTAATCTCCAGGAGTCGCCGAAACATAAACTGCTTGATTGATATGCGCATCAAATTCCCCAAAAGTTAGCGGGCGATTATCAAGCGCGCTCGGCAAGCGGAACCCATACTCCACCAAAGTCTCCTTCCGCGCATGATCACCGTTATACATTCCCCTCACCTGCGGCAAAGTCATATGCGACTCATCCACCATCATCAAAAAATCCTTCGGAAAATAATCCATTAGTGTCGATGGCGGTTGCCCCTGCACGCGCCCCTCCAGGTGCCTGGAATAATTCTCAATTCCCTTCACAAATCCGGTTTCCTCAAGCATTTCCAGGTCGTATTTCACCCTCTGAGACAAACGTTGCACTTCCAGATATTTATGTTCTTTCTCAAAATGTTTTAGCCGTTCGTCAAATTCCGCCCGAATTCGCTTGATTGCCGGCTCCAAAGACTCCTTAGACGTAGCATAATGCGTATTTGGAAAAATCCCAATCTCATCAGGAGTCGCCAACACTTCTGCCGTCAAAGGGTCAATCATCTTTATATTTTCTATCGCATCAAAACCGAATTCTAGCCGATATGCCCTATCGCCCGACGCCGGAAAAACATCAATCGTGTCGCCCCGCACCCTGAAAGTTCCCCGCTCAAATGAGATATCATTTCGATGGTACTGTACTTCTGTTAATAGCCGAATAAATTGCGAAAAGTCCCGCTTCTCACCTTTAACTATTCGCACCGCCATCGCCTTATAATTATCTGGCGAACCAATACCGTAAATACAGGACACCGAAGCCACAATAATCGTATCGCGCCGCGTCAGCAGTGCCTCTGTCGCAGCGTGCCTCAATCGATCGATTTCCTCATTAATCGCGCTATCCTTCTCAATATAAGTGTCTGAGCTTGCAATATAAGCCTCCGGCTGATAATAATCAAAATAACTCACAAAATAATGCACCTCATTCTCCGGGAAAAAATCCCGAAACTCTGAATAAAGCTGTGCCGCCAAAGTCTTATTGTGCGCCAGCACGAGCGTCGGCACATTCTTCTGTGCAATCAAATTCGCCATCGTAAAAGTTTTGCCCGACCCCGTCACGCCAAGCAACGTTTGCTCCCTAGCGCCATGATTCAGCCCATGCATCAACTGAGCAATCGCACTCGGCTGATCGCCCGTTGGTTTGTACTTGCTCACAAGCTTGAAATTCATAAGTAATATTATATCATAATCGCCGATGAGTGGCTTAACTTGACTTTTTCGGTCATCTGTGATACAATGAGAAGATAGGCTGGTCTCTGAGTTATTCTAAGAGCTCTCAGCAAAATCTCACCCCTCAAGAAAAATCCACCGCAAGGTGGCTTTTTCAAGCTCGCTGCATCTTGCCTTTTACAGATAAAAAGCGTATAATGCTAGGGTTTATGGATGGTGATCATATTAGCATTCGGGGAGCAAGGGCCAATAACCTCAAAAATATTGACCTAGATATCCCACGCGACAAACTAGTTGTAATTACTGGTCTCTCTGGCTCGGGCAAATCTTCCCTCGCCTTCGACACAATCTACGCCGAAGGCCAACGTCGCTACGTCGAAAGCCTTTCCTCATACGCCAGAATGTTCTTAGGAATAATGGACAAGCCAGACGTCGACACCATCACCGGACTCTCCCCCGCCATCTCTATCGATCAAAAATCTACCTCAAGAAATCCTCGCTCTACAGTTGCGACTGTTACCGAAATTTATGATTACTTGCGCCTCCTCTTCGCTCGCATCGGTATCCCACACTGCCCCGTCTGCCACAAAGAAGTCGCCCGCCGTTCTATCCAAGATATCATTGATGAGATTATGAAGTGGCCGACCGCGTCCAAGCTAATGCTGCTTGCGCCAATCGTCTCTCAGAAAAAGGGCGAATTCCAACACGTCGGTGAGCAATATTTGGCCAAAGGTTTCTCGCGCGCTCGCGTGGATGGCATCGTATACGCACTTGATGAATGGCCCGAGCTCGACAAAAATATCCGCCACGACATCGAAATCATCGTTGACCGTCTGGTGATGTCGCCCGATATGGCCTCGCGCATAGCTCAATCCGTTGAGCAAGCGCTAGATCTTGGTAATGGCCTTGTGCAAGTACTACGCATCAAGGACACCGCTACTGCTCTTGGGCAAAGTAACATCAATACAGCAGATTCGGAAATTGTTACTTATTCCCAGAGATACGCCTGTCCGGATCATACCGACGAGCTCATCCCAGAACTCGAGCCTCGCTTATTCTCGTTTAATGCTCCACAAGGCGCCTGTCCAATCTGTACCGGGCTCGGCACTCGTATGGAAATCGACCCTGTACTCATCTTAAATCCTAACCTTACTATCGCAGAAGGTGGCATCCGCCCCTACAATCGCATCAACCAAGACAGTTGGTGGCTTAAGCGCCTCGCTGCCGTAGGCGTTCGCTATAATTTTAGCGTCCACACGCCGATTCGTAACCTTAGCGAGGGTACGATTCATAAGATTCTTTACGGCACCGGTGATGATAAATACAAAGTCAAACTGGCAAATGATTACGAATACGATACCACCTACGAAGGCGTCATTCCTAATCTCGAACGTCGTCATCGCGATACGGACAGTGAATTTGTCCGCAAAGATATTGAGCGTTTTATGCGTGAGCGTGAATGCCAAACTTGTCACGGTTCCCGTCTCAAGCCAGCGGTCTTGGCCGTCACTGTCCACGGGCTTAATATTATGGATATGTGTGCGATGGATGTGGATCAAACTATTGAAGTGTTAAATTCTGACCTGCAGCTTACCGAAAATGAAAGCTTTATTGCTGGCCCCATTATCAAAGAAATTAAATCCCGTGTCAGCTTCATGCAAAATGTCGGGCTCAATTATCTTGAGCTTGGTCGCAGCGCGGCTACTCTCTCTGGTGGCGAAGCACAGCGGATTCGTCTCGCCACGCAAATCGGTAGTGGATTGCAAGGCGTACTCTATGTCCTAGATGAACCGTCAATCGGCCTTCATCAGCGCGACAACGATAAACTAATTTCTACCCTAAAACGCCTGCGGGACCTAAAAAACACCGTAATTGTAGTCGAGCACGACGAAGATACTATCATGCAGGCAGATTATCTCATAGATATCGGCCCGGGTGCTGGAGTTAACGGTGGCGAAGTCGTCGCTATCGGCACACCTCAGGAAGTCGCTAAAGACGAGAAATCTATCACCGGACGCTACCTGTCTGGCAAAGAAAAAATCCCTACACCAAAAACCCGTCGCAAAGCTACAGGCAAAACCCTAAAAATCATTGGCGCTCGCGAAAACAATCTCAAAAATATCGACGCAGAGTTTCCGCTCGGCATCATGACGGTAGTTTCTGGCGTTTCCGGATCCGGCAAATCTACTCTGGTCAATAATATTCTAGCCAATGAACTTCTCGCGCGTCTCCACCGCGCCCAGACCGTACCGGGTTTGCATGAGAAAATCGCGGGCATCGAAAATCTCAACAAAGTCATCGTCATCGACCAGTCACCTATTGGGCGTACGCCTCGCAGTAACCCTGCCACCTATACGGGAGTTTTTAATTACATCCGTGAGCTATTTGCTAAGCAGCCCGAAGCTGAAGTGCGTGGCTACAAAGCTGGGCGCTTCTCTTTCAACGTCAAGGGTGGCCGCTGTGAGCACTGCCAGGGCGACGGCGTTATCAAGATAGAGATGCATTTCTTGCCGGATGTCTTCGTGACTTGTGACGTGTGCCACGGCAAGCGTTATAACCGCGAAGCCCTTGAAGTAAAGTATAAGAACAAATCCATCTCCGACATTCTCGATATGACAATTGATGAAGCTGTGGATTTTTTCCAAAATCTCCCATCTATTGCGCCCAAACTCGAGACTCTGCAAGAAGTGGGCTTAGGGTACGTCCGACTTGGTCAACCCGCTACAACTTTTTCTGGCGGCGAGGCCCAGCGTATCAAGCTCGCGACCGAATTAGCCCGCCGCAGCACCGGTCGTACACTTTATATTCTTGATGAACCAACTACCGGTCTTCATACGGACGACGTGAAGCGGTTGATGAAAATCCTTCAAAAACTTGTCTCTGGTGGTAATTCCATGATTATTATTGAGCACAACCTTAACGTAATCAAATGTGCCGACTGGATTATTGATATGGGCCCAGAAGGTGGCCAAAACGGCGGTACGGTTGTTGCGACTGGCACTCCAGAACAAGTTGCCAAAAACCCAAAGAGTGAGACAGGTAAATACCTCAAAGGGATTCTCTAAAATGCTCGGGTTTAAGCAGCTAGATGCTAAAATCAATGGCTATCTATCTCCGACGCTCACTTTCACTCACACTGATGAAGTGCCAGATAATATGCTCGAGCAAATGTTAAACATCATGAGTGTCCTTGGGCGACCGCAAGGCCAGCTAAAAGTAATTCACGTTGCCGGCACAAGCGGCAAGACTTCGACTGCATATTTTATAGCATCTCTCCTAAAATCAGCTGGGCATACGGTTGGGCTTACGGTGAGCCCTCGTATCGACACGGTTCGTGAACGCGCCATGATTGACCTCACTCCTTTGCCTGAGGCGGAATGGGCAAAATATCTCAATGAATTTTTTGATATTATCCAAAAAGCTCAGCTTCCAGCCACATACTTTGAATTTTATATGGCATTCGCCTACTGGATTTTTGCCAAGCTCGGCCTAGAATATGCTGTAATTGAAACCGGTATTGGTGGCAAATGGGATGCCTCAAATGTCGTGACATCTCGAGACAAAGTTTGCGTAATTACAGATATAGGCTTTGACCATACGGAAATTTTAGGTGAGACCCTATCGGCAATTACGTCTGAGAAAGCCGCAATCATCAAGAGCGGTAATACCGCATTTATCAACCTGCAAGACAGTGAGGCGATAGAGGTTGTTGAGGCGCATTGTCGAGAGATAAATGCTAGCCTAGATATCCTGGATAGCGCGCCAACTGGTGATTTCATGGAGCGTAATTTCTATCTCGCAAAACACGTAGTGGATTTCGTTTTACAACGTGATGGTTTTTCCGAACTGACAGGCCGACAATTATCAGCATCGCGCAATATCGTCATTCCCGCGCGTGCTGAAAAGGTATTATACCGGGGCACGGATGTGATTATGGATGGCTCGCATAACCCCCAGAAACTCGCAGCCTTTGCAGATTATATCGAAAGCAAGTATCCGGCAGCTGACCGCATCATTTTAGCTACTTTTGGTAGCAACAAGATTGCAACTTTGGACGAGAGTATGCGGGTGCTGAATCGCTTATCCAGTAAGATTATTCTGTCTAGCTTCAAAGACGAAAGTCTAGAAACCTCAAAACGCGAAGCAATTGATGCTCAAACCCTCATTGCTTCCGCAGAAAAAGCTGGTTTTACAAGTATTCTATATCAACACGAAGCACTGAAAGCCCTTGATATAGCTATTGCTCAAAGTCCTGAACAAGTCGTGGTTACGGGGTCATTCTTCCTGCTTAACCATATCCGACCATACTTATTGGGCTAACGCTTGATTTTCTCACCAGATTAGCATACTATATCCTAAAGAGTAAATAATAGGAATTTTATGAGCGAAGATAAGTTGACACTCGCTAAACGCGAACTGACTGGCAAAAAATTGAAATCATTACGAGAGCAAGGCATTATCCCATCGGTAATTTACGGTGGAGACAAAGACCCAGTTCTCACAGAATCCCCATACAACGAGACCGAAAAAATCGTCTTGAAGGCTGGCTATCACTCCCCTATCGATCTCGCTATCAATGGCAAAGAGCAGATGGCTTTGGTCAAGAACGTCGACATCGATCCAGTCAAGCGTACCATTCGCAATATTGAATTTCAGGCAATTTCTGCAGACAAGATCGTGGAGGCCACTACCCCCATCGTCTTGGTCGGGTTTGAATCTTCTGAAGCGAACAAGATTCATCTTAATATTTTGCAAGTTCTAGAAGAGGTTGAAGTTAAGGCTAAGCCAGCTGATTTGCCATCTCGCATAGAAATCGACGCTTCCAAATTAGCAGCTGTTGACAATCGTCTTACGATTGCTGATCTCAAGCTACCAAAAGGCGTAGAGCTTGCCGATAAAGAGCTTGATCCAGAGCAGGTCATCGCTAATGTCTATGATGCTGCCGCAGAAGCTGCTGCTCGTGAGGCCGAAGACGAGGCGGATAAGGCTAGAGAAGCTGCTGCCGCTGCTGAGGAAAGCCCTGAAACCCCAGCTGGAGAGGCTGCCCCTGCCGCCACAGAGCCAAAAGCCGAATAGAAGAGCTAGTAACAAAACGACCTACTTACAAAATAGGTCGTTTTTTAACTCAAACTATTTTTTCACTAACGCATCGCAGTTAGCGCTAAGTCGCTTACAAAAAGCTTCGCGGGCCTCATCGGAGTTATCATTGTTGCCCTTCCATGCAAATAGCGCCGCATCTTGGAGGGCGCGCGCAAACGAGAATGTCACTGGCCAAGGGAACGGCCCTTCATTAGTCACAGCTTGCAGATTATTTGTTGCCTGCTCCATGCCTTGCCCACCACTTAAGAAGACTACGCCAGCGATATTCTGTGGCACGTGACCTCGTAGTACCGTCGCAGTAACTTTGCCCACTTCTTCTGAAGAAGACTGCTGTTCAAATTGCTTGCCGGCCAGAACCATATTCACCTTCAATATACAGCTCTTCAGATCCACATGCTTATTTGCTAGCTCCTCAAATAGTTTATCTAAAATTTTCCCAGTTACGTCTGCATTTTGTTGGACCGTATAATATCCGTCATAGACGACTTCCGGCTCTACAATCGGTACGATCCCAGCGTCTTGACAATCTTTTGCATACTGCGCCAAAATTTCGGCGTTTTTAGCGATTGCCATATCTGTGGGCATTTCATCTTTTATTTCAAATGCCGCGCGCCACTTTGCAAAACGCGCGCCCATATCATAATACTCTTTTAACCTATCTGGCAGGCCCTCTAGCCCAACTGTATATTTCTCGGGGGAGCCATCAAAGTTCTGCAGGCCTTGGTCGACTTTTATACCAGGTATAATACCTTTTCGTTTTAGGAATGTTACAAAATCCAGACCATCATCTGCTTTCTGTCTTGCGGTTTCGTCAAATAAAATTACACCACTTATGTACTTTTCTAGATTTGGCGTAGTGAAGAATAAATTGCGATAATCTCTGCGATGCTGCTCGTCATCCGTGATCCCCATGCTTTCGAATTTCTTATGTATAGATCCGCCAGACTCATCTGCTGCTAGAATTCCCTTGCCGGCACTCATCAATTTCTTGGCGTTAGTGCGAAGCTCTAAGGTATGTAGACTTTCTTTGCCACCAACCTCCTCTATGCGATACTCCTCACCGATAATATTTTCTTCTAGACTTTTCAGGCCAAGCGTACCATTCAATGTCGCTGTCTCTATGTTAGCGCGCGCCAGGAGGAGCGCTTCTTTGGCGGATTTCCCCAGCATTACTGAGGCCAGTACGGTGGCGGCAATAATTGAACGCGTACTCAGATCTGTCATTAAATCTTTCTTCTCTTCTAGACTCCAGCCTACGCGACGACCGCTAAATTCGATATAATCTGGCAGAATCTTGAACATCGGCCGACTTGTTTCCATATCTATGTCTGCAAAAATCAAGGTTGCTCTTTCGATCAAAGCATTGATGAAATCCATCTCCTTATTGCAGCGCTTGCTCACGAAAACCGCAAGTCGCACGGCAGAGAAATTATCCAGATACGTCAAGATTTGCTGACTAAGTTCAGCAGTGATTACTGCAGACCTATCAATATAAATCCAATTTGGTGGCATATTCGGCGCCCGCCAACTGCTTGGCTGTGGATTACCTGGCGTCAGGTAGCTAATATTCTCATCTTGGCACAACATATAGCGATAAGTGGAAGGCGGATACTTCACGATTACCTGCCCTGATAGAAGACTTGCCGGCGCATCGGAAATCTCTGCCTCCACGCCAAAACGTGCCAACACTTCAAGAGAGATGGCTGCGCCACCGTAAATCCCGACGCGCGAGAAAAATCGGTGGCTTGACCCATCAAAGGCGAAATCTAGCCAGTTTACGTTATTTTGATCGCGCTCAAAGTTGTTTTGCTTATCATCTAAGCGCAAATACACATCTTTGGTGATGTCTCCCACAATTAGAATACTGCCCATACTTCTATATTATCACAACTCGCCCCAATCGTGTCCAATCTGCACGTCAACGGCTAACTTTACGGGGAGTACTGGCGCAATTTGCTCCATAGTTTCTCGTAAGATCTTAGCAACTTCTTCTTTTTGTGATTCATCACATTCCACGATTAGCGAATCGTGTACCTGTAATAGCAAATCGGCATCTGCGGGTAAGACCTGATCAAGTTTTATCATCGCAAGCTTCATCAGGTCCGCTTCAGTTCCCTGAATCGGCATATTGGCCGCCGCTCTTTCGGCAGCCGCACGCACGACATAATTTGGCGACTTCACATCTGGTGTAGGCCTGCGTCGGCCGAAGACTGTTTCTACATATCCCTCATCTCTTGCCTGCGCCAGTGTCGCATCCAGATATCGACGTATTGGCAACCTGAGTTCAAAGTATTTTTCAATAAAATCCTTAGATTCTGAGACGCTCATGCCGGTTGCTTCCGATAGACCCTTTGCAGACATTCCATATAACACGCCAAAGTTTATCACTTTAGCTGCGCGCCTCTGGTCTGGGGTTACTTGGTCGATCGGTACATGGAATGAGTCGCTGGCAGTTTTCGTGTGAATATCTAGCCCTGCATTAAAATCTGCAATCAATTTATCGTCGCCAGCCAGAGCTGCGGCCAAGCGAAGCTCAAACTGCGCATAGTCTGCGCTCACAAAAATCTTCCCTTTGCTCGCTATAAATCCATCACGAATCCGTTTCCCCTCATCCGTCCGTACGGGAATATTTTGCAAATTTGGATTCACACTACTTAATCGTCCTGTCGCGGTGACGTCTTGCGTATAGGTGGTATGTATCCTTTGATTACTATCCGCAAGTTGTGGCAGCGGCGCTACATACGTGCTAAGTAACTTAGAAATCTCGCGAATGCGCTCAATCTCTGGGATAATTGGGTGAAGAGCGCGTAATTTGTCGAGTTCTTTTTGTCCAGTAGAATGAAACCGTCGCATTTTTTTGACGCCCTTCGTCGGCAGCCCGAGTTCTTCATATAGTATTTCAGAAAGCTGCATCGGCGAGTTGATATTGAATGGATGCCCCGCCAAGTTGTAGATCTCCTGCTCAATACTCTTAATCTCCTGGTCAAACCCCACCGCCATCGCTGCAAATTTAGCAGGATCTATCGTCACGCCCCGTTTCTCCATTTTGTATAAGATTGGGATAAGCGGAAAGTCAAGATTCTTTGCCACCCACTTAAGTTTCGGGAACTCAATGAACGCTTGTTGCTGTCTCTCATATTCTTGCGCAGTGACATCCTCAACGCTAAGGCCAACTTGATCATTCTTCCGAGCCAACGGATCCAGCAAAAAAGCCACCTGCCCCAAATCCCAAAACTTCTCTCCCGCCAGAATCTTCCGAGCAACTTCTTCATCCTCATGCATAGAATTCTTCACATTCCAACTAAGATATAAATCTGGATCCTCTGCGATTTTGTGATTTTCTCCACTAGAGCCAGCAAGCGTCTGAGGAGCTTCCAGTAATGGTTCAGAGGAAACTGTGGAAGAGGGGCGAGCCTCGCCCCTACTTCCAGCCGAACGCAAAGGGCGGTGCCCCGTAAAGACGGGCGCACCCCCCAAAGTGTTTTCATCTGAACCATTATTGGAAGCTCCCTCACCAACATCTAACTTCCCAAACTTCCACACCAAACTCCGAAACTGAAACCGATTAAGCACTTCCTTAACTCGCTCTTTATTAATTTTAGCAACATCAGTAGCCTCAGGATCAAACCCAACAGGAGCATCAAACATTATCTCCGAAAGCTCCCGACTCATATACGCAGAATCTTTCCCAGCCCGTAGCTTCTCGCCCACACTTCCCTTAATCTCCTCAGCATGCTCGTAGACACCATCCAAAGTGCCATATTCTTGCAACAACTTGATTGCGCCCTTTTCGCCGATCCCCGGCACACCCGGAATATTATCTGAACTATCGCCCTTCAAGCTCTTAAGATCTAAAAACTGCTCTTTTTTAAGCCCATATTTTTTCTCCACAGCCGCCACATCAAACTTCTCTACGTCCGAAAAACCTTTTTTCATCTGATACATATCAGTGTCATGATCAACAATCTGCAACATATCTAGGTCGCCCGAAACTAAATCTACGCGCACACCGGCCACCTCCGCCTTGCGTGATAAACTGCCCATAATATCATCCGCCTCATAATCATCATATTCATAAAGTGGCACATGAAACGCCTCCAGAAGCTCCATTAGGTATGGGATTTGCGTGTAAAAATCTTCCGGTGCTGGCTTGCGGTTCGCTTTATATTCTGGGTAAATCTCGCGCCGTTTGCGGATATTGGTTTTTGCCTTATCCCAAGCCACAGCGACATAGTCTGGTTTTAGCTCAGACATTATGCCTATTAGCATAGCCGCAAAGCCGTAAACCGCGCCAGTTGGTGTGCCATCTGGCAAAGAAAGCCCTCCCATCGCATAATAGCCTCTATAAAATACACTCTTGCCATCAATAATCACCAGTCGCTTCATATTATATATTGTAACATCAATAGGCATGAAAAAGTCCGTCACTATTGTGGCGGACTTTAGGGAGTAAAGTGCTCTTGCTTGAGACTTGGGGTTAGCCACTCACAGAGCCGCTACCGTTGCACTTTGGGCATCTCTGATTGGGCTCAAATGCCCCACCCGTTTTTTTGCCGCTGCCCCCACATTCGGGGCAGGTTTTGGAGTTTTTCTGACAGCACTTTTCAGCACCCTCCGGAGTCGTGTGTGGTCTCCCGCAATTTCTGCACGAGTATGTCATTCATACTCACCTCACTTTCTGTATTTTGTGCGTATCTAAAGGCGGCAAGTCGCCATTAGATCTATTTGACACTCTATAGTATATATTGTAAAAACTCAAGCGTAAAATCTTTGACACATTCAACTAATCCGGAACAACTCCCCTCAAGAAGCTCTCTGGAGAAGAAAATAATTCTGGATCATTATGTCTTGCCTCCCATTCTTTTAATATTAAAGGCAGATCCTTAGTAGAGATATTGCCATACAAATTACGCATATGACGCTTCATCGCGCTCCAATTCTGCTCTATGTGGTTAGTGCCGGCAAAATATCCTTTACTATGGTTCCAAAGCTCATGCCCATAGCCTAGCCATTCAATGTCATGGTATCCCATATGGCAGTCGGTAACTACTAGGCTACCGAGTTCGGCATTATCTTCAATGAACTTCCCTAAACTATCTTGCTCGGTATCTGGCGAAGATGGCTAGTTTTAATCTTCGTATCCCAGTACTAAGATACGGCTCACGTTCTGTGACGCCAATTACAATAGCTTGGTTACCGTAACGCTTTCCCGCGCAATTCGTCCGACGCAACATAGAGGGTCGATTCGATTTGCTGGAGGTCTTCTTTCATATCTATATTTTAACATAAACCATCCATCTTCGATCACAACACATGTCTAGTTTATTTTACTCGCACTCCTCATAAGCCGTAATCGCCTTATATAACCTGCCATGTAATAGTCGATTGTCCTTTTTAACATCATAATCATCCAAATTATACTTCTTAACTCCATCAATCGTAAAACTACTAAATCCCTCGTCATTCTTTAGCATCCGCGCCAACTCATCGACATGAGTGTCCTCGGCTATGCCTTTGCCACGTCCGTCAATTATTTTAGGATAATCGGTAGGTCGAACATCGGGTACTTCTTTAATATCAATTACTTCTATCGTAAAGTCATGCGTCGTGCCAAAATCATACTCCATGGTTAAGGCATCTTTTTTCTTCAAGTTGAGTTCGAATAGCTTTGTCAGAGTAGCATCTTCCGATTCTTCGTCCTCTGGCATTGACTCATAATTTACATTTTTGTATTGAATCGCATACAAATGATACATCGCCGTATTCATTGACGCTAATATTACATAAGCGAGTTTTGCCACCGTGCTAGTTTCGGTCATCTCGACGACCCTAAAAATCTTTGGCAAATATGTGTAAATAATTTTGAACGTGATAATCTTATTCTCCATACATCGCCCTTTCTGTATAAATTATAGCAATTTTTGTGAAAATTTGGCATACCGATTGGAACGCTCATGTTATGGAAATATTGCCGAACGCAGTAAAATGGACTTATGAATATCAAAATCCACCTCATTCTCGCTAAACGCCTCGGGGAAAACTTTATAAAGTTTCGCGAGTTGTTCGTTTGTGATGTCGGCACTCTGGCCGTCTAAATTATTCATATCAACATCATACCTCATTCACCCTTTCCGGCAACAAACCCTCGTCCTCCATCTGCATCAGAGTAAGTCCGGTCAACACATTGTCCGTAAAGCGCAAAACATATTCGCGCCCATTCGGTTTCGTCGCCATCAGATAATTCGCGTCGCGCAATTTCTTTATCTGATTTGCAATTGCCGACGAAGTCACGGGTTTATCCCACAAATCCGCAATATCCGCTGCTTTAATCGAGCCATTTTTCGCCGCACGATTCAGTATGCCAGTTTCCATCACGGTCAACACACCCGCCGAGTTCAGTTTTTCAATCGCTGGTATCAGTAATTTGCTGTTCACATAAGTTTTATCAGCCAACTTTTGCGTTTTTTCTGTTTCGACAAAAATCCCGCTCAAAAAATATCCACACCAAGCCAAAATGCCCTCGTCTGTTTGCCTATCTGCCTTTTCCAGCATGTCGTAATATTCATTGCGATTTCCAGCAAATACAGCAGTTGGATTGAATAATCGCATAGCATTTGGCGTAATATATCCGCGCTGGCACAGCATCGCATAAGTCAGCAGCCGCACCGTTCGCCCATTGCCGTTGCCAAACGGGTGAATCCAAACAAACTGATGGTGCGCGATGGCAATTTTCAACAAATCCGTCCGCTCGTTACAATCCTCGTCGATATAATCCACCAACTCTCGCATCAAATCCGGCACATCATAATGCGACGGCGGGTTATGCCTACCGACTCGCACATTTTTGCGCCGATAACCGCCTGTGTCGTCGTCGCCCTCGCGGGTTAGATTTTTAACTACGATTCTGTGCAGTTCCAATATAAAATTACGGTCAATTTGGCTGTCGGCGATATTCTGGTCTATAAAATCCAGCGCCTCCATCAAATTCGTAATTTCGCGCATACTCTCGTCTGTTTTGTTGGCATTTTTCTTGGCAATAAAGCCCAACAAAGTCGTATGGTTGCCCTCAATCCGCGCACTTGATAGTGCCTCGACGATATGAAACAGATTTTTCAGTTGCATAAAAATCAGCGGATTAGTCGTGCCACCGACCTTGCGACCACGCAAATGTTCCAACCGAATAATCGTTTCAGTCAGTTCCGAATTAAATTTTGGCTCAGGAGTTCGAATCATAATGCCTCAATTATAGCACGAACATCTCATTTGCGGTAGCGCTATTATCTCACTTAGTGTAAGCGGATTATTTAACTAATTTTTATAATTAACAGAGTTAAAAACTCATTTTATAAGTAACGCTATCTCATTTATACTTATGCTAAAAACTCACTATATAATCAACTTATCTGTACAATGAATACTCAAATTGCTTATGCAAAACAATACGTGACTCACTTTACCAAGTAAGATTTGATATAATTGGCAAACCTCCTAAACATATAGGACATTAACGACATCGTAAACCATCATACAAGCTACACAATCTCATCCAAAATCCTAACCTCCACCGAACTAAGAGGATTCTTAGCAGTACCATCAGAATCATCAGAGCTAGCAAAATGAAAATTACCATGTATTTTCTTGCCAGCCAAAACCGGCGGCACCCAAAAAATATCATCATCCCACATCTCATCAAACGGCAACTCAGATTTCTTAAACCACTGCGGCTGCATCTCCTCAGTCTCAACAACTTCGCCATCCCACTCTGTCACCAAAAACACATGCGCCACCATCCCATAATCATCAAAAAAGTTATTAACAGCCACCTTCTCCATCTTAGTCGGCGTAATACCAGCCTCCTCACGACACTCACGAATAGCCGCCTGGGCAAGCGACTCCCCCACCTCAACCTTCCCCCCAAAACCATTCCATTTTCCTACCCCAAAAGATCTAGCATGATGCCTCTTCTTACGCCCCAACAAAACCTCATCGCCTCGCACCGGAAAAACCAACGTCCGCTCCGGCCTATACTTCTTCTCACTCACAATACAACCAGTATAACACAAAATTACCCAAGACCTAGTCCGCAACTTCCTTCCTTGTCGTGTGTCCGGTGGGAAAATCTAGAAAGGACCATTTAGGGTCATTGCAAACCGAAAAAATACCTTAAGAGGCTATTTTCCCGCGAGAGCACCCCGACCCCAAATGGTCCTTTCTAGATTTTCCCCTCAATCAAACTCTCAATAAAAGCCTTTGTCGGCGCATAATTTTTCTTAAACCCTTCAATATCCTCAAATTCTAACGCTTTAACTTTAGCATAAACCACCTTGATTAAGCTCTTGATCCACGCCGCATCCTTATCGGCAAACTGCAATTCTAGGGCGACAATCTCTTCATGGTCAGTCGGCTTCACGAATTCGATTCGTCCACTCGTAATTTTGTAATTGCGATAATCCCGACTTCCCTCCAGCAAAAACTTATAGAAATATAGCTGTATTTTGTATTTCAAAGACACGTCATTATTCGCCCACTTTTCTTTTGGTGAGCCAGTTTTGAAGTCTACAACTGAAATAGTTTTGTTGACCTCGTCTATTTCAATGCGGTCAATTTTGCCCGTGATTGGCGTATCGTCGACTAGGATATTTTCTGCATAAAACGATTTCTCTGCCACTGCTTTTACTCGACGTAGCTCATCACCGCGCACTGCAAAATATGCACTTAAATTATCTCGTCCTTTTTCAAGTAACTCCGCACGCTCATCTTCATCCGTATCGGTTTCTTGAACTTTTTCAGCAAACAGCTCTAGTAACTTCTCGTCACTTAGCTTTTTATCTACCATCGCCTGCATTACCTCATGAATCAAAGTTCCGTAACTTAGCGAGAATCCACCTTCTTGTGGCAATTTATAAATGTGACGTCGCAAGAATTCCTCCGGCCCAGCATAATCCAGATCAATATAATCCAGCAAATGTGTCGGTGAGATTTTGTAGTGTTCCACGGCGGGCTTCAAAAGTGCTTTTTCGGTCTCAGCATTCGGCACGAATTTACTAAACCAGTTCAAGCTTAAATCTTCTGCTGCGACATCTTCTTTCTCATCGCGCGCCACCACCGCATATTTCTCCGGAATCACATCGCCCACAAATGTTATCACATTTCCGGCATCTTTTATTTCTCTTTCGTTCAGGAATTTCAGACGATTTGATTGCTTGCCTAAGAAATCTGAAGTGCTAGAGGTAAGATAAAGTCGTGCTTTTGTACGCGTAATCGCCACAAAAAACACCCGCACTTTTTCATCCAGCGACCCTCCAGTGTGACGCACATATTCCATATTACGCGGCAAGCTTAGCTTATTAGTGTTACCTTTAGCATTGCCCCAGTTTTGGTCATCCGCCGCTATCATAAACACATGCTCAAACTCCAAACCTTTCGCCGAATGCACTGTTAAAAGTTGCACCGCATCAGCAGATTCCTGATAAGGCGAGCGATTGAGGATCTGTATTTCTGCTGCCTGATAGGCGGCAAGCAGATTCATAAAATCCGACAGCAGGAGTTTCTCGCTCGCGGCTTTATTCTTGTTTTTTGCCATGTCGCGAAGCACGGTCAAGTTCGTTAATAAATTATATTGATTTGCATCCTTCAGACATTTTATGATAATTTCGTTGATAATATATTCCGCCGAAAAATCCTGAATTTTCCCCGCCAACTCTATGGCGAACGTTATAACATTCTGCACGGCTGGAATCTCAGATTTCAGCAATTGTTCAGCAATGCTTTGCTTATTTTTCTTTGCCGCAGCTATCTCTCCCACGATGTCCTTTGTTTCCAAACCCCAGCAATCAAACGACAGAATTCTGAACCAGAATGGATCAGCAGCCTTAAAATCTTTCGCAAGAGCGAGTATCAGCTGCGCAAAAGCTAGCAAACGGCTAATCTCTGGATCTTCCAGAATATTCTCACGCTTCTGGTAAGAAACTGGAATCCCCAGACGTTTCAGGTAAGGCATAATTGATTCTAGATATTTATGCTTAGGCGTGATAATCGCAATCTCGCTACCGCTAATTTTATCCGCAAGCAGTTTATCGACTTGCTCCGCTACCCAGGCATATTCCGCCGGCGCGCTCTTAAATTCACGGTGGCATATAGTAGTATCGGCGATATTTTTTTCGGCACTAATAATCTTTTCAATATTCTGCGCCTTAGAGAATCTGTCACTGGCCTGCTCAATCACATTATGCGCAAACTCCAAAATTGGCGCGCTACTTCGGTAGTTCTTGGTCAAAGTAATAACTTTGGGATGGTATAAGGCGTCAAAATCCAAGAAATTTGAACTCCTAGCTCCCTGAAATCCATAAATTGCCTGATCATCATCCCCCACCGCCATAATATTGGGCTTACCGTCATTCGCCGGATTATCCGTTAGCAGCTCTACCAAATGCGCCTGCGCATCATTGGTATCCTGAAACTCGTCCAGCATAATATATTGATAATGCTCCTGCGCATTAAATTTGAAGTCCGCATTATTCTCTAAGAGCTGCGTCGCAGACAAAATCATATCATCATAGTCAAATTTCCCCATCAGCTTTAGGCGTGCCTCATACTGCTCCATAATATTTGCAAGCGAAAGCAGCTTCTTATTTGCTACCACATTATCCAGCCGCCAGAGATCGTTCTTGTCTTTGCTAAAAAACTTCTCGCGCCATTTGCTAAGCGGCGAGGCAGACGGTTTATCTTTTGCACCCTCTTCCCGAATAATCTCGCCAAGCGTTATCGCATAGATATTTGCCACGGGCTCCACTTTCCCAACCACCGACTTCTCGCCCGTGAATGTAAGTAGGCACTCCAAGACTTGCTGATAATAAGGAACCGCTACGTTAAACCTAGCACCCTTTGGAATTTCATTAATCACACTCTCAAGCGCAGTATCAATTTTGGCATTATCGATCGTATTCCTATCCACGATCTTTCGCAAATCCGCCACACTGAGCAGCGCAGACTTGATGTCCGAAATTGTCGAAATTATATCCTTAGTATGGCGCTCACCCTTCAGAAGATCATCATGTTTCAAAGATTTTTGAATCTCACGAATCATCATAAATTGATCAAGCTCATCCACCGCAGATTCCATATCTGGTCTCTGCTCTTGTAGCATCAACGCACCAAAAGCATGATAAGTCGCAATATTCACTTTTTGCCCCTCAGCTCCCATCAAAGACATCAAGCGATCGCGCATATTTCGTGCCCCCGTTTCAGTAAAAGTCAAACAAAGAATATTCTCCGGCGCAGTGTCGGTCTTCCGCAAAATATTTGCCACTCTGAGTGACAACAGTTGCGTCTTCCCAGTCCCCGGCCCAGCAATCACGAGTAGCGGACCATCAATACAATCCACCGCCTCTCTCTGCTCAGTATTCAGGCTCCGATATGCCTTCTCAAATTCCATAACCTAATTCTACCACCTTTAGAAAAAAGTGATATAATCTTACCAATACAAACCGATCCGAACGGAAGCACGTGAAACCCGTGCACTGTGCCGCAACGGTCAAAGTCCGACACGTTCAGGATCCAAGCCCACAAGAGTGAGCTTGTAATCCCGAGCAGGAGCATACAATGGAGGTATTTGAAGCCCAAGGGTGGGGCGAAAAGGAGTGGTCTCCCGCAGAATTTGACGAATTAACAGATTGTGCAGAACGCATCCGCGCACCTCTCGACCACCAGCTTTATTTTAATCTCGAAGATGGCGACCTATTATGCAATACCGCTAGTGATGGCAATGGGCTTAAGTCTATCTCTGAAACAGCTCTAAAAGTTGCCATCGAAGCTACCAAAAGTGATCCGCGTTGGGCGATAGAGGCTCTCCGTCGCCGCATCGAGTATGACGAGATCAGCAAAGTCTTAGATATGCCAGACGGTCAGATGTTAGTACTTTCGCCCACGCCAGACGCCGTAATTGAAGGTGAATGGGATTTAGGCGTGGGCTACAATCTGACCAAAAAATCCATCATGATGCGTCTATGGAAGCGCGCGGGCGATGAATTCGCATGTAGGTATATTTCTTTAAATGGTGGGCATAAGGATGGTCTGATCGTTGGGATAGAGACGCTTGGCCAGTCACATCCGGATAGCAATAGTAGCGAAGATTGGCTGCGTGGCCGCTGGCATTTTCCGCCAGAAGTAGACGTGGCGGGCGAAATTATCGCCGCCTACGACACATACCTAGGTGATAAATTCGGTGGTGATTGGAACTATGGTATGGAAACAATTAGTGAAGCTTCTGCGCTAGCTCTGGTAAGCCGTTGGCCAGATCTTTTAGAAGAGCATATGATGAACCTCGAAAAAGCCATAAGTCCTGCAGCAAAAGAGTTACTCCGTTACAACTATGCCGCAGCCATTGAGGCCCGTCGTGCTGGTGATTTTGATATTAGCATGGATACCGCTGGCGACGTGGCTCGTTCCAACGGAGAGGATTTTTCCGGTTATTGTGAAACTATTGAAGTCCAGACTAATATGGAGGCCATGCAAGAATTAGGCCTAGACCGCAAAAAATGGCTGCGCTGCCCATATTGTGGCGGTAGCGTTTTTGGCGATCCATGCTCGCCTGGTACCTGTCCGCACTGTGGGAGTTCGCCTGGCCAACCTGCAGAAAAAACCATCAAAAGTGTCAAAGATTACAGCTCAGAGAAATCTCATAAAAAACAAGATTCGCCCAAAAAAGAATCCTCCAAAGCTAAAAGCGATACCAAAAAAGACCAATCTCAAACCGAAAAAACTCCTGATGACCTAGCAATAGAGGCCATGCTAGATTGCAAATGGCGCATTGTCCGTAGCGGCCTACTGAATGGCATTGAGGCCATTGTGGACGAGAATAATGGCGAAATCATCGCTGTGGGGCTAAAAGCCAAAAAGCTCGAGTATATCCGCCAAGAAAAAGAAACAATCTGGCTTAAAGTTGCCTAAATTTTCGATTTGGTTGTTTTTTCACTAACGCATGAACCTCGCTAAGCAGAGGATAATTCTGCCGGTCAAGCGATTCGAGTGCACTGATCCCCTCGACCGTATCAAGTTTCTGACAAATCTCGTCAGTCACCATGCCGTCTCTCAACATCTTGCCACACAGAAAGTTCCGTGACGTTTCGCTAGTGCATGTGAGTATTAAGTCGCCGATTCCACAAGCCAATTCGGCAGTACCCGCACTCGCATCATGATCCGACAGATATTGCCTCATCTCACGATACGCTTGCGTCAGAAAAGCCGCCATCGCATTCTCGGAAGGCTCCTGGTATCCCGCGCCAATCGCATAAACATTCTTCAGCGCACCACATAATAATACTCCCCTGAGATCGTCCGTTAGCTCAATAGCGACTTGCTCGTTCTCAAAAAGCATCCTAGCTATGCTGTCTGTTGCAGTTAGTAAGGTCGTATCACCAGCAATAATTTCTTTTGCAAAAGCTGGCCCAGACAATACCGAAAAATTTTCAAACGCGCCAAAAAGTCCCGCATCAGTCAATCCTTTTGTAGCCAGAATAGTTGGCAACTCCATTAAATTTGCCGGATAGTCTCTGCAAAAATCCATCATCACTCCAGATGGCACCGCAATTACAATCACTTCTGCCTCATGGGTAGCCTCATCCATAGAAAGAGCGGAATGTTTTGGATCATAATATGAAACAGCGTGGCCATTGTCTATCAATATCTTACCAAGCGCCGTGCCAAAAGCTCCCGCCCCCATAATGCTTACGTTCATAAAAGTATTATATCACCAAACATAGAAAAAGCTCCGCCTAAGTAGCGGAGCTTGATTGAACGCCTAGCGTTCGCGTGCAAAGAAGAATACCGCGATTACGGTTGGCCCCACATGGGCGCCGATCACCGGCCCAATGCGATGCAAAGAAATTTTTGCCTTAGGTTTGAACGCCCGAATCATCTCTGCCAGTTTGTTTACGCGCGGTAGCTGAGACTCCGCACCGAACGAAATCCAAACTTCACCATCATCTTCAAGGATCGTATCGCGGACTTCTTCCGCGAAACGTTTCAAGATGCCAGCTTCACCACGGGCCATTTTCTTCACTTTTAGGTTGCCATCATGAGGTAGCACCATAAAAGGTTTGATATTAAAGCCCGTAGCGAGGTACTTTTGTATCCCAGTTGCACGTCCAGAATAGTAAAGTTGGTCAAAGTTATCGACCGAAAACCAGTGCGCGATATGATGCGACCAATAATCGAGTCGCTCAAGCATCTCGTCGAGCCCCGCCCCATCCTCGCGAATCCGTGAGAGTTTAGTAAGCAGTAGCCCCAGCCCAGGCGCAATCGAATGCGTATTCGGAAGCTCAATCCTAGCTGCAGGATATTTTTCCAGCAGCAATTCCTTTGCGCTATACAGCGCCGTACGTGAGCCCGTCGACAATTCGTAATCAATGCCGGCATAAAACACATCTTGGCCCTTCGACAACGCAGATTCAAATACGTCAATAGCCTCAGCCAAGCCGACGCCGCTCGTCTTGAATAATTGCGTTGAAGCAAGCTGCATTTCGTAGAATTCATCGACACTTGGCATGCAACCGTCCCTATCGGGGTATATTTCTTCGCCTCGGCTCAAACCTAATTGTACAGATTCAATTCCAAGTTTCCACAATTCTTGTGGAGTCAAATCGCAGCTCGAATCTGTAAAGATCCTATATCCTCGTCCCATCCATATTCCTCCTTTTCAAAGTACGTGATAAGCGTCACTCTCTCCATTATATCACATCTTGCCTTATTTTGCAACTAATACTACTAAATTCTCGATGTGGGGCGTACGTGGGAAGAAATTATATGGCTGGATTTTTTCTATTTTGTAGTTCTCTTGCAACATAGCAATATCACGAGCTTGAGTGATAGGATTGCATGATAAATAAATAATCATAGGAGTTTTCAGCTCATTCAATTTAGTAATCAGTGAAATATCGCAGCCAGCTCGAGGTGGGTCCAAGATTACTGTCGTGTCCGAAGTAATATGATCTAGTACATCTTCCGATTTTGCCAAAATAGTTTTTGCGTCTGTACCCCGCGCATTCTTCTCAAGTTCAGAATAAGCGGACTTGTCTACCTCTACCAACGTCAAATTCTTATCGCGTGCCACACTCAGACCTATTGTGCCCACTCCAGCATAAAGATCCAGCACACTATCAGTCTTAACGCATGCCTTTATCTCGCGTAGTACCATTTCATAAAGTGGCAAATTGATCTGGAAAAACCCATTAGGCGAATAACTATAATTATATCCGAGCAATATATCTTGGAGCAGATCCATTTTTGGATGCGGCTTACCTTTTTCAAACAGCGTTGCTGAGACTTCTCCAGATTGATTGCATCTTGCGAGCAACGCTTGATACGCGCGCGCCTCTTCTCTTGCAGAGTTGAGATCAGCCACCAGATTGATTGCATTCGCCAAAATCTCCGGACGTTCAATAGAACTAGCAGCTATGGGAACTTTGCGATGGCTTGCTCTTGCGTGAAAAGCCAGCGTAATTTGACCAATTTCATTATCCCAAAACAGTGAATATTCCATCTTATTGCGATAACAAAAATCCTGACCATCCGTTTTCATCAGTGGGCTCGAAATTTCAATATGCTGTTGGCCAAAGCATTCCTCTACGAGCCTAGTCTTCTGCTCTAACTCAAAAGCATAGTCAAAAACCTGCCAAGGGCTAGTCGATAAGTAGCATTGATCCTTTGGCGCAATACGTTTCGGTGACGCTTCAACGATATTCTCCACAACGCCCTCACAATACGTCCGCTTCTCGCGAGTCACCTCAAATTCAACTAGCTCGCCCGGTAAGACGCCCCAAACAAAAGCCTTTCTCCCATCATGAAGCGTCCCAATCCCTTGCCCACCCGGTACCAATTTCTCAATCCGCGCGAGCTCCATTTTCTACTCGTACCGCAATGCGTCGATTGGATCCTTGCTGGCAGCTTTTTGTGCCGGTAGGGTCCCTGCTAAGAATGCGACTAGCATAATCACAAGCATCAGCATGATTACATTATATGGCGTAAACTCTACTAGCTGGAAAGTCGGGAAAGCCTCCAAGAATCCTCCTGCCGCATGGAATATAGCGTTTGCCCCGAATCCAGCCGCCATCGCTACTCCTGTTCCAAGTAATGATCCCCAGAACCCTAGAGATACTGCCTCCACAGTAAAGCTCAAGAACACTTCACTAGATGGCATCCCGAGCGCTTTGTCGAGTCCAATTTCTCGGGTACGCTCTTGCACCGACATAAATAATGTATTAATGATCCCAATTGCAGCCGTAAGAAGCGCGATCATGCCAAAGATGTTGAATACTGTAATAATCACATCAAAGAATGATTGAATTGAACCCACAATATCGTCCACCGTCATTCCTACCAACCCGATCTCTTTCAGCTGATCCTTTACTTCTTCTGCTGAGTAATCCTTATATCTAAACTCCGCAGACACAGAGTAGACTTGATTCTTCATATTCTCTGGATAGTATTTGGTATTTTCTTCATAAATTTCATCACCCAGCACCCTATTTATCAAAGCAGAATTTTGCGTAATTATACCAGAAGCCTGCACCCCAACTACTTTCGCTTCAAAATCAGTGTATGCTAAAGTCACCTGATCTTGCACCGCAAGTGTGATGGTCTGCCCCACTATCGCCTCCTCAGAATCATAGCCCAGCACACTCGCATAATTGGGCGGCAAAGTAATTTGGTTCTCTTCACTATCAAGATCTGGCTTTACGCCGGCCACAGTATCAATGTTCACCTCTCCTGGAGGCAGAATTGAAGCCTCGAGTATGTATTTTTTGTCAGTCTTATCGCTGGTCGCATAGCTTATAGATACATTATGCATTGGCTGTATACTATTTTTTTCGATTGACGATAGCTCGTTAAGCTCATCCAACTGTTTTTCCGAAATCGGTGTAGCAGAATTTTGAATCTTGTCTGGGTCATACTCCTTGGGCTCACCCGAGCTCACCCCCATCTGATCTCCAAGAGCATTCATCGTGTCAGCCGACATAATGATTACATACCCGTCCCCTCCGTATGCTTCCACTTGACCATTTATAAACGAATTTACCCCAGTCTGAATCGCAGTATTGAGAATAATCGTAAACGAACCGATAAAAATTGCCAGCACCGTCAATACCGTCCTCAGCTTATTTCTAAGCAAATTCTGATTTGCACTTTTGATAATATCTAAAGTTTTCATATACTACTTCTGCCCTTTCTTGATATTGCTGTCGGAAATCACCTTGCCATCCGTAATTCTGATTTGACGCTTACACTTTGACGCGATGTCCTCATCGTGAGTCACGATAATTAGCGTGATCCCCTTGTCCTTATTTAGGTCAAATAGTAATTTTGTAATTTTATCTCCCGTGACAGAGTCTAGGTTCCCCGTCGGTTCGTCCGCAAAAATTACTTTCGGGTTGTTTACTATTGCGCGTGCGATACAGACCCGCTGTTTTTGCCCACCAGACAAGTCGTTCGCCTTATTCTTTGCTTTGTCCTCAATTTCGACGATCTGCAGAGCCTCCATCGCTCGCCTCTTTCTTTCGCGATAACCTAGACCAGCAATTTTTAATGGCAATATAACATTATTTAGTACCGTATCGTCAGCGTTCATAAAGAAAGACTGGAATACGAAACCAAATTCTTTATTCCGAAGATGATTCAACCGTTTATTCTTGAGACGATTTGTGCTAATCCCATTTAGCTTAATCGTTCCAGAAGTTGGCCTGTCGAGCAAAGCCAAAAGGTGCATCAGGGTCGACTTGCCAGATCCCGACTTACCAATAATTGCCACCGTCTCCCCCTCATCAATTTCTAGGTCAATGCCCTTAAGTGCATCAAACTTTGATTCTTTTTTGCCGTACGACTTATGCAAATTGCGCGTACTGAGTAGTATCTCTTTAGTCATTCCCCGATTATATATGATTTTAGATAAAAATGTGTTAAAATTTCCACAGATTGGGTCGTCGCCAAGTGGTAAGGCACCGGGTTTTGGTCCCGACATTCGCAGGTTCGAATCCTGCCGACCCAGCCACTTTGTAAAAATACGCCCTTCGGGGCTATTTTCAATCTGTTGGGGGAGAGGTTATAACCAATAGATTGCAATATTGGCCTTTTTACCAGCACAAGTCGTTGAGCCAAATTGTCCAAAGTGATCTTGCCAAGGTGTTTTATCCGATTTGGATGAAAAATCATATAGTGATTACAGTTTAGGGGCCTGCTTTTTTGCTGCAATGGTGGTGGGCTATTACGATAAATTGACTTTTGGCGTGATGTGTGCTATAATGAAGAGATAGGGGCTAACCATAAGCACCCCCTGCTTACGCATCATTAAAATCTATTTTGAAAGGATAACCCATCATGTCAAACATACCTGGCATCCTCGACACTCCGCAACCCTCGAACGTAGCAGTTCGGCTCCCCGCCGTGCGGTTCAAGTACGGCACCCCCAACGTGGCAGAAGCCACCAACGTGACTTTGGAGCTATTCGATCTCCTCGGCCTCATTGGTGACCTCGGCGCCGCTCGAGAGTCCCTCACG
>JAITNW010000004.1 GCA_031290255.1 Candidatus Nomurabacteria bacterium
GACAATGTACTTCTGCTGCTCTTTGGTATTTAATTCAACCATACAAGAAGTATAGGTAAGAACTCAGAGTAAGATTTTGTTTTTCCAATTGGGGGTAAGGTTTTGTTTTGCTATCTACAGAAAAGTCAAGAGGGCTATGGTAAAAATGGGGGGTATGTGGTTTTTTACCCTTATCGTGGTGGTAGTTGCTATCTGTTAGGTCTTTTTGCGATACTGTTTCGAGATTCACAACTCTGTGAGAATGTGATAACATTTTGGCAAGGTGCCGCGATAGCTCAGCTGGTAGAGCGCATCCATGGTAAGGATGAGGTCCTGAGTTCGAATCTCAGTCGTGGCTCCAAGAGATAAAATCGTCGCACTAATCCGTGTGGTGTTAAGAAATTAATCGACTGGATGTGGTTGATTTTTTAGTGCACCACAACTGCATGAACTCTGAGTTTGTGCATTTTTATTGACTTTTAAGGTAAGGTGTGCTATAATGTAGGGGGTTTGGATGGTCCAAAAAGAGCCGAGGGCTCTTTTTTGGGGCTGTATCCATACTGGTACTTTAAAAATACAGAATCAGAAAGTGAGGAATGGTCTTATGTCAGTTGTTTTTCCTGAGAGCGTTGAGCTCAAAAATCTTTTCTTAGTAGTGGTGGCCGGAGGTCAGGGGACGCGGTTGTTTCCGATGTCGCACGATCTTTGTCCCAAGCAGTTTTGTATGCTTGATTCTAAACAGACTTTTATTCAAGCAACAGTGCGACGGTTTGTTGATCTGGGAGTAAAGGCGTCTCGCGTGGTGGTGGTAACTACGAACGCAAACCAGACGAAGTTGGCAAATGAACAGCTCTCTTCGCTCGGGGTGTTGGTGCAAAATGTGTATGAAATTAAGCCACATTTTGACTATGCTGGAGCGATGGTAAAAGCGGCGCAGTTTATTTATGACAAATTCAATAAAGATGCTGTGGTTATCAATACGCCGGCGGATCAGTATGTTGTTTCAGACGAAAAATTTTCAGCGGCGGTCGTTAGCACGGTGAAGTCTGCTCAAGCAGGTTATCCCACGCTGATTGGCGTGAAAATAACCGACCCTAATTTGATGGTAGGGTGTGGGCATGTCGTATATGATGCGGATGACGATGCTGAATGCAAGACAATGTTGGAATTTGTGGAGAAGCCGGGTCGAGAAAAAGCAGATTATTTGATGCGCGAAGATGTCTCTGTGTGCAATACTGGAATTAACGCATGGCCGGTAAAACGGTTTTTGGATATGACGGCGGGCGTGCGAATGAGTAATGGTCTGAAGACGGACGTTTTGATGAGATTGTTGAGCGACGTACGTGTAGTGATTGGTGGTTTTGACTGGTATGATTGCGGTACGCTTAAATCGCTGTATGATATTAGCGATAAGACGCCGAACCATAAAAATGCGAGTCTGGGCCAGGGCGAGATTCATCGGCATAATTGTCGGGGGTCGTTGTTTGTGTCGATTCGGCACGTGGAGATTCATGCGGCGGGCGCGGAGAATGTGGCAGTAGTTGTGAACGAAGTGAATGGACGAATGGTAATTGTCGTGGTAAATCTTGACGACAGCCAGAAAGTTCGCGATCTGGCTGACGATTACCAGAAGTATAAAGCGTTTTTGACGGACGATTTCTCGGTGGGGGCGCGGAATAACCGTGTTTCGACGACGCGGGTATCGGAAGATATTCGGGTGGGGTTTGTTGGTGTGCGCGATTATACGATTACGGCCGTTAAATATGATGATGGTAGATTTGTGGTAATTGTATCGAACGATAGCGTTCAGGCTATTGTTGCTTAATTTCTGTTTCCTGTATCACGAGCAGCTCTTACGATGTAAGGGCTGTTTTTTATGGTAAAATATAGGTATGAATGCAAATGAAGTACGTAAGAAATATTTAGATTTTATGAAGGAAAAGGGGCATGCTGTGCTTACGCCGGCGCCCTTGGTTCTGGAAGATGATCCTACGACGCTGTTTACTGGGTCGGGGATGCAGCCGTTGCTACCTTATTTGTTGGGCAAGACGCATCCAGATGGAAAGCGACTGACGGATTCGCAACCTTGTATGCGGTTGCAAGATATTGAGGATGTGGGGGATCCGCGGCATACTACGGTGTTTGAGATGCTGGGGAATTGGTCGCTGGGGGATTATTTTAAGGAAGAGCAGATTCGGAATTTTTTTGAGTTTTTGACGGTAGAGGTGGGGCTGAAGCCGGAGAAGATTTTTGTGACGTGTTTTATTGGTGATGATAAATATGGGATTCCACGAGACACTCAGGCGGCGGAAATTTGGCAGAAAGTCTTTGCGGAGGTGGGGATTGAGGCGAAAGTTGCGGATATTGGGAGTGCGGATGATGGTAAAAAACGCGGGATTAAGGATGGTGAGCGAATCTTCTTCTATGATGATAAAGAGAATTGGTGGAGTCGTGGTGGGGGAATTGAGACGACGCCGATTGGGGATCCTTGTGGGCCAGACAGTGAGGTGTTTTATGATTTTGGGGAAGAGAACCAGGATGAGGTGAAGTTTGGTAAGGCACATCCGGCTTCGGATGGAGCTAGATTTATGGAGATTGGGAATCAGGTTTTTATGCAGTATCGACGGCTGGAGGATGGGAGTTTTGAGGAGCTGGCGAACAAGAATGTGGATTTTGGTGGAGGGCTTGAGAGGATTACGGCTGCAAGTTTGGATAGTTACGATGTGTTTAGGATTTCTTTGCTGAAGCCGATAATTGAGAAAATTGAGAAGTTGACTGGCAAAAAATATGAGAGTAATACTTCGGAGATGCGAATTATTGCGGACCATTTGCGTGGTGCGTATTTGCTTGCGGCGCAGGGTTTGGTGCCAGCGAATAAGCAGCAGGGGTATGCTCTGAGGCGACTGATGCGGCGGGCGATTTTGAAAGCGTTGAATTTGGGGATTGAGCAAGATTTTTTGCCGGAAGTATTGCCGGTGATTGCGGAAAATTATGAGAGTTTGCCGGCGGAGATTTTGACGCATCGGGATCAAGTGCTGGGGATTTTGGCCAAAGAGGAAAAGGCGTTTAGGCAGACGATTCGGAAAGGTGTGAAAGAATTAAATAAGCTGAAGGAAGCGGGTCTGACGGGTGCAGAATTATTTAAGCTGCAAGATACTTATGGGTTTCCGCTGGAACTTTCTGTAGAAGAGGCGTATCGGCAGGATATTGAGCTGTCAAAAGATTGGCGGAAAGAATTTGATGCGGCTCTGGCTGAGCAGCGTGAGCGGAGTAAGACGGCGAGTAAGGGAATGTTCAAGGGCGGTCTTGAGGATCATGGCGAACAGACGGTAAAATACCATACCGCTGCACACTTGCTTCTTGCGGCGATGCAGAAATTGATTGATGAGAATATTGATCAGAAGGGGGCGAATATTACTTCGGAGCGAATGAGATTTGACTTTGGTTTTGACAAGAAACTGGAAGCTGAAGAGATTGCTAAGTTGGAAAATCAGGTCAATGCATGGATCGAGGCGGATTTGCCGGTGACAAACGCGGAGTTTGATAAAGCTTACGCTCGGGATGTGCTAAAAGCGCATGGGCAATTCTGGGAGCGTTATCCTGAGAAAGTTACCGTGTATACTATTGGTGACGAAAAAGATCCAGTATCACGAGAAATTTGTGGGGGGCCGCATGTGGCGCGAACTGGCGAGCTGGGGAGGTTTAAGATTGTAAAAGAGGAATCTTCGGCGCGGGGCGTGCGGCGGATTAAGGCGATTTTGGAAAACGCCTAGGCTTAAAATATTACTACATTTTTGGGTTATGATGGCTTGAGTATTTCTTGAGGCGATCGTGTGGTACAATGTAAGCATGAAAGCTTTGGATAGTAATGATTATTTGCTGGCGTTGGATATTGGTACGGAATTCGTCAAAGCATTGATTGCCAAGAAGGGGAAGAATGGGATTCTCGATGTGGTGGGTTTGGGTAGGGCAAAAGAAGCTCCGTCAAATATGTTTTCGGGGGCGGTTGCGGATATTCATGGAGTGGTGAAGACTTGTGAAGAGGCTTTGGCGCAGGCGGAGAAGATGGCAGATGTGCGAGCCAAGGAGACGGTGGTGGGGATTGCTGGAGAATTAGTGAAGGGGAATACTGCGACTATCAAATATCGACGAGCTGATGCGTCGCGACCGATTAGTGAGGAAGAAATGCATCTTATCATCCAAAAGGTGCAGCAAAAGGCTGGCGAGAGGGCGCGTCGTGAAGTGGCGCTGGAGACAAATAATCCGGATGTGGAAGTGAGGTTAATTAACTCTGCATTGGTGAGCTTGCATATTGATGGTTATAAGATATCTAATCCGATTGGGTTTAAGGGTAAGGATATTGCGGTGCAGATCTACACGGCTTTTGCGCCTTTGGTGCATATTTCTGCGATTGAGAAAGTTTGTGACGAGCTTCAGTTGGATTTGGTGGCGATTGCGGTAGAACCGTTTGCGGTTTGTCGGGCATGCCTTGGCGACGATACGGATGCGACATTTACTGGTATTGTGATGGATTTGGGAGGCGGAACGACGGACATCGCTGTGGTGGACGATGGTGGGGTGGAGGGGACGAAGATGTTCTCTATTGGTGGGCGGTCTTTTACACATCAAATTGCTGAGCAGTTAGGGGTGGATTTTGAGGATGCGGAAAAGATGAAGTTGCTTCAGGATGATCCGCGGATGAAGCCGGAGATTAAGAAGAAAGTAGATGATGCAATTGCACGCAATTTGGCAGTGTGGATTTCTGGGGTACAACTTGCTATTGAGGAATTTGATCATGTGGAGACTCTGCCTGGTAGGGTGCTTTTGTGTGGTGGGGGTGCTAGCTTAAATGAGATTCCTGAGGCTTTGGCGACTACGGATTGGTATGCTGATCTAGGGTTTGCGCGGAGGCCGGTGATTCATTTGATTGATCCTGAAGATGTGCCGGGGATTTATAATGAGACTGGGCTGCAGCTTGATCATACTTTTATTACTGCTATGGGATTGCTGCGGGTTGGGATGGATACTTTGGTGGGGACTAGTTCTAATGCTGGGATCAAGGCTAAGTTGGCTAAGATATTGAGGAATTAGGCTTTTTGGTGGGGCTTAAGCAATGGGCTTCAAAAGATTAGGAGTGCTTACGCAGGAAAGCAGCCCCTCTGGGTGCTTTCGCTGGTTCGCAATAATCTTTTGAAGCCTATTGCTTAGCCCCCTAGAACTCTCTTTTTATTCAGTTGATGAGGCTTAGGCTTTATCTAGCTTTTCCCAGGAGCCTTCTGGTAGGGTGTTTAGTTGGTATTTGCCGAAGGTTTTGCGGTGGAGTTTGGTGATTGTGTAGCCTAGGGCGCCGAAGGTGCGGCGGATTTGGCGGTTGCGGCCTTCGCTCATGGTGATTTGCCATTTTTTGCGAGTGTTATCTAGGCTTGTGAGGCCGAGTTTGCTGGTGCCGTCGGTGAGTTCTACGCCGAAGTCGGCGATGATTTGTTGATGTAGTGGTGCTAGGGGTTGGTCTATCTCAGCTTCATATTCTTTGAATTTGGCAAATTTGGGATGAGTCATTTGGTAGGTGAAGTCTCCATCGTTGGTGAGGAGGATGAGGCCGGAGGTGTCTTTGTCGAGGCGGCCGACGGTCTTGAGATTGCGGTATTCTGGTGGTAGTAGTTCGTAGAGGGTTGGAGTGCTGTCTTGTCTTTTGTGGCTTGAGACATAACCGGGCGGTTTGTGCAGAGCGATATAAATCAGTTCAGCTGGTTTGACCGGCTTACCGTCAACCTTGATTGTATTATTTGCGAGGACTTTGTCGCCAATAGTGGCTTTAGCGTCGTCAATAAGAACTTTGCCGGAAGCAATTAGGTCGTCGGCTTCGCGACGAGAAACTCCAAGATTAGTGGCTAGGTATTTATTGAGGCGTTCCGGCATTTGGAGTTTCGCCTAATTCGGCGGCCATTTTTTCTGCCATAGTCCGTTCAGATTCGGCCGTCTCAGACGGAATGGGCTGGATGATGCGTTCGCTGACGGTTGGTTTTTCTGGTTCTGGTGATGGCGTGGGAGCTGGGGGGGGGGATTTGGGTGTTGGGGTGGGGGTTGCTGTAGGTGGCATTGGGATGGGTTGGGGTGTGGGTGCGATTGGTGCTGGAATAGGGGGTTGAGGTGTGGGTGTGGTGGGTGTAGGGATGGCTTGGGGTGTGATGACTACTGGGTTTGGAGTTGGGGGTGCCATGTTTGTGGGGGTGGCTATAGTTGGCGAAACGGGGTTTGTCGGTGCAGGGGCAGGAATTGGTTGAGGTGCCACTTGCTGGGGCGTTGGAGCTTGGCTAATTGGGGGCTGAGCTGTAGGTGCTGGGGTGACTGCGGGCGTTGGTTGGGCTGCTGGAGTTGGAATTGGCGATGTGATAGCAGTTGGCGTGGGAATTGGGGCAGTTGGTGCGGGAGGTGCTGGGGCGACTGCGGGTTGTGGTGTTGGAGCTACTTGGTTTGACGCGGCACTTGCCTGAAGTGCGGCTAGAGTATCAATATTGGCTGGGCCGTTAGAGGTAGGCCGATCGCCGAGAACCTCATGTACGGCATTGACTACGTCTTCGATGCCGACCTGGGATTTGACTAGATATTTGTTGGCGCCGAGACTTTCGCCACGCTTGCGCTGATCTTCGCTGGATAATGCGGTCATCATAATTACTTTAATGTTGGCAGTTTCTGGAGTGGAACGGAGAATATCTAGCATGTCGAAGCCGGAAATCTTGGGCATCATAACATCAGATATGATAAGATCGGGTTTTTCTTGTACGGTGATCGCTAAGGCTTCTTCGCCGTCGCCAGCGGTGACGATGTTGTAACCTTCGGCGACTAAACGTATACTGTAGATTTCTCGAAGGGATTTATCGTCTTCGACGAGCATAATTTTTGTCATATTACCTCCATTCTATTATACTTGTGCTAAAAAATCTATATGGTTTTGGGTGTCATCATTTGATTTGACATCACAAGGCGGCGTTTTTCGTATTCATCTGTGGATAAGCGGGGGAAAGTTATGAAAAATGTAGTGCCTTTGCCGAGTTCGCTTTCTGCCCAGATGCGACCGCCCATAGCTTCGGCGCGTTGCTTGGAAATGTGGAGACCAAGGCCGGTACCACCGATTTCGCGAGTGTCGCTATTGTCTATGCGATAGAATTTTTGGAAGATGTGACTAAGTTCTTCTCGGGCTATGCCGATACCGGTGTCGGCTATGATGATTTTGACAGTGTCTTGGTCAGCGGTGACGGATGCGCTGATGGAGCCAGAGGGGGTGTATTTGACGGCATTTTCAATGACGTTGCCGATGATTTCGCGCAGGAAGTCGACATCAACTTGGGCATAGATGAGTTGGTTGATGCGTTTGCTATTAGTAGACTGGGTTTGCGCGTTGGCGTCAAAGTTGAATTTGAGACCTTTGTTGGTAATGATGGGTAGCTGGCTTTCGGCTATACTGTGGACGAGGGCTGTCATCTCGACGGGCTGGAGGCGAAGTTTGATCTTGCTATCGTTGAGCTTGGTGGTATCAAGGAGATCTTGAAATAATCTGCCCAGGTGCTGAGAGGCTTCGTGGGCTTTACCTAGGTATGTGGCTGCTCTAACATCAATGGTGGCAGTTTGTGGGTTCATGGCGAGAGCTAGGTAGCCCTCGATGCTAGCTACAGGGGTACGCATTTCATGACTGGCTGTAGATATAAATTCGGTACGCTCTTCTTCTTCTTGAAGTTCTCTAGTAATATCACGAATTGTGACGATTTTGGGGTCGGCGGATCCACCAGTGGGCGTGATAATTATTGAAACTGGGATGATTTTGTTGCTACCGGCGGCCATAATACTGTAGTCGCGAATTTCGGAGTATTGATTGGTACTTAGGGCAATAGTGATGGGGTTTTGGGCGGGGTCAATAGCGCTCCCTTGTTTGTTGACGAGATTGACGATTGAGAAATAATTAAGAGTAAGAGCTACATCGCGAGTAGTGCCGAGTAGAGTGCAGGCGGCGGGGTTGATTAGCACCACGTTGTTTGCGGAATCCAAAATAATTACCGCGTCATGAACCGCGCGAAGTGCCAATTCGCTCATTAGGCGCTGGTCGTCGTTAGTGGGGGCTTTTTTCTTTTTTAACCAACTCATTTATGCTATTTTAGCATAACTAGGATGTTTGCGTAATTGTAACGTGTTATATATAATAGTTCTTATGAATAAAGATGTCATTTACATTGAGCCCGAGGACGATATCACTGACATCCTCACCAAAATTAAGAATAGTAAGAATAAAATTGTGGCCTTGGTGCCACCAAAGAAGAGTAGTGTACTTCGGAGTATGGTCAATTTTAAATTGATTGAGAAAACCGCCCGCGAGAGTGAGAAGGCCGCTGTGCTTATTACGACTGACGAGTCTCTGGTTAAGTTAGCAGGTCTGGTGAGAATGCCAGTGGCAAAAAATTTGCAAACCAAGCCTGAGGTTTCCGTGCCCTTGGTGGTAAATGATGGGAACAGAGATGATGATGTGATAGATGGTGAAGAGGCAAAAGCGATTGTCGCAGAAGAGCAGAGAGTGGAGAAGGTAGAAAACGGTGGTAAGACTGTAAAAAATACGACCGAGGCGGAAGCTATAACGGAGATCGTGGCTAATAATAGGAAGTTTGATGATGAAATCACGAGCGAGGATTTGGATAAACCAGAAGACGAGAAGAAGAAAAAGAAGAGCGCCGTACCGGATTTTGCGAAATACCGGAAGTTTATCATTATGGGAATTATTGGATTAGTGCTGATTGTGGGATTCTTGGTCTGGGCACTCGTATTTGCTCCTGCCGCGAAAATATCTGTGACGGTGAGGACAACGGCAAAGAATTTTTCTGAGACTGTGAGCTTCGTGGAGGATAGAGAGGCGGCAGACCCGGAGGCTGGTGTGTTTTTGCTGGAAGAGCAGAAGCTGGTGAAGACTTCTAAGGTAGAGTTTGAGGCGACTGGCGAGGTAGATAAGGGCGCGAAAGCTACCGGCACATTAACGCTAAAGAGGAATACGACTACGCCTGTTGCTGCGATAGAAATTCCAGTAGGAACTAAATTTACGTTGGATGGCTTGACTTATGTAAGCACAGAAAAAGCAACATTAAGGGCAATTGTGGCAAGTGATTGCACAGGAGATGTTTTCTCGGGGTGTACGGGGTTAAAGACTGATATAACTACGCCGGTGAAAGTATCTGCGGAGTTTGCAGGTACGAAGTATAACATTGAGGCAAGTGATTCTGGGTGGGGTCCGACAGGTAAAGGTTACACGATAAGTAGTTCAGCGATGGCGGGGGGTTCTACTAAGATCGTGAAAGTAGTATCAGAGGCGGACATTGCTAAGGCAAAACAGGCACTTGACAGTACGAATGAGTCTGAAGGTAGGACTGAACTCTTGAGAGAGTTTCCAAGTGGGCTGATCCCGATTGACGCAAGTTTTGTAGTGAAGCTAGGCGATCCGACTGCGACGCCGGCGCTTGATGCGGAAGTAGCAGATGGCGTGACGCCGACATTGGTTGCGGAGACGACATTCACGATTTTTGGGGTAGATCGGGCGCGTATAGGAGAATACATTGAGGCGGTAGCGCTTGAGAAGTTTAGCGGCGCCGATCTTAAAGAGGTTTATTCAACTGGGGTAAGCGAAGAAGCGGATAAGAACAAGGCGTTTATCGAAAGTTTTCGAGAAGTTGATAAGAAATACACGGCGAAATTGAAGAGTACGGTGCAGATTGGGCCAGAAGTGACGGACGAAATGGTAGCAGATAAGTCGCTTGGTAAGAAAATTGGAGAAGTGCAGACTCAGCTGAAATCGATCAATGGGATTAGCTCCGTGAAGGTAGATACTTCGTTCTTTTGGGTGAGTTCGGTGCCGAAAGACATCAATAAAGTGACTGTAGAGATTACGGTAGAGTAATGAAGATAATTGCGCTAGATGTGGGATCGAAAAGAATTGGGGTGGCGGTGGCAGATACTGCGGTGAAAATTGCTGTGCCACATAGTACCGTTGAAGTGGACGGAACGGAATTTACGCAAATTGCGAGAATTATGCAGGTGGAGAAGTCAAACCATTTGGTGGTGGGATTGCCGCGAAATAGCGAGGGCGAAGAAAGTAAGCAATCGGCTACGGTGAGATCGTTTGTGGTGGCTTTGCAGGATTATTTTACGAAACGAAAATTAGCAAAACCTCTAGTGAAATTTCAGGACGAATCGTTGACTTCTGTGAAGGCAGAAGAGAATTTGGCTTTGAATAAGCGCAAGAAACAACGATCGAAAGGTGAAGTTGATCGGGAGGCGGCGACGATTATTCTGCAGGATTTTCTTGATTCGTTTGGTTCGGGAAACCTAGAGAAGGCTAATGTAGAGGATTTTGATGTTAAAAAAAAATCTAAAAAACGCGGGGGAGCATTTAAGGTATTTGCGACGATAGTTGCGCTTCTAATTGTGGCGGTAGTGGGGACAGTAGTTTGGTATACGGAAATGATGAAAGCGGTAGATCCGGGGAACTGTCAGGGTGTAGCCTGTGAGACTACGGAATTCGTAGTTGCGGATGGCGAGAATACTGGGCAAATAGCCGAACGCTTGGAAAAGGACGGCTTAATTAAGTCGGCGTTTGCCTTCAAAATGTATCTAAAGTTAGAGGCGAAAGGCACTACGCTTCGGATTGGGCACTATACGCTCGATACGTCGATGGATGTGGCGCGGATAGTGCAGGTCTTGAATGACGGGGTGGCGGCGCAAACTTTCAAGATTACGTTTTTGCCTGGAGATTCTATGGTGGGGGTGAGGAATCGATTGATTGCGGCAGGATTTTCTAAGGAATCTGTAGATGATGCACTGACCAAACAATATGATCATCCGGTAATGGTGACCAAGCCTGCGGATGTGCCTTTGATTGGTTACGTTTACGGTGACACATATGAGTTTTACGCCGACGTGACAGCAGAAGAGGTGCTGGTGCGGACTTTTGACCAATTGTATAAGGTGGTGCAAGATGAAGGGCTAGTAGATGGATATAAAGCCAGAGGGCTGAGTTTATTTGAGGGTATAACTTTGGCATCAATTGTGCAAAAGGAAGCATATAAGGCAGATATGCCACAAGTTGCACAAATCTTCTTGTTAAGGCTAAAAAAAGGCATTTCATTAGGCTCAGATGCAGTTATTGGGTATGAGGCGGATCAGTTAAATCCTAATCGCGACAAGACTGATATGTCGTATCTGGAAACGATTGGCTGCCCATGGAATTCTCGAAAATGTACGGGATTGCCACCAAACCCAATCTCTAATCCGGGTGAGAGCGCATTGGTTTCGGTGAAGAATCCTGCTGCAGGCGACTATCTGTACTTTTTGACTGGGGACGATCAGAAAATGTATTATGCAAAGACTTTGGCCGAGCATGAGGCGAACATAAAAAACCATTGCAACGTAATGTGCAGTTATTTATAAAAAGCTCAAAATATGTTAGAATAGTAATGAAACCTTATGAAAAATATCAGGTCTAGAATTCTGCGAGCTATCCCTTATCTTGCTTGCTTTGGGGCGCTACTTGCCTTGATGTTTTTTGGATCGCAAAAAGATGATAATGGTACGAACTCGAAGCCGATTATCAGCGCAATCAACGATACTAATTTTGTAGTGACGGCGGATCAGTTGTCGGAATCTTATATTGTGGCGGATGTGGCAAATGTGATTAATTTGCCGTCAGTGTTGTCGATCAATGAAAACTATGCGTCGATTGTGATGAAATATGAGGTGGCGGGGGCATCTGGGGGCAATTCAGTAATTACCAAGCCAAATATTATTGACACGTCGAATTTGACACGTGGGATTGTCGAATACGTGGTGCAAGCTGGGGATACTTTAGCTTCAATTGCGGCGAAATCTAACGGGGTGACGGAGACGCAGATTAGATGGAGCAATAATATGAAGACTAGCACGGTGACGGCAGGGCAAACGATTTACATTCCTCCGGTGCAGGGGATTTTGTATACGGTGAAGTCTGGTGATACTATCGAGGCCTTGGCGACGAAATATGGTTCTAAGACGGAAGAAATTGTGATTTATAACGATCTTGAGGTTAGTTCACTTACTGTGGGGGCAACGATTATCTTGCCAGATGGAGCTTTGCCAGAAAAAGAACGACCGGAATATGTAGCGCCCACGCCAAAGCCGCCGACCGTATATTATAGTTACGTGCGTGACTCTGGAGTGCGTCAGGGTATGACGGAGATTCAGAATTATGGTTATTGGAGCAATATGTACTATTCTACGAGATGGCAGAATAATCCAGGGGCGTTTGGTAACTGTACTTGGTTTGTCTGGTATTGGAGGCGGAATAATATGGGGTCGAATTATTGGTTGCCTGGCGGGACGATTGGTAATGCTGGTACCTGGACGTATGCGGCTTGGTCAAACGCTTTCCTTAAGAATAAGACTCCAGCCTATGGCGCTGTAGTGCAAACGTCTACTGGTTCGCCAGGGCATGTGGCGGTAGTGGTGGGTGTGGTGTCAGGTTCGCATATTTTGATACAAGAGATGAATTACGGTGGCTATAATGGCAAGTTTAATCACGTATATCAGTCGAAGATTAACTGGGCGGATGCGCTGAAATATAACTATATCCATGGGAAGAGGTAAGAGATGTTTGTTGACACGGCTAAAGTTTATATTGAAGCAGGAAGAGGCGGGAATGGCGCGGTGAGTTTCCGGCGGGAGATATATATCAATAAAGGTGGTCCGGATGGTGGTAATGGCGGCAAGGGCGGAGATGTGGTATTTGTGGCGAGTAAAGATTGCAATACTTTGATAAGTTTTCGCTATCAGCCTGAACTTAAGGCTGAATCGGGCAAGGGTGGATCTGGGCAAAGGAGTGCGGGGCGGTCGGGCAAGGATCTTGAGGTGGAAGTGCCAATTGGAACTGTGGTGAGGAGGGACGGCGAAGTCGTGGCGGATTTGGTGGCAGATGGACAGAGGGAGATTGTGGCGCATGGCGGGGATGGGGGTTTTGGGAATGCGCATTTCAAATCTTCGACTCGGCAGGCGCCACGTGTGGCTGAGGTGGGTGAGCCGGGTGAAACTTTTGATGCAGAATTGGAATTGAAATTGCTTGCTGATGTGGGGTTGGTGGGTTTTCCTAATGCTGGCAAGTCGACGTTTTTGTCGGTTGTGAGTAATGCTACGCCGGAGATTGCAGATTATCCGTTTACGACGATAACACCAAATTTGGGTGTGGCGACAGTGGATGAGACAGATATTTTGATTGCAGATATTCCGGGGTTGATTGAGGGGGCGAGCGAGGGTAAGGGGTTGGGCGATAGATTCTTGAGGCACGTGGAGAGAACGACGGTGTTGCTACATCTGATTGATGTATATGTGGATGACGCTGGAGAAGCTTACCGCACTATTCGTAAAGAACTGGCAGAGTATGCGCCGGAACTGGTGGAGCGGCCGGAAATTGTGGCTTTGACGAAGATTGAGGGGTTAGATAAAGAAATTATTCATATGCAGATGGCGAAGATTTTGAGGGTGAATCCTGAGGCTGTGGTTTATGCTATTTCGGCTGCTGCTCATTTGGGGGTTATTGAGCTTTTGAGGGTTTTGAGGGAGAGGGTGTCGCAGGCTGGTGTGGGGAAGAATCCGCACAGTGTTCTAGGGGAAAATACTTTGCGTGCGCGCCCGTCTTTACGGGGCGCAGGCGCTGGCGTTCGGCTGGAAGTAGATGACCGGCGGTCATCTCTTCCACAGTTTCCTCTAGAACACCGTGCGGATTCTTCGGAAGGCTCTGGTGAGAATTCTGAAGTGTTTTCTGAGGGACTAACTTCGGGAGATTCCGCAGATATGCGGGAGATCCCTGTGATTACTTTGAAGAGGAAGCGAGATGAAGATCGCGCGTTTACGGTCGAAAAAGATGGTGGTGTTTTTGTGGTTCGGGGTAAGAAAATTGAGAAGTTTGCGCGGATGACGGATTATGGGAGTTATGATTCTTTGAATCGGTTACGCGATATTATGAAAAAAGAGGGGATTCGTGGAGAGCTCACTAATAAGGGAGCCCTTGCGGACTCCATTATTAGTATTGCTGGTCACGAATTTACATTCGTGGAGCAGTAACTTAAGCTTTGGGACGAGCTAAGGTGACGGTAATTTCGCGACCGTCGAGTTCTTTGCCGCCTAGTTCGTCGATGGCTTTTTGGTTATTAGCCTCGTCTGCGAACTCTACAAAGCCAAAACCCTTGCTTCTGTGGGTTTCGCGGTCGGTAACCACGCGCGCACTTGTGACCTCGCCGATGGTTTCAAAGAACTCTTTGAGGCCGTCGTCGTTGGTAGTCCATGCTAGGCTGCCGATAAATAGATTTTGTGACATATCTTTCCTTTCGAGATGCATTTCAGCCCGACCAAATGTTGCTTGACCCCCCAAGTAAGACATTATGCTGAATGTTATAATGTTATCACATTTTTGGAGTAAAATGAATGACTTTTTTTAGCTTGAGTTAAGCTAGAGTGGTACTTGACAGAACGCTTGAGGTGCGATAATATAAGCTTAAGCTGATACGTTTCACAGGGGTTCCACTGAATGATGTGGAAAGTGTGGAGACTAGATACAAAAACAAACAGCGGATTAAAACAAACCAATGTGCCCCAAGGGTGGGCGCGTAGCAGCAGGAGAGACTGGGTGACCGGTCTTTTTCTTGGGCCGATTTTACATTTAAGCCGAGTTTGAAATGGGGCGCACGCAGTAATTTTTAGTAGTGAACAATGAGGAGACCGCCTTGGCGTAAGACAACTGGCTCTTCCGGAGAAGTAAAGTCAAGCACGGTGGAGGGGAGGTTTCCACCGGAACGTCCCACTACGACCGTGTCGACTTCGGGCATGCGCTTGATGACTGCTTTGCTGGTGAGGCATGGCGCTTCACCTTTGGGGTTGGCACTAGTAACGAGAAGGGCGCCGACCTCTCTGAGTAAGCTAAGCATATACTCGTGGGCAGGGATGCGGATTCCTATAGACGAGAAATGGTCGAAGTACTTGTGGTCAAAATCAGGTTTTTTGGGAAGGACGAGGGTAAGTTCGTCTGGGAAATAGCGTTGGGCAACATTACGGGCGGTGCCTTCTAGTGCTGCATAGCGAGTTATATAGTTGACTTCTGGAAGCATAAGCGATAAAATTTTGCCGCTGTCCTCATTGCGGTGTTTGAGATTGAGTAGTTTTTGGATGGCTTGGATGTTGTCGGCATGGACGGCGAGGCCATAAACGGTCTCTGTAGGAACGGCAACAATATGTCCCTCATGGAGGGATTTAACTACGGATTTGATGTTTTCTTGTGAAAAGATCTTCATTTTTTGATTATAGCATATGCGTGACTTGAGGTCAATTTTATAGATAAAAATGATAAGTAAATTGAGGAATAAATTGTCAATAGAAGTGACGGGCATTGGTTTTTATCCAGCCTATCTCTTCATTGTAGCACACTTGGCGAGAAAAGTCAATAGAAAAATGGATTTGCTGGATGTGGTATAATTTGATTATGGATAAATTGCATTATAAGGGGCCGGTGGTATTAGTAGTAATGGATGGGGTGGGGCTGTCTGATCGGGTGGAAGGCAATGCCGTGAAGGCGGCACGACTTGATGTGTTGAATGGGCTGATGCGGAAATACCCGATGGCTAAACTGGGGGCTTCGGGGAAATATGTGGGGATTCCGGATAAGGACATGGGAAATAGCGAGGTGGGGCATAATGCGATGGGGGCGGGGGAGATTGTGGCGCAGAGTACTAAGGCGGTAGATGAGGCGATTATTGGGGGGCGGGCTTTTGGGGAGCCGGTGTGGCAGAATGCGATCAAGAATGTGAAAGAGCATAATTCGACGCTACATTTTATGGGGATTTTTAGTGATGGCAATGTGCATAGTAATATTTCGCATCTGGAGGCGATGATGGCACAGGCGCAGAAAGAGGGGGTGGCGCGGATTCGGGTGCATATTCTGGTGGATGGACGGGATGTGCCGCCGCAGTCGGAGCCAAAGTATATCCGGAGGTTTGAGGAGTTCGTGAAGAGTCTGGGAAGTCCGGATTACCGGATTGCTTCTGGTGGGGGACGGATGCTGATGACGGCGGATCGGTATGAGAATGATTGGGGGATGGTGGAGAAGGGGTGGCAGACTTCGGTGCTGGGAGAGGGGCGGCAGTTTGCGAATGCTGAGGACGCGGTGATGGAATATCGGCGGGAAAATCCGGGTCTGCAGGATCAATATATGCCACCGTTTGTGATTGCGGATGGTGGAGAGCCGATTGGGACGATTAACGATGGGGATAGCGTGATCTATATGGATTTCCGTGCGGATCGGGCGATTGAGATTTCGGTGGCGTTTACTTATGAGGATTTTCCGTATTTTGACAGAGGGCGGAGGCCTGAGATTTATTTTGCGGGGATGACGGAATATAATAGCGATACGCATGTGCCGGCGCTGACGATTGTGCAGTCACCGGAGTTTCAGCATCCTTTGCCGGAATATTTGGCTAGTCAGGGTGTGAAGCAATATGCGATTTCTGAGACGGTGAAGTTTGGGCATATTACGTATTATTTTAACGGGAATAGTTATGATGCGCCGGAGGGGGAGACGGATGTGGATGTGCCTTCGGATACGGAACCTTTTGATACGCGGCCTTGGATGAAATCAGCGGAGATCACGGATAAGTTGGTGGAGGCGATTCTTGGCGGAGAGTACGGGTTTATGCGGGTGAATTATCCTAATGGGGATATGGTGGGGCATTTTTCGGAGATGGAGCCGACGGTGATAGCGCTGGAGGCTTTGGATTTGGCAATTGGGCGGGTGGTGGAGGCGACGCGGAAGATGGGCGGGATGGTGGTGATTACGGCGGATCATGGGAATGCTGAGGAGTTGCTTGACGCAGATGGGGTGCCGAAGACGGCGCATACTACTAATCCGGTGCCTTGTATTTTTGTGGATGATACTGAGAATGCTCAGAAATATGAGCTGGCTGAGGGGGATTTGGGGTTGGCTAATATTGCTAGTACGGTGGCTCTTCTGCTTGGGAAGGAGCCGCTTGAGGCTTGGCTTACTCCTATTATTAAGATCAAATAGTTGTATTTTGGGGTTTATTTTATGATATAATCTAGGCAACTTAACGGAGATTTTTTTGTGCAGATTCGTAAAGCAATTATACCGGTGGCTGGTTGGGGGACTAGGCGGTTGCCGGTGACTAAGGTTATTGAGAAATCTATGCTGCCGATTGGGAATCGCCCGTTGGTGGATTATGTGGTGGAAGATTGTGCTAAGGCGGGGATTGAAGAGATTTTTTTGGTGATTGACGAGAAGCCGTTTTCGCAGATTAAGGCTTATTATGAGGAAAATCCTGCACTGGAGAAATATCTGGTGGATCGAGGGAAGGGTGATAAAATTGAGCTGGTGCAGACGGTGCCTAGTGGGATGAAGGTGAATTTTTTTGTGCAGAAGAATGTGGATGCTAAGTATGGGACGGCGGCGCCGGTGGCTCAGGTGGTGGCGGCTTATGATCTGGATGAGCCTGTCGCTGTGTTGATGGGTGATGATTTTATTTTTAATAAGGATGGGTCTTCGGATTTGAAGAGGTTGACGGAGATTGTGGAGAGCGATGATGAGTCGGCGCTGCTCGCGGTGGAGATTCCGCATGATGAGGTGGAGAGATATGGGGTGCTGAAGATTGAGGATGGGGTGCTGACGGGGATTTATGAGAAGCCTAAGAAGGAAAATGCGCCGAGTAATTATATTAATATTAGTAAGTATATTATGTCGCCGGAATTGCTGGGGCGGGTGAGAGATTATTATGAGGGGAATGATTTTGGGCCTGGGGATCAGGAGTATTTGATTACTGATCCGATTATTTCACATTTGAGGGCTGGGGGGAAGATTCGGGTTTTGCCTATTTTGGGGGAATATTTGGATGGGGGGTCGGTTGAGGGGTGGTTGCATGCTAATAATGTCGTTTTGGGGGAGTAGGGGGTGAGGGCGTGGGGCGGGTCCTGCCAGAGTCTTCTCCCCAGAAAAAAATTTAAGAAATTTTCTTTCTGGGGATGCCCCTAGACTCTGTCACCCGCGCCTTGGTCGTTCATTTGAGTTTGCTTTTTTAGGAAATTTTGGAGTTTTCATTCAAGATTGGTGTTTATTCGGAAATCTTGGCGTTTTTGATGTTTTCGGGGAGGTAGGATTTGTTGAGGTGGAAGCCGGCTTCCCATTTTTGGCCTTTGCCGAATTCTAGGTCTTTCATTAGTTTGGTGGGGGCGTTGCGGAGCCAGGTGGGGACGGGGAGGTTCATGGAGGTGTGGGCGAGGGTTTGGGCTCGATTCCAGGCGTCGTTGGATGCGCGGGATTTTTTGGATTTGGCTAGGGCGTAGGCGACGTGGGAGAGGATGATGCCGGATTCGGGCATGCCGACGCGTTCGACGGACATAAATGCGTTCAATGCAAGGCCAAGGGCGCCGTTGCCGGCTAGACCGATGTCTTCGGAGGCGAAGATGACCATGCGGCGGGCGATGAATTTGGGGTCTTCGCCGGCTTCGACCATGCGGGCGAGGTAGTAGAGGGTGGCGTCGACGTCGCTGCCGCGCATGCTTTTGATAAATGCTGAGATATTGTCGTAGTGGGCGTCGCCTTTTTTGTCGTAGCCGGGGACTTTGCGGCCGGCGGCGGCTTTGACTACTTCGGGGGTGATTTTGGGGGCTAGGCCGAGAGCTAGTTCGAGGTCGCCGAGGGCGGTGCGGGCGTCGCCGCCGGAAAGTTCGGCTAGGTAGTCGATGGCTTTCGGTACGACTCTTTTGGTGGCTTTTTCTGATTTGATGGCGCGCTTTAGGACTGTGATAACGTCGGGTTTGCTGAGGGATTTGACGATGACGACGCGGCTGCGGGAGAGAAGGGGAGAGATGATTTCGAAGCTGGGGTTTTCGGTGGTGGCGCCGAGGAGGGTGATGAGGCCGCTTTCGACGTGGGGGAGGAAGGCGTCTTGCTGGGCTTTGTTGAAGCGGTGGATTTCGTCGACAAACAATACGGTGCGGAGATTGAGGTTCCAGTTTTGGCGGGCGATTTCTACGACTTTTTCGACGTCTTTTTTGCCTGAAGTTACTGCAGAGATTTCGATGAATTCGGCTTTGAATTCTTTGGCGATGATTCTGGCTAGGGTGGTTTTGCCGGTGCCGGGTGGGCCCCAGAAGATGATGTTGACTGGGTCTTGGCGTTTGACTATTTCGGTGAGGATTTTGCCTTCGCCGATGATGTCGGTTTGGCCTAGTACGTCGGCTAAAATGGTGGGGCGCATGCGTTCGGCTAGGGGGATTCGGTTCATTTTTATATTATACCATAATTTTAGGAGCTGTTTGGGGAGAAAACCATAGCATTACCTTTCAGTATAAGGAGTGCTTACGCAGGAAAGCAGCCCCTCTGGGTGCTTTCGCTGGTTCGCAATGATACTGAAAGGTAATGCTATGGTTTTCTCTCAGACGCTTTTTGGTAGTTGGGTTTAGCGGAGGATGACCTAGTTGGCGTGCGGAGTTTTTATATGGGTTTGACTCCGATGATGTGGAGGATGCCGGTGTCGAAGCCGAATTTGATGCGGATGGGTTGGTGGAAAATTCTCTCGATTTCTAGGGTGGAGGAGCAGAGGCTTTCTAGGTGGTCTGGGGTGAGAAAGCTAGAGGTGGGTTTTTCGTGTTCGGCGAGGATGCTGCCGGTGGTTTTGTCTAGGAGGAGGATGTGGGATGGGTTGGGGTCGGCGATGCTGTAGGGGGAGCTGGTGATGTAGATTTCGTTTTTTGCGTTGGTTTGGGGGTTGACCGAGAGAGTCGTGCCCCAGATTTCGGCGTCTAGGAACTCTTGGATGATGAGGGCGGAATCGGGGTTGGAGGATTTGGCGTGGGTAAGGATGTTGAGGATATTTTCTGGGGTGACTTCTGAAAGGGCCGCAGAGGTCGTAGTGCTGTCTTTGGGGGCTGAGATGCGGAGAATTAGGGGGTTTGGGGCTAATTTTGAGAGGTAATTTTGGATGTCGTTGCTGAGACCGTCTTCTATTGTTAGACTTGCGGGGATGACGAAGCCTTTTGGGATTATGAAGTTGGATTGGGCTAATTGAGCTAGGCGGGCGGCTTTGACGCCTACGAGAGAAACATCGGTGCTGTCTGTGAGGTTGATTAGGTTGCTCATGTGGGTATTTTAGCATATTGGCTGGTTGGGAGAAAAACTGAGACTTTGGGCTAAAACATCAGGAGTGCTCACGCAGGAAAGCAGCCCCTCTGGGTGCTTTCTCTGGTTCGCAATGATGTTTTAGCCCAAAGTCTCAGTTTTTCTTCAGGAGCTGGAGGTGGATTTGGCTACATTGCTACTGGCATGGAGATGCGGCCGAGGTTTTGGTAGTTTTCTAGTTTGATGTCTTTTAAGTCTTTGGAGTTGTCGAAGGCGAAGAAATCTTTGACTTCGGGGTTGATCCAGAGTTTGGGGGCGGGGGGGAGGGTTTGTTCGCGGGCGAGGCGGAGTTGGCGCCAGATGCCGCCGACTTGGTTTTCGTAGATGTGGGCATCGTTGATTACGTAGGTCATTTGGCCGGGCTGGAGGTCGCAGACGTGGGCGAGGAGGTAGCAGAGGGTGGCGTATTGGGAGACGTTGAAGGGCATACCTAGGGGGACGTCGTTGCTGCGGACGGTGACGATGAGGTTGAGCTTGCCATCGACGACATTCCACTGGGTGTTCCAGACGCAGGAGGGGAGGGCGGCAGTGGGGAGCCATTCGTTTTGCCAGAGGGACATGATCATGCGGCGGTTGTTGCGGTCGTTTTTTAGAGTTTCTATGAGACCTTGGGTGAGTTGGTAGCGGTTGACGATCCAGCCGTAGGCGGTGCCGATGGTGCCGGCGTATTTTTTGCCGAATTTTTTGCCTAGGTAGGTGCCGTCTTTGGCGATTTCCCATTCGTCCCAGATTTTGATGCCGCGGTCTCTTAGCCATCCCACTTCGTTGCTTTGGACTTGGTAGATCCAGAGCATTTCTAATACGGAGGTTTTGAAGGCGACGTGCTTGCTGGTCAAGATGGGGAATTCTTCGGCGAGGTCAAATTTGAGGACTTGGTGGGGGAGGCGGTAGGTGGTGATGGGGTTGATGGTTTGGGCTAGGTGATTGGGAAAGTTGGTGCCTGCGTTATCTTTGAGTTTCATGCTGGCGACGGCGGGGTTGTTTTGGACCATTTCGCCTTGTTGCAGGATTCTTTCGCATAGGTCTAAGTATTGTTCGTCGAATTTTGTCATTTTACCTCCTTAGCCACCCTGTTGAGGTAATTATAGCATAAAATTTGGGGGAGAAAACCTCAGTGCCTAGTTTTTGGTATTATGGGATTTGTGTGGGAAACCCTCAACACCTAACTTTCAGCATCAGGAGTGCTCACGCAGGAAAGCAGCCCCTCTGGGTGCTTTCC
>JAITNW010000015.1 GCA_031290255.1 Candidatus Nomurabacteria bacterium
CCGCCGTGCGGTTCAAGTACGGCACCCCCAACGTGGCAGAAGCCACCAACGTGACTTTGGAGCTATTCGATCTCCTCGGCCTCATTGGTGACCTCGGCGCCGCTCGAGAGTCCCTCACGCAGAAGTACACCAGACTAGCAAACCTCGGCCACGATGGCCGCCTATACCCCACCCTCTCGCCCAGTCAGGCCACTTTCGAGCGTCTCATAGCAGTCGCCGAAAGTCTCAGGCCCAGCAATGTCGATACCGAATACCGCTACGCCCCCCTCTGGGTTCCAACCAGTAACAAAGAGTACAGAGGTTACGCCCAGCGAGAACTGGACGGCACCGATGAGCTGGGAGTATCCCTGGCCGTATTCAACAACGTCACCACCAATCGCGACCCTATGCTTTTCGGCCTCAATCTCCCCTACGACACAGAGCGCGCCGAAGAGGGTGAAACCACCCAACTCGATCTCATCAAGTTGGTCACCACTCAGTACGGCGAGTCAAACATCCGCCCCAGCACTCACCGTGACTTTCTGATCTGGTCCATCATGGACAGAATCAGAAAAATACCGGTAAGTGAGCAAGCCCTCGCAAAAGGCTGGATGCGCATCCCGACTCTAGGTCGCAAAGTCCTTCCCGGCGGCGGCTCCGTGGTCGGCGACGTCTTCTCGGACGGCGGCCAGCTCAGGTTTGCCTGGAACGACGGCAGGGCGAACGACGACAGTGGTGTCGGTTTCTCGGTGGGGGAAAATTAGGACTAAATCCTTTTCACTCCTTTCCTTCCCTTTCCTTCCTCAAAGTAGTACAATAAAGCGCAGTTTGCACGGCACATTAGCCTCACGAACTGCGCTTTTTTCTTTTTCGGAATGGCGTCGGTTTTTCGGTAAGCTCAACTATTCGGCATCCAACGAGATTCTCGTATTTGTGAAAAAACTATTGACATAGCGATATATCGTTATATATACTGTTAGTAACGATATATCGTGATATGTCGTTACTAATTTAACGAAAGGAAGCAATGGCAAACCCCGAGCTACACGATCTTGCCAATTTTGGCAGAGTCCGCGCCAAGCGTGGGCTAGTTGAACCAACAATTCTATTAGCTCTGCTTGAGAAACAGCCACTGTCTGGCTATGACATTATAAAGTATATAGAAAAAGGCAGTCTAGGTGGGTGGAAACCAAGCTCTGGCTCTATCTACCCAACCCTACAAACTCTTGAAGATAAAAAACTGGTATCATTCGTGGAATCAGGCGACAAAAAGCTTTATTCTCTGACCAAAAAGGGTACTAAGCTTGCCAAACATAATGAGTTTCACCTTCGCCATCATTTCAGTGGCAGAATGCCGAATATGAAACATATGATGTTGATGCGGACAGAGGTGTTTGACATCATGCGTTTCGGACGCGAAGTCCTAGAATCAGAAGACGAAGAGAAGATTAGCGAACTTGCTCAGATCTTAAACGAAGCCAAACAAAAGATCCGCGAAATTACAGAAAATAATCAGGAGGAAGACCATGAGTAAGGCTCAGTACGCCATTGAAGCCGAAGGCTTAACGAAAGTCTTTGGTGACAACAAAGCGCTAGACAATCTATCTATCAAAGTGCCAAAAGGCTCAATCTACGGCGTGCTAGGACCAAACGGTGCCGGCAAGTCTACGATGATCAACATCTTGGCGACACTACTAAAACCCGACGCAGGCCAAGCCACAATCTTTGGATATGATGTCTTGGAACAACCACAAATCGTGCGCCAACTAATCGGCGTAACTGGGCAATTCGCTTCAGTTGACGAAACAATGTCTGCCGTGGAGAATCTGGTTATCTTCGGGCAGCTGCTCGGGCTAACCACTAAAGAAGCCCATAAAAAAGCCACGAAACTCCTAGAGGATTTTGGTCTGACTGAAGCGGCAAAACGTCCGCTCAAAAAGTTTTCTGGCGGGATGCGTCGCCGTCTTGACCTTGCCGCCAGCCTCCTTGCCAGCCCACCGCTCATCTTTCTTGACGAGCCGACCACTGGGCTTGACCCCCGCACTCGCACACAGATGTGGCATACGATCCGCAAGCTGGTGGCTGACGGCTCTACGGTTCTACTCACCACGCAATATCTAGACGAAGCCGACCAACTGGCTGACCGCATTGCCATTATTGATCGCGGAACTGTTGTTGCTGAAGATACACCAGACGGTCTAAAAAACTCTATTGGTAACGAGACGCTAATCCTAACCGTCAAGGATGCCGACCAAACTGAAGCCGCCGAGAAGATCGCAGAACGAATCACGAAGACCGATGTCAAAATCATCAATACCAGACAGATTATCGTACCGATTGCCGATAGCGGGCTAGCAATCGACCTGTTGATTGCACTGCGTAAGGCAAAAATTGGCGTCAAAGAGTTCAAGATTGAACGCCCGACGCTTGATGAGGTATTTCTCTCAATAACTGGCAAGAAACCAAAAACCGAAGCAAAGGAGAACGAAAATGACAACTAAAACTATGGCGATCCCCACAAATCTCAAAAATCACACGAGTGTCAAGGAGACTCTACGCCAGACACTAATAATGGCAAAACGCGGACTGATCAAAATCAGACGCAACCCCGAGCAACTCGCCGATGTCTTGATTCAGCCAATTATTTTCACTTTGCTCTTTACTTTTCTCTTTGGCGGAGCAATTGCTGGCGACATCGCCAGTTATCTGCCAATTATCATCCCCGGCATCCTAGTCCAGTCTGTCATCACAGGCTCAATCGCCACTGGCGTTCAGCTCCGCGACGATATGGACAAGGGCGTGTTTAACCGATTCCGCAGTCTCCCCATCGCTCGCATCGCCCCACTCGCTGGCGCATTGCTTGCCGATGTCTTGCGTTATGCAATTATCGTGACTCTTACAATGCTAATGGGCTTTATTCTTGGCATGAATCCTACGGGCGGGCTATTCGGCGTACTGGCTGCAAGCCTGCTTGTCATCGTAGTCGGCTGGTGCATTAGTTGGATTTTTGCCTTTATGGGTACAATAATGCGAACCTCCAGCAGTGTCACCGGTGTCTCCATGATAGTCCTGATGCCATTAACTTTCCTATCCAATGCCTTTGTGCCAGTAGACACTTTGCCATCAATTCTCAAAGCTTTTGCCGAGATTAACCCCGTCTCGCATATTATCAGCGCCGTTCGCGAACTGCTTGCAGCTGGCACAATTGGTACGGATTTTTGGTGGGCAATCGTTGGCTCACTCACCATCGTGGCAATCTTCGCTCCACTAGCACTTCACGCCTACAAGAAAAAAGCCTAATAGCAGTTAGAGTTTTACCTAAAAGCCTTTTCCGTGCTATAATTCTTATGTATGCAGCCGCTGTATAATATACCCACAGAAATCATTTGGCCGACATTTGTGCCAGCGTGGGTGATTGGCGACATCGTAATTATTCTGCTAAGTATTTTGACGGGCATCTTTATCATCAAGAAAGAAAAACGCCCGATCCCGCTACTGCTGGAAATCGTTTGTTTCACTTTTCTTTACGCCGCGATTTATGAAAACTTTGCCACTTTCGTCGGCTGGTATGGCTACGGTAAATCTATGTTAATGATTTTTAATGTTCCGTTGACTGTTCCGTTGATTGAGGCATTGTTTGTATATGCGGGCATTAGGTTCGGGCGCGCGCTCAAAATACCAACCTGGACAATTCCGCTGTTGGTCGGGATGTTTGGCGTGCTGGCGGATTTAACGCTTGACCCCGTATCGCTGTCGCAAGTTTCGGACGGAATTGGGCGTTGGTCTTGGTTTATCGGGGCAGGTGACGCGAATTGGTTTGGTGCCCCGATTTATAATTATCTTGGCTGGTTCTTGTTGTGTGGTTTTGCGGCGACAATGTTTATGCTGGGTCGGTTCTGGTACAAAAAGAGCGGTTATAACAAAATAGTTGGCTATGTCTATCCACCGCTGACGGCATTGGGCGCACTGGCATTAATTGTTTCGCCTCTTTCGGCATTTATTTTGTGGCTCGGACCATTCTTCGCCAAGGGTGGCTGGACGGAATATTTGATGCTCGGTTTAGGTTTCTTAATTTTGACCATTCTGCTGGTAGTTTGGCGGGGGCGAATGCGTCGCAAACTAACCATCAAAGATGACTACATTATTTTGCTGATTTTCGGTGTGTTTTACCTGACTAATATTATTTTTGCGACGATTGGCGGTGAATGGAAGATCTTGCTTTGGACGGTTTTGCCGTTTTCAGTAATTCATCTGCTGATTTTGGGCTTCGGATTTTCTCGCAAGGGTCTAGAAAAGCGATGATATTTTTCAGTTGTTTCCAATAGATAATCGCTCACACATGTCAAATTTTTTATACTTTGATTATCTTATCACTATTTTTTCGGCTTAAAGCATTTCAGCAATAATGAATTGGTCACCACCGATACCGAACTAAGCGCCATCGCCAACCCCGCGAACTCGGGCTTCAGTGTTAGCCCGATGCCAGCAAAAACGCCAGCCGCAATCGGAATGCCAGCCGTGTTGTAAAGTAGCGAGAAAAATAGGTTTTGGTAGATTTTGGCGACGGTGGCTTTGGAAAGTTTTATCGCTACCGCGACATCGCGCGGATCACCTTTGACCAAAACTATTTCGCCAGTTTCAATCGCCACATCGGTGCCACTGCCCATCGCGATCCCAACGTCGGCCTGCGCCAACGCCGGCGCATCGTTTATGCCATCGCCGACCATTGCCACCACCGCTCCGCCTCTTTGCAACTTCTTAATTTTGTCAGATTTTTGTTCCGGCAGAACTTCGGCAATGGTCTTTTTGATGCCGACTTTTTCGGCGACCGCCGCCACCGAACGACGATTATCGCCAGATAATAAATACGGCGTGATTTTCATTTTTACGAGTGCTTTTATGGTGGCGCCAGCGGTCTCGCGCGGCCGATCGGCGATAGCAATTAGCCCCAAAACCGTTTTTTTAGTGAATAATATCGCCACGGTCTTGCCGTCATTTTCCATTTTATCCAATTCGGTTCTGTCGTATAAAATATCGCCAGGCATAAATTTTTGATTACCCAAAAAATACTCAGTTCTACCAATTTTCGCCTGCACACCACGCCCAGCCACAGCGCGGAAATCGGATATTTTTTGCAATTTAATTTTTCGCTTTTTCGCCTCATCCGAAATTGCATTCGCCAACGAATGCTCACTAGATTGTTCCAACGACGCAGCGATGCGCAAAACTTCATCTTTGCCACCAGACAACGCCACGACGTCTGTGACTTTCGGCTTGCCTTCGGTAATCGTGCCAGTTTTGTCGAAAACCACCGCAGAAACTTTGCCAATTTTCTGCAAGGCCTCGCCGCCCTTGATTAAAATGCCGTATTTGCTTCCCTGCCCCACGCCAACCATCACCGCCGTCGGCGTCGCCAGCCCCAAAGCGCACGGGCAAGCAATCATCACCACAGACACAAACGCCATCACCGCAAAACTCAATTCCGACCCCAAGAAGAAATACCAAACCACGAAAGTTATCAGAGCGATAACCAACACCGCCGGCACAAAAACCGACGAAATCTTGTCCGACAACGCCTCAATCGGCGCCCTTGACCCTTGCGCTTCTTCAATCAAACGTATAATGCGCGCCAACATCGTCTTTGCGCCAACTTTTTCGGCGACCATTTCAATGGCACCGCTGCCGTTGATGGTCGCGCCGATCACGCGATCACCTTTGGCCTTATCAATCGCAATACTTTCGCCCGTCACCATCGCTTCGTCAACCGAAGTCGTGCCGCTCGCAACCACGCCGTCCACCGGAATTTGTTCGCCCGGCTTGACCAACAATTTATTGCCCAATTTCACATCGTCAACCGGTACGTCAACAAATTCTTGACCGTTCCAATAATGGGCAATTTTCGGTTGCAAATTCATCAAACTGCGAATTGCCGCATTGGTCTTTGCGGTCGCGCGCGCTTCCAGCCATTTCCCGAGCACCACAAAAGTTATCAAAAAAACCGCCGTCTCAAAATACATATTCGGCACTTTTTCGCCCATCACCGGAAGCGCCGAACGATATATTGCGATATATCGCATATACGAAACCAAGCTAAACGCATACGCCGCGGTTGTTCCAATCGCGATCAAACTACCCATATTAAAAGTCTTCATCTTAAGACCCGCAATCAGGTCTTTATAAAAACCCGCGCCGATAAAAATCTGCACGAACGTCGCGATCACCAGCGAAACAATCGGCATATATTCCATAAAAGGCAATTCAGGAACCCAGTCGTCAAACATAAAATAAATCAATGGCAAACTGCAAACCGCGCTGACGACGAACTTCTTGAACCATTTTTTGTCCTCGCCGCCATGCTCGTGCGCGCTGTGATTTTTCTCGTCCAAAACCTCGGCCGCGTAGCCGACCTTTTTTATCGCTTTTATAATCTCGTCATCCGAAAATTCGCCACCCACGCTTGCCTTTTGCGCCGCAAAATTAACCCGAACCTCCTTTATGCCGTCCAGCTTTCCAACCGATTTTTCAATCGCCCGTACACAATTTGTGCAATGCATGCCGGTGATAATAAATTGCTTTTTCATCCTATTCTTCCACGATTATTCTCGTGTTAAACGGAATACCCATCGCGCACATCAACTCATAAACGCCCGCGCTTTTGGCCTTAAATTCTATATTTACAACTTTGCCGGCTTTCAGCAGCTGCGGCTTGGCGTTTGACAATTCCGGCAACATCACAGCACTCATACAACCCGAACCACTTTTGTTAACCGTGATTTCTAGTCTGTATTTTTGACCTTTTTGGACTTTCACTTCGTCTTTGTCAAACTGATCCCGGGAGCCATTAAACACCAATTTCGGCACGTTCTCCTCTAGTATATCTTCGGCTTTGGAACTCCCGAGATTAAACTCGGGTACTCTAAATCCCGCCAACTGTACGCCTGTAATGATGGACGACAACGCCATTGCCGCCACGAATACGCCGACGACCTTGAAAATCGTCTTGGCTTTTTTGCCCGTAATAATTGATGCGATGCCACCGATCGCCAACAATCCAGGTGTAGTGCCAACGGCAAACAGCCCCATAATCAGCGCGCCAGCCGCCGGCGATCCAGTTGACACCGCCAGAAGTTGCATTGATTGCGTGAACCCGCAAGGCAAGAAGAACGTCAGCACGCCCAAGACCACGGCGCCAAAATGCGAATATTCCTTTTTCTTGCGTCGGTCAATGCCCAATTTCTCGGCAAGTTTCTGCGGTAAACTAAACGAAGTCAAGCGCGGAAAAATGCCCGTCAATTGCAACCCGATAACAAGCATCAAAACGCCAGCCAGCAAAGTCAGAATCCCCAACGCCAGCGGGCTAAACGTAAACGCCGAGCCAACCAAACCCATCAATACACCGAAGATCACGAATCCGCCAACCCGCCCGACGTTGAAAAAAATGTGCGGACGGAAGTTTTGCATTTTCGTAGCGTTCGGGTGGCGCAATTCGTGGCGCGCCGCCAACCCGATCACCAGCCCGCCAACCAACGCCGCGCAAGTTGAAAACCCCGCCGTCAGCCCCATTATTAGCGCCAACAAACCGTCATTGCTGTTGTCTGCCGCCAGCCCCAAAGGGCTCAGCCCAAATTTACTAAATATCAAAAAAACCGCCGCCACCAACATCACACTCAAGAAAAACACTTTGTAATCTTTAGGGTTGTGGCTGAAAACCGGCTTATCCTCCCTCCCGACCTTGTACCCCGCCCGCTCAATCGCCCGCTCAATTTCATAATCGCTCACGCCCTCGTCTGCCACAAAATGTACCACGCCGTCGCGCGAACTCACCCGCACATTTTTCAGACCTTTGATTTCCTTCAATTCGTCCGCGACCATTTTCTCACACGCCTTACAATGCATGCCTATCACGGAAATATTCTTTTTCATTTTCCCACCCCACTGCCCGCGGCACTCAATCTGCGCCTAAACACCAGAAACATCTGCCCTAGAAAAAACGTCTGGGCTGTATTCAATATACGCAGTAATTTCCTTTTCAATATCTGCATATTACGTGTAAAATTCGTCATTTTTCGCCTTATTGGCAGAAGTAAATCTTTAAGCTCTCGTAAAGTGTCAAGATATTCTTCGCGATTGATATATTTTATAGTAACTATATTATACCACGTACAGTCACGAAACTACAAAAGTTCCCACCCTTTTTACTTCTGTGCTAATATATAGCTACTCTCTTTCGCATTGAAAATCAGTTCGTGCGAAGTCACAGGGAGCAGCCAAACATAGTAACTAGGAGGAATATTAATAATATGAAATTTGAACTTTTTATCAATTTCAATGGTAATTGCCGCGAAGCAGTAGAATTCTACGCCCAAACGTTTAATTCAGAAGTGAAAGACCTCATTTCTTTCGGTCAAGCTCCCGCCGATCCCAATTATCCCATCAAAGATTCCGAAAAAGACCTTGTCATGTATGCCGAAGTTAAAATTGGCGACAAAAATATTATGTTCATGGATATGTCTTCCGATTACCCTCTTACAGTCGGTAACAATATTTCGCCCACTATCAACACCGAGCAGAAAGATGAAATCAATCGCCTATTTGATGCTCTCAAAGAAGGCGGCAAAGTATATATGGCGCCTCAAAAAACCTTCTTCAGCGCATGGTACGCAATGGTCGAAGACAAGTTCGGTATTATCTGGCAACTCCTTATCCCCATATCCCGAGCCTAAGTACCATAACCAATCAAAAAATGCGCTTATTCAAAACCAGCGCATTTTTTCTTATGTCCTCTGCAGAGCTATACCAAAGTCATCCCGCCATCTACGATAATATACTGCCCAGTCACATAGCTAGAAGCATCGCTAGACAAATACAGCACCGTGCCAGTCAACTCACCCTTATTGCCAGGCCGTCCCATCGGACACTGCGCATTATAGCTGTCAAGAAAATCTTTTGACTTAAATAAAGTGTCTTTAGTCATCTCCGATTCAAACAAGCCAGGCCCAATGCTGTTTACGGTGATATTATGCTTGCCATAAGACGCCGCCATCCCAAGTGTAAGCCCAAGTACGGCGCCCTTTGAGGCGTTATATCCATGTCGAATAAATACGTCTAGCTTATCCGCTATCTTAGCGTTCACCGAGCTAATATTCACAATTTTGCCATATTTCTGCTTTATCATTTGCGGAACAATATATTTGCTGACCAAAAATGCACTTTTTACATTCGCATTCATAGATTTATCCCAATTTTCTTCAGTCAAAGTATCCACTCCGCCAGATACTGCTACCCCAGCATTGTTCAATAAGATATCTATTCTGCCAAATTTCTTAATAGTGGCGGCTACAGCCTTTTTCACCTGCGTTTCGTCCGTCACATCGCATTGCACAGCCAACGCTTCTACGCCAAAATCCTTTAATTCTTTGGCAAGAGCATCAATCTTCTCCTTACGTCGCGCCAATAACGCCACGTTGACCCCGTTTTTAGCGTAAGCTCTTGCCGAATCCGCCCCCAGTCCACTAGACGCCCCTGTTACCACCGCAACCTTATCTTTTAAATCAAACATTCTTTCCTCCTTTATTTATTATTTCAGACACGACTTACATATTCCCAAAGCTATAATGGATCAAGTAGCCCCATTACGTTCATCTTATCACCCAAAATAGATAGTAGCAAGACTACTTATGCCGGATTGTTTTGATCTGTAATATTATACCCATCCTTGAGCCGGTGCGCATCGCGGTACTGCCCCTTTTTAAGCTCATTGTAGTAGCTCTCTGGCTCAATAATCCTATCTAGCCCCTCAAGTTCTTTATCAATATCATACGGAATCCGCACAAAATTAAATTCCAGCGGCGCTCCATATTCCGTAGCGCCCACTGCGCCCTCAATAATCAGATAAAACACCTGTGTCGTCTCCATATCATCACTGTCAAAATTTTCGTCTCGAATAACGTCAGTAGCACACCCCACGCTTCCGCAATTAATCAGGGTTTTATTGTGGAACTTGCGCATTAGCTGGACATGAATATCGCCATAGATAGCAATGTCGGCATTTTTCCGACTAATCGTTTTGTCGCTCGGCAAAAATGCCCGCAGCATATCTCCCTGTCTGCCAATCTCGCTAATCCTGTCGCGCACGCCATGCGGCGAAGCGTGAAACATTCGCACGAAACTTCCGCTAATGTACATTTCGTAGCAAAAATCTAACGCCGCCAGCTTATCTAAGCGCTCTTTATCTAGCTGCGAAGTGAAAAACACTTGCCGTTCATCATTCGGGTTTGTCGGCTCATTCACAAATACTTCCAGATTTCCCGTTACCACCACCTCGCAGTTTTCAAGTACGAGATCCACGCATTCTTTCGCATGAATCCCCTTCCCCACGATGTCACCCAGACAAAAAATCCGCGTAATCCCCCTCCGCCGAATATCGGCAAGACAAGTCGTTAGCGCCTCAAGGTTCCCATGAATATCTGATATAACTGCAATTCTTTCCACATCACCCATTATACCAGAGCATAGCTTTCTTCAATCAACCGCGCTTATTTTAAGCATATAATTTGCAATATATTATAGATAAGTTAAAATATAAACATAAGTAATATAGGGTGAAATATATGGCAAAAAATTCAATAAAAAAACTGACTAAGAGGATCTGGCACTCCATAGTACTCGGCGGTATTATCAGTATCGTCTTTGGGCTTTTGGCAATGTTCTTGCCTGAACTGACGCTTGCCTCGCTTGTGTTAATGTTTGGCATACTCCTCATTATTATGGGTGTGATATGGCTAGTCGAATCAATTACCAGCATTAGCACTGATCCGCTCTGGTGGCTAGGCCTGCTATTCGCTGTGCTCGGCGGTGGCGCAGGCATATACTTGCTCTGTAACCCATCAATGACCATAAAGATTTTCGTAGTGTTATTGGCAGTTTACGTATTCGTCCAGTCACTAATCGATTTTATTATCGCCTCGTATTCCGAAAAAACCGGTGATAAATGGATGTGGATCATATTGGGCATCTTTGGCCTAATATTTGGTGTAGCAATAGTGGCGCATCCAATGGCAGCTTCCCTAACTTTTGTATGGGTCATCGGTCTCTACGCCGTAGTGCGCGGAGTACTCTCTGAAGTATTTGCCATTAGAACTCGCGAATACCTTAAAAAACTAGCAGCAAAAAGCACAAAAGGCAAAAAGCATAAATCTTAACTATTGCATTTTGATGTCAAGTGTAGTAGTATGTACATGGGACAGCACCGCCCCCCCGGAGCTGTCCCTTTATTGTATCTGAGAAATGGGGCATTAGCTCAGTTGGCTAGAGCGCCTGCTTTGCAAGCAGGAGGTCGTCGGTTCGAGCCCGACATGCTCCACCATTAAAGCATATTGCGCAGATTTCGACGGATTTTCCGTCATTTTTTATTTAAGATTTTTCAGATTTTGCCAAAGGCAAAAACGGCTTTGCGAAAGGGGGAGTAAAGCCGTTGCCCTAGGCGATTAAAAAACGGAACAAACTGACGGCTTCGCCACCTAAACAACAGAGAGCAGATGGGTAAAATGTGAGAATATACTGGATATTAAACCTTTTACGCTTTCACTAAGAGTATGCTATAATTGAACTATGCTAAGAAGCGTTAACGAAGCCAAAACTGAAACGATTTTTGAAGATTATGTCAAAAATTATGCTGACGCTGTGGCTCTCGGTACGACTAACCACGATTATCTTTACGAACGCCAGACAAGCGAAAATGACAAAATTAAAAAATCGCTTATTGGTGCGTCTAAAAAAGACGGCACCGGCAAAGGTCGTCCCGATTTTATTATTCAATCTCGCAAAAACTTCGATTTCGTAATTGCGGTAGAGTGCAAAGCCGATATAAAGTTTCACGAAAGCAAAACTGGTGACCGATATGCTGACTATGCCGTTGATGGCGTAAAGTTGTACAGTTCGTTTCTCTCTAAAAATTATGATGTTTTGTCCATTGCAGTTAGTGGCGAAAATACTAACGAACTTGAAGTGTCATATTTCTTGCAATTAAAAGGTGAGCAAACCGCTACGCCGATTTTTGCCGATAAACTTTTACCACTAGATGATCTGTATGGCGGCTATATCAAGAGCCCCGAAAAGTTTCGCCAAGACTACCAAACGCTACTCGTCTTTTCAAAGTCATTAAACGAAAAACTCCATAAAAATAAAATCGCTGAAGACGAGCGGGCATTTCTAATCGGTTGTATTTTGATTGCTTTGGAAAACGACAATTTTGCAAAAACTTATGCAGCATACACAAATTCCAAGCAACTGGCTGATTATCTCGTCAAAACCGTTCGCAATGCATTTGAAAATGACAGAATCGGCGAAAAGAAACTTGAAGTTCTGGATGCCCGGTTTGGTCTAATCAGAACCAACACTACGCTCTCCAAAAATCTGGCAGTACTCAAAGAAATTATTGCGGACATCAAAGATAATATACAAGATTTTATCCGCACGCACAAATACTACGATGTTTTAGGGCAACTCTATATTGAGTTTTTGCGCTATGCTAACGCCGATAAGGGTTTGGGCATTGTTTTAACTCCGCCACACATTACCGAGTTTATGGCAGAGGTCGCCGAAGTCAATAAAGACAGCATCGTTTATGACAACTGCACTGGCACGGGTGGATTTTTGGTGTCGGCGATGAGTTTAATGATAAAAGACGCCAAAGGCGATCAAGATAAAATTAAAAGCATCAAATCACAGCAACTCATTGGCGTAGAATATTCCGATAAAATTTTTCCGCTTGCGTGCGTCAATATGTTTATTCATCAAGACGGCAAAACCAATATTTTTCATGGTAGTTGTTTTGATCAGGAAATTATCAAAGAAGTTGAAGCCAAAAACCCCAATGTTGGATTGCTCAATCCACCATACAAAAGCGATAAAAAATCCGACACCGATGAATACGAGTTTATTCTGGCTAACTTGGAGTGCTTAACGCAAGGTGGTAAGTGCGTGGCTATTGTGCCGATGCAAGAAGCGTTAGCGACTACTGGCAAAGTTTATGAATTTAAGAAAAAGATTCTGCAGAAGCACACTTTGGAAGCCGTTTTTTCCATGCCAGACGAACTTTTCTTTAACTCCAAAGTTGGCGTAGTGTCGTGCATTATGATTTTTACCGCCAAGCGTCCGCACCCTGCCGACAAAGAAGTTTATTTTGGCTATTATAAAGATGACGGTTTTGTGAAACGAAAAAATAAAGGTCGCATTGACTTATTTGGCAAGTTCGAGGGGAGCGCCGAACAAGACTATAAAGACGGCATAAAATACCAATGGATTACTAATTATCGCAATCATAAGAATGCCGCTGGGTTGTCTGTTCTGCAAAAAGTGACGGCGGATGACGAGTGGTGCGCCGAAGCCTATATGGAAACTGACTATAGCGATTTAACAGTCGATGATTTTGCAAAAGTTATTAAAGATTACACATTATTTAGCCTAAGTATTGGAAACGACGATGAAAAATAATTTAGATACGACAAATTGGCAATACTTTAACCTACGAGATTTATTTAAGGTTGAGCGAGGTGAAAGATTAGTGAAGCCAGACAGGATTGCAGGCAATATTCCATTGGCAACTGCTGGATTTGAAAAACAAGGCATTGCAGATTTTATCTCTAATATTGAAATGGAGCGATATAAAAATGCCGTTACGATAGATATGTTTGGCAATGCTTTTTATCGCGGGTACGAGTTTTGCTGCGATGATAATATTCTAGTTTTGACGAGCGATAGTATAAATAAACAGACGGGGCTATTCGTCATCGCTATATTAAATCGTGATAATTATCGCAATGCTTACGGCAGGCAATATCGTCAAAAAACTTTTGCTCAGCATAAGATTAAACTCCCCGCGAAAAATGGTAAGCCCGACTGGAATTATATGGAAAAGTTTGTTGACACACACACACATAATTATAACTATGCTACAAAACCAGCTCAAGACCTACCAACGCCAGCATTAAAAACGAGCGGGTGGAAGTTTTACGAACTTGGCGAATTTTTTAATGTTAAATATGGGAATGGTTTTGAACTCGTCAATCTCGTTGAGGGCCAAAACGGTGTGAATTATGTAGCCAGAACGGAAAAGAACAACGGCGTGGCGGCTTTCGTTGATGAACCACTTGATATTGAACCATTTGAAGCGAATGGTATAACCGTTGCTGTTGGTGGCTCTGTTCTTTCAACATTTTTGCAACCAAAGCCGTTTTATTCTGGCTTTCATATTTTAATCTTAGAGCCAAAAGAAGAAATTAACAATTTTGCAAAATTATTTCTTACGACTTTAATTCGTAAAGAAAAATATCGTTATAATTATGGTCGTCAAGCGAACCGAACACTTAAGAATCTCAGAATTAAACTGCCGATAAAAAATAATAAACCAGACTGGGATTTTATGACAAACTTCATCCAAACTCTGCCATTTTCGTCGCAAATCTGTTAGAATATGGGCATTATGACGGACGAAGTGAGATTGGTTAGCGAACTATCGGGCGATACTTACAAAAATAGTGTCGGCTCTGAAGTCACCATCATTAAAATTGAGAACAATATTTTGATGACCGCCAAAGAAATGGCGAAACTTTACGGTGTTCAACGTCCAGCGATTTACCGCCAGTTGAAAGATATATATAAAAGTAAGCAACTTATTAAAAAAGAAGTCAGTAGTATCTTGACCCACCGAGCCGATGACGGCAAATTATATCGCACGACTTTTTATAATTTTGTGGCGATTGTTGCCGTTGGCAAGAATCTCAAAAGCCCCGAAGCCGAGAATTTTGTGAAATGGTTGGGGTTATCGGACACTAAAAAAATTACAGCGTAATTTCTCCAGTTTATTCCCACATTAATCTATATATGCGCAACAACTGGTGACGATATGACCGCACCCCACAAAGGCAACGCTCTGGGCAATTAGTAATCGATCCCTAGTATTGCCAGCTCCTTAGTATCATAAGGATGCTTGAGCTTATTCATCTCGGTAGCATAGTCAATGAGTGGCAATAAATCGCTTGGAAAATTTCTACCAGTCAGGCATAGATTCACATTATCCTTACATATATTTATCAGCTCTCTTAACTGATCTTTCTTGAGCAACCCATCATGTACGGCATTGTTGATCTCATCTGCAACTATCAAGTCGTATCGTCCGGATTTAGCCTCACCTAATATGTAATCAAAAGCCTTGTTTGCAGCTTTTTTGTGATCTTCTTCGCTAACATTTTTTGCTGACAAATCTCCTGCCGCATAGAAACCTTTTCCGCCTTTTTTGAGTGTCAGTTTCATGCTCGGTATTTCACTAAGGCTCTTAAGGGTTCTGTCTTCAGATACCTCCCAAGCCTTTATAAACTGCACAAACAGCACTCTAAAATCTGCACCCAGAGCGCGCAAAGTAAGACCAAGCGCTGCCTCAGTCTTACCCTTACCGTCACCGGTAAATACGATTATGCTTGATTTAGCCATGCCTGCAAGTTGGGTTTCGTTACAATTCCGGTTTTTTGTCCAATCAATTTCCCATCTTTATAAAGCAAGAGTGTGGGGAGCGTTGTAATGCCCAAAGTTTGCCCAAGTTCCATATCCTGGCTCACTTCCAGCTTCCCTATTTTCACTTTTCCGGCATATTCAGGCTGAGCCTGTTCCAAGATAGACATCATGCGCGGGCACTGCGTACACCAGTTCGCCCAGGCGTCCACCAGTACAACTCCGGAACCAACGAAATTTTGATAATTCTCTTTATTTAATTCTGTCACCGAGTGCCACCTTTCTTTTATTTATAGAATAAACACAAGCGTATTGATATACAGCATAAATTACCAAAGAATACGCCAAATCTCCTAAAACTGTCCACTTGAAGAACGGCAGAGCGTTCGTATAGCTATGAATCTGTCCCGTAAGCGTATGCGGATACATCACTGGCCCCGCTCCTTGATACAGAAATACGCAATTCGTAATTAAGAAAAACACCAGACTTGCTCCAAAAGAGGCCAGAACCGTCCGTCCTAAAGTATACTTTTTACGCATAATCATCCCTACTAAATAACACAGAAAGAAAGAGCCGTATACTACCAGACGTTGCTGCCAAGCATATTGAGGTAGGAAGCAATCTGCCACGATCATGCCGACCAATGGAATTGTTTCCGCCCACTGACGATTGCGGAAATAATATGCTGAGAACAAAGCCACGGCGGACACAGGCGTAAAGTTAGGTAAATGCGGTAAGAGCCTAGCAATTATGATTAGTGCCACTAAGCCAACTGCTACGCCTAGATCAATTAGTAACTTGCGTCGAGACTGGTGAGTTCCCATTTGATACTATCTCCATCCTTAGTTTTATATGTGCCTGCGCCCTCGGTAGCATACGCGTCGTTGACGTAGAATGCCCAATAATGTTCGGTATCTGCATCTACCCCGTCGATACCAGTAACAAAATCACCGTAGTCAGAACCCTGAGACTCTACGTCGCACAAGTCTTTAAGCGTAGCGAGCGCAGTCTCGCCCTCAATTCCACTGTAGCTTACCGTTTCGATGCCCTCAATTTCAGATATCGGACAGGTTTTGCCAATATCTTCTCGTAACGGATCGCCATTATTCCGGTTATTCCCTACCAACACTGCCGCTACGATGATCCCGAGACCTACTACGATTGCCGCAATTCCCGCTATAATCCTTTGATTCTTTTTCATTTTTATACCTCCTATATTTTATATATTATGAACAACCGCTAGTGCTCCCACAGAGCTCACAAATGTGACAAGAGCCTGCTGGGCGCATTTTGACGCCACAGTTCAGGCAGAGTGGCGCATCAGAATCTTTGCTCATCAAATCTACTGTAGAATGTGCTTTGGCATTCGCTTGTCCTGCTTCAACCTTTAGTTCCAGTTTGGTCTGTCTATCGGCCGCAATTTCATTTTCTTCACTAGACGAGCTAGCCGTCATGGTCTCTGGCAATGGTTCATAAACCCCAGTATCTACCGCCTGTAATCTCTCTGCCGTAGAGTAAATCCCATAACCAGACCGCACGTCAAATGGTAAGTGATCTAGAGCTAAGCGACGGAAAATATAATCTACCAAAGATTTAGCAAATGGGATATCTGGGTCATTCGTCATACCTGCCGGTTCAAATTGCATATTGCTAAACTTCTTTACATACGTCTCTAGCGGTACGCCATACTGCAGCCCCAAAGAGACGCAGATAGAAAGCGTATCCATAATCCCAGATAGCGTGCTACCCTGTTTTGAAAGTTTCACAAAGATCTCGCCCAAATCACCATTCTCATACATGCCAGTCGTCACGTAACCTTCCGCCCCAGCTACGCTAAATGAGTACGTATTGCTATTGCGGCGACGCGGCAAGCGACGGCGCTGGAAATTCTGAATCTGAGCTGGCCCAGCAGTCGATTCATCTTCTTCCTTGTCTTTCTTGTCGCTAAGTGGCTGACTTGCCTTGCAATTGTCTCGATAAATCGCTACGGCTTTCAAGCCAAGTTTCCAGCCTTGCATATAGGCTTCTTTGATCTCATCCACAGTAGCAGACTCTGGCATATTCACGGTTTTACTGATTGCGCCAGACAAGAACGGTTGCACTGCTGCCATCATTTCAATGTGCCCCATCGGCTTGATAGCTCTTTCCCCTACCGCACAGTCAAAAATTGCATAATGTTCTTTTTTGAGATGCGGAGCATCTACTACTGCGCCAGATTCAGTGATGTGGTTGATAATTGCCTCGATCTGCTCTTTATCGTAACCTAGAGTTTCTAATGCACGGGGGATAGATTGATTAACGATCTGCATTGACCCGCCCCCAACCAACTTTTTGTATTTGACCAAACTAAAGTCCGGCTCAATACCCGTCGTGTCGCAATCCATCATGAAGCCGATAGTACCAGTAGGCGCAAGCAAGCTAGCCTGACAGTTGCGAAAACCGTCTTTCTGCCCAATTTCCAGAGTCTCTTGCCATTGCTCGCCTGCTGCTTCAAAAATATCTTCCAGGTTTACGTGTACTTCCATGCCATCAGAATTGATCGATGCAGCTTCCGAAGCGCCAGAATGTTTCTTGATAATCTTGAGTTGATCCTTGGCATTGCGTTCATAGTTTTTGTACGGGCCAACTGCAGCTGCAAGCTCAGCCGAGCGACGGTAGGCCGCCGCCGTCATCAAACTCGTGATACCAGCTGCAATAGCGCGACCCTCATCAGAATCATATGGCACTCCAATGGTCATAAGTAGTGCACCCAAGTTCGCATAGCCCAAGCCTAGCGCCCGAAAATCTTTAGTATTCTCGGTAATCTTCTCGGTTGGGAACTCGCCAAACGTCACCGAAATATCCATAGCCGTAAAAATTACTTCCGTAGCTACAACAAATTTCTTAACATCAAATTTACCATCATCTTTCAAGAACTTCAAAAGGTTTACGCTAGCTAGGTTGCAGGATGAATTATCGATTGACATAAACTCTGAACAAGGGTTACTTGCCGTAATTTTTCCCTCTTTTGGAATTGTGTGCCAATTGTTGATTGTGTCATCATATTGAATGCCAGGATCAGCGCACGCCCAAGCAGCTTCGCATAATTTATCCCAAACTTCGCGCGCCTTTAATGTCTCAACGGGTTTGCCGTTCGTTCGAGCAATTAGGTCAAAGTCACCGTCAGCCTCTACGGCCTTCATGAATTTATTAGATACGCGTACGGAGTTATTGGCATTCTGATACTGTACTGAATAAGTATCTTTGCCGTCTACGCCCATATCAAATCCTGCCGCCTGCAAAGCCCGAATTTTATCTTCTTCATGCACTTTAGTATTGATAAAATCTAAAATATCTGGGTGGTCAACATCGAGTACTACCATCTTTGCCGCCCGCCTTGTAGCGCCACCAGAAGCAATCGTGCCGGCGGAAGCATCTGCGCCGCGCATAAAGGACACTGGGCCCGAGGCTATGCCGCCCGTGCTCAGACCTTCTCTTCGTGAACGAATTCTTGAAAGATTCACGCCTGCTCCGGAGCCACGTTTGAAGATACGCCCCTCCTCTGTATACCAATTCAGAATATCTTCCATGGAGTCGCCTACGGACAAAATAAAACATGCCGACACCTGCTGTGACGTATCTGTCCCCACGTTGAACCACACCGGTGAATTAAAAGAAAAGTATTGGTGCAAAAGCATCCAGGTCAATTCATCACTAAATATTTCCGCATCTTTCTTGCTGGCAAAGTATTCACTCTCTATGCCACAGTCAACGTATTTTTTCACCACACGGTCAATCAGTTGCTTGAGGGACTTTTCGCGCTCCTTTGTCCCAAGTTTGCCTCTAAAATATTTGCTTGTGACAATCTGCGTAGCATTCATGCTCCAAAAATCTGGGAACTCCACATTTTTTTGCTCAAAGTTTACTTTGCCATCACGCCAATTGGTCATCACTATGTCGCGTTTTTCCCATGCGACCTCTTCGTATGGGTGCACTCCCGCCGTTGAGAACGAGCGTTTAAATTTTAGCTTGCCTTGTTCGGGCATTCTAGACCTCCTTAACTGATTACCGTAATGTTTGTTTCCTCGTCCCACTCAACATTGGGTCGAAACACTACATATGGTGTTTTATATATAGTTTAAGACGCTACATATAGTGTGTCAAGCTTTTTCCGAAGTCTTATTTACAACATTAGTTAATTTAGATTGGTTTGAGAATTTGTTTTGCTTAAATAGCGAATTATCGCCACGAGCCTTAAGTGATATAATAAATATAGCAATGAAATCTTCTCACAAAATAGCTATTATCGTCCCGTCAATCATACTTGTTGTGGTAGCTGGTGTATGCTTAACCACCATCCCTCGCATATCAAAGAATATCGTGGGCTCTATGGCAGAATCACCAGGAACGCCAGACTCAAACCCGACCCCAGAAAGTGGGCAAACAAAACTTCTCCTCGCTGGCACTACATTTTGGGGCCGCAATACTAACAAAATGGCACGAGCGTCTAATTTGGGCGTCAAGTATCCATTTTCTGGACTCTACACTCTAGATCGCGGAGAGTATGATGCTTGGATTGCAGGCTTAGAGTGTCCGCTCACGCTTAATGGCCACACAGACTACAACGAAAATACTTTACTTAAATTCAATTGCGATCCAGATTATTTGCCGGAAGCCGCCAAATGGTTTACGGCTTTATCTCTCGGCAATAATCATACAGACAATTGGGGTACAGCTGGTTTCGCCACCACCAAAGAGTACCTTCAGGACTCTAACGTTCAATATTTTGGACACTATGACTACAAAAACACGCAGGAGATCTGCTCTCCAATTATAGTCCCCTCCCGCGTCAATTATAGCGACGGCACTGAACGTATCCTACAGATCCCCATTGGTTTTTGCGGCCTGCATGGAGTTTTTGGCATCCCCACAGAAGCCGCTTTTCAAGAGATTCGTAAAATTAGCCAGATACTACCCACTATTGTTATGCCACATATGGGCAAAGAGTATGAGCCAGAAGCTGACGCTTTGCGCACTAATCTTTACCATAAAATGATAGACTATGGCGCAGATATGGTCATCGGCGATCATCCACACTGGATTCAAAACGCCGAAGCCTATAAGGGCAAGCTTATTGTTTATTCCATGGGTAACTTTATGTTCGATCAGCTTTGGAGCGCTGAAGTTGTCCGCAGTGCAGCTATATCTGCTGCGGCAACATTTGATGAGACTGTCGACTATGAAGCTTGGGATGAGATCAGCGAAGGCTGTCTGAAGCATCGTTCTACCTGTCTAAATGAAATCACAAACACTAATCTTCCCCGCCTCCAACCATCATGGTCATTCAACTACCGTGGCACTACCACCGCTTCCACCAGAATTACTCGCCTAGCTGATCCTGTTGAGCAAACAGCTATAGGCAATCGCCTTAACTGGGTGAATACGATGAAAAATCTAAAATGAGGTCGTCTAACTGACGTTTTAACATATAGAACTCTTCGTCAGATTTATTGTGGGATTGATCAATACGGGCTTGCTAGGATTTTGTGAAAATTGTCCTATCCGATACGAGCGCAAGTGCAAAAATCCTACCATCCCATAATATGGTCAGTTCAATTTGGTCAAGAAATTCACCGTTACCAACGTTAACGGAAATTACTTTTTTTTGTTTTGGCTGCACCCATTCTATTGAGTTTACCGAAAACTGTTTTTTTATGCCAGCTGACATTTGGTTAAAGTCAAAATAGTCAGTTTCCACCAACACAAAAAAAGCATTCTCGAAATTATGGCTACTAACGGCAAGTAAGTAAACTTCAGTATCCGGATTTATAAAGTAATGTTTTTTTTGTTTAGTGTTTTCGATATCTAGAAATTGCTCAATAATATTTTCCATGATCTTATTATACCCTAATTAAGAAAAACCAGCACAACAGTGCTGGTTTTAAAAAGCTCTAGGCTCTAGTATGGTCACCCCTGCTGTCGTCAATATCCCATTGCGTTCTCTTATCTTGCCACGGGCCACGAAGATATACGACTTGATCTTCCTGTATGACAACGTGACCATGCCCCAAGCCGTCACCGTCGGCGCTTAGCCCGCCATAATAAACATCGACTTTACCACTTCCATCATTACGTGGCTTAATACGGGCATTTTCGTCATTAAAACGACCCCATTCGCTTGAATTGCTGTGCATGATGGCCTTTTCTACATTGGCAACCTGCTTTTTGTGGGCATTCTTAAACTTCTCCTTGCAAGCCTTGCAAAAACTTGGTGGATGGCTCCACTCGATATTCACGCGGATAGTAGCTCCACATTCTTTGCATGCTTCATCATGCCACTTTGCACGTTCGGCTTCAATGATTCGCTCGAAAGCGGCCTTGGCTATATCACATTGCTTCTTTGCTCGACTAAATTCATCTCGCGCCATTTCGTACTGGGACTTTATTAACTTATATTCTGCCTGGAGAGCTTTGTGGGTGTCCATCAAGTTGTTATAGCGCTCTTTAAAACGATGGAAATCGCTACTTGGTGGCGTCATAGACTTCGCAATACTGATGAGGCGGCCTTTTTCTTCGTTGCAACTGTTGCGTTCATACTGGTAGCCTCTGCCCTCCGAAGCATATAATAGTGCGCTTGCTTTGTCTCCGCTATTGTAGGCGTCGCTAGCACGGTCAAAGGCTCCTCTCATAGCTTCGTGCGCTCGGTTCGCATCTCTTGCCACAGCGTCGATTTGAGCAGACAAGCTATCTCGCTCGCTTTTGTAGCTTTCCCATTCAACCTGCTGACGTTCGTAGGCAGAATTCATTTCCTCTCTGGCGGAGCAAACTTCGTCCCAGCTTTTGTTCAGTCTTTTGTTCAGGTCATGGCGATGTTGCCCAATGGGTTCCATCCGATCATATGCAGCTTGTTTTGCTGCAAATGCCTGGTCTGCGATTGCCTTAAGGCGATAAACTTCAGGATTTCTAGGCATACTAAAACACTTCCTCTCAAAGTACAAAAGTGAGGACCTAGGTCCTCCTTGTTCATACAATAGCATAAAAATGTGTTTGCTTCAAATAAAAACACTCACTATGTTTATGCTATGGTCGGGGTTACTGGGATCGAACCAGCGGCCTCACGCCCCCCAGGCGTGCGCGCTACCACTGCGCCAAACCCCGATCTCAATTATTATATCACGACGAGACGAAGTGTGGATCTATCTAGGTCGTTCCATGGCGATCTTGCGCGCTTTTTGTTCTAATTTATCAGGCAGTTTCTCAAAATCTTTTTGTGCACCGTATTTTCGCTCCAATGCTGTCTTGATCAAAAAATCTGCAATTCTTGGATTCTTCGGGAGCAACGGGCCATGCATATACGTGCCAATTGTATTTTTATAAAATACGCCCTCAGCACCATCTGAGCCATTATTGCCATAGCCTCTCGTAACTTTGCCTAGTGGCTTAATATCGTTACCTAACTCTGTAAGCCCAGAATGATTCTCATACCCCACGATATCACCAAATTTACCTGATTCAATCACGATGTTCCCTATCAACCTCTTATCACCAGCTTCAGTTTCAATATCCAACACCGATATCCCTTCAATTGTGACACCATCCTGCATCTTAAAAAAGTTGCCAAATAACTGATAAATTCCGCATACCAAAAGTGTCGGCATCCCATCTTCCGCCCACGCTTTGAGCGCTTTGCCATTATTTCTCAAATCTTCTGCGATCCGTTGCTGCCCCGAATCTTGTCCGCCACCGCCAAAGATAATATCACATTTTGCTGGTAATTCATCGCCGATATTATGCTCAATAATATTGACTTTTATGCCACGCCACTCACAGCGCCGCTTCAATACGAGTACATTACCATGGTCGCCGTATAGGTTCATTTCCTTTGGGTATAAATGCAAAATCGTCAAGTTCATAATAGGCTCTTTCCTGTCATAAGCTTACGGATTTCTAGCATCGCAGTGTATGTCGCAAAAATCCGCTTAGGCTTACCTGAGTAACCGACAAATTGCCTAAGAGCCTTATCGACATCTTGCTCCACACTATCTACTTCAATCTCATCATATTTCAACCTGAGTACCATATCATAAGCCCTCATCCCGGCGCAGATCGCCACCTGTTTTAGCTTCGAAAAGTCTACATTATAAAGCCAAGACACATCCCGCCCATCCGCATAATTGTCGTTTATTGCAATCATATAGTCGTAGTCGTCGCTAGCAAAAGAATCAAGACTAAGCTGAAAAGCCGATGGGTTTTTTACTAATAGCAACTCTACCGTTACTCCATCCACAGTAAAGCTTTCGCCTCTACCAAAAGCCGATTCGACACCTGACAGATCCGCAATAAATTGTTCAGTACTAGACTTGGGTAAAATCGTCTTTACTAACGCCAAAGCTCCAGCTGCATTATAGGCGTTATACCCGCCCTTCAATTTTAGCGTTGCGCTGAAATCTTTACCATCAATTTCGTAGGTAGCCCGATCTTTGACTAATTTTTTGAGCCTCACCAACGCTGGAAGTTCCGTAGATCTCTTACCCGTATCCTCCGGCAAGTCTTCATCCGGCGGAAATAGCTTCATCAAATCTTCCGAAAGTCCAAAATACACCGGTCTCTTCACATCGATTTCGCGCAGTCGCGGATCTTCTCGATTAATCACCACAGCTTTTTTGCTATGCTGAGCTACCATCTCAAGCAGCTTTGCCGTATGATCAATTTCACCGAACCGGTCCAGCTGGTCGCGCTGCACATTCAGGAGTAATACGTATTCTATCGGGACAATCTCCGCAAACTTTACCGCATAGGCCTCGTCTAATTCCAAGACAGCAATGTCATAGCCAAATTTTCCTCGAATACTGATTTTCTTGACAATTGCTGAGATCACACCGCGCACAAAATTTGAACCAGTGTCATTCGTAAACACCTTGAGCCCCTGCTTCTCGAGCAGCTCAGCTACAATTTTAGTAGTGGTAGTCTTGCCGTTCGTCCCAGAAATTACCACCACCCCATATTTCAACTTCCCAAGTATTTCGCGCACGAATTTCGGGTTCATTCTCTCAATTACGAGGCCAGGCAACGCCGACCCTCCATTTCCTCGTACTCGCGTAGCCGTCTGGATGCCCTTGCCAAGCAGAATACTGCCGATCATTACTTAGCTTTCCATGTATTCCGTGGACTGCCTAGTAGTGATTTTAGATTTACTTTCATAGTAAACTCCAAAGCCGATCGCTTAAATATATATACCGCTAGCTTGATAATCAGTGCGCTAGAAACTGCCATCACCACTAGCCCCAGCATCAATTCCCACACCGGCAACGTACCAAAGCAATTCCTGAACATTAGCGCAATCGGCGCCGATGGCGGGAAATATGACAATACATATGTGAGCACGGTTGGCGTATCTGACATAAAGTTATTGATGAAGAATAAAGGTAGAATCACCATAATCATCACAACCGAAGCAAAAGAACTTGCGTCCTTTGCTGTAGGGACTAAGGTTCCTATAGTGATGCAAAGTGCCGTAAATAAGAAATAGGAAACTATTAGTAACAGCAATGTGCTGACGATCGTCCATACATCCCAAGAAATCATAATTCCATCCGGAATAATCCCTTGAGTTGCGCCAAACGCATAGAGAATCAGTACCGGCACAACCAGTGCCGCAAGCTGAATGAACCCCAGAGCAATCAGAGAGATTATTTTGCCCGTGATTAAATCCTTTGGGCTCATAGAGGTCAGAATAATCTCACTAATCCGATTTTCCTTCTCTTCCACCATAGCAGTAGTCAGGCGGTTGCCAAACATTACAATCAAAATATAGAACAAGACGAGCCCCACTACCGGTATAACCATTTTTGCTATAATTTCTGCCGGATCAACTATTTCGTCCGTATCAGTAGCGAAATTAGTCGCATTTATCGAAATCGCATTCGTAATAACCGCAAAATCTAGAGGGTCAGTATGGGTAGCCGCCGAAACCATCAACAATTCTTTTAGCGGGCCATCGTAACTACTGAATATACTGGTAGTATTGGGTTTAGCGTAAGCATAAACCTCCATTGTTTCCGCGAAATCCACTGGAATATGATAAAAAGCTCCTAATTCTCCAGACTTCACATCTTCAATCCCCTTTTCTGCAGAATCGTATACTTCAAGCGCCCGAGTCTCTCCGTCCTTATCTACAATTTCTGTGGTACTGAGATAACCCGCAGCATCATAAATTCCAAGACTCAACCCAGAGACATCCGAACTTTCCTCAATTACAGAGCCGGTGTTATATCCTATAAAGCCCGCAAGCGCCACATAGCCAATCAAAAGTGCCGGTAGGAGCAAAGCCGCAATCCAAAAAGTCGGCTTTTTCAAGTTCCGAGTAATCTCAAATGTTATAACATTTTTTACGTTACTGCGCATCGGCTTTTTCTCCATAAACCTTTACAAATATCTGGTCCAACGTTTTGCCATCAAATTCTTTACGGATATTTTTTATCGTCCCATACGCTCTAGCCTTGCCATCTTTCAGCAACAAAGCGCGATCACACAGTCTTTCCACCTCATCCATATAGTGCGTAATCATCACAATTGTCGTGCCTTTCTCGTGCAGCTCCTCAATAATATCCATCAATAATTTTCGATTCACCGGGTCAAATCCCTTTGTAGGCTCGTCCAGGATCAGCAACTTCGGATTGCCCATAATAGTAATACCAATTTGAACTTTCTGCTGCATCCCCTGCGACATCTTGCCAATTGCCATATTTGCAACATCTGGCAACTCCACGCGGTTCAAATACTTTAGGCTCCACTCTTTCGGGTCTTTCAAGCCCTTAAGCTTACCAAAATAAGTCATCACGTCGATCACTGTCTCCTTCTTGTATAGCCCCCGCTCCTCGGGTAAATACCCCACCACGAAGTCGCCTGCCGGATCAAACGCCTTGCCATTTATCAGCAACTCCCCGCCAGAAGGTTGATAAAGATTCAGCAGTGCCCGAATCGTTGTAGTTTTACCAGAGCCATTTGATCCAAGAAGCCCAAAAATTTCACCCTTTTTCACCGTAAAAGATAAATCTTTGATCACTTCTTTGCCCGCAAAGGACATTTGGAAGTTTTTTACTGTTACTACACCTGTCATACATATATAATACACTACTTCTTGCCCCAACGATGAAAATCATTCCACTGATGCTTTCGTAAAATTCCCCTAAGAGATATTTTGGAGTTATGAAAAACATTTTTACAACCCTAATAATAATTGGGCTATCAATTATGCCCCTCAGCCCCCTCTATGCTAGTATTTCTAGCCCATGCCGCGACTTGCAATTTGTCTTTATCCGGGGATCCGGTGCCGCACAAAATAATAGTAAAGAATGGCAATCCTTCCAGAGTTCTGTCGATACAAATATGGCCAACGCGAACCTAAGTTACGAAGTAACCGATTTGGAATATCCCGCAGTGGGTTTAGATAACTTATTCATACTAGTAGACACAGTAATAGGCGCCGGAAATGTTGGCGACTTTGCTGATAGCGTGTCCGCTGGAACGTCAAATTTAGTCGAATATTATCAAAAAACTAATTCCGCTTGCCCTGCCACCAAATGGGTGCTATTTGGTTACTCGCAGGGCGCAAAAGTGCTAGCCGCTGCCCTCTCTAAATTAGATTCAAGAAAAGTTATCTATGCAGCTACATTCGGCGACCCGAATTTATATTTGCCAGAAGGCGCAGGCCTCATCCCGCCAGCCTGCATGGGCAGAGACTTTTCAGATTATCGCGTGTACGTACCAAATTGCCGCACCAGTGGGGGCATACTGGGCGCACGCAATCCATATATCCCCACAGAATACTCGGGTAAGCTCGGACTCTGGTGTAATGATTCAGATTTAATTTGTGGAAGCTCCAAGAATCTTTTCATCAATTCTGGGCATTTAGAATATCACGAATATGCCGGCATCCCATCCGCCACAGAATTAGCCATACGCAAAGTTCGTAGTATATTTCCAGAACAATTTTATATAGCGGAAGATCCCAAGCTAGCAGCGATGGACACCGCTTTCCTCATTGACGCTACAGGCTCAATGTCCGAATACATACACAGATACAAAGCCGAGGCATTAAGGCTTGCATCTGCTACTATCAAAAATGGCGGTCGCATTGCCCTGTACATATATCGTGACATTGCCACCGAAAAAGTTAGCACCATTCAGCTATGCGATTTTAGCTGCACGCTCAGCGAATTTACCCTACTCTTGCACGGCATTGTGACCTTCGGCGGGGGCGACTATCCAGAGAGTCTCCTCAGCGCCACCCTGCACGCTATGAATACCCTATCATGGCAAGTCGGCGCTACTAAGTCCATTATCGCTCTGACGGACGCTCCATATCACAATCCAGATCACGATGGTACTACACTATCTCGGGTTATTCAGCGCAGTCTAGAAATTGACCCAGTCAATATTTACGTGATCACCGAAGAGGGACTCAAAGATTACTATAGCGAGTTAACCGAACTTACTGGAGGCAGAGTTTTCGGCTTTGACGAAATACCTGCGTCCACCGATTACGTACTTTCCAGACCAATAGCCATTCTGCCACAAGAATATTATTACGGATTAATTGGCGACATCTTCCTGTTTGATGCCTCAATGAGCTATAGCTTAGATGACCAAGTCAGCCACTACGATTGGGATCTAGATGGTGATGGAATCTTTGAGATCCAAAATCATACTGCTACTATTGAATATACGGCATCTCAAATCGGCGAAAGTTTCATTGTAGTGAGGGTAGTGTCCGAGAACGGCACGAGCAGTACCATGTCCGCCAAAATGATAATTAATGAAGTGGCTCCACCACAGAGCAATCTATTGGCACCTATAAATTTATCAGTCAACGAAGATTCCGGCAGTTCATTTTCATTAGAATGGCAGAATGCGCCCAACGCAGCTTATAACTTACTAGTGGTAGACGGCGTGATCATTGGTCTACTGCCCAGTCATATATCAAACATTGATATTCAAAATCTTGATTTAGAAGATCCCCACGAGTTTATACTAAGTAGCGTCGACTCTAAGTACAATTTAGGGGGAATGTCCAGTGTACTTTTTTCTGCGAAAATCGTTAATGCTATAAAGGTATTAGGCAGCTCCCCGGCGACCCTTGGCGTCCCCTCCTCTGGCTACCAATAAAATGACCAGCTATTAAAGCTGGTCATCGTACAGACTACCCCCCGACATCTACCCCACAAGATACCAAGCAAGCGACGTACTGTCAAACTCCAGTCGACATTGTTGACGCCCAATCAGGCAATCAAATATATGTCTCGTAGTATTACCTACGAATTTGACCCGAGCACGCAGAAGCTCAGTGATCTCCACTTCCCTTCCCGTCCGTTTCCGAAAAGACAGTGGCTGGCACGGTGTTTGGCTGTAATTAAACAGCGCCATGACTTCCACTTTTTCCGATTGATTAGTTTTGTTAATATTCTGCATAAATGTGTCTCCATTAAATTATTTGGAGTCATTTACGTGAGCCCTTGATAAACTTGGCTCGGTGCCGAACACACAATGACGATATGCTCGACTTTAGTTAGCGTCCGTCATTGACCGAAGTATAACGACGCATATATATTATATAGCACCTGAAACGCTTATGCTAGACTTGAAATTACCAATTGCGAGTCGTGTGCTACAATAAAGTTAATCAAGGAGGAGCAAATCTATGAAAAAATCAACAAGGCCAGGCTGGGATGAATACTGGCTCAATATTATGGACGCGGTCGGTCAGCGGGCTACCTGCCTAAGAGGCAAATTCGGCTGCGTAATCGTACGCGACAATGTCATTCTCTCCACCGGATACGTCGGCGCCCCCAAAGGCGCTCCGCAATGTGACGAAGTGGGCTGTTTGATAAAAGAAGTTAAGCATGGCGATGGTCACGTCAGCGAGCACTGCAAGCGCACAGTTCATGCAGAAGCTAACGCCATACTCCAAGCCGCCAAAAACGGCGTCCGCATATCTAACGCCACACTATATTGTGGTATGTGCCCCTGTCGCGACTGCGCTATGCTTATTGTCAATTCCGGCATCAAGCGCGTGATTGTGCGCAAGGATTACCACGAAAGCACAGATACCAAGCAAATGTTCAACGATGCCGGCATTGAGCTAACAATCTTAGAAAATGAATAAGTAGCTAGCTACCAACTAATTTCTTCATAGCCCCACTCTTTTAGCTGAGCGTTTGTCTTGCTAAAATGTTTGCATCCAAAAAACCCACCATAAGCAGACAACGGCGACGGATGCGCTGCTTCAAGCACTAAATGTTTTTTCTGATCTATCCAGGGCTGCTTCGTCCTTGCATCTCGTCCCCAAAGCAAAAACACAAGATGTGGGCGGGTCTCATTCAGATGTCTAATAATATTTTCGGTAAACTGCTCCCAGCCTTTTCCCCGATGGCTTCCTGCTCTATGCGCCTCCACCGTGAGCGTATTATTGAGTAGCAAAACCCCCTGTTCTGCCCACCGATTCAGATTCCCATTATTGGGTACACTCTTTCCCACATCCTCCGCAATTTCCTTAAAAATATTCACGAGAGACGGTGGCGTCTGCACGTTGGGTCGCACCGAAAAAGCTAAACCATGAGCCTGATTCGGCCCATGATACGGATCTTGCCCAATAATCACTACCTTCACATTATTTAGGTCTGTCGTAAAAGCCGAAAACACCTGCGCCTTCGGTGGAAAAATCTGTTTCGACTCGTAAGACTCATGTAAAAATCTAGACAACTCCCTAAAGTATGGCTTCTCAAATTCTTCCTGCAGAATTGGTTTCCAAGACGGATGCATATTATAGACAAAACAACTTTAATAATTTAGCGTGTACCTCTTCCGGCGAACCAGCAGCATCTAGCGTAGGCACAGCAAAATCTTTTGCCACCTTGAGATACGATTCGTTAAGTAAGTTATGAAAATTGGGCGACATAGACTTAAACACCTCCGCCTTCCTCTTGCCCTGCGCCTCCAGTCTCTTCTTCCGGTCTTGATCAGAAAGCGTCATAATTACCACTTTGTCTGGATGGAAATATAACTCCGGCATCACAAGCTTATGTAATTTCGTAATCAACTCCACATCTACGCCACCAGCATACCCCTCATATATCAAAGTTGAATACCAGCTCCGCGTCGTAATCACAATGCCATTATTCTTCAGCGCTGGCTCAGCAAGTTTACGCCACTGCTCATAGCGGTTCACGATATAAAGCAATACGCGCGTCCGATGATCTATATCCTGAGCTGACCCATAATTGAGCTGAGCAATCTTCGCCACAAAAGGATCCGGTGAAGCCGTGCCAGACTCTGCATAATGCACCACAGTCTTGCCCTGCTGCCGCAAATAATCAGCCAAAAGTTTCGCCTGCGTGTCCTTACCAGTCGCATCCTGACCTTCAATCACAATATGCATACTTCTATTTTACACTATTTTTGGCTAAATACTTAAAATAACAGGCAGGACATAGCGCCCGATATTCTATCTTCGTCTTGCCATCATCAATCAAAATATCCGGCCCACTCACCACAAGCTTGTCGTCCAAAAACCTCGAGTTCCGTGTCGCCTTTTTACCACATTCACAAATTGTCTTAATTTCTTCAATATCATGTGCAATTTGTAGAAGCCGCGTCGCCCCCTCAAATCCCCCGTCTGTCTGTCGGAAGTTTATCCTCAGCCCATATGCCATCACCGGAATATTCAACTCAAACGTCAAGCGCATCAATTGGTCTGCCTGCTCCGGTGTCAAAAATTGCGCTTCATCCACAAGCACGCACACTACTTTAGGAAACTTCTTTTTCACCACCAAAAGCAAGTCATCCTCCCGCGTAAAACAAAAGTCCGTCTTCCGCTCCGGCCCAATTCGCGTCAACAACTTATCGCCATTTTTAGTATCGGTCGCCGGCTTCATCACGCACACTTTATGCCCGCGTTCCTCATAATTAAAAGCCACTTGGAGAAGCTGCATCGTCTTACCACAACCCATCGCCCCGTACCTAAAGTATAACTTTGCCATACTCCTATTTTACTTTGAGCGGCGTAATAATTCCAGTGGTCAGATCTTTGCGTTTTACCTCGCCAGTTGCGACTTCCTCTTCACCAATCACCACAGCGTATTTAGCAATCTTCCCAGCATAAGCCATCTTGTCGCCCAGCTTTTTGTCGAGCAAAACCACATCCACCGATTTACCCTCAGCACTAATTTTATCCGCCAAATTCATCGCATACGCATACTCTTTCTCGCTAATCGGCACGATACAATAATCCACTGGATTTGTTACCACATTTTCGAGTAGCCCTGCCGCATTCAGCGCATAAAACAGCCTAGTCAGCCCAATACTCCCGCCCACACCTGGCAATTTCTGGTCAGTAAAATTCGAAGCCAAGTTATCGTAGCGGCCACCCCCCGAAATGCTACCTATCGAACGATATTCCGGTAGCACAATCTCATATACCGTGCCTGTATAATAATCCAGCCCCCGCACAATCATTAGATCAATAGTAATGCTCTCGCGCATACCCATAGTTGCCAGCAAATCATAAACTATCCTTAACTCCTTGAGCCCTTCTCCTACTAAGGTCAGGTCGCTAAGAGCAGTTTTGAGCTTAGCCTCCACCTCATCCGGCGAGCCATTAGCTCCGACAAATGTTATAACATTCTGCACATTCTTCTCGTCCAGCCCAAGTGCCGTCAGCGCATTCCGCGTCTCGTCCATCGGCACCTTTTCGGCATGATCAATCACATTAGAAATTTCCGTAGTCTTACTAGAAAGCCCCAAAGCCTCAAGAAAACCCGCCAGTACCTTCCGATTACTAATCCGCACTTTCATTCCCGGCAATTTAATCGTTTTCAGCGCATCATAAATAGCCGCAATCGCCTTAGCATCATACGCCACCGGCAAACTCCCCCGCCCCACAATATCCACATCGCACTGATAAAACTCCCGAAATCGCCCCTTCTGCGCCCGCTCTCCTCGATAATTCCGCCCAATCTGCGTCACATGAAAAGGAAAAGCCAAATCATTCTCATGCTCCACCACATATCGCGCCAAAGGCACAGTATGGTCAAATCTCAGAGCCTGATCGGATTCCTCCACAGCTTCCTCAGTCTTCACTACCCTGTAAATCTGCTTCTCCGTATCGCCCCCCGCCTTAGACAACAAAACTTCTGTCCGGTCAATCACCGGCGTCTCAATACTCTGAAACCCATGACGATGAAAAACATCCGCAATATTTGCCTTTAGTTTGTCGAAAACCGCTTGGCTGGAGGGCAAAAGCTCCTGCATACCGGATAGTGGGGATGTATTGATTCTTTTCATAGTGTTTTCATTTTACCACATTCTATGCTAAGATAATACCAGAGCGGCTCTGTAGCTCAGTTGGTAGAGCAGAGGCCTGAAGAGCCTTGTGTCACTGGTTCAAGTCCAGTCGGAGCCACCACTCATGAAATTATCAATTAAAAGCGACGCATCAAAAAAGCGCCGTTTTTTGATTCAGAAATTTTTTCTCTTTTTGCGCGGCTTCGGCAAAGGGGTAATCGGTTCAAGCACCGCTATCACTTCCCGACTAAAGTCCCCATCGTCGATATCCAAAATATAATGAGATTTCGCACCATTGTAAGGCTCGCCGATTTCCGCGTCCTTCATTAGCTCCCTAATCTCCTCCCGCATTTTCACAAACACCGTATCGTCGCACACTAGAAGCACCGGCTTGGCATTGACATAGACCATATATTCGCCAAACATCTTCCTGTAAGTCACTTCTCCTACGCCACGAATCTGCTCACAAACAAATTCAATAAACTCTTGCGTAGTCGCCATAATATCTCAAATTGTATCAGCTATCTCACAAATAGTCTACTGCTCAATGCTCATAACCTCACCATTTTCCAAATGGAGCAGTCGCTGGTCATGAGTATATTCGTGCATCACCCCATGCAAAACCGTAATCGCCACCCACACAGTCAAAATCCCTGCTACCAGCAACAGAGCTTTCTTAGTCTTAGAAGCATGCGACCGATCAGAATGAATCGAAGGAATAATATCGCTCGCCGCAATATAAATAAAGAATCCCGCAACCAATCCCAGCGCCGGCATAAAAGAAATATTCAAAGTATCGCCAATCAAAAAGAAAATCATCGCAGCAACTACCGTCACTAGCGAACTCAGCACATTTACTAAGAGCACTTTGCGTCGCCTCACTCCCTTATGGAGTAACAGCCCAAAGTCCCCTACCTCCTGGGGAATCTCATGAGCTGCTACTGCCAAAGTCACCACCACCCCACTCGCCGGCGAGATCAGAAACCCCGCCGCAATCGCCATACCATCAATAAAATTATGTATCGCATCTCCCATAATAATCATAGGTACCACAGGATCCGTGCTTTCTTTATGCTCATGGCCTTCATTATTTCGCTCGCCGTGCTTATGAAACCAAGTCAAAAATACTTCCATCAAGAAAAACACCACGACCCCAATCAGCACAAACGTCGCCGTCAAATTCACATCCCCGCCTTCCTCGATCGCTTCCGGTAGCATATCAATTAGCGCCGAAGCCAGCAGTGCACCAGCTGCAAAGGCCGTTGCATATTCCGCCCACTTCATCCGCTTTTTGCTAGCCAGCAGAATCAATCCGCCAGTCAACGAAACTAGCCCGCCTGTCAGAGAACAAAGAAAAACCTGTAGAATAATCGGCATAATTACCTACATTATATCACGACCGCTACGCCCTTCTCTATAAAAATCCAAGAAATGAATAAAGATATTCTATACAACGGGACATTGCGCCGCGCGATGTTTTGAAGCAAACTCGTGGTTCACTATGCTACAATATACATAAACCAGGAGGTAAAAATGATCAGTATAATAGCCAGCATAGGTCGCAACCTAGAAATCGGCCAAGGAGGTAACCTAGCATTCTCCGGCCGTGGCGAACTCGGCTACTTTAAGGCCACCACCATGGATCGCAAAATCCTCATGGGCCGCAACACCTTTAATTCCCTCCCCCGCCGCCTCGAAGGCCGCAAATACTATGTCGCCAGCTACGAAAAATCCGGTTTCCCAGAATGGGTCACCGTAGTCGACGACCTCGACACCTTCCTAAAAGAATGGCAGAACAAACCAGAAGAGATCTTCGTCATCGGCGGCGGCGCCATCTACAAAGCCACCCTTCCCTACGCCAAGAAACTTTACCTCACCGAAATCGCCGCCGAACGTCCCGATGCCGACGTCTTTTTCCCAACCTTCGACAAGTCCAAATACACCAAAACAGAAGTGGGGAGAGGAGAATTCGACGATGGACTAAAATTCATCCGCTTTATCTACGAACAAAAGTAAGGAGAAAGATATGGACAAAGAAATTTTTGATTTAATCAAAGCGGAAGCGGTGCGCCAGCGTGAAGGGCTTGAGCTTATTCCAAGCGAAAATTATGTGACAAGAGACGTCCTGGACGCAATGGGTTCAGTGCTTACCAATAAATACAGCGAAGGCTATCCAGATTTTGAGGGCCTCACTGATTGGCCGGACGAAAAAATTGCTGCCGAAAAACTTCCAAGCAAACGTTATTATGGCGGTCAGGAAAACACCGACCGCGTAGAGCGTCTTGCCATCGCTCGTGCCTGTCGAATTTTCCACGCCGATCACGCCAACGTACAGCCACATAGTGGCGCACAGGCGAACAACGCCGTCTACAATGCTTGGCTAGAGCCCGGAGACACTGTTCTGGGTATGAATCTAGGCCACGGCGGTCATCTCACGCATGGCTCCCCCGTCACGCTCTCGGCCAAGATATATAATTTTATCCCCTATGGCACAGTAAAGGCAACGGGCGACATTGACTACGAAGAGATGGAAGAACTTGCCGTTAAGCACCAGCCCAAGATACTATTAGTGGGTTACTCCGCATTTATGAAGGTACCAGATTTCGCTCGCGTCGCCGAAATTGGCAAGAAAATCCCCGGCTGTTTGCTCATGGCGGATATGGCGCACGTCGCAGGCCTCATTGCTGGCGGAGTTCATGCCAATCCATTTGATTTTGGCTTTCATGTTATCACTACTACTACGCACAAAACTTTACGTGGCCCGCGCGGCGGCTTAATCTTGAGCAGAGGTACGGTCGGCAACCCATTAAGAAAACCCGAAAAAACCCTAGAGCATATCCCGACTCTTATAGATCGCTCGGTTTTCCCAGGCACCCAAGGCGGCCCCCTCATGCATATCATCGCCGCAAAAGCTGTCGCTTTCCGCGAAGCCCTCCAGCCAGAATTCCGCGATTACGCCACAAATATCGTCAATAACGCCGCAATTCTAGCCGACGAACTCGATGCGCTCGATTTCCATTGCATAGGTGGCGGTACCGAAAATCACCTTATCCTCATTGATATGATGAAATCTTTCAAAATTGACGGCAAACTTATGGAGCGCGGCCTTGATCGTATTGGCCTCAACCTCAATGCCAACTCCGTAGCAAACGACCCACTACCTCCATTCCGTCCATCCGGCATCCGCCTCGGTACTCCTGCCATCACCACGCGCGGCCTAGGTCGTCAAGAAATGAAGCGCATTGCCAAATGGATGCGCGCCGTTGCCGACATTTGCGTCAAAGCCAAAAAAGAAGAGTTCCTAGATAAATACGGTACCGAGCTCGAAGCCCTCCACGCCGAAGTCGTCAAGCTATCCTTGCGCTTCCCGCTCCCGAGCGACAAATAGACTTACAATCGAGTCGAGGCAGCAAGAAAAACCTCACACTGATTAGAGAAAACCATGGAAGAAATGGCTACCAGTCATCGACTGCGAGAAAAACCTCACGCTGATTAGAGGAAACTGTGGAAGAGATGGCTGCCAGCCATCTACTTCCAGCCGAACGCCGCGCCTGCGCCCCGTGAAGACGGGCGCGCACGCAAAGTGTTTTCCGAGAATTAGCGTGAGGTTTTTCCACACCGCACATTAAATGTTTTGATTCTAATCTTCCACAAACTGCGAATTATAAAGCCCAGCGTAAACCCCATTCTTCTTGAGCAGTTGCACATGATTCCCCTGCTCCACAATATTCCCATCCTGCATCACCAATATCAAATCCGCATTCTTAATAGTACTCAGACGGTGCGCTATAATAAAGCTAGTTCTTCCACTAGATAAATTATCCATCGCAGACTGAATCAATTGCTCCGTACGTGTATCCACGCTCGACGTTGCCTCATCCAGAATCATCATCGGCGGATCCGCAATCATCGCCCTCGCAATAGTCAGGAGCTGCTTCTCGCCAGCCGAAACCGCTTCAGAATCCTCACTAATCACGGTCTTGTATGCCTTTGGTAGAGATTCAATCATATGATCCACGTGCGCAAGTTTCGCCGCGCGCTTTACTTCCTTTTCCGTTGCGTCTAGTTTTCCGTATCTCAAATTGTCTGCAATCGTGCCATTCATCAGCCAAGTGTCTTGTAGCACCATACCGAAAGATTTTCTTACATTAGCGCGCGCCAATTTCTTCGTATTTATTCCATCTATTACAATCTCGCCAGAATTTGGATCATAAAACCGCATTAGTAGATTCACGATGGTCGTCTTCCCAGCTCCCGTTGGGCCCACTATCGCCACCTTAGCACCAGGCTTTATCTTAGCGCTGAATCCCTTAATCACCTCTTCATCTTCCTCATAAGAGAAATGTACGTCCTTGAACTCTACCGCCCCAAGTATGCTACTAAGTTCTTCCTCAATCTTGTCTGGACTCTGTTCCGGCTCCTCGAGGAAATCAAACACGCGTTCGCTCGCCGCCATCGCCGACTGCAAGACGTTGAAGATCTGTGACAACTGAGTAATCGGTTGTGTAAACTGGTTTACGTATTGGATAAATGCCGTCAGATCACCCAACCCCAATCTACCATTTACTACAAAATACCCACCAGCGATCGCTGTCGCTACATAGCCAAGATTAGATATCGCATTCATAATTGGATGCATCAGTCCAGACAAGAATTGCGATTTGCGTGCCGCTTTATGGAGCTTGTCATTGGTCTTAGAGAACTCGCTCATGACCTCGTCTTCCGCCGAGAAAGCCCTCACGAGCACTTGTCCAGCGTACACTTCCTCAATTTGCCCATTCAGATTCCCAAGCTCATTCTGCTGTGCCTTAAAGAGCTTCTGCGTACGTGTCGTCACAAACCTAATAAACAAGAACGATACCGGAATCGTCAACATAGCTATAATTGTCAACTGCCAGCTAATCGTCAACATCATTACCAAGAATCCCAATATCATCGTTACAGAAGAAATCAGTTGCGATATGGTCTGTTGCAATGATTGCGTAATCAACTCTACGTCATTCGTCACGCGTGATAGAGTATCGCCAAATGGGTGTTTGTCACAATAGGATATTGGTAGGCGATTGATTTTCTGCGAAATCTCCGTCCGGAACTTTTTCACTACTTTTACGGTAACACCCGTAATAACCCATCCAGATATTAAGTTTGCCACCAACGCAATTAAATAAAATGCCAAAAGCTGCAAAGCAATCCAGCCCATTTGGTCAAACCTATATTCATAGAGTGGGTTCGTAAACCTCTGGACAAAATCCTCTGCCAAAATATTTATCATATTCCCCATTAGCTTTGGGCCGACAATCGTCAAAATCGTTGCCCCAATTGCGAGTATCAGCGTTACTAGCATCGGTAACTTAAAGCTACCCAGATATTTGAGAAGTTTTTTCAGTGTGCTCGAAGTATTCTTCGGTTTCTGCACAATACGCTGCCCATGTCCGCCACCAGGTCCCATTATTTCAACTCCTTTTCTGATAATTGGCTAAGTGCAATTTCTTTATATACGTCGCACTTCTTCATCAATTCTGCATGCGTACCGATGCCTACAGTCTTGCCATTCTCTAGCACGATAATCTGATCCGCATGTCTAATCGTGCTCACGCGCTGAGCTACGATTATCACTGCAGAATTTTCAGTAACTTCTTTCAAGTTTGCGCGTACTTGGCTATCGGTCTTGTAATCCAACGCCGAAAAGCTATCATCAAACACATATACTTCTGGATTCTTTGCGATGGCTCGTGCTATCGACAAGCGCTGTTTCTGCCCACCCGAAAAATTACTACCGCTCTGCGATACTCTTGAACGATATTTTTTATCAAGTTTTTCAATAAACTCAGACGCAGCCGCAATTCGTGCCGCTTCACGCAGTTGCTTATCCGAAATATTTGGCGCACCGTATTTTATATTGCTTTCAATTGTGCCAGAAAATAGTAACGCTTTTTGCGGCACCAGCCCAATTCGCGCCATCAGATCGTCTTTACTGAAATTCTTAATATTTACACCGTCCAGCAAAATTTCTCCCTCGCTTACGTCGTAAAAACGCGGAATTAAATTTACGATCGTAGATTTTCCGGATCCCGTTGAGCCAATAATTGCAGTAATCTTGCCTTTTTCGGCCTTGAAGCTTACATTCTCAAGCACAGGTTTCTCGGCATTCTTATAAGAAAAAGATACTTTGTGGAACTCTAGACCCGATTCATCCGCAGTTTTGGTTGGCTCGTCCTTGAACTTGATTGATGGACTAGTCTTGAGCACTTCGCCTACACGCTTTATGGACACCAATGCTCTCGGAATCAGTATGAATGCCATCGCGAGGAACATGAATGACATCATAACCTGCGTCGCATATTGCATAAACGCCACAATCTCACCAAGCCCAATGACCGATTCTGCCACCAAATTTGCGCCAACCCAGACAATCAATAGCGCTGCTCCAGAAATTGCAAACTGCACCACCGGCATCATGGTCACCATCAGCCTCGAAGTGAATAAGTTCACCTTGGCCACCTCAGTATTAGCGCGCTGAAATTTCTTTTCTTCATAATCCTCATTATTGAACGCGCGCACAACTCTAAGACCCGTCAGGTTCTCGCGTGCAACTTGATTCAGCTTATCATTGAGCTGCTGCGTAAGACGGAATTTTGGCATTCCAACGACAATAATCACCACAATCAGCACTACTAGCACCGACACCACTAGCCCAATAATCCACGCCATGCTTGGCGCCGTAGCTAGCGCCATACTGATTGCACCTACCGCCATAAGCGGCGCCTGCAAGGACATCCTGAGTACCATTACCAAAGTTTGCTGCAAAGACGTAATGTCGTTTGTAGTTCGCGTAATAAGCGACGCTGTCGAGAACCGATCAATCTCATCCACGCTAAAACTCAAGATATGGCGAAATAGTGCTTCCCTAAGCTTAGCCGCAAAACCAGTAGCGATCCGTGATGCAAAAAATCCTGCAATCACCATACCGACCATACCGATCAGCACAATCCCGAGCATACGGAAGCCCTCTGCCCACACATAGTCCATGTCGCTCTTGCCAATACCATTATTGATAATATCCGACATGATGTCTGGCAACGAAAGGCTAGAAAACACCTGCAAGCATAGCCCGCCAAGTAACAAAATTATCTGCCACCAATAAGAAACAAAGATTTTCAAAATTTTAGACATTTTACTATTCTACCACATTTAAAGATTAGTGCGGTTATCGAGCGCGGAAGTTAAGGTTATTTGGTCTGCATATTCCAGAGATATCCCTAGTGGTAGACCCCGTGCCAGTCGAGTTATTTTCAGCTTTGGATAAGTTTCGTGCAGTAATTTTTCAAGCAAAATCGCCGTGGATTCGCCCTCTACGGACGGGTTTGTAGCAATAATCACTTCACTCACGGCGTCATCCGCTACGCGTTTTGAGAGCTCTTTAATATGCAATTGATCCGGCATAATCCCATCCATTGGGGAAATCGCGCCGCCTAGTACATGGTAAACCCCATGATAAGACCTCGTTCGTTCAAGTGCATAAATATCCAGCGGCTCCTCCACCACGAGTATTGTACTTTTATCGCGGTTCGGATCTACGTATAATGGCGAAATATCTTCGCTCGCGTCCATAATTGCAAAAGTTACCGGGCAAGTCCGTACGTTCTGATGCAGCTTAAGTAATGTATCAGCCACTTTTGCAGACACATTTGCGTCAGACTTCAAGAGATAATAGGCATAGCGTTCAGCCGTCCGAGAACCCACACCAGGTAGACGCCCAAGAGCATCAATAGCATCATTTAGTGCACTAGGTAGCATATATATTACATGCCCAAGTTGCCGAGCGACCCCATCAGCGGCTTCATTTTATCACTGGCAATTTCTTGTGCCTTAGCAAAACCGTCACGCATGGCATTCTCGACCCAGCGTTCTAGCTCACTGATGTCGTTGAGATCGACTTTCTCGGGGTCAATCGACACCTTTTTGATCTTCAGCTCGCCCGTTACCTGAATTACCACGGCGCCATCACCAGCTTCCACTTCTACAATTTCATTCTTCAAGTCTTTCTGTGCTTTGCGCAGTTGGTTTAGCATCTTAACTTGGTCAAAAGTCGCACCCATTAAAAATAACTCCTCTCATCTAATTATTGTATAAGTATAGTCTATCAGAATCTTGAGATTTTTGGGAGGTAATGATTCGGTAAAGCGGCAAATCTATCTCGCCTTCCCATTTGCCCAGAGTCGCTATTTCCAAATCGTCTCGCTTCGGCAAAGCACCCATCACGGTGATACCGTCTTGGCCTTCCAAATTCTTATAAAATCTATATTCCACGGTATTCTCCGGCACCAACAAAACTGTACCAGGGCTAAGATTTTCCTTAATCAGCGTGATATCGTCATTAAATTGGTTTGCCACCATCGGCGTATAATGATACCCAAATACAAAATGCGACAAACTAGACACTACGATCACGCCAGTAAACGCCGCAATCGGCAAGAGACCAAAGACACGTGCATAAGGATTCTCTGGAAATAGTGAGTACCACTTCTCTAAGATTGATTCTAACCCCGCCGCTACCAGTACTGAGATAGGAATAATGATAATTGTCGCCGCATATGGCCCAATCCCTGCAATCGCGATTGCGAATATCACCAATAAGCTCACTACGGTATTCCGGCTAGTGAATAGTTTGCCAAAGGATGCCAGAACCCCCACAAATAATAATGCCACTGTCGCTAACCCAAATAATGGACTTGAGAACACGCTCTCATACGCCGATCCAAACGAGAAGAACGGCTGGAACGCACTAATTACATTATCTGCATAGTTAAATCCCTGCACATTAAACAGCAGAATCTTCAGAATATCCGGATTCGTAAACAATGACATGACAAGCGGCGACATAACCAGCGCAAATAAAGCTACGCACACTATAATTTGATGCAATTTAAACTTTTTGATCGTGAATCGCATATGTGGATGCAAGATCCCCGCAATCGCTACAATAAGAGCAATATATATTAAATGTGGCGTATACAACGAAAAGGCTAACGCCGCCACAAAACAACTTACTAGCACAGGATGCGGCCTACTTTCCCCAAGTATTTTTGAGCCCAGCCATAATATCAAGGTCATCCAAAATAGGTACATTATCGCTGGCGTGCCAAATCCCGCCAGAAACAAAAAAGCCGACGACAAAGTAGTAATCACCGAAGCAATTATCGCCACATTACTCTTAAACCAGCGATTGAGCAGTAGAACCAATAGTACGGCAGTGACTGCCGCGATAATAATCGAAGGGATTTTTATCGAATAGAGCGAAAGCCCGAACACCGAGATACTTGCTTTCTGCAAAAGTCGATATGGCATATTTACCACATCTCCATCAGTGACCGACCGTACACTTACGTTCGCGGACTCTACTGTCGACTCCATCTCTTCTGTACTAATCCCATCAGGCGAAATCATCGGCAACCAAACCAGCAAAAAGAAAAAAACCACAGTCAAAAGCGTGTAGCCAATCACAAAACGATGACGATACAGAAAAAGCTTATCTATCTTGATACGCATGTTATAAGATATAGTATATGGTTATTCATGCCTTTTGTCCAGCGACATGAAGCGCACCCTCGCCTTATCAAAGAATAGCTCCACCTGTCCAGTAGCGCCTCGTCGGTGCTTAGACAATATCAAATCTGTAATATTTTGCCGGTCCGTCTCAGGATTATAATAATCCTCACGGTACAAAAACATCACAAGGTCAGCATCCTGCTCAATAGATCCTGACTCACGCAGATCCGATAACATCGGAATCTGCGGCTGACGCGATTCCACAGAACGCGACAGCTGCGAAAGTGCAATAAGAGGTACATTCAGCTCCCTCGCAATCAATTTCAACCCTCGCGAAATCTCCGAAACTTCCTGCACGCGGTTTTCGGCTGAACGCTTAGAAGAACCCGTCATCAACTGCAAATAATCCACAATAATCATTCCCAGATCGTGTTCGTGAGCTGCCCGTCGCGCTTTTGTGCGCATCTCCAACACCGTCATCCCCGGAGTATCATCAATAAATATCGGCGCCTCACTAAGCGTCGCCATCGCCTCACTAATCTGAGCAAAATCGTCCCCACTAAAATTCCCAGTCTCGAGCTTAAATGAATCAATCCCCGAAGCGTCCGCCAGCATACGATTGATCAGCTGTTCCTTACCCATCTCAAGAGAAAATATCAAAACTGCCTTCTGATTGATTGTCGCCACATTATGTGCAAAATTTAGTGCCAGTGCCGTCTTGCCCATCGCCGGTCGCGCCGCCAAAATCACCAAGTCGGACTTATGGAAGCCCGCCGTCATCCGATCAAAATCCGCATACCCAGATTTCATCCCCGCAATCGCCCCCTTATTCTTATGCAGATCTTCAAGCCGGTCAAAAGTCTCGCCCAAAAGATCCGAAATAGACACCAAATCGTTCTTAATATTCTGATCCGACACCTCAAAAAGCGACTTCTCCGCCTCACCCAGCAATTCCGTAGTCTCAGAATCTTCATCATAAGCCTGCTCGGTAATATCCGCCGCCGCCGCAATCAGACGTCGCCTCACCGCAGCCTTTGACACTAATTCGGCGTAAGCCTTAGCGTGCGCCGCCGTCGGCACATAATTAGTCAGCTCAGAAAGAAACGTCGACCCCCCCACCTTAGAAAGTTCTTTCTTATGCTTCAGCTCAGCCGTCACTGTCAATAAATCAACTGGCTTATGCCTCTCGTACAAATTCCACATCGCCTTGAATACCAAAGCATGCGGCTCCTCATAAAAATCATCCGGCGTCACAATCTCGGTCACGTCTGGCAAAGAATCTTCTGAAATCAAGATCGCCCCAAGCAAAGATTTCTCCGCATCCACATTCTGCGGCGGTATTCTCTTTGCATCTTTTTTCTCGGCACTCATAGTCTAACCTCCTCTCCGCCACCCATTATATTCGCAATATTAGCTATTGTAGCATCAGTATTCTTCGCGCTGGCCAATACCTCAAGTCCCATACCATCCGGCAATAAATCTATAATTATATTTCGCTTTTTATCAATTTGGTTCTTCGCAAAAGCTTTCCTCGCATAAATCACCAGCTTATCGTCAACCACTTCATAGTCCGAATCAGATACATACTTTGCGATTGTTGATGCTTCTTTCTGAATAGCAGCCAGTAAATTCTCCCAGTTGAAGCTTGAGAGTGCGGACGGAGATTTGTCGGAAAACACTTCAGGGGAAACGCCCGTCTTCACGGGGTTTCGCCCTTCGCGTTCGGCTGGAAGTAGATGGCTGGCAGCCATCTCTTCCACAGTTTCCCCCAAACCTCCGTCCGCACCCTCCCCGCTCGATTGAAGTTCTGACTCGGAAGTAGCAGAAAATTTTGCCGACTCAGCCAAAGCCATCCCCTCCTGCGACCCTGTTGCGACATTTTGACCCCCCGACTCGCGTTGGGGTGGAGCTTCTGATGGGGGTTCAGAGGAAACTGTGGAAGAGGGGCGAGCCTCGCCCCTATTTCCAGCCGAACGCGAAAGGCGGTGCCCCGTAAAGACGGGCGCACCCCCTGAAGTGTTTTCCTCTGAGCCCCCATCAGAAACTCCACCTCCACCAGACAAAAGAGCCAACAACAACTTAACCTCAGGATACCCAGCCCTAGGTACATCCACAAGCTTATCAAGCAACCCCATAGCCCCAGAACAGGGCCTTTCCACAATCAACCCCATCAACTCCTCCGCCACAATCTCTGCCTTAATCCCCTGCCCAGCAAATGCCCTTAAGATCTCCGTCACCTCGTCAACACCCCCACCCAAGTAAGCCCCATAAAGCTGCTGCACCAAATCATCCTGAGGCAACCCCAATGCCTTAGTAATAACCTCCTCAGTAATTTCCCCATCAGCCAAAGTAGAAACTTGATCAAGCAGCGAAATCGCATCCCGAAACGACCCCCCACTCCGCCGCACCACAACCTTGAGCGCCCCATCGCTGATCTTGATACTCTCCGCCCCAGCAATACCCCGTAAATGTTGCAACATTACATCCGGACTAGCAAGTCTAAACACGAAAGATTGACTCCGCGAAGTAATCGTCACCGGCACCTTATGCGCATCCGTCGTCGCCATAATAAACACCACATGCTCCGGCGGTTCCTCCAAAGTCTTCAATAAAGCATTAAACGCTGACTTACTCAGCATATGCACCTCATCAATAATATATATCTTGTACTTGCCCTTAGTCGGCGCAATTATCGCCTTCTCCCGCAAATCCCGAATATTGTCCACGCCCGTATTGCTCGCCGCATCAATCTCAATGATGTCCAAATAATCGTCCTCGATCTCATAATCAAACCCATTGATCTCATGCGCCAAAATCCGCGCCACCGAAGTCTTACCTGTCCCTCGTGGCCCCACAAAAAGATAAGCATGACTAATTTTGCCAGTCTTCAAAGATTTTTCCAGAATATCCGTAATATGCTGCTGCCCAACAATCTCCGACAGAGACCTAGAACGGTACCTCCTATACAACGCCTTTCCCATTGCTTTGATTATATCATATGGGAATAACAAGAATCCGATTTAAGACCCAATCGCAAGCTTAAGTGTCGCAAAATATAATCAGGGTTCTCAGGATCAGGAGTGTTCGCGCAGGAAAGCAGCCCCTCTGGGTTTGCCTACAACTAAACTTGATGAATGTGTTAGAGACTAGCCTCCACGGCAGCCCAAGTAGCATCCGGATTATCCGCCGGAACAATAATAGTAACCTGATCCCCCACATGTAACTTAAAATAAGTCACCGAAGCATAAAGAATCTTATAATCCTTACCATTGATCTCTACCGAGTACTGATCATCATGATTAACCAAAGTGCCAATCACGGTCCTACGCTCCACCGGCCCAATCTGCTTATAAAGGAATTTGCCATCTTCAGCAATCGTCAATTTCAAAATATCACCCTCAACAAGCTTAGACTTAGAAGCATAATTTGCCGGCACTGGATAATTCTTGCCATCTGGCCCAATCATAATCTGCCCGTCAAACACCCCCTCAATAACTTTACCATCAGGGCTTTCCACCACAGTAGACCGTGGCGCAGTAATAGCTTCGCCGTCACCCAACGTAGACGTCAAAAGCTCTTTGGCAGCCGCCAAATTAGTCTCAGCTTCAGTCAAGAGGCTTCTTAATCGCTTTATTTGTTTTTCTGGTAATTCAGACATACCTCGCATCCTGTCTGTTTAAATATAGTATCAGTATTATATTATAGTCTTCCATGTGCAAAGTCAATAAAATAATTTCAGGTTTTTCCACAACCACAACAGATATACCGCAAAAAATGTTGTCAAAAATAAATTAAACCAACAAAATACCCGAAGCACTAAACTCCGGGTATTCGTTAACAATTCTGACCAACTTGTGTTATTTAGGCAAGCTCTACAGTAGCGCCAGCTTCTTCCAAAGCCTTCTTCATCGCTTCAGCTTCGTCCTTAGCCACCTTCTCTTTCACGGTAGCAGGCACGCCATCCACGATTGCCTTAGCCTCACCGAGACCAAGACCAGTAGCTTCCTTGACCGCCTTGATCACAGCAATTTTCTGTGCGCCAGCGTCCTTCAAAACTACGTCAAACTCACTTTTGCCCTCATCCGCAGCCGCCGCACCCTCAGCAGGAGCAGCAGCCACAGCCACAGCAGCCGCCGCCGGCTCAATGCCGTATTCATCTTTCAAAACATTTTTTAGCTCGTTAACTTCGAGGACGGTGAGCTTTACCAATTCCTCTGCAATTTTCTTCACATCAGTAGCCATTATAGACCCTTTCGTTATTGTATTTGATAATAATTAGTTGCTTTAAGCTTCAGCTTTTTCAGAGATTCCGTCAAGTAGCCCATGCAAATTGCCCGAGAGTGCGCTAGTAACGTCATTAACGGTACCAATCAGCATCCCCACCACCTCGCCAATGAGTTGATCTTTGCTCGGCAATTTCGCCAGAGCCTTCACCTCATCGGTAGACAAGCTTGCACCCTCGCCGCTAAACGCACCTTTAAGCTCAAGAGCTTGGTGGTCTTTAGCGAATTTGTCCAAAACTTGTGCCGGCGCCACCTCATCCTCGCTGCTCACTGCATAAAGCAGCTGACCTTCGAGTCCGGAAGTGTCCGTGTCTTTATAGACGGCAATTTCATTCAGCGCCACTCTTACCAAACGGTTCTTGACGATCTTGATTTTCACACCAGCTGCGCGGGCCGCACGTCGCAAATCTTGCAGATCTGCTACGCTTAAGCCCCGATACTGAGCATAAACCGTCATCTTCGCATCTGATAGTAGATTGTCTAAATCAGCAACCAATTGTTTTTTCTTATCTTTGTCAATCGCCATAGATAAAAATCTCCTTTGGTTATTAAAATGTTGGTCAAAATGTTAAAGCCTAGTTACTAGACTACGTCACCAACAGTATATAAGTATATGCCTCGGCGGCAAATTAAGGTGTAACACCAGCCGCTGTCTTTGGTAACTATCAAGATTATACCAAAAATGTTAAAATATTGCAATGTTAAGAATCATCGCCGGCGGCAAGAAGCATAGCGGCTGCGTCCAAGAGGCCATTCAGGAATACGAGAAACGTATGCAGAAACCCTTTCTCTACGATTGGGTCTTTACCAAAGAAGACCAGCTCGCATCCAAAATCACCGGACTCCAGCCCCACGATTTTCTGATCCTCCTAGACGAATCTGGCGCCGAGCTTTCTTCCCCAGAGCTCAGCCAAACCCTCACCGACCAGCTCGCAAAATGCCCTAACATTATCTTCCTCATCGGCGGCGCCTTCGGCCACTTCTCTCCCGCCATCAAATCCCGCGCCAACCTCACCCTCAGCCTCTCCAAAATGGTCTTCCCCCACCAAATCTGCCGCCTCATCCTAGCCGAACAACTCTACCGCGCCCAAGAAATCGCCAAAGGCCACCCCTACCATCACTCCTGATCATGCACATCCACCTTCACTGGCCCCACTTCCACCCGCACCCGTCCATCTTCCATCTCAATCACGTGGTCTCTGCCAATTGACTCCACCGTATCGCGTATCCCATCCCGCCCCACCTCGCCGTACCAAATTCCACCAGTTACCGAAGCCGCAAAGCCCAGCGCAAGCGTCAAAATAATTGAACTTACCAGTCCCACGCCCGCAGATTTAGTCATTTTTGCCCGAATCAGAGCGATCGATAGCGTAATCCCCATCGACACAATCGTCAGCACAATGATCGCCACCAAGATCGCCGTCGCCACAAATAAACCCTTAGCAGGAATCTCCGCAGCAGTTATCGCAAACACAGCGAGTACTGTCGCCGGAATGATCGCAATCAGCGTCGGAATAAATGTCAGCAGCCCAATCACGCCAAAGAAACCCAGCAAGATCCGCCCAAACATATTCCCTGCCTTCGGTGCCGTTTTCTTCACTTTCTTCCCAGCTACCCTCGCCCCCTTTTCTGTCTTCTCCGCAAAATCTTTCGCCGTATCCTTGATTGACTCAAGATTGATCGGCTCCCCCTTCATGGCTAAAAAATCCGACGCGGTCTTCGCCTCCGGCGCACAAATCCACACCACAATATAAAGCAAAACAAACGGAAATCCCGCCGTAAATACCGTAAGTATCACAAACAGCACCCGCAGCAGCGTCAAATCCCATCCAGTATAAGCCGCAAATCCCGCCAGCACCCCACCCAAAATCCCATTCTCCGGATCCCGAAAATACTTCCTCTGCGCAAATCCCTCCCGCACCCTATCGGCAACAGTTTCCTCGCTCTCCTCCCCCCTCTTCTCATCCGAAGAAAAATCTTTCGGACTCCCCAGCTGCCCCTTCATAGCCAGAATATCTGCCGGCCGCACCACGCCATCCTTCAGAATCCCCCGCTCCGCCAAAATCTCCGTAATCCTAATCTCAATATCATCCATCGCATCCTGCTCATCTCCTAGACTCGCTCGAATCGCCGCCAAATATTTATCCAGCGCCTTCTTCGCATCCACATCGATCTCGTACGCCACCCCCGCAATATGAATTCTCACAATTTCGTTCATTTATTTCCTTTCTAATTGGCTAACTGTGTTATTCAATTTATTAATTGACTGCGCCAAATGCTCCCGCACCTCACGCCCATAATCAGTAATTTGATAATATTTTCGCGGCGGCCCCGCTGGCGATTCATGCCACTTGTGCCGCAGCAGTCCATTTCGCGACAGCCGAGAAAGCAGCGGATAGACCGTCCCCTCCACAATATCCAGCTCTACTGAGTTCAGCTCCTGCAAAATTTCCGACGCATATCGTGGCTCCTCCGTCACCAATAATACGCACTGCGTCAGCACCCCCTTTTTTAACTGCACGGTCAGCTCCCCCGCATAATCCGCCGCACTTTCCGTCTGCTCTATTATTGTTTGCATAGTTCTATGCTATGCCAAGTACTGAAATTTGTCAAGCCTTTTCAGTCCAAATTCATCAAAAACTTATTACTAAGCAGCACCCCCTACTGCAAAAGCACAATTCCCACCACCGCCACCACCGTAGCCACCAAATGCGCCAAAATAGTTCTCTTCTTCAGCTTTTCCCTACCAAAATTCGGCCATATCCAAGTCAATACTAGTCCCAAAACAAACGTGATAATCAACTGTGCCGCATTTGTCACCACCGACACAATCGCCACCGACCCCAGAGTAAGCGCCAGCCTATACCCCACCTCAGTAAAAGTATAAATTCCCTGATTTATCAACATCGGCATCAGCAACTTTAGCTTCCGCTCCCTCAGCACATTCATAAACCGTACCCGCCACTTCTTAAATATAGTCACGAGTATAATGTCCGTCAGCGCTTTCCCTACCATAAACCAGAAGAAAGCTGATACGAAATCTAGACCGTTCTCCGCACCGATGAACACAAGATTTGAGGCCACACATAGCAGCAAATACAGCATTAGCATCCCTGTGGCCCAAAATTCCAACCGTTTATGTCTTTTACCCGTACTCGCTATCACAATCACCGGCGCTGCCAAAATTACCAAAAACGCTACAATATTCATTAAAGTAATTTCTTGCCCCAAAAATACCCAGCCAGCGATCAAATACATTACCGGTGCCAACTGAGCAAAGATTGTTGCGCCCGTAGCGTTTTCGGATTTCAACGCATTATAATATGGTACCGAGGCCACTGATGCCAGCACGCCAGACAGCACCAAGAGTAAGAGTGGCACTATCTCAATCGGTAAAATCGGCCAGAAAACTGCAATCAGAACCGCCGTCAAAGTGTAGGCTACTGCGCTAAACACTTTCTGACCTTGCGGTAAACGCCCCTTAAAGTTCACATCCGTATTGTAATTATCAATGAATACCCCAAACGACCACCCGAGAGCCACCAAAATCGCTAAAGTCAGCCACAACATAAGCCTCATTGTACCACGCCACCCTAATCCAGTTGCGTTTTTTATGCAACGTTTTTGTTTACGGGCAGAAATGTGCTACAATTGCCCCAATGTATGGGTTTTTAGATGAATCCGGTGCGCCAGGTGTGGCGGCCAATAGCAACGATTTTCTGGTGGTGAGTTTGGTTGTATTTCCAGATCGTGAATCTATTGAGAAATGCTCGGCGGCTATCGACAGATTGCGGGGACGCTTAAATAAGCCCGAGGGTTATGAGTTCCATTGCAGCCGTAATTCTACCCGTCCACAAGAGGGTTTTATAAAGCTCATACCCAATCTTGACTTTCAGTTTATTACGATAGCAATTCGCAAAAACGGTTGGCGTCTTCACGCTTCATACCCGAAGATGGCTGAATACTTAATACGCGAAATCGCTACTCGCTTCCCAAATATTCGCATTGAGATGGACGCAAACCCAGTTTTGTATGCCGAGTTGCGTCGTCAGACGAAGAAGCAGAAGTTGGCAATGAAATACAAACAGGTTAAATCTACTAACCACAGCCTTATTCAGCTAGCCGATTACGTAGTGGCACTGTCTACGCGCAAGCTTAAAGGCACGCCGAAAGCCATTGAACAATATCGCCCGATCATTAAGAAGCAAGTTTATTCTGGCGAAGTTACCGATTGAAACAAAAAAGACCTCTATTGAGGGCTTTCTTGGTGCGGCGACCTGCATACGAGTTCACGTATGCCGCAACGGTAAACGTTACTTACCAGTCACTGCATTAACTCTATTCTACCAAAAATATCCGCCGTGTCAACACTTTTATGCTCACAAGCAGAAATTACAGAGTTAGACGATAACATTGAACTATGTTGACGATGCTTTTTTTGTGGAGAAAACCCCCAATACCTAACCCCCAGCATCAGGAGTGCTCACGCAGGAAAGCAGCCCCTCTGGGTGCTTTCACTGGTTCGCAATGATGCTGGGAGTTAGGTATCGGGGGTTTCTCTTACGC
>JAITNW010000001.1 GCA_031290255.1 Candidatus Nomurabacteria bacterium
AAACAACACGAACATGGTCACGTCGTTTCCAAGAAGCATCAATGGTTACCTACTTAACTACATTAGGAATCTGCTTGGTTACCAGGTTGGGCGGTTTATGGGGGTTTAGGGATTCAGGTCTACCATACTTGACAAAATAACGCAGGTATGATATAATGGAGAGATACCCCCATCATATACCGAACGGGTGACAGAGTCTAGGGACCTCCCCGCAAAAAGAATTTCTTAAATTTTTTTGTGGGGAAAAGACTCTGGCAGGACCCGTTCCAAAATAAAGAAAACTAATAGACTAACCTACGACTTCCACACCCATCGACCGCGCAGTACCAGCAATTACCTTAGCCGCACCCTCCACATCAATAGCATTCAGCTGATCCTTCTTAACCTCTGCAATCTCGCGCAGCTGTGCCTGAGTAATCTTACCAACTTTCTCCAAGTTTGGCTTGCCACTACCCTTTTTGATGCCAATCTTCTCATTGATCAGGTCATCCACCGGCTGCCCCAAACAATCCCAGTCAAAAGACCGATCATCATACACACGAATATGCACAATTACATTCTTCCCCATAAATTCTTTGGTCTTCTCGTTAAACGGATTGATAAAATCCATCATATTCAGACCCCATTGCCCCAAAGTAGAGCCCACAGGAGGCCCTGCGGTGGCCTTGCCACCAGGAATTCTTAATTTCAAATTTCCAATAATTTTCTTTGCCATATTTTCCTCTTTTTACTCGTATTACCGAGTGCGTAACCTTGATATTTTACACTAAAGTTTCTTAACTTGCAAGGCGTCGAGCTCCACGGACGTATCGCGTCCAAACATTGACACCATCACTTTGAGCTTGCCCTTCTGCGCGTCAATCTCGCTCACTGCACCCTCAAAACCCTTAAACGGCCCATCCGTGATACTCACAACTTCGCCAATCTCATAATTGACAGTATATTTAGGATCTTCCACGCCCATCCGCTTCTTAATCTTAGCGATTTCTTTTTCGCTCACTGGCGTCGGTTGCGTCCCCGTACCCACAAACCCTGTCACACCCGGCGTATTGCGAATAATATACCAAGTCTCATCCGATAATTTCATCTCCACCAACACATAGCCCTGAAAAATCTTCCGATCCACTACCTTACGCTTGCCATTCTTGATTTCAATTTGCTTTTCCTTTGGCACGATAGCATCAAAAATCTTATCCGCAAGATCAATGCTATTGATGCGCTGCCTCACACTATCCGCCACCTTATCTTCGTAGCCAGAATAAGTGTTGATTGCGTACCAAGCCCGAGTATCGTCATAACGATTTACTGCCATTTTATTCTCCCAAAATTAAATTAAAGATAAATGTGAAAAATGCGTCCAGAAGCATAATCACCGCGCCAAATATCACCACGTAGATAATGACCGACAAAGTCATCTTCCAGGCGGATTTGCGATCTGGCCAACGCACCTGACGAATCTCGCGCCAAGAGTCGCGCACATAGCGAAACGGTGCAAAAATCTTGCGCTGCTTCTTTGGTTTCGCGTCTTTTTTATCGACTTTTTTTGCCTTTACGGCCTTTTTGGTCGTTTTCGGCTTCTTGTTCTCGACCTTTTTGGTCTTTTCGCTCTTAGCTAAAGCCTGCTCGTCACCCTTTTCTTCAGGTGTCTTCTCGTCCTTAGCCTTGATTCTAGTGACATTTGCCATAATCACTCCCATTAAAAAATCCTCCAGCGGAGGTTGTCAATAGTATATCTGATCTAAAACCTAATTGCAAGTAGCAATTAGCGTCAAGACAACCAGCGGAATCGGCTGGCTTTCGCATCATTAACCTAATCACACTTAAAACAAATAAGTCAAATAATCCTTCATCATCCGCGCACCAGAAATTACCGGCAAATAGGCCGCCAGCTCTTTGTGCACCCAGTACTCAAGGTCAAAATCATTCCGCCAAGCCTGCGCCGCCACATCCATCTGTTCATATAGTGCCGCCACTTCCTCAGCCTCGTCTCGCCCATCAATATTGAGATAATTATCTGCTGGCATATCCGCCACCCCACCATCATGAGTAGAGATAAGCAACCCCATGTTAGCAATATCTTTCATCCAACTGGTGCCACAGGCCTCAAGCCCCACAATTGGCGTATTGATCGCCACATTCGAACCAAGCGACAACCCATAGCCTAGTTCCTCATCATAATCTGGCAAATAAGACACGCGCTTCTTCAGCACAGGATGCCCATCTATCAGCTTCAAAAGCTTCATTAGTTCGCCAAACATCGTCGCATCCCCCAAATGGACACGTCCAGCAAGGATATAATAAGCGTCATTCTTCTCCAGAATATCTGCCAGCCTTTCATAATCCGTAAAGGGCAACCAAGGCCGCTTATAATCCACAAACCGCCGCTTAAAATCAAACAGCAGCGCATCTTCCGGAATATGCACCGGATTCCCATACTGATCCGTCCGATCTTGAAGGATCTCATTCAGCTTCACCCGCCCCAGATTTTTCAGATAACGAATATCCTCCGCACTTACCTTCTCAACTTTCTCCTGATAATCTTCCGTCGGCAAACTAAACTTATCTAATATCCCGTTTTTCTCATAATATTCAACGATTTCCGGCAACACCCATGTATCCACATGAATACCATTTGTTATCGCCTTAAATTTCACGCGGTTACCATTGATGTCGCGGTAATTCGCCACTCGTGCGTGCAATTTGCTCACGCCACTTCGAAGCTCTGCAATTTCAATGGTAGGCGTGCTTAGCTTAATCCGCCCATCTGTAAACTTCTCTGCAAGCCAACGCCTAACTGCAGAAGACTTCACATTAGGAAACACATATTGCTCAAACTGCCTAAACGTAAACATCGCCTCTGCCGCCTGCACCAAAGTATGATTTGTGTAGAGCGTATGCTTGCGCGTATACACTACCGCCTCATAAAAATCCATTCCAGAAGACACCAACTCATCCAGCCGCGCAATCGCCGCAAAGAAAGTTGCCACTTCATTCAGCTGAATTACCGCTGGCTTGAGTCCTACTAGCTTCAGCGCTTGATAACCACCAAACCCCAGAGCGACCTCTTGGTAAAGTCGATGATCTGACCCAGATTCACCAGAATAAAGCTCGCCAAAATTCGGCTCAGTCACGCACAAAAATCGAGTTGTCCCCAGTTGTTTCTCAACCACAGCAAGCTCCACAGCCGTAGTCGAGGTCTTGATGCTCACAGTATCTACCAAATTAAAGCCAAAATCCGCATAATTCTTCTCCACGTGATAATCCGTCTGCTCCATATTCTGCATCTTCTGATGCGATTCCCATGGGTAAAACGGCGTAATCATCACAAAAGGCACCTGCAACTGCTCCGCCACGCGCCTAGTATCCGCCGCAAGTACTCCCAGCCCTCCGCCACCCCGAATCCCATTCTCCTTATCGTAAACTTCTAACGTCCAATAGCAAAACGGCCGTTCCGAGGAAAGCTTATGCGTCAGCGTTTCACGCTTAATCGCGCCATAAAACTCCTCAACATCCTCAATACTATCTAGCCTGTGATATGTATTTTCTTCCACCCTAAAATCCTTATGCCTTATTATTTTCATTCAGTATAGCACAAATACCCATACGCACAAGAAAAAGCCACGAATTTTACTCCGTGGCTCATGCTTTAAAGAACTGCTAAGGTCCGTAGATAATCTCGCCAGAAACAAACTCCGCTAGTCTACGAGAACATTCGTAATCCAACGTTCGCTCCTTCTGCTTCACTAATATCTCCGGCAAACTTTCCGCCTTACCGATATAGACATCATGACGTCTCCAGATATTCAGACCTTGCCCTGCTCGATGCCGTCTCGTCGCCACAAATGGCACAAAATCGACAGACTCTGATTCCACCCGACTTCGCCGAATAGACAGCACAATGGCAGACATGGTTCGCGGCATCGTCTTGATAGCTACGGCATCAACTCCAGAAAACGCGGCTTGACTCGGGAAAATATACTTCGTGCGCGTTGCAGATGGCGCCACAGCAATAATGTCTTTGCTCTGCACAAATTCCGCCACCATCTTAAAATACTCTTCCTCAAACTGCGTCTTAAGACGGCGAACCACCATCTGTCGCTCCTCGTCTGCTCCAGCCACCTTTACCAACTTTTTATAGGTATTTGGGGTAATCATAGGCGTGATCCAAATCCCAATTTGTCTTAACTTGTCAAACACTGGGCAAAGCGCTTCATACCACGGCAAATTCACCGGAAAAACGTAACGCTTATTCGGATAACGCGACAAACAGTACCAAATCACCGCCAATACCTCAAACAGACTCTGATGGTTGAAGTAAAATACAACCGCGGCGTCTTTATTCTGACGATAATTATCGACTCTCATCCTCGTCGGAAAAAAGAACCTCACCAAACTCGCCGCCCGCGCTTTCAGCCGTTTGGTATTCTTGTCCCCCCAGAAAATTAGCCAAACCACAAGCCTACAAATATATCCCACTAGGCTCATCTGAGTCCGCAACTTGTTTGCACCAAGAGACTTTAGGACAGATAGCTCACATGCCGACAACTCCTCCTTCAACTGGCGGATTTCGGCCTTCATCAAGAAATCGCATGAAACAGAACGCATTTTCGAGATCTCCCTTACTCATTTTTAATGATCGTGCGTATGTTATCAATTATATCACAAATTATCTTGTAGTCAATGCGACAACACCTGAATCCCTAAACCCCCATAAACCGCCCAACCTGGTAACCAAGCAGATTCCTAATGTAGTTAAGTAGGTAACCATTGATGCTTCTTGGAAACGACGTGACCATGTTCGTGTTGTTT
>JAITNW010000002.1 GCA_031290255.1 Candidatus Nomurabacteria bacterium
AAGATCTTCATGATTATTTTTTCCTCTTTATTATTCTTATGGTAGCGCGACCTTAAGAACTTTGCAAGTCTTTTTTTCTAGTTCTTAGATGTGCGTAAGAGAAACCCCCGATACCTAACTCCCAGCATCATTGCGAACCAGTGAAAGCACCCAGAGGGGCTGCTTTCCTGCGTGAGCACTCCTGATGCTGGGGGTTAGGTGTTGGGGGTTTCTCCACAAATCCCATAATACCAAAAACCAGGCACTTGAGTTCTTCTCCCCCCAAAAAGCTCATTAAATTGACTTTATAACGATGTGTGCTATAACGAAAAGATATATGCCTAAAATAAAACCAACCTACACACCCCAAAAATGCTGGGTCAACAACCAACAAAAAGTCTGCCACCCAGACATCTTCACCGCCGAACAATCCGCCCGCCTCATAGAGCAAGAGCACCATCTACCACCAAACTTCCTACACGCCTACAAATGCGAATACGGCAACCATTACCACCTAGCCAGCTCATCCCCTAAGCATTAAACTTAGCCAGCTTCTCCAAAGTCCTATCAATCTTCAAACGATTAGCAATATCCGCAATCACCCTCTCATCTTCAAGCTGCTTCGCCGCATTCTCGTCCTTCTTATAGACTTCCTTAAGCTCAGCAACTTTTTGCGCCACCTCGGCATCATCTACTTTCACATCCAATTCTTTCGCCAGCTCCTGCAAAATAATACTAGCCTTCACGCGATCTTCAGCAATCTTTCGTGCTTCCTCATTCCATTTTTCCTCAGAACTACCAGTTTTCTCCAAGAATTCTTCCACCGTAGCCCCACGCGATCGTACATTCTGCTCCAAATCCTGCCTCAAAGCACTTAACTGATCCGCCACCACAGATTGTGGCGCCTCCACAGTACTCGCCGTCACCAACTCCATCACCAACCCATCCCGGTACTTATCTTCCGCACGTTTCTCCGCCTGAGCAACCAGGTTCTTTTTTATATCAGCTTTCAACTCTTTCAGGGTCTCAAAAGCCCCAGATTTCTTAGCCAACTCATCATCAATCTTTGGCACCTCCACATCATTCACCTGCTTCACTAGCACCTCAAAAACCGTCTTCGCCCCAGCCAAATCCTGATTATGGTATTCCTTAGGAAAAGTCAGATCCAGCTCAAACTTATCACCAGCTTCATGTCCAATCACTCCATCCTCAAACCCAGGGATAAACTCCCCAGACCCCAGCGCCAGCCTAAAATCCTTAGCCGATCCACCCTCAAAAACCACCCCATCTTTCTTGCCAGCAAAATCAATAATCACCTCATCGCCCTTTTTTGACTTCCGCTTCACTACCCTAGGCTCAGCATAACTCTTGGCAATCCGCTCCAGCACATCTGTCACATCTGCTGCTTTCACCTCCACCTTTTCGCGCTTCGCCTTCAGCTTCTTATAATTCCCCAACTTCACCTCTGGCATAATATCCGAAGTCACAGTGAATTCTGCCATTTCGCCAGGCACATACTTCACGATATTCACTTGCGGCATAGAAAGTGGCTGAATCTTTTCCGCCTGAAAGATCGCCGGCAACTTCCCCCGAATCGCGATGTCTAGCGTCTCCGAAGCCAAATCATTTGGATCCACATGTTGCTCCACCACATTCGCCGGAGCCTTCCCTTTGCGAAATCCAGCCACTTTCGTGCCATTCGCCAAACGCTCCAAAGCTTTCAGCCTCGCCGGCTCCAAGTCAGATTTAGTAAAATTCACAGTAATTTCTACTGATGTGTTGAGTTTTTTGCTAGATGTCTTCATATTATATGCATAATATCATAATCTATGCACCCGCACCACCCCAGATTACTCTGTCACCACTCCTGGGTTATAAGAAGTTCGGAGTTTCCTCACCACTGCCGGCAAACTCGCCTCCATCTTGATCCCCGGATTCATAATATTATTCGGATCCAAAATATCTTTCAGTTCACCATAAAATTTCGCTACCTCAAGCTTCATCGCCAAGTTCGTGAACACCGCCTTGAGCCTACCCTCCGGCGCACCACCCGCGAGCGAGCCACCACAAAACGTCACCATCTTTGAATAATCCCGCATAAACGCCAGCGCAAATTGCCTACCCGGCACCGAAGAAAGATCCACCTTCGGCCGAATACTATAATAATTCGTCAGTGCCGATCCAAACACCGGCAACTTGATCTCATATTTATCAGCAAGCACCGGCACCATATCATAATAATCCACCAACCGATTTGGCGGGATATACGCATCGTCCACCAACGGCACGCGCACGCTTTTGAACCCATCATTCAGATAAATCGAAAGAATCGATTTCAGCTCCACAAATTCATCATAATTATTTTCATCAGATACCGCAATCTTCGTCTTACCCTGCAGAATCTTATTCAGTTTCTTCACTTTTCGCGCCCGCCTCCGCATATTCACGTCGTCAAACGCTGCCATCACAAGCATACCGTTTTCTGGCAACTTCTTAAACATCTTCAGCTGCTTACTCCCTTCGCTTGCCTCCTTAAATAACAGCACATCGTAAGTATTTAGCTCGGATGGCGCAAGTCCAGAAATTGCATGCGATATTCTCAGCGCATGCTTAACATCATTTGCAAGCATCGCTACATATTGAGGTTTCTCAGCTATCAAATCGCAACTCATAATTAGCTCCGTGACCACTCCAAGCGTACCCTGTGATCCATACAGCACTGGCAAAATATCAAAAACACCGTTCTTTTGCTTGCACTTCGTAATCAGCGGATAACCACTAAGATTTGTCCCGGGATCTGGTATCGCACGGATAGCCTTCTCATTATTCGTAATGAGCATATCCACTTTACGGTAAATCTCTCCCTCAAATCCTCGCTCGGCCTTTTTCCGCTCCAATGCCCTAGGTTTAAGCGCAACGGTCTGAATCACGTCACCGCTGCTAAGTACCACCTCAGCCTGACTCACATAATTCGCAATCGAACCATACTTATGAGACATACTGCCCGAAAAATGATTCGCCACCATCCCACCAATTGTAAGACTTGGATTGCCATTCAGTGGTAACGTCAGCCCGTGCAAAGCCAGAGCCGATTGCAATTCGCCCAACTTTACTCCTGCCTGCAACCTCACTAGTCTCTGCCGCGGGTCAATCTCCAGAATCCGATTCATTTTCTCCATAGAAATTATAATTCCCGACCCAATTGCCGCACCCGTCTCATCCAGCCCCGTACCGCGCACAGTAATTGGCAAACTCACATTCTTAATCGCGAGCTGATTAGAAAATTTCACAAGCTTGCGAATATCATCAGTATTCTTCGGCACCGCCACCACTCTCGGATACATCTTGAGCACCGAGCGATCCGTAGCATAAGCCATCAGCACCAAAGGCGCACTATAAACCGTGCCAACAATATGCTGATTCAAATATTTCGCAATTCTATTCATGACCACCCATTTCTATGTTCTAGTTTAGCATAAGTTTTTTGTTTAGCCCAGAATCTTTTTCATGACGTCAATCGTCTTGTCGACATCCTCTTCTCGGATATGGTACCCCAAAGAAAACCTAATTAGTGGCGGGTACTTCTTCACATGGTCAAGGTAATAATGTGCGCAAAAATATCCCGTCCGCACCATAATATTCTCACGACTCAGCGCCTCCCCCACCATATGCGAATCCAGCCCCTTAATATAAAACGATATCGTGGGATTTACTTTATGATTTACCATATGCACCTTAGGTTGCGCACTCAAAAAATCATAAAGTTTCTGCGTCCGCTCTGCCAAGTTCTTTCGATCCTGCGTACCAATGCCATTCAGCCAACGAATCGCCTCACCAAGCGCCACAATCTCCCCCCAAGCCTGCAAGCCTGCCTCAAACTTGGTATAAGCATGGTTCGCCGAATTTGCGGACAACTCATAACTATTAAGTTCCACATCATCCACCATCCCACCCCCAATAAATGTCGTATCAATTTTCTTAAACAAATCCCGCCTCACCACCATCACTCCAAGCGACGGTGCATACATCTTATGTGCCGAAAAACAAACCGCATCCGCCTCAGTCTTCTGCAAAATCTCCGCACTATGCCCCATCGCCTGCGCCGCATCAATAACAATTACCCCACCACCCTTATGCACTGCCTTCACGACTTCCTCAATATTTTGCAATCTTCTTCCGTCTACATTCGAGGCACAGTTTAGTACCACCAGCGCCTTATGAAAGTCATAGCCCTTCACCGGTACCGAGCCATCGTCATTCCGGGTAGTCACCACCCTTTCCACCCCATTTTTCTTTGCATATGCCATCGTCGCAAGAAACGGCGAATTATGCTCAATATCAGAAGTCACCACTTTGTCAAAAAGCTCTGGCTTGATCTGGCTTAGCAACAAATTAATCCCATAAGTAGTATTAAGCGTATAAGACACCACATAATCCTTCGCCTTCAACCCCAAATACTTCAATACCAGCGCCCGCGTCTCCTCTACCTTCTCATCAGTCTCCCTCCCCCACCGATATTTCACCCTCTCCCCGCAAGAATTATGCCGAGTATAATAACCATTCAGCGCATCAATCACACACCTTGGCCTCAAAGACTGGCAAGCCCCATCCAAATAAACCTCCCCCTCCCCCAAATAATCAAAATCATCCATACATCTATAATAGCACAGACAAAAATCAAAAAACAGAACGGGCGACAGAGTCTAGGGGCCTCCCCAGAAAGAAAATTTCTTAAATTTTTTTCTGGGGAAAAGACTCTAGCAGGCCCCGTTCAGTATAAGTATATTGTGGCTACTCTATCTCAGCGATCTCATCCTCAGTAGGAATATCCGACTCCGCAGCCCCTTCAGCATAAACAGCCAAAGGCTCCACACCAGTACCCACAGGAATCTTGCGCCCAATAATCACATTCTCCTTGAGACCCTTCAGATGATCTACGCGACCCTGAATCGCCGAATTGATCAGCACACGCGTAGTATCCTGGAAAGATGCCGCCGACAAGAACGAGTCTGAGTAGATAGCAACTTTGGAAATACCCAGTAGCATTTGCACAAACGTCGCCTGCTCCTTACCTTCAGCCTCCAACCTACGATTCGCATCAAGCACCACCGCTCGGCTCATAATGTCCCCAGCTACAAACGGCGAATCACCCGGCTCCTCAATCATCACGCGCGAGAACATCTGGCGCACGATAATCTCAAGGTGCTTAGCAGAAATCTCATGACCCTGAGCAGCGTAAATTGCCAAAATATCATTCACGATATAGCGCTCAGTCGCTGGAATACCTTTGTACTTCATCAAATCTTGCAAATTGAGCGAACCCTCAGAAATCCGATCGCCAATCAGCACACTTTCGCCAGACTTTACAGTAAGAGCATAGTCGGACGGAATTTCAATCTTCACTGGCGCACCCGCCCCTGCCACCATCACAATCTCATTCTCCGTCAGCTCCACAATCCCATCAAATGGCGCCACGATTGGCTCAGCACCTTTCGCCTTACTAGCAATTACATCGCCAGCTTTCACGGAAGCGCCGTCTTTTACTTTTGATTTACGTCCATCCAGCGCAATTCTCTCTACCTCGCCAGCTTCAGGAGTAATCTGCACGACATTATAGCGTCCTTCTTCCCAAATATTCACAATACCGCTAATTGTAGCCATATAAGCTTGCCCCTTTGGCGCGCGCGCCTCCAGAAGTTCCTCAACCCGAGGCAAACCACGCGAAATCGCACCAGAGCCAGCCACACCAGAGCTATGCTTTGTATCGAGCGTCAGCTGTGTACCAGGCTCACCCACAGATTGTGCCGCAATCACACCCACCGGCTCATGTAGAGCCACCGTGCGACGCGTCGACATATCAATACCGTAAGCCTTCAAAGGCACCCCATTTGCGCACTCAGTAGTAAGAATACTCTGAATAGTTGCACCATCAATAGTATCGTCCGCCGCAATCTGATCCGCTACATCCTTAGTAATTAGCTCATCTACATCCAAGCCATACTTCTCAATCTTTTCTGCTGAATAGCGCCCAATAATTCGACTCGCAAAGTCAATACCGGTATATTCGCTCTCATGCTTAAAGACCCTAAAACCTGGATCAGCCGCACCGTCTTCTACAGTAAATACATCTTGTGACACATCTACCAGGCGACGAGTAAGATATCCGGAATCAGCCGTACGTAGCGCAGTAGACACCTGCCCCTGACGCGCACCACGAGTTGCAATAAACGATTCAAGAGTATTCAGACCCTTCTTGTAACTTGACTTCACCGGAAGCTCAATCTCACGGTTAAACACGTCCACCATGATACCAATCGCTGCAGACGCAAGCTTAATATTACTTGCCGAACCACGCGCACCAGAGTTAACCATAATTGAGACATTCGTATCAAGCAATGCCAAATTATTTTTGACCAAATCGCCGATCTTGTTATCCACCTCTCGCCAAGCTGCTACCGTCAAACGGTAACGTTCGTCATCGGTAATCAACCCTTCATCAAACTGCTCAGAAATCATCGCCGCCTTACCTTCACCCTCAGCCAGCAACACATCCACCTCTGGATAAGTTGGATAATCGTCCTTTGAGGTCGATACCGCTGCAATTGTCTCATATTCAAAAGCGAGATCCTTGATAGCGTCAGCAGTTTCCACCGTAACATCCGCACCGAACTGATTCATCACGTCGGCCATCACCTTTTTCAAGTGCTTAGAGTTCTGCACGTCATTATCATAAGGATAATCCTTTGGCAACACTTCATTAAAGAATACTCGCCCAAGCGTAGTATCGCGCTTTTTGCCCTTAGTATGTACCCGAATCGGCGTTTGGAGCTGAATTATCCCCATATCGTATGCCAACTCTGCCTCGTATACGCTCGTATAGGCTTTGCGTTCAGTCTGCGCCGATGGTTTTTCATAAGTAAGATAGTAATTACCAAGTACCACGTCCTGAGAAATCGACAATACTGGCGCACCATCTGCTGGCTTCAGCAAGTTCTTGCCTGCCGTCATCAGCTCTCTAGCTTCAGCCTGCGCCTCCGCAGACAGCGGCAAATGTACAGCCATTTGGTCACCGTCATAGTCAGCATTAAAACCATTCGCCACGAGCGGATGTAGCTGAATCGCCTTACCGTCAATCAATTTTGGCTGGAAAGCCTGCACCGACAAACGGTGAAGTGACGGCGCACGGTTTAGTAGCACATATTTGCCCTTAATCACTTCGTCAAGTGCATCCCAAATGATAATCTCGCCCTGTTCAATCAAACGAGTCGCAGCACGAATATTTGCCGCATGTTCGCCAGTAATCAGCCAGCTAATCACAAAGGGCTTAAATAGCTCAAGCGCCATCTGCTTCGGCAATCCACATTCATGAATCCGCAGTTCAGGGCCCACCACAATCACCGAGCGACCAGAGTAATCCACGCGCTTACCCAGCAAGTTCTGACGGAAACGCCCCTGCTTGCCCTTTAAAAGATCCGAAAGGCTCTTCAGCTTACGGCGTCCATTCTGAGAATTCGCCGTTCGTCCGCCATGAGAAGCATTGTTGTCAATCAGCGCATCCACTGCCTCTTGCAGCATCCGCATCTCATTCCTACAAATTACCTCTGGCGCATTCAAATCAATCAATTTTTTCAAGCGGTTATTACGGTTAATCACGCGACGATAAAGATCATTAAGATCTGAAGTTGCAAAGCGCCCACCAGCCAAAGAAATCATCGGGCGCAGATCTGGAGGAATCACCGGAATCACATTGAGCGTCAGGTCGGTTGGCTTAATCCCCGCAGACAGCATGCCTTCAAGCACCTTTAATCGCTTAATAATCTTCTTTTCTTTCTGCCCCTTAGCACTCTCTGCCTCTTCCTCAAGTTCAGCAATCAGCACAGACAAATCAATATTCTCAAGCATCTTTTTCACAGCCGAAGCTCCCATCCCAACCGTAATCAGCTCTTCATATTCATCTTCAAGATTACGATAATCAGCCTCGCTAATTATCGAACCTTTTACAAAACTGTCTAATTTTGCTTTTCTATCAGCATAATTGGTGTCAACCTCTTCTATTTCTTTACTTTGCGCCTCAGCCAAAGCTTTCACATCCGCCGTTTCCGACTTTGCCTCTGCTTCATAGCGAATTTTGATCGCTTGCCTTGCCGCGTCAGTCTCAGCTTCAAGATCAGCCAGCTTCTTCTCAGCTTCTTCCGCCTTTACGTCAGTAATCAAGTAAGCTGCAAAATACACAACTTTCTCGATATTTTTGACGGTTAAGTTCAAAAGTAAGCTCAGTGCCGACGGGGTACCACGCATAAACCAAATATGTGCCACTGGTGCCGCCAAGCTAATATGTCCCATCCGCTCACGTCGAGTAATACTCTTTGTGACCAAATTTCCCTCTTTGTCCACCGCAGCTTCACGCGAACGCACACCTTTAAGCTTCGAATCGTTTGGATTGATATCTTTAACTGGTCCGAAAATCCTCTCACAAAACAAACCATCACGTTCAGGTTTTTGCGTCCGGTAATTGATGGTCTCTGGCTTCAAAACTTCGCCATAGCTCCAATTTAGTATATCTTCACTGCTCGCCACCGATAGACGAATCGAGTCAAAATCAGTTGCGCTAATAAAATTATCTTGCCAAGCCATATTATAGGTCCTCCCCTAAATCTGTTAATGCTTCTTCGCCCTCAGTGATGCTTACCCCCTCATCATCCAATTCTTCTTTTATCTCTTCGTCATCCATCACGTCAATATCCGGCAGAGTGTCATCAGCTGGCGCATAGATCGCCGCGTCTTCTTTGCTTCGCTCCACTTCCGCAGTTGCCTTCTCAATTACATCACTGGCATCTGCAGCTTCACCGTTATCTAGAAGATCCACTTTAAGACCCAAACCTTGCAGCTCCTTCACCAAGACATTAAAGCCTTCTGGAAGTTTTGGCCCCTGAATCGCTTCGTTCTTGATAATGGATTCGTAAGCTTTTGCCCTACCATAGACATCATCAGACTTGATCGTAAGCATTTCCTGCAAAGTAGATGCTGCACCATAAGCCTCGAGCGTCCACACCTCCATCTCTCCAAACCTTTGACCACCATTCTGTGCTTTACCACCAAGTGGCTGCTGCGTCACCATTGTATATGGGCCCGTCGAACGTGCGTGAATCTTATCCGCCACCATATGGTGTAACTTAATAATATGCATTACACCCACAGTCGCCCGCTCTTCAAACGGCTCCCCCGTTAGACCATCATAAAGCTGTACGCGACCATCACGCTCAAAACCAGCCTTTTCAAGCTCATCAGAAATCGTCTCATCAGATACAGAGTTAAACGATGGACTCGCTACCTTATAGCCAAGCGCCCGCGCCGCCATACCAAGGTGAGTCTCGTATAACTGACCCAAATTCATACGGCTAGGCACACCCATCGGGCTAAGTATCACATCTACTGGAGTGCCGTCTTCCATAAAGGGCATATCTTCTATTGGCAAAATCCTTGCCACCACACCCTTATTACCATGTCGTCCCGCAAGCTTATCGCCCACACTGATCTTACGCATTTCCGCCACATAGATTTTAATCTGCATCAATACGCCAGCTTTAAGTTCATGCCCCTGTTCGCGGGTAAATACTTTTACGCCCACAACCTTACCACTATCAGAACCATTCATACGCACTGAAGTATCGCGCACATCTTTGGCTTTTTCTCCAAAGATCGCTCGGAGGAGTCGCTCTTCTGAACTAAGTTCTTGCTCCCCCTTAGGAGTAATCTTACCCACAAGCACGTCACCACGGCGCACCTCTGAACCAACCGCCACAATACCGTCTTCACCAAGATGCCGTAGCACTGTCTCAGAAACATTCGGAATATCACGTGTCACCTGTTCTGGGCCAAGCTTAGTCTCACGCACCTCCACATCAAAGTCGCGGATATTGATACTAGTAAGAGCATCATCTTGTACCAATTTACTCGACAAGATAATCGCATCATCCATATTATAACCACGCCAGGGCATAAACGCGACCGTCAAGTTCTTGCCAAGCGCCATTTCGCCATTACTGACAGATGCACCCTCAATCAAGATGTCACCTTTCTTCACTTTGTCGCCACGCTTTACAGTAACTCGCTGATTGTAGCACCGGTCGTCATTGGTCTTAGCAAAATGAATCAAATCATATTTCTTAACACCGTTCTTATATTCCACTTCTACGACTTCACCATCAGCCCGCTTCACCACGCCAGCATCTTCTGCCATGATGAGCTGCGAAGTATTTTGCGCCACAATATCATCAATGCCAGTCGAAACCTGTGCCGATTCCGGCTTAAGCAATGGCACCGCTTGCTTCTGCATCGCGCACGCCATCAAAGAACGGTCCACCCGGTTCTTCTCTACAAATGGGATCATCGACGCTGCCACGCCAAGAATTTCCTTATGTGCCGCATCAAGATGCGTAACTTCTTTAGCTTCCACCTGAGTTGGCGTCAAGTTCTTGCGCGCCGATACCCATTCTTCAGCAAATTCACCCTTATCAGTCAATTTTGCACTAGCATCCGCAATCACCATATCAGCTTCTTGCGATGCATCCACAAAGACCACCTCATCAGTCACTTTCCCGTTCTTCACAGTACGATATGGCGCCTCAACGAAACCGTATTCATTGATCCGAGAATACGTAGCAAGGTTTAACACCAAGCCCACGTTCGCACCTTCCGGCGTCTCCACCGTGCAAATCCGACCATAATGTGTCGGATGCGTATCACGCACCTCAAAACCCGCACGCTCACGAGTCAACCCGCCAGGCCCCATTGAAGAAAGCCGGCGCTTATGTGAAAGTTCAGCAAACGGATTAGTCTCATCCATCAGCTGCGAAAGCTGGCTAGAAGCAAAAAACTCCTTAACCGCTGCCACCACTGGGCGTGAATTCAAGAGCTGCGACGGAGTCACAGTCTCAATATCACTCATCGACATCCTGTCAAGAATATTGCGCTGCAAACGGAGCATACCCAGGCGGAACTGGCGCTGCACCAATTCGCCCACCAGCTTTACGCGACGATTCGACAGCGAGTCAATATCATCTGCCGGCTCCTGAGTATTATTCAGACGGATAATTTCGCGAATAATTGCAATCAGATCCTCCATCTGAAGAGTACGGTGCAGACTATCGTTTGGCGTATCAAAACCAAGTCTCTGGTTCATCTTAAACCGACCCACACGAGAATAATCATACCGACGATAATCCCAGAAAGTCTTCTCAACCATAGACTTAGCGTTATCCACAGTAGCAAGATCACCCGGGCGGAGGCGACGATAAATCTCAATCAGAGCCTCACTCTGGCCACGCGCCGGATCCTTATCAAGCGTATTCTCGATATATTTCACGTCACCCGTATCAATATCTGCAAACTTAGACTTGATCTCCGAGTTCTTAGAAACCCCCAAAGCACGTAGGAAAGTCGTCACCGGCACCTTACGCCGCCGGTCAATCTTCACATAAATCACCCCCTTATTGTCGGTCTCAAACTCCAGCCAAGCCCCCCGACCCGGAATCACCTTTGCGCCATATAGATTATGACCATTACTATTGTCCGCCGTAAAGAAAACCCCAGCCGAACGGATCAACTGCGACACCACAACACGCTCCGTACCATTGATAATGAAGCTTGCACGATCCGTCATCCAAGGATAATCGCCAAAATAAATATCCTGCTCGCGAACCTCACCGGTCACCTTATTCAAGAGCTCCACCACCACATGAAGCGGCGCATCATAAGTCGCCAAATTCTCCTTAGCAGAACGCTCGTCTTCCACTGGAGATTTGAAATAATAGCTCTTAAACGACAAACTCAGCTTCTGCCCAGTATAATCGTCAATTGGATTCAGCTCATTAAAGACTTCTTGCAGCCCAGTCTTTACGAATCCGTCCCACGAACTTAGCTGATGTCCGATTAAGTTTGGTATTTTAAGTGCCTGGTCGCCTTCGGTAAAAAATACCCGGCTACCACCTTTTGCGGTATCTAAAGATTTTGCCACTTTCCCTCGCTGTTACTTTATTAGTGTTATTATCTCTCTGGCGGAAGATTACAGCTTCTATCCAAAATCCGACCCGCCAAAGCCAAACTTTTTAGACAAAAGCACACTACTTCTTGCAGTCAAGTGTACCACACCAAAAAACCACCGTCAACAGTGGTTTTTCGAACATATAAGCTCTCAACTCTTAATTGTTTGTTTAAGCTGACTCGCAGTTAGCTTAATGTCCTTTCAAAGACATTACCAGTATTATATATCAAGATCGTCTAAATCCGCAAGCTCTGCGCGCGTCTTTTCTGCAAGCTCGTTGTCTTTTTCCACAGGCTCAGCCTCTGCTTCCTCTGCTGGTGCCTCTGTTTCCTGACTTTCTTCTGAAATGTCTTCCGACGCAAAACTATCATCAGACTGCACATCGTTCCGATCATCCTCGCGGCGATCATTCCGCTCCGCCGGCACATAATCATCATTATTTACAATCTTCAGATTGTAACGAGCGTCATTTTTAGTGCCAAGCGCACGCAGCAGCGTACGAATACTCTGCGCAGTAGCACCACGCCGACCGATAATCCGCCCCACATCTTCCGGATCTACTTCCAAACTCAGAAGCACGCCCTTCTCGTCGATAATTCTTTCTACCTTTACCTCATCAGGGTTATTTACGAGAGTCTTCACGATATACTCTACAAATTGCTGATCTATTGTGGACATAGGTTTTCTCCATTCTTAGTTGATATTATTAGTATAACACGAAAAAATCCCTAAACGCTAATGAAATCGATATCGTAAAACCACTGAATACAGATTCAAACAAAGTGTCAGAGAAAAAGCTGAGTAAGTAGCTTTCGGGGCGATTGCGAACCAAAGAAAAACCTGCCCAGAAGCAGGTCTTTTTCTTTGCGTAAGCACCCTTGCCCTGAAAGCTACTTACTCAGCTTTTTCCACCTCAGCGCTTTCTTCCTCAGCAGAAGCAACCTCTTCCCTAGACTGATTCTTCCTAAGCTTATCAGCATGCTTAGGAGCAACCGTCTTCTTAACACCCTCATCCACCCACCTAGGCAACTTCACCCCCTCAGCCCTAAGAATCCGCACCACCCGAGTACTAGGCTGAGCCCCATTATCAAGATATTTTTGCGCCACCTCTTTATTAACGTTAGTGGCTTTCGTATGAGGGTTGTAAGTGCCGACCTGAGCTACAATACGACCCGAAAGAGGGTGGCGTTGCGCTTCTTGGACGACTATCCGGTATAGGGGTAAACCCTTCCGGCCATTACGCTGTAAGCGAATCGCGAGCATTTAATTTCCTTTACTTAATTAATATCTGTATTTTACAGCGTTTCCAGCCCGAAGTCAAGCATAGCCATAAGAATAAGCACAATTCTATTGACTTTTCGCGCCAAGTATGCTATAATGGAAAGATAAGGGCCTTTTCTTCCCTCAAGATTTCGCCTCTTTCTTATAAGTCAACAGCGCCCTCTCCGCCGCCTCCACCTGCGCCACCTGCTTACTATGCCCCGCACCAGTCCCCTTCAGCTTATTCCCAATAAACACCCCAAGCGTAAAGATCTTATCATGATCCGGCCCATCCTCCTTCAGCACCTTATAAACTGGCGTTACCCCCTCAGTATGTTGCGCCACCTCTTGCAAATGTGATTTCGCATCCCGCCAAGACTCATTCTTTAGAATCTCATCAATTTTCACCAAAATATTATCATGAATGAACTTTTCCGCCTGCTTATAGCCATGATCCAAATAGATCGCCCCAATCACCGCCTCGAAACAATCCGCCAAAATCACTGCATGCGCCCGCTCTGACCCTCGCTTCTCCCCCTTACTCAGCCTCACCAAAGGCTCATACCCCAGCCGAATCCCCGCCTCAGCAATACTCTCCGTCCGCACCAAAGCCGCCCGCCAACTCGTCATAATCCCCTCCGGCTCATCGTAATTCCGGTACAAAAAGTCCGAAGTCGCCAGCTCCAACACCGCGTCCCCCAAAAATTCCAACCGCTCATTATGTTCCGTCACCGATTTCTTATGCTCGTTCACATAAGACCGATGCGTCAAGGCCGTAACCAGAAGCTGAATATCATTAAATTCAAATCCCAGTTTCTCCCTCGCAAAATCTTTATATGCATCTAATTGTTCTCTATTCATGGTGATATTCTAGCATAAATGTCGAAAAATCTTTAAAAATAGCGCGTTGGTAGCGGGTCCTGTCGAGGTCTTCTCCCCACAAAAAAATTTAAGAAATTCTTTTTGCGGGGATGCCCCTAGACCTCACCACCCGCAGATAAGCTATTCTTTAATTTATGAAATGTGCAATATTCCATAAATTAACACAAAGCGTCAGAGCGGGTGGCAGGACATAGGAGCCCTCAAAGTCTCAAATAATTGTTCCATCATACCCGCGGTACCACCCAAGAAATTTGTAGGAAGACTGCCGGCAGGGGCCTTGCAGTGTAACCCATCCAAGGAAGCAATTTTTGAGACTTTGAGGAAAATGTCCTGACAGGACCCGCCCCACATCACCTCTATTATTTTGACACCCAGCGAAAAATAAGCATAATAAGTATTGACTTTTCAGACCAACTGTGCTAGTATAAGAAGCAGTTAGATAATAAAAATAAACATCTAACAAACAAAAAACGAATTCCAAAGGGTATTAGGAAGGGACAAAGAACAAAAATAAACAGGAAACATTAAAATGGCAAACGAAAACATCGAACAATTCACCATCCCCCAAGAAGCAGATTACAATATAGATGACGCGTACGAGTATTATGGGAACGAGAAGCAGTATGATGGGACTCAGATCCCAGAAGAAACGCTCAGCAAAGACACAAAAGAGAGCATAGATAGGATAAAGAAGAGGGAAGTGAAGCTAGGTATGAAGGGCCTACGTGCCGCGATGTTTAGCGACGCCGCCTAAAGAAAGGAAAAACATATAAGATAAACATTAGCAAAATAAAACTAAAACGGAGAACATCCAATGTAAAATAACAGATCAAATATATCACACGAAGTATAAAAACCGAACCAAGTGTTCGGTTTTTATATTACCCTCAAAATGAGACTTGACAAACCCAAACCGTTAATGCTAGCATGAGTTAAAAGGTCAAACATAAACAAGAAAAATCAAATGAATCCCGAAAACCTAAACAACACAGAAAGCCAAGAGCGAGAACACGCTCATGAAGAGAACCTCAAGTTTATCGAGGATTCTCCTGCCATCCCACTTTTACTAAAAATGAACATCGCGCCCATAGATATATATTCTATGGACGAAAATACCTTGAATGACCTAAGAAAACGACTTGAAGATCAGCTAACGAACCCAACGACAAACGAAGCTAGTAGCAACGACAACGGAGAAACTCCTCCAGCAAATGACACAGCGGGAAATAGTGATGAGGGCCCAGCCCTCATCCCGCCCATCCCAATAGCCACTTCAGAAAGTGAAAAGCCACCAGAATCAGAAGCTGGCGATAAAACTAACGAAGAAGCAACGGGTGAAACTCCCGAACCAGCCACAGAGCAAACCGACAACAAACCGGAAAAGAAGAAATTCTGGACTCGTAATAAAAGAATCGGCGCTGCTGTCTTAGCAGTCATAGCGTCGGTAGGTATTATTGCCGGTACAGCCGTACTCTTAAAAAGCAACGAAGCAGGCGCAACTGAGAATCCTCCCGGGTACGAACAGATGGATACCGAAAATTCTCACGAGTTCAAAATCTTTGAAGGTACCGACTACCGTGACCTCTTCTTGAATTCCGAAGGTGATGATTATAATGAGGCCAAGCAAGGCTACCTTCTCAACCCAAATACGGGACAATGGGAACAGGAAGCTAGCTGGAAATACGATATCTCTCCTCGCGTGCTTGACGACCTAAAAATTGAAAATGATGAGCTAGGCGCACGCGCCACAATCCTCAATCAACTATCTCGTGAACCAGAGTTTCTCGCCATCGTCGCAAATCGACTGGGCGCCGAAGACAAAGCGCGACTAGGCCTTGACGGCATCAGTACGGTAGCTGGTATGGAATCCGCACTCGAAAACGAGGACACGCTTAACCATGCCGAACTAGAGATGAAAGACCTTTTTGAAAACAATGCCATCGGCGAATTTACCACATTCACTGGCAACGCCACGAACTATTATATGCGCGCCATAAACGAATCAAACATCCAAAACGACGCGAGCAGCATTGAAGCCGCCCGTACGGCCACGCGCTATTACGACAGCGTCGATGTATTTATTATCCATATGGCAGACGGCTCAGATATTATCTTCGACATCGACTGTCTCAATGTCATCGTTCCCGTAGAGCCAGGCACTCCAGAAGACGAAGTTGAGCCAGGTACTCCAATCATCACAGAAGAAACCCCAGAAAATCCAGACACAGGTGCAGAAACCGGCACCGAAACCGGTGCTGAAACTGGCAATGAAAGTGGCACTGGCGACGAGAGTGGGGGCACAGGCACAGAAACTGGAACTGAGACGGGCAACGAAAATGGCACTGGTATCGAGACCGGAACCGAAACGGGCAACGAAGGCGGCACGGAACTCACTCCAAAAAATCCCCAAGACATCGAAGACAATATGCAAGTAGGCGACGAAAGCAATAACTTCGTAACGCCACTTCCTGCAGGAGAAGAAACGGAACGCCCTGATACATCTACGGATACATATAACCCTGAGACTAATAAATTTGAAGATTCTAATAGTGAAGTCGAGCGTCCAGCAGAAACTATCGTCAGCGAAGATGGCAGCGGTAGCACCGTAGCAGAAATAATCGACCAAGCCGATCAAACGCACGCCGAAGACGTCAATCTAAGCGCAGAAGACCAGGCGGCATCCGAAGCACAGCAGGAAGCCAATGAAAGTGAGATTACTAACACGCCAGAACTAAGCAACGAAGAAGCTGGCGATTGGTTCGAGAGAGAATTTGGCGGATAATTATTAGAAAGGGAAGATAGGAGAAAAAATGAAAACAAACACAAAACTAAAACTTAATAAGCTGATTATGCCGGCACTTGCGCTGCTGTCTTTAGCCTCGTTTCTGCCAGCCTATACAGCTTTAGCTTGGGGCCCAGATCGCCCGACCTTCACGATGGAGAAGCCAGCTTCTTATCCTACGTTCAACTCCATCACGAATAATCCAGTGCTGGGTGACGAGCGTAACTTTGTGCGTGTTGCCGAAAAGGGCGCTGGCGTTGCGTTCTCTGACGAAATACAAATCAAGCCAGGCAAGGAATACGAAGTCTATATTGGTTATCATAATAATGCTGCGGCAAACCTTAATTCTTCTGGAGTAGGTATCGCCCAACAAGTCAGGCTATCCTCACAATTTCCAACTAAAGTCAGTCCTAGCCAAAAAGGCACAGTGAGCGCTATTATTTCTGCCAGCAATACAAACCCGCTTGAGGTTTGGGATGAAGCATACTTTACGGCGCTAGAGGAAATATCGCTACACTATAAAGAAGGCTCTGCCAAAATCTATAACAGTTTTTCTTCCAATGGCTCAGTACTTCCGGAGACTCTATTTAGCCAGACGGGTACTTATCTTGGTGCGAATACACTGGATGGAAGATTGCCTGGCTGTGGCGAATTCTCTGGACACGTAATTTACACCTTAGTTGCGGAAGCTCCTGCTGCTAAAATCCAAAAAACCGTATCTCTCGATGGAAAAACCTTCACCGAAAACGTCAAAGCTAAAATAGGCGATGAGGTAACTTTCAAAGTTGTCTTTGAAAATACTGGCAATACTAACATATCAAATGTAACATTCCACGATAAATTCCCAACTGGCCTTAGTTTAGTACCAGGCAGTACATATCTGTATAACGACGAACACCCTGATGGCGAACTTCTGACTGACCTAATTGATAAGAATGGTTACAATACCGGACTTTATGGCCCAAAAACCAAAGCCACTATCACCTATAAAGCAAAAATTACTAAAGACGCTTTGAGCTCCGAAAGCTGCACAGCGAATCTCGTAAATACTATGTACGCAGATCATGAGGGTGGCGAAATCTCTGACGGGGCTACCATTATACTTGACGAAGAGTGTATCCCATCTGAACTTCCTCAGACTGGCCCTGGCGAAATCGCCCTAGCAGTAGTAGCAATTCTCTGTATCGGCGTAGGTGGCACCTACTGGTATCGCAGCCGCAAAGCCATCAAGAAGATCACCCACGATATCGAAGGCTAAATAATGCCCACGCTTACTATTATCCATACGGGTAAACCCGAACGTACGCTTGATGAGCTGGTGGATTACGGCGAACGTATGGGAATCAATGTTGAGGTCGTCCGTATTAGCGACGACCTCATTGCTTCAGGTGCGATAGAAGAATTTGGCGACGGCATCTTGTGGCGACTTTCAGATATCGACATAGGAGGCGCCGCTGCGTTTTATAGTGCCATAGAGGATAAAGAAACCATCAACCCAGCCTTGTATAAATTTCCCCAACTCGCAGATAAATTCTTCCAGCAAAGCATGCTTCGCTATTCCAGTCTCCGCAATCACTATATAGATACGCTACGCGTCAACGGCGCTTGGCCAGCTAAAAAGTACGTCGAAGCAGGGAAGTTGCGTTACCCCTTTGTGGTCAAACCTGCGCGCGGGTACAGCGGCAACGGAGTCAAGCTTATCAAGAGCCCAGCCGACCTCGCAAGCATAAGCAATAATTTTGTCGCCCAATCCTACGTGCCAAATACTGGCGAATGGCGAGTATTCGTAGTCGGCGGCGTTGGTATTGGCGCTATGCGCAAGGTGGCCGCCGACGGTCAGCCGTTCAACTTTGTTACGAGTGATGCACACATTTTTTGTGAAGACGACCCCGAAGTCTTATCAGAGTTGAATAAAATAGCGTGTCGAGCTGCATCATTTTTTAGCCTCGGCTGTACCGGCGTAGACATCGTGCGAAACAAAAACACAGGTGAGTACAAAATTTTTGAAGTCAACCTATCTCCCGGATGGCAAAACGGTTGGGACACCGTAACTGGCGAAAGCGTACCCAAAGAAGTCATGTCATGGTATCAAGAACGCTGGAATCTTGACCCCAATAACTCAATTGACGCTCTCCGTAATTACCTGAACAATAGAATTACTCGACTTACGCCCAACACCCAAGAAAAAGTCAAAGCCATTATGAGTGGCAATCTCTCAGAAGACGTAAAGAACAATCTGTCGGAGCATAAAGCCAAAATCGAACTTCACCACAAAATCAGCCCACTAGGCAATTTCCTAGTAGACTCCCGCAGCCACACCAAATCAGGCCTAAGCACCGCCCACAACCTCGAAGATTGCGCCGAAACCACCGCCACCTACATCAAAATCTGCGAATTACTAGGTAACGCTTGAAAACTGATTGAAAATTTGCTATAATAGCGTGAGTAAAAATAAAGGAAATTTATGAAAAAAGCAGTCATAAAGATTGGCGGCAAGCAATATCTAGTCGCCGAGAATGAGACCCTACGGGTGGACCTCCTCCCGGAAGGCACTAAAGAGCTCGCTTTAGACGCTTTACTCGTAATTGACGGCGATAAGACTACGGTCGGCACGCCTACAGTTAAGGGAGTGAAGGTTACAGCGAAGCTTACGGAGGCAAAAATTGCCGGCGAGAAAATCCGCGTAATCCGCTACAAGTCCAAGAAGCGCGTGCACAAAGAAACTGGTCACCGCCAAAAATACTCCCTCATAGAAATCACAAGCATTAAATAAATGGCAGACGGCATACCTACTCATCTGGGCTTCATCGTAGATGGTAATCGTCGTTGGGCAAAAGAACGTGGCCTGCCAACACTTGAAGGACACAGAAAAGGTATGGATCTTGTAGAGAAGGTGGCAGAAAAATGCTTCAAAGCTGGCGTCAGACACGCCAGCTTCTATGTTTTTTCCACCGAAAACTGGGAGCGCAGTACAGAAGAGGTCAGTTATTTGATGAAAATGGTCACCGCAAGCGTCAAGCGCCTAGTCAAACGTTGTTTGAAAAACGACGTGAAGCTAATTATATTAGGCAGCCGCAACCGGCTGGATGAAGAAATTATTGACGCAATTAAAATGGCAGAGTCTGATACTGTGGAGTGCCAAGGTGGCACACTCGGCCTATGTTTCAACTACGGCGGTCGCCAAGAGATTATCGATGCAGCTAACGCAGTAGAGGGCAAAATAACAGAGGAAAAACTTAGCTCTGCACTTTATCATCCAGAAATCCCAGACCTCGATATGATTGTGCGGACTTCTGGCGAACAGCGTATCAGTGGGTTTATGCTTTGGCGCGCCGCCTATTCAGAATTGCTTTTCGTTAACAAGTATTGGCCTGAAATTACCATGCCAGATATTAACAGCATCTTAAAAGAATACGCTCGCCGAAATCGTCGTTTCGGAAAATAGTAATTGTGCTAAAATAAGTAGCAATGGAACTAATATTTGGAATTATAGTCGGTTTGGTCGTTTTGATGTTACTCGTATTAGTCCACGAGCTGGGTCACTTTATCGTCGCAAGACGTAACGGTGTAGAAGTAACTGAGTTTGCCATTGGTTTTCCCCCGCGCGCCGTAGCTTGGCGCAAAGTCAACGGAAAATGGTGCCGCCTCAAGAAATCCGAATGGGAAAATCCTCCTAGTAAAGATTATGTAGTTTCACTAAACTGGTTGCCTATTGGCGGGTTCTGCCAAATGAAAGACGAAAGCGATGCCGCCACGAGAAAAGGCAGTTTCGGCCGCGCCAGCTTCTGGCAAAAAACCAAGATTTTATTTGGTGGCGTCACGATGAATTTGATTTTTGCAGCCGTAATCCTCACAATACTAGCATTCACCGGTATGCCGCATTTTATCGAAGGGCAATTTGAGGTGCCAAGTGACACTAATATATCAGCTGCGCCAGTGTTAGTCGGCGAAGTTGAGCCCAGTAGCCCAGCAGAAGTTGCCGGCTTGCAGTCTGGTGACGAGCTTAAAACTATGAAAATCGAAGAGTGCGTAGTGCAAGATTGTCATCCGCAAATCAAAGATGAAGTAGAGATAGTAACTCCGCAAGACGTCACGAGCTTTGACGCAAAATATGCAGGCCACCATATTGAACTTATCTACATTCGAGATGGGAAAGAACATAGCGCCTCGGTGGCTCTGAACGAATCTGGTGGTGACTATATCCTAGGTGTAATTATGAATCAAACCAGCATGCCTATTTATCGTTCCACTTGGAGTGCGCCGATAGTCGGCGTCGCCACTACAGTCCAGCTCACGGGCGAAACTTTTAGGGGATTAGGCGAGATGGTATGGAATCTGGTCAGCGGGGCAGTGATGCAGGTTAATATTGACTCATCCGTAAGAGAAGAAGGCGCAGCGAATATCGAGAAAGCCGGCCAAGCCGTCAGTGGCCCCGTTGGTATTATTGGGGTGCTCTTTCCCGCCTTTGCTCAAACCGGGCTTACGAACGTTGCATTTCTAGCTGCCATCATTTCCGTATCACTCGCCTGCATGAATATTCTGCCGATTCCTGCCCTTGATGGTGGACGCTGGCTACTAATTGCCATTTATCGGTTACGCAAGAAAAAACTCACCAAAGCTACTGAAGAAAAAATCGTCAGCCGCGCCTTCATGGTATTGATCGGTCTTATCATCTTGATTACAGTGTTAGATGTCATGAGGCTATTCTGATGAAAAAAGACCTATCAATCCAGAAGAACACAAAACCAATTAACAAAAAAACTAATCCCAAACTTACATGGAAAACTTTCAGCTGGGCTTTGCTTATGCTACTTTGGGTTGCGATTGCCTTAATCGCTAGCCAGTTTGTAGTTAGCTTTATTCTAGTTTCATTGCTCGGCGTCGAGACGGTTGTTCAGCCCGTCTGGAGTACGCTTTATTCTGCATTAGTATATATCTTATGTCTTTTCTTAGTCATATTTATCCCCTGGAAGCTCTTAAAAATGAAGACTAATCGCGACGAGCTTGGCCTGACTGGCCTACCAACCTGGACTGACATTGGGCTAGCGCCAATAGGATTTATAGTGTATTTCATCCTTTCAATGGTCGTTGTTGCACTAATCATGGCCATCCTTCCTAACGTCAACTGGGATCAAGCCCAAGATGTCGGCTTCCAGAATTTAATTTATGATACTGATAAGATCTTAGCCTTCGTCGCCCTAGTGATACTTGCGCCAATAGCAGAAGAGATTATTTTTCGTGGCTGGCTCTACGGCAAAATCCGTTCCAAAATGCCCGCTTGGCTGAGCATCCTATTAGTATCTATTTTATTTGGCGTAATGCATGGCCAATGGAATGTCGCCGTCAATGTCTTCTGCATGAGCGTAGTAATGTGCCTCCTCCGCGAAATCACCGGCACAATCTGGAGCAGTATTATGTTACACATGCTAAAAAACGGCGTCGCCTTCTACTTCCTCTTCATCAACCCAATGCTATAGTCAGATAGCGTATGCGCGGGTGGTGAGGTCTAGGGGCATCCCCGCAAAAAGAATTTCTTAAATTTTTTTGTGGGGAGAAGACCTCGACAGGACCCGCCCCAATAAGCTTTCTACCAAAAATGATATAATAGATCTATGCCAGAACTACCAGAAGTAGAAACCATCAAAAGAGGACTAGAACATTTTTTGATCGGAAAACACATCACGAAAGTCACAGTCAAAACCGCAAAAAGCTTCACAGGAAAATCCGAAGAAGTCGTTGGTCACAAAGTCATCGAATTCAAACGCCGCGGCAAAGCCTTGCTCATTGGCCTAGACGGAAATTTGTGGTTAATGATCCATCTGCGTATGACTGGCCAACTAATATACATTGGTGAAGAAAAATTTGCCGCCGGTCACCCAGACAAGAGTTTCGTCGAAAAAATGCCGGGTAGACATACGCGAGTTATTTTTGAATTCGATGATGCGAGCCACTTGTACTTTAACGACCAGCGTAAATTTGGTTTTGTAAAATTCGTAAGCAAAGCCGAGCTAGAGAAGGATCCATTTTTGACCAAACTAGCTCCTGAGCCATGGGAATTAACTCCTGAGGAGTTCTTCGCTAGATTGCAACGTCGCAAAGGCACCACGATAAAAGCTGCCATCTTGGATCAATCCGTCATAGCGGGTGTAGGTAATATTTATGCAGACGAAAGTCTATTCTTCGCGCAAATTTTCCCTGGGCGCAAAGTCGCCGATGTTTCCAGAGCCGAATCAGGCAAATTATTAAAAGGCATACGCGAAGTCATGGAGGCATCCATCGCTAGTGGTGGTTCCACCATGAAAGATTATGTGCGCGCTGACGGGACAAAAGGTAATTATCTCGAAAAATTTGCTAAAGTATTCCAACATGATGGGCAAAAATGTTTAACCTGCAGCAATATCATTCTAAAAACCAAAATCGCCGGACGTGGCACCCATTATTGCCCAGAGTGCCAAAAATGATCCGTATCTTTTACGGCGACGACCGCCTAGAGACCCAAGACGAGATAGGGCATCTGTTGGGGGACGGCTATGAAGTCTTAGACGGCGAAAGTTTAAATGTAGGCGATCTAGATTCTGTTTTCCTTGGAAGTTCGTTATTTGCCTCGCAGCGCAAGATTCTTGTCAAAGATTTATCTGATAATTCCGATTGCTTCGTCAGGCTAGCTAACTATTCTGGAACTCCGCATGAAGTTATTGTTTGGGAGAGTAAGCTCGACAAGCGTACGGTTGCGCATAAAGAACTAGTTGCCCGCAAAATAGAATTTCGTGAGTTCAAGCTTGCCGAGTCTCCTGATAAAAAACTAGTTTTTGATATCTTCAATCTTGCATGGAGCGGCAACAGCGCCAAAGCTATTTCTGTTTGCGAGCAAATTGAAACGAATAATGACCCATATATGTTCTTCGGATTGATGACTAGCCAAGCCATCAAAAAACTAGATTTGAACCAAAAAAAGGTGACTGGTGTCCTTAAAAAGATGGCGCGTGCTGATATTGATATGAAAACAACCAGCTTAGATAGCTGGTTGCTCATCAAAAGTCTGCTTCTGCAAATTTCGGAAATTTAGGCAGATTTTTTTGCTGAAGTAGCTTTTTTGGCTACTTCTTTTTCTGCATGTACCTCAACACGGGTGCGTGGTAGGGAGCGACCAGAAAAGTGAGATTTCTTAGTCTTCACGAATTGTACCGTGCCATCAACTGCAGCATGGATTGTGAAGTTGCGACTCAAGAATGTGCCTGGTCCAGCAATCTTCGTGCTACCAGTCTGGCGTACTAGTACCTCACCAGTCTTTACTCTTTGACCGCCAAAGCGCTTCACGCCCAAGCGTTGACCTGCATTATTGTGGATATTTTTACTGGTTCCACCAGCTTTGACATGTGACATCTTATGTTTTCCTTAATACTATTATTTGGCGCGCAACTACCTGATTCTCTCTATAGTACAAGAGGTCAGTTACTGATGCGTGCTTGAAACTAATAAGATTATAGCCGAGTTTCTCAATTTCGTCAATGATATTGAGCATAGAAAAGCTATTATCTAATCTTTTCCATGCGGGTATCGCCAATGCCAGTTTTGTATTTTTCTCAATCTGTGGCGCAAGATTTTTTAAAAATGCCAGAATGATTGACCCCGTAGTGTGCATCACCTCTTTCAATTTGATATTGGCAGGTGGGGCAGAGAACGGCAGGCCAAGATACGTCTCAGAAGCAACAAAGTTTATTTTGCCACTCCACTTATTCTTGGTTGCGTCCCCTACGCTCAGTTCAAACTTCGGTAACCTATCTCTGCCATCAGCCAGCCATTCAAGATTCTTTTTTGAGTAAGCAACCATTTTCTCGGACATATCGGTGCCGTATGTCGTGTAACCCATCAAAAGTGCTTCCTGCAATATTGTTCCAGTTCCACAAAAAGGATCCAGTAGCCTGCCTTCGGGTATATTTCCTACGGCTAAGTTCACTAAAATCTGTGCCAGCTTAGGTGGCAACATCCCCACAAATGCGTCCCTCGCTGGACGAGCTTGGTCTCGTTTTGCGTAAGCCGTGATATTTTGCGCGCCAATTGACTCGGCCAAATATTTGCCATACTGAACAATCTCTATGTGCTTCGCTTTTTCGCCTAATTGGTTATGATGCGAAGTCGCAGAAGATAGCGCCGCATCTACGTTGGGGACAAGCCTCACGGAGCGCCCGCGTCTTTTCAGGAGGTTTTTTAGCTTCAATGCTTCATGCCACGAGGTATTTTTCGTAGCCCTATCTGAATAGTCAGAATATCCCAGCGTAATTTTACCTTCTGGTAGAGAAGCAAGTACCTCGATCGGGCTTTCATCCAAAACTTTCCCAGCTTTTATCGTGCCTCCGAGTCGATTCAGATCGAACTTCCTCGTAGTCACAAGGGCGATATTCTCAGCAATCGGCGTAACTTTTGTCGCACCGAAAATCGCCTCAAGCTCAGCAAGAGATATTTTTGGTTCGCGCCCTAACACAGCTAAGTACATACTCACTAAATCATATCATATTATTCTTTCGCTTACTCTGGGTTATGGTACAATATGGCTATGTTCAAAAAGATCTTAAGCGTCATCACGGTAGTCTTAGTTGCTGTCATCGCTTATGCCGCTTTCAACGAAGAGGTCGTCATTGATGGCGAAACTATGTCTATGTGGGCGGCCACGATTCGGGCCTTTACAGATCTGAATATCTGGGTTCTGCTACTTCTTATTCCCGAGCAGATGTTCATGTATTTCGCCGCTGGGCAAATGTACTTTGCATTCTTGCGCGCCCGTCAGGGCATCCAAATCACACAGCGCAAACTTATGCGCGTTAGTCTAGAGATCAACTTCGTGAACACTGCCTTACCAAGCGCGGGCGTTAGCGGACTCGGCTATCTGATATGGCGGCTAAAAAGCTTCAACATATCTCCAGGACAGGTTAGCTTCATCCATGTTCTTCGTTATGCAATCTCTGCTCTCGCAAACACCATCCAGACTTGGATAGCTATCGTTATTGTTCTTATTGCGGGCTGTGTCGTATCTGGTGGCGAATGGGCATTATGGCTAGCTGGTGGAGTGGCACTTGGTATAGAAGCAGTCATCTTCATCGCTTGGCTCATCATACGTCGCCAAAAGAATGTAGATTGGTTCGCAGCTACCGCTAGCAAAGTCATTAATAAAATCGTTAGATGGTTTACCCGTGGGCGGAAAAGAGTTTTCTTGCGCGAAGATACAGTCAATAAATTCTTCTCCGATTTGCGCGAAGATTATCTTGCCATCAAGCGTAATAAAAATATTCTCGGTAAGCCAATCTTATGGGGTGCGATTTATGCATTTTTGGAGCTCGCTACCTACTGGGTAGTAGCATGTGCTTTAGGTCATCCAGAAATTTTGCCTCAAATCATGATCGCAGAGGGCGTAGCAAGCGTAGTTGGCACGGTCTTGGTTACTCCAGGTGGAGTTGGCGGTTATGAAGGGGCTATGATCGCAATTATGGTTGCTACAGGAGTAGACCTATCTACCGCTACCATCGTAGTCGTCGTGACGCGCATCACCGTTTTACTTGGAACTATTGCCAGTGGCTGGGGCTTCTACCAGCACGCACTAATGAGCAGGGAAGATAAATTTAGCGCTACTTCAGAAAAATCCAAAATTGAAGCGCGCAAGGCCAAAAAGGCTATTAAAGAAGCCACTAAGGCAGAATAATGCCAGAACAGACTTATACCGTTTCGGATTTCCAAGCCGTATGCAACCAAATCTTAGATAATGCTTTTGCTGGCGTAATTATCGAGGGCGAAGTGGCTAGTTTCAAAATCAATCAAGGCAAGTTCGTATTTTTTGATTTGAAAGACGAAAGCTCTAGCATAGGCTGCTTTATGATGCAATTTGCTCTCAGATTCCCAATAGAGGATGGCATGAGAATTCGTGTCAAAGCTACGCCCAAAATTACCACATGGGGCAAATTCTCGCTCACTATTCAAGCCATAGTTCCGGTCGGGGAAGGTAGCCTCAAAAAAAGTTTTGAACTTCTCAAGAAGAAATTACACACCGAAGGCTTATTTGACCCAGCCAAAAAACGTCCGCTCCCGACCGATCTCGCAAAAATCGGAGTCATATCTAGCACTCAAGCAGCTGGGTACGCTGATTTTTGTAAAATCTTGAACGAAAGATGGGGCGGCCTAGAAGTTCAAGTCGCCCACACTCAAGTGCAGGGCATATCTGCCGCCGATCAGATTATTCGCGCTCTCAAATATTTTAACGAACATAGCGAAGTGCAAATTATCGCTATCATACGCGGTGGCGGAAGCGCAGACGATCTGGCAGTTTTTAACGACGAGCAACTTGTACGCGCCATTGCAGCCAGCAAAGTCCCCATCATCACTGGCATCGGACACGAGATCGACGAAAGTCTTTCAGATCTCGCTGCAGACCTCATAGCCAGCACGCCAAGCAATGCGGCACAGATGCTAACCAAAGATAAACGTGCCGAAATCTCCAATTTATATTCTGAACTTCAGCGTACCGCCAGATTATTAGATGACAAGCTAAGCGCAATAATTCGCGACAATAGACGCGAAATAGACGCAACCTCTCGAGCACTAATCACAAAAGTTACCACATTCGAAGACAGCGTTAAGTCTTATATCCAAATCGTAGAACAGCTCAACCCAGAAAAAGTCCTAGAGCGTGGCTACGCCCTAATAAGCGGCAAGATTGCCATAGGTAGCATCATCCAAGTCATTACATCAAGTAAACAAATTCAAGCGGAGGTAAAGAATGTCACAACCAAATAATATTAACAAGAAGTTAGATGAGTTAAAGATAAAAATAGAATGGTTCTATTCAGATGATTTTGACTTATCAAAGGCCACAAAAGAATACAAAAACACCATTGATCTTGCTAAAGAAATCGAGAAAGACCTCACAAGCATGAAGAATGAGATAAAAGTCTTAGCAGAAGATTTTAACTAGGCCTAGCCAAAACCACTTGCACATTCTATCAAACATAAGTACAATTACCCTATGGACAATAATATAGTTACTCCAAATGAACCAACAATCCCAACCCCTGAGCCATCTATGCCTCAACCGGGTCAGCCACCAATAGCATCTACGCCTACTATGCCAATCCTTCCAGCAGACAAGAAACCTTCCCACGGCACTATCATTGAGACAATCGTACTTATTGCAGTATGTCTCGTCGCTGCCGTAGCCATCGTCCTCGCAGTCGTGTTCTATCTGCAATGGGACGAAGCGCAAACCAATGTCGATGGTAAAGTCGACGCTGCAGTCGCAACTGCAGCAGAAGAACAGAAGAGTATAGATGAGGCTAATTTCGCTGAGCGCGAAAAACTCCCAAATAATGAATTCGTTGGCCCTAGCGATTATGGCTCACTAAGTTTCATGTACCCAAAGACTTGGAGTATCTACGTAGCAAAAGACGCCAGCACCGGTGGTGACTTTGAAGCGTACTTCAATCCAGTACAGGTAAACCCAATTAGCGAGAAAACTATCAACGCCCTACGTGTCTATATCTATGATCGCCCCATCGACCAAGTTCGCACTCAGTACGACGCCCTAGTCCGCAACGGCAGTCTTACGTCGAGCGTCTACACAGTTGGCGACATCACCGGCACAAAATACGAAGGCGCCTTCAGCCAAGATATAACTGGCATCGCAGTAATGATCAAGATTAACGATAAAACGGCCGTCATCCGTACCGACGCAGAGATTTTTCGCAAAGATTTTGAGACACTAATCTCCACCATCCGCAAAAACTAGTGTAAAATGGGGGTATGGAAAGAGAGGTGTTCGGGGTGGATTCAGGGACCATTACCGTGGCGCATGAATTAAAGGCACCTCTCAGTCTCATGCGGCAGCTAGCTCTGTCCATTGAGCTCGAACAAGATAAAGAGAAAATATCCTACACGGCCGATCGTATCGTCGCAACCAGTGAGCGTGCGCTAAAGCAAGTAAATGATCTAGTGAAAGTCGCTCGACTTTCTGATGGATTGTTCGAAATGGAGCCCGTCAATCCTCGTCGCATTTGCGATGAAGTCGTAAGCGAACTTTGGGAATTATTTAGATTCAATCGTCGTGAAGTCATCTCGGAATATAGGAACCGCGAGAAGCTTGTTGTTGCCAACCACGATTTACTCTATAGCGTGATATATAATTTCTGCCTCAACGCTATGAATTACAGCGGCGAAGAAACTCCTAGCGAAATATTCATCAATAATACCAAAAATGGCATCCGTATCAGCGTTCGAGATTATGGCCCATGCATTCCTACTTCCATCTGGCGCGAAATACGCCAGTATGGCGCAAGCCGCCCACTTAGCACCGCCATGCGACCGGGAAGCTCCGGACTTGGCTTATATATCGCATCACGCTTCATAGAATTTATGAACGGACGCTTTGGTTTAATCCGCCATCGCGATGGCACCAGTTTCTTCGTTGATCTCCCCATTAGTAAACAGTTAAGTTTTATTTAGTCTATGATAATGATAATAGATGACGACAAGGGTTGGCTAGATTACTATCGAAATTTGCTAAAAAATTTTGATATAGAGTTATTTCGTGACGGCGTAGCCGCAATTCAGCGCATGGACAAAGAGGTCCCCAAGTTAATATTACTCGACATTCTCTTAACCGGCCCTACAGGATTTTCGATTTTGAGTGAAATGCAAAGTTATCCTGAGCTTGCAAATATTCCTATATTCGTAGTGAGCAGTGTAGACCTAAGCGCAACGAGCCTACAAAAATATGGCGTCAAAGAAATTTTTAATAAAAGCACAATGTTGCCACAAAACTTATTAGCACGAGTCAGGGAATACCTCAATGCGTGATCAGAAAGCCAAAGCCATAGTCCTCAGGCGCACCAATTACGGCGAAGCAGATCGTATCCTGCAGCTACTCACAGAAGAGGGCAAAGTCAGTGTACTCGCTAAAAGTGTACGCAAAGAACGCTCGCGCCTAGCTGGCAGCATAGAGCTATTTTCGCTCAGCGAAGTCACAATTCACCACGGCAAAAGCGAGCTCGGCATCCTCACCAGCGCAAGACTAATAGAATTTTACGGCACAATTTGTAGCGACCTAGACTTAATGGAGTTCGCCGGCTCTTGCCTTCGCGACGTCTCAAGACGTACCGAGCATATAGATAGTCCAGAATTCTTCGACATTCTCGCTCAAACCCTCAAAGCACTCAGCAACAACTCCAAACAAATTGATCTAATTCGCACATGGTGGCTACTAAATCTATCCCGTATCAGCGGAGAAGACGCCAATTTTCACATAGACACCAAAGGCGACAAGCTCTCTCCAGACCAGACTTACGCATGGAATTCTGCCGAAAGTAGCCTCGAGCCAAACTCAGCCAATGGAAGAATTACCGTCAATCACATCAAGCTGATCCGCCTCATGCTTTCCGCCCCACTAAAACTCATCCTCAAAATCCAAAACACCACCCACCTAATAGACGACACGCTATATATTGCGAAATGCATCAACCAATCCTAGCACCCAGTATTTCTATAACACACGATTCACCAAATAATACAAAGCTTCCAAGCGGGTGGCGAGGTCTAGGGGCATCCCCACAAAAAGAATTTCTTAATTTTTTTGTGGGGAGAAGACCTCGACAGGACCCGCCCCAACAAGCTATAATGAACACTATGGAAAACATCGTAAATCTATGCAAACGCAGGGGATTCATTTGGCAAGGCTCAGAAATCTACGGCGGCATGTCTGGCACCTGGGATTACGGTCCCCTCGGCACAGCCCTAAAGCGCAACATCATGCAAGCTTGGTGGCAGTACTGGGTCGAAGATCGCGAAGACATGTATGGCATCGACGCTGCCATTATCATGAACCCACGCACTTGGGTAGCCTCCGGCCACACCGCTACTTTTTCCGACCCCCTCGTAGAATGCAAGTTCTGCCACAACCGCTTTCGCGCTGATAAGCTCGGTAATTTTGGCGCCAATGTCACTACGGAAGAGCTAGTAACGGCAAAAGTAAAATGCCCAGTCTGTGGCAAAATCGATTGGAGCGAAGTCAAGCAATTCAATATGATGTTTGAAACCAAAGTCGGCGCCACTGGCAATGATGTAGCTTACCTCCGCCCAGAAACCGCACAAGGTATTTTTACCAATTACCGCAACGTCGTAGACACCATGTACCCCGACTTGCCATTTGGACTATGCCAACAGGGCAAAGCTTTCCGCAACGAAATCAGTCCACGCGATTTCGTCTTCCGCAGTCGCGAATTTGAACAAATGGAAATTGAATATTTCATTAACCCCAAAACTTGGGAAGCAGATTTCGAAAAGCTCTTAAACGACTGTCACGAATTTCTTGAGCAAATCATCGGGCTGCCAAAAGATCTTATTCACGAGTTAGACGTCACCGAAGAAGATCGCGCTCATTACTCCCGCCGCACTATTGATATCGAATTCGACTACCCCATCGGCCGCGAAGAACTCATGGGTATAGCCTACCGCACAGATTTCGACCTCAGCAATATTCAGCGCGAATCCGGCAAAAATATGGAATACACCATTAAAGGTACTACCGAAAAATTCATCCCCCACGTCATCGAGCCGTCCTTCGGCGTCGAGCGCCTCCTCATGGCCGTCCTCACTAGCGCCTACACCGAAGACGAAATCGCCGGCGAAAAACGCACCCTCCTCAAACTCCCAGAGCATCTTGCACCATTCCGCTCCTGCGTCTCCCCCCTCCTAAAAAATAAACCAGAATTAGTCGCCAAAGCCCAAGAAGTCTACCAAACCCTCCGCCAAAAATACCACAACGTCACCTGGGACGACTCTGGCAACATTGGCAAACGCTACCGCAAGCAAGACGAAATCGGCACTCCCAAATGCATCGTCATCGACTTCGACACCATAGAAGACAACACAGTAACAATCCGCGACCGCGACACCACCAAACAAATCCGCACCCCCATCTCCGACCTCTAGGATAAGCATACCAAGAGTTCGCATAACTTATGGGGAAAATCTAAATTGCTCCTTTCGAGATCATTGCGAACCAGTGAAATCACCCTGAGGGGCTGATTTCCTGCGCGAGCATTCCTGATCTCGAAAGGAGCAACTTAGATTCTCCCGCCAAAAAGCTCAAGAACCTTTCTTCAACTGACTAAAAATCTTACTCCTCGCATGCCGACTAAATGCCTTAGTCAACCACCCAGGATTAGGCTTAGTATTCTTAGCCGTCAAAATCTCCACAATATCCCCCTGCATAAGTCGAGTGTTCAGATTCACCAACTTCCCATTCACCTTAGCGCCCGTACATTTAGCCCCAACCTCACTATGTAGCCGATAAGCAAAATCGAGCGGCATCGACCCCTTAGGCAAATCAATAATGTCTCCCTTAGGCGTATACACAAAAATCTTATCCGCAAACATATTCAACTTCAACTTCCGAGTGTCCACCTTTTCTCCACCCGACAACTTCGCCGTCGCCTCCTGTAATTCCTTAATCCACAGCAGATTCATCGGCAGCTTATCCACCTGCCCCCGAGCATAAGCCGAAGTCAGTTTTTGTTCATTATAATAGAACGAAGCCGCCAGCCCTCGCTCCGCATAGTCGTGCATTTCCTTGGTCCTAATCTGAAATTCCACCACCTGCTTGTCCGGCGTAATCACCGTAGTATGTAGCGATTGATACCCATTCTGTTTCGGCGTCGCAATATAATCCTTAAACCGCCCATCCATCGGGCTAAACAACGCATGGATAATCCCAAGTACCAGATAGCAAGTCGTCACATCCTCCACAATATACCTCAGTGCAATCAAATCATAAATCCGATCCACATCCTGATTATATTTCGCCAACTTCTTATGTAACGAATAAATCGACTTTACGCGTCCATCATTAGTGTATTTTAACCCCTCCTTTTTTAATGCAGCACCGACTCCCTCCTGCGCATTTTTGAGTTTCTTATCCGCCTGCTCCAAGCGCTTCGCCGTCAAATCCTTCAAAAACTCATATCGTTTCAGATCCAAATACTTAAAGCTCGTCTCCTCAATCTCCACCCGCACCCGCCCCATCTGTAATCGATCCGCCAAAGGCCCAAACACTTCCAACGACTCCCGCGCAATTTTCTGCTGCTTCGCCGGCGGCAGAGCAGAGAGCGTTCTCAGATTATGCAACCTATCCGCAAGCTTAATAATCAACACCCGAATATCTTGTCCCGTAGCAATCAAAAGCTTCAACAAATTATCACTAGTCGCCGGCAAATACTCTCCGAGATCCCGCATATTCTGCCGCGCTTTCCCGAGTTTCGTCACCCCATTCACCAAAAACGCCACATCCTTCCCAAACTCACCCTCAATCTCCTCCAGCGTATACCCCGTGTCCTCCACTACATCATGTAGTAGCCCCGCAATCTGCGTATCCTCATCCATATTCCACTCTTCAAGAATCTTCTGCGTAGCCAACGGATGGACAATATAAGGCTCGCCCGTCTTCCTGAGCTGCCCCTCGTGCGCCCTAGTCGCGAATCTCACCGCCGCCCTAATTCTCTCCGTCTTTGCCATATCAAATATTATAGCATTTATGCGTTAAAGTTTTTCGGCGCGGGTCCTGTCGAGGTTTTAAGTCTATCGGCGCGGGTCCTGTCGAGGTCATCTCCCCACAAAAAAATTTAAGAAATTCTTTTTGCGGGGATGCCCCTAGACCTCACCACCCGCAGATAAGCTATTCTTTAAGCAACATAATGTGCAGCATCTATCAAATAACATATAGCGTCAGAGCGGGTGGCAGGACATAGGAGCCCTCAAAGTTTCAAATAATTGTTCCATCATACCCGCGGTA
>JAITNW010000014.1 GCA_031290255.1 Candidatus Nomurabacteria bacterium
TGTTCCTACTGTTCAGACCTGTCAGAACAAAAATTGACCAAAAATTGACCAAAAAAAAGAACAAAAAGAACAAAAAGTTATACCACCAACGCAAAAAAGAAAGGAATCGCATGGTAAAAGCACAAAACAAAGACCAAAAGAGCATTTCCCAAAATGTCCCGCCGAAGGCGGTCGGCCCCAAAAAGCTGGCGGCTTGGGAAAAACTAAAAACCAAAAATGATGTGGCGATGTGGGAGCGAAATAATTTTGATAAAATTGTGTTCTATGCCACGGGTAAGGATTTTTGGCAGGCTACTATGAACAGCTGCCTGTCTATGGTCAATCTGGTGCATGAGCAGTTGAACCTGAATAGTAAAATACATTCCACGTTGGACTACTATCTCAATATGGATCGGATTTTTACCTCTTACCATCAGGCACAAATTGAGCGAATGCGAACGGAGCTGCCTAAGCTGGGGATGAGGCTGCTGCGGGATGAAGATGATGTGATGGTGTTTCAGATGGCAAAGAGTATTTCTCCTGAAATGCTTGGAGATTGGGCGAAGGTGGAGGAGATAAGGAAGAAAAAGCTGGATGCTTATCTGATGCCGGTTGCTGGGAGTAACCAGCTTTATGTTCATGTGCGGGAGCTTGGCCGGTATACGGTCTTGGCGACAGATAAAATGCGGGATCCGATGCGCGTGTTTGCTGCCAAGCTGATTGCGTATCTTGATAGAATCTACGAACTGCATATTGAGCTCGATGAGGCGGAGCTGCTGATGACCATTGGTAAATTTGCCTACGTTGTGCAGATATTGAACGATGAGAAGATCATAGATGATAAAAAAGCCCACAGGATAGGGTTTTTGCTACATAATATCCGAAAAGAAATGGCGGTGGGGAAGGGTTCCCAAGTGGCAAATTAACAGTGCTGAACAGTAGGAACAACCAAACCGCGAACAACTATAGAAACAACTAAGGAAGAACACACCTAACGGCGAATCCGTTTAACTTATTGTTGTTGTTGCTGCCGGGGTTGACCGTCGAACTGTTGAAGTTCGCGTTCCGAGCGTTCGTGGAGGAGTTGGCCGTAGACGACCAGAAGTAGCCGTTGCTGCCCTGATTGTTCAAGCTAGTGTTCCAGTTGCCTGAGAACGAACCGCCCCAAGCGCCGGAGGGCTGTTAAAGACGAAATTCATTGATGGCTTGCTGGACGTATCCGGCATCCATGAAGGTGTAGAACTGATGAATATCAGTATTCGCCTGACCTGTTAATGCGATCATACCTGCGGCAAGTCTGAGACGATCGCAAATGCGGTGGTCCCGAAATGGGCGGGGATGATTGCTACTTGGGGATTTGCCCCAATTTATTGTATCATAAGCATAAGGAGTTTATCATAGAAGAAAAAGAAAGATTAGCGCAATTGTTGCACGAAGCTTACCGGAAGGCGCGGCTGGCTAAGCGTGGTACTGCTGATGAGCAGCGGTTTGAGATGTGTTTGACTATGAATTTGTCCCAGCTTTGTGATGAGATTTGTGCTAGAACTTATAAGCCATCGCGGGGGATTGCCTTTATTATTCGTAATCCGGTGATTCGGGAGATTTTTGCGGCGCCTTTTCGTGACCGGGTGGTGCATCATCTGCTGTATAATTTCGTGGCAGGTTGGTGGGATCGGCGTTTTATTTATGACAACTACTCCTGCCGTGTGGGAAAGGGAACGCTGTTCGGCGTGGACAGGCTGCGGCATCACATGATGAGTGTGTCGCGAAACGGACAGCTGGAGGCTTGGGTGCTCAAGCTGGATATACAGGGGTATTTCATGAGCCTGCCTCGGGATAAACTGTACGAGCGCGCCCTTTGGGGCTTACTGCGGCAATATGGCAAGGATGCGTGGGAATATAAGGTATGTAAGTATTTATGGAGGGAAGTTATTTTTGATGATCCAACCGTGGGCGTGCAGGTGCGTGGTAGTAAGCGAGATTGGGCGGATTTGCCTAAAAGTAAGAGTCTTTTCTGTGCGAAGCCGGGGTCTGGGATCGTGATCGGGAACTTGACTTCGCAGTTGCTGTCTAATATTTACCTTGACCAACTGGATAGGTTTGTTCGGTATGAACTCCAATTTGAGCATTATGGACGTTATGTGGATGATTTTTACCTGGTATCTACTGATAAAGCGGAACTGGTGGAGGCTGTTTCTGAAATAAAAGCATATTTAGCGGGGATTGGTCTGAAGTTGCATCCGAAGAAGAAGTTTTTGCAGGAAATGCATAAGGGTGTGCCGTTTTTGGGTGCGGTGGTGTATCCATACCGGACTCATCCGGGGAGACGGGCGAAAGTCAATTTCGGTAAGTCGGCTAGGAAATATTATCTTGCGGGTGGGGGAGGGCTTGATGGGGGGTCGCCTGAGGCGGTGAGTTTTACGTCTTATCATGGGTTAACTGTGCATTATAGGCATTATAAATTGTGGGAGAATGTTGCAGCGGTAGCTGCAGACATAGCTACGCCTGTTTGAGAAAAATTTATCAAAAAACTCCTCTTTTAGGAGAGGAGTTTTTGCTGCTAACTATATTGGTTTAGGCAGAGACTTTTTCGCCAGAAAGTGTACTGGCTAGGTCGGATAGGTAGAAGCCTACTGTTGCGCCAATCATTGGGAAGATTGCGTAAGTAGTAAGGGCTTTGCCAATTTCGCCTAGGAGAGTGCCAAAGTTGGCAGCTTCGCTTGGTAGGATCTGGTACATGATTGCGACTGCTGGGTTGAGTACGAAAGCATCTTGGAGCATTAGGTAGTTGCTGGTGACGACGATTGCGATCAGAATTGCAATGAAGACGCCGCCGGCGACAACTGCACCGAAGGTGAATGCGCTGCGCTTGTAGATCAGAGCTCTTGCGAAGAAGAAGCCAATGATGATTGCGCCGATGAACTCTACCATGGTGATGGCCCAGAACATTGAGCCGTCAACTGCGGTGATTTGTGGTAGGGCTGCTGCAGATTCGCCACCTGTCAAATGAAAGGCATTGACGATAAGCAGACCGAACCATGCACCGAGAATCTGGGCAATGATGTATAGTGTGCCGCGGATAGCGGATACGCGACGGCTTGCCATCATACCAACTGTGATAGCTGGGTTGAGGTGTGCGCCTGATAATGCAAATACGCCTACGGTGATGGCTAGTATTCCAAAAATCAAGTAGAGCGGATTGTATAGCCCAAGTGTAAGCAGGATCATGGTGAGGATCATCGTACCGATGACTTCGCCAAGAATTGCGCCAATGATGCGTGGATTTTTGAAGATCGTAAGGATGTTTTCTGATGAATCATGCTTGCGACTGAAGAAATCTTTCACTGGATGTGCGCTTATGGTTGATGTTCCCACTACTGATTTTGCGGCCGGTTTACTTGCCGCAGGCTTAGAGATCTTCTTAGGGGAAGACTTCTTTGTAATCTTGGCTTTTGCGGTTGCCATTTAACCTCCTTATTAAAATATACAATTACATAATAGCACAATTCTGTTACAATAGATAAAGATAATTTTGGAGGCAGATTTCGTGGGTATATTGGTACAGGATAACGGACAACGTAGTAAGTTGCAGGATAGAATCACGGCTGATTTGAGGGAGAAAGCCCAGAGGACTTCGCGTATGGAAAATGATAAGGTTGATTTGGTGGAAGATTCTGAATATGCTAAACATCTGAAGAAGACGGGGCGGTTTAGCTGGTTTTGGTTTGTGTTGATTTTCTTGGCGGTGATTGCTCTTATTGTCATCTTTGTACTGAAATAGTACAATATAGATATGATAACTGAGATGGAGAGGCTCAAGGGTGAGCTTAAAGCTTTGAATGCTGAATATGGCAAGATTAAGGATGTGCCGGCGGAAAAGCGGGGGGAGTTTGGTAGGGAACTGAATGTGCGTAAGCAGGAGATTCTGGGGAAGATGGCAGAGCTTGAGAGCGAGGTGCTCAATGCCGAGGTGGAATCGCTGGATGTGACGGCACCAATGGGAGTGAATGAGGGGATTTCGGAGCTTTTGACAGCTGATAATGGTAGTAAGCATCCGCTGATGGTGGAGATGGATAGGATAATTGAGATTTATCGGTCGATGGGGTTTGAGGCGGTAGAGAGTAGGCAATTGGACGATGAGTTTCACATGTTTGATAGTTTGAATTTTGAGAAAGGGCATCCGGCGCGAGATGGTTATGATACTTTTCGGACTGAGGAGGGGTTGATACCGCCGGCGCATACTAGTACGATGCAATACCGCGTGCTAAAGGCGAATAGACATAAGCTTGAAAAGGGCGAGGCGATTGCTACTGTGGTGCCGGGGCGCGTGTTTCGGAATGAGGATGTGGACGCGACGCATGAGCATACGTTTTATCAGTGTGAGGGAGTGTATGTGTCGGAAACTTGTACGCTGGGAGATATGTTGGGGATTTTGAGAGAGTTTTTTGAGAAATATTATGGGCAGAAGCTGGATATTAGGACACAGCCGGGGTATTTTCCGTTTACTGAGCCGAGTTTGGAGTTTTTGATTGAGAAGCCGAAGACTTTGGGTGGCAAAAAGGGTGATTATCTGGAGATGCTTGGCTGCGGGATGATTCATCCGAATGTACTGAAAATTGCTGGGATTGATCCAGAGAAATATCATGGTTTTGCGTGGGGCGGTGGGGTGGATAGGTTAGTGATGCTAAAGTACGGGCTGGATGATGTGCGGAATTTTGAGGCTGGGCGATTAAGTTTTTTGAGGGAGTTTTAGGATGTTGATTGCTTTGAATTGGTTGAAGAAATATGTGGATCTTTCTGGGGTTGGGACTGATGAGTTGATTAGGTTGATTGGGGCGAGGCTGGTGGAAGTAGAGGGGGTGGTAGACCAGCGGAAGAAGTATGAAAATATTTTTGTGGTGAAGGTAGTGAGTGCGGAGAAGATTCCGGATACGCATTTGACTTTGTGTAAGATTGACGACGCTGGGGTGGCGAAGAAGATTTCGCGAGGCGAAGATAGGCTCATTCAGGTAATGTGTGGGGCGCCGAATGTGCGGGCGGGGATGTTGGCGGTGTGGATTGCGCCGGGCGCTGTGGTGCCAGCGAGCGTGAATGAGGATGCGCCGTTTGTGATTGGAACGAGGAAGATGCTGGGGAAATATGAGTCGCATGGGATGCTCGCAGGTGCGGATGAGCTGGATTTTGGCAATGAGCATAAGACTATTGCGGAGATTTCGCCTGATGATGCTAAGGCTGGGATGCCTTTTGGGCAATTGTTTGGGCTGGAAGATATTATTCTGGAAATTGAGAATAAGTCGCTGACGCATCGGCCGGATACATTTGGGATTATTGGTTTTGCGCGGGAAGTGGCAGGGATTCTTGGGCAGAAATTTGAGACGCCAGAATGGTTGATGGATTTTGGGGAGAAAGATTTTGCGACGGAAAATGTGGATCTGAAGATTAAGCTTGCTGATGGTGATATCTGTCCGAGGTATACGGCTTTGATTATGGAAGGGAAGGGCGACAAGAAAGGGCGTTATCTTGGCGAGATAGAGACATTGTTGGCGCGGAGTGGAATGCGGCCGGTTTCGCCACTGGTGGATATGACGAATTATTTGATGCTTTTGACGGGTCAGCCGTTGCATGCTTTTGACTATGATAAGTTAGTTGCTGTGGGTGGTAGGGGTGGGCCAGAGATAATTGTGCGCTTGGCAAAGCAAGGCGAAGAGCTGGAGCTTTTGGACGGCAAGATGATTAAGCTGGTTTCTAGCGACATCGTGATTACGAGTAGCGATCGGCCGATTGCTCTTGCGGGTGCGATGGGTGGCAAGAATACGGAAATTGATGAGAATACGCGGAAGATTATTGTGGAGTCGGCAACTTTTAGTTTGTATAATTTGCGGAAGACGCAGATGGTGCATGGGATATTTTCGGAGGCGATTACGCGGTTTACTAAGGGGCAGCCGGCGGGGCAGACTTTGCCTGTGGTGAAGGAGTTTGCTGGGTTGCTGGCTGGGGATATGCGATCTTTGGGCTTGGTGGATGAGTGGGTTGATGGGCAGAAGAATGATGTTGTGAAAGTTGCTGTTGAGCAGGTTAATGGTTTGCTTGGGACAGAATATAGTTCAGAATTAGTAATGGGGACGCTGGAGCGTGTCGGGTTCGAAGTTGCTGGCGGCGACTTTTTGGAGAACGGAGCTGGGGCCGGCCCGTCGTTACGGGCGGCCGCCATGTCCTCGTCGCATCCGTCGTTACGGATTGCGAAGTCTCCAAAAAGTTCGTCGCCAGCAACTTCTCTCGCCGTGACGGTTCCATATTGGCGGACGGATATTCGTATCCCTGAGGATATTATTGAGGAGGTTGGTCGGATTAATGGTTATGATAATATTTTGTCGCGGGTGCCTTTGCATGGGACGGCTGCTGCTAATGAATTGTTTGTTTTGAAGGCTCGGGTTCGGGAGGTTTTGGCGGGGGCTGGTGCTAATGAGCTGTTGACTTATTCGTTTATTCATGGGGATTTGATGCGAAAAGTTGGTCAGGATGTGAAAAATTCGTATCGTGTGGTGAACTCGATTTCGCCGGATTTGCAGTATGTGAGGCAGCAGATTGTGCCGTCGCTGCTTGTGAAGGCTGCGGAGAATTTGAAGGATGGGTTTGGAGAGTTTGGGGTATTTGAGATGAATCAGGTTTTTCGGCGGGATTTGGGGATGGACGAGGAAGATGTGCCGATTTTGGGTAATAATTTGGCGTTTGTTTATGCTGCTAGGGAACGAAAGAGTTGCTTTTATCGGGCGAAGAAATATTTGATGTATTTGGCGAGGCGGCTGGGAGTGGAGTTGAGGTTGGAGCAGGTGATGGGTAAGGGATTGCCGCAATATGAAGCGTTTTATGAGCCTAGGCGATCTGCAAAAGTTATGGTTGGGGATGAGTGGGTGGGGGTCATTGGTGAGGTGAAGAAGTCTGTGGCGCATGAGCTGAAGTTGCCAGATGGGACGGCGATGTTTGAGGTGGGGATGAATACACTGATAGGCAAAATTGATAGTCTTGAGAAGAGTTTTAAGACTAGTCAATACCCGTCGGTGGAGCGCGATATCACTGTTGTGGCGAAATCGGGCGTGAGTTATGAGAAAGTGGAGGGGCGGATTGCGAAATTACTTGGGGATCAGGAGTTGATGTATAAGATTACGCCGACGGCGATTTATCAGGCCGAAAATAGTGATGAACAAAAGGTAAGTTTTCATTTGGAGTTTGCTGACAAACAGAAAACTCTGGCTAATGAAGAAATTCAGAGAATTATGGGGCTGTTGGAGCAATAATAAATCGGGCGTTGAAACTGAGAGTTTATGCGGTTATTTTGAGATGAAGTTTGTGTTACAATGGGTGAAGAAGGAAGTAAGTAATGGTGGGCACTAGGAGGTGAATGCTATGGTGCAGAGCGGCGAGATGAAAACTAGCGCGAAGATGCGGGTGGCGATTATTGCGGTGGCGATTTTGATGCTGGGATCGACGGTGGCGTTATATATGGGGATCGTGCTTGGCTATAATAATAATGGTCAGGCTGCGCAGGAGAGTTCTACTAAGGAAGAGAAGTTGAATGATCTTTATGCGGCATATTTGACCGAGCTAGATGCGCAGGCGGCAGAGCTTTCAAAGGAATATTTTAGTACTTTTGTGAAATATAAGTCACAGGTGAAGGCGTTTAATGCTAAGAGTATTACGGAGGTAACGACGAAGGATTTGGTGGTGGGGACTGGTGCGGAAATTACTGAGGGGTTCACGGATTATATGGCTTACTATATTGGCTGGTTGTCTGATGAGACAATTTTTGACTCGTCGTTTAATGATGCGGCAGCGCCAACGGCGCTTGGTTCGCCGCTGGCTGGCGGAAATATGATCGAGGGATGGAATCAGGGGATTGTGGGGATGAAAATTGGCGGGATTCGAGAGATTTCAATTCCGGCGGAGCTTGCCTATGGAGATCAGGCGCAGGGGACGATTCCGGCGAATAGTCCGCTCAAATTCGTGATTATGATGATTGAGCCGGTGGAGATGATTGACTGGTCGGACGAAATGTATGAACTTTATGAGGAGCTGTATGGCGGCGAATAACAGGGAGATGCTGGACGTAGCAATTATTGGGTCGGGGCCGGCGGCTTTTACAGCGGCGCTGTATGTGGCGCGGGAGAACTCTAGCGCTACCGTGTACGAGCGTGAATCTATTGGTGGTCTGGCGGGGACGATAAGTAATATTGAGAATTATCCGGGGTTTACTGGGACGGGAATGGAGTTGATGGGGAAAATGCGGGAACAGGCGGAAAGCTTTGGGGCAAAGACTGAATACGGCGAATGCACTGCGGTGAAGAAGTTGAAGAAGCATTTTGAACTTATGATCGATGACACATCAGTGCTGGCAAAGACGGTGCTGGTGGCGACGGGCTCGGAGCGACGGAAATTGGGGATTCCGGGGGAAGATTTGCCGGGGATTTCGTATTGTGCGACTTGTGATGCGCCGATGACTACTGGGAAGGAAGTGCTAGTGGTGGGTGGGGGAAATACAGCGGCTCAGGAGGCCTTTCATCTGCTGAAATACTGCGTATCCGTGAAACTTTTGGTGAGAAGTGGGCTGAGGTGCAATGATGTGCTGAAGGATCGGCTGAAGAAAGAGCCGAGAATTGAGGTAATAACGGGGGTGGTGCCGACCGAGATTGAGCGCAAAGAAGGTCAGTTGTATGTGAATACCGAGAAGAGTGGGGTGTTTGTGGCGGATAATTTGTTTATTTTCGTGGGAGCGGGGCCGGCGACGAAGTTTTTGCCAGCGGAGATTTTGGCTGAGGATGGGTCAGTGAAGACTCGGCAGAATATGGAGACTGAGATAGATGGGTTGTTTGCGGCGGGAGATTGCAGGCTGGGGAGCGTGAAGCAGGCGGTGGTGGCGGCTGGCGAGGGGGCTGCGGCGGCGAGGGGGATGAGCAAGTATCTGGAAGAACTCAGGCATACTGGAGCCTAATATTTTCTGGCTAAAGGCTTTTTATGTTTTTATTGCTGCTGGATAGATAAAGAAAAATGCTACGAAGTAAGCTATGGCATAAATAGCAAGCATTAAGAAAACGGGTACTTTGGCCTCGGGGTGTCGTTCTATGAATTTTTTGACGCCTAAGGTGATCAGGAGGACATAGAAAGGTGCGGCGGAGTTTGCGCGTAGGGAATGTGGCTGTGCTGCTGGATGAGTGAGGGCGGAGCTGATGGTGGCGGAGGCAATTCCTAGAAGAGAAATGACGAAGAGAAGTTTTTCATGGGGCGTGAAGAGATTTTTGATGCGATAGTAAACTGACCACGCGATTGGGGCAATGGAGAATGTGCCGAGCATCCCGAAGCATCCTATAGAGTGAGTGAGGTTGGAATCGCCTTTCACGAAGAGAAAAATAGGATTGATGAGGAGGATAAGATTCTGAATGAAGTATCTTATGGCGGTGAAAATGTCGGTTTGGTAGAAAATGCTGAGTTCGCCGGTGCGCGTATTGGCGTCGGGGAAGGAAATGAAGAAAATTATGAAAGGAAGGACTGCGATACAGGAGATGATTAGGTTTGCGATGAGCTGGGTGGGCTTGATGAGGTTTTGTCGTTTTAGATAGGTGTGGGTGGCGAAGTAGAGGATGACGGCGGGGATTGCAGAGGGCAGATAGAGGTAGACGGAGATAATCAATGATAAGGGTAGTAGTAACTGATGGATGATTTGAGGTTTTTTGGCAAATTTAATTTTCGTGAAGGCATAGAAGGCTACGATAAAGCAGACTGGAGCGAGGGATGTGTCCCAGAAAAGGATACCTTGCAAAAATAGCCAGGGCAAAGAGAGTGCAATGCAGGCTGCCAAGAGGAATATTTTGCGGGAGTGCTTGTACCAGATGGAAATTGTGTAGGATAGTAAGATTAGGCTTGAAGTGACAATGACGGCAATGAAGATCCTGAAAGAGATTGAGGAGGTTCCAAAGAAAAATGCCCAGATTGTGGCAGGTGCTAAGAACGGTAACGAGGAAAAGCCGGCATCTGTTCTGACGAAAAACGGGACGCCGAGGAAATTGAAGGTGGCTTTCTTGGAATCGCTGCCGTCAAGTACGTCTCGGATAGTATCGGCGCGGCGGGATTCGTCGTAGTTAAATTTTGGAATTACGGTAGTTGCAAATATTCGGACAATAGATAGGGCTATGATGACGGCTACGATGGTCCATGATTGCCAGTTGGGTTTTGTGCTTTTCTTCAAATAATGCCGCCTTGTTTTGTTGATTGTTATTTTATGGTTGCTGACAAAAGTGGATAGGAATAATACATCGGGGAGGGAGAAAACGGTATGAGGACATAAGCGGTATTGACTTTTTTGACTGAGTGTGCTATAATGGGATTATAAGCACAAATATTTATGTACTTATAGCACATTTAGAGGAGGGAAATGTTATGCCTAGCGCTTATTATCATGAGTTTACCCCTGGTTTTAACTGGTGGTACGTGACCGGTCCGCTGTTCGTGCTGATTAGTTTCGGTATAGGATGGATTATACCGAGGATCAGGAAAAATAGCAAGGGAGAGCGACACGTAAAAGCGATCTTTACCGAGGCGTTCGGTTATCTGGTGGCGACGCCGCTTGCCCTGATTTGGGGCGTGATGCTGTTTGCCGAGAGTTTTGATGGGGCTGTCCAGTATATGGACAATACCATCCTGACTAGCGCGGATAGCGGAGTTTACTCACTGGTTTTCGCATTGATGGCTATGTTGGCGATTATTGTCATGATGTGGGTAATCGTCGTTGTGGCGTATTGCTGGGGGCGAAAGGTGAAGATTCAAAACTTGAGGCGTTATTGCCGATGTAAGAATAATCTTGTGAGTGAGAACCGGCCTGTAACTGGTAGTTTGGTCAGGTGGCGATGACATTTGGAGGGGCAATCTTCAAAAAAATAACCCGCGACGGTAATGTTGCGGGTTTTTTCTTGGTTTTTGGTAAGTGCTGATGCTTAATATGAGGGGGATTTGTGATAGACTTGGGGTATGGAGCAGAGTTTTTTCTTTTATGATTTGGAGACGTCGGGGCTGATGGCGCGGGCGGATCGGATCATGCAGTTTGCGGGGCAGCGGACGGACTTGGATTTGAGTCCGATTGGTGAGCCGGTGAATTTGATGGTGAAACTGGCGGAGGATACTTTGCCGAGTCCTTATGCGATACGGGTGACGGGGATTACGCCGCAGCAGACGGTGGCGGATGGGATTTCTGAGGTGGAGTTTTGCAAGTATGTGGCGAAGGAGATTTTTGTGCCGGGGACGGTGGCGGTGGGGTATAATTCGGTGAGGTTTGATGATGAGTTTATGAGATTCTGCTTTTGGCGGAATTTTTTTGATGCTTATGAGTGGCAGTGGCGGGATGGGCGGAGTCGGTGGGATCTTTTGGACGTGGTGAGGTTGACGCGGGCGCTTCGGCCGGAGGGGATTAAATGGCCGGTGGATAAAGATGGGAAGGCGACGAATCGGCTGGAGCTTTTGACTAAGCTGAATGGGATAGCGCACGAGGCGGCGCATGATGCTTTGTCGGACGTGGAGGCTTTGATTGATGTGACGAAAATGATTCGGGAGAAGCAGCCGCAGCTTTTTGAGTATCTTTTTAAAATGCGGAATAAGAAAGAGGTGATGAAGTTGGTGAACTTGGAGAATCTGCAGCCGGTGGTATATGCTAGTGGGCGATACTCGGGGGAGTTTGATAAAACTACGGTGGTGTGGCCTTTGGCGCCGGCGCCGAATGGGAATTTGCTGGTGTTTGACCTGCGGTATAATTTGGAAGAACTGGGGGAGCGGGAGAATTATTTTCCGATCGTGAAGGAGCTGAAGTATAATCATTGTCCGGCGGTGGCGCCGGTGGGAGTGTTGGAGCAGAATGATGGGTGGGGGAAGATTGGGCTGTCCCCTGAAGTGGTTCAGAGAAATCGAGATTGTTTGCTGAAGCATCCGGAGTTTGCGGAGAAAATGCGGACTCTTTGCGAGGAGAGACCGGAGTTTCCGCCGGCGGTGGATGCGGAGTCGGCGCTTTATGATGGGTTTTTGGATGGGAACGATCGGGTGAGGTGTGATGCGGTGAGGGCGGCTCGGGACTCAGATTTGGCGGATTTTCATCCGGAATTTGCGGATCCTAGGCTAGCGGAATTGTTGCTGCATTATAAGGGGCGGAATTTTCCGCATACGCTTGATGCTCAGGAGCAGGAGGTTTGGGAGAAATATCGGGTGGGGAGACTTAAGGCGCAGCGGGATGGTTATGTTAAGGCTATTCAGGAATTATCTTCCCAGGGGGTTGATCCTGATTTGTTGCAGGAGTTGCAGTTGTGGTTGGATGGTGTAGCTACTGCGCTGGTGGAAGAAGCGTCTATGGGTAGTGATATAGGAATGTAAGGAGGATTATGAAAAGAATTGTGTTTCCTGAGGGTGAGAATGATTTTATTAAAGAGGCTATGGGGAGAGTTGGTGAGATTTGCGAGCCGATTTTGCTGAGTAATGATTTGGCGGGGGCGGCGGAAATGGTGGCTGGGGGTCAGGCGGATGCGATGGTGGCGGGAATAGATTATGCTTCGCGGGATGTGATTCTGGCAGCGCGCGATAAGATTGGCTTAAGTGATGGTTGGAAAACTTTTTCTAGTTTGTTTGTGTGTGATATGCCGGATGGGAAGAGATATATTGTGGCGGATGGGGCGACCTGCAAGAATCCAACGGCGGAGCAGCTGGCGGACATTGTACTGCTGGTGAGTGAAGCGGCGGAAAAGTTGCTGGATGATAAGCCTCGGGTGGCGATGTTGTCTTTTTCAACTTTTGGGTCGGGCGGGAAAGATCCGTCGATGGACAAAATTGCAGAGACGATTCAGATTGTGAGAGGAAAAAATCCGGATGTGCTGGTGGATGGAGAAATGCAATTGGATGCGGCGATTAACCCTAGAGTTGCGGCGAAAAAAGCTCCTGCTGAATCGGAAGTGGCGGGGCGGGCGAATGTGCTGATTGCTCCTGATATTAACTCTGGGAATATATTATATAAAGCTACTTGGCAGTTGGCAGGGGCAGATGTGGCTGGGCCGATCTTGTTAGGGTTTAAGGCGCCGGTGTCGGATCTTTCTCGGGGGTCGACTGTGGAAGATGTAATTCTTACGGTAAAATCTGTGATTGCTTTGGCTTAATTCTGAACAAGAGAAACCGTCAGATGATGGGGGTGACGGTTTTTGATGCTTATTTTTTGTTGTCGAGACGGAAATGAACATCACGGATGGCGTTCATATAGTAGAGGAATGCGTCGTATGGGGAATCGTAGGCGGAGAAGTAGGCGTGGACGTCGCCGTCGTTGAAATATTTGGTACACATATAGTAGACGTGGTCACTGGTCTGTAGACGACGCCAGTCGCTGATAAGATCGGGGTTTTCTGACTTGATGACTCCATCGGTAAGCTCGTAGATGGCGCGCATGGCTTCGTGTTGCATAGAGTTGCCTAGCCAAGCTGATAGGTCACGCTCAGTGTCTGCCCAGGTGACTGTCCAGGGCATGGAGATCTTGCCCTTGGGCTCTGCGCTGTCGCAAGCTTCGCTGGCGGTAAGAAAACGATTTTCTTGGTCGCGATCCCAGCGGTAAACTAAATGTTCGAAGAATTCAAAAATTCCAGTGTCTGCCCATTGATGCTCGCCAAAGGTCTCGAAGTCCATAAATAGATTGATGAGTGGGCCTTTGAGCGTGGCGGTTTCGAGCCATTGGAGGTATTTGTCAACAGAAAGTGGCCATTCTTTCCAGTCGCGGTTGGAAAAACGGAAGGCGATATCGTCGGAAAGGCGGTAGTTCTTGAGCAAGAGCTTGATGTTCTTGCATCCTTCAGGGCGGTAAACGTGATTGGGGCTGCGCCAGTCAAGAATCTTGTCCCAACCTTCTGCTAGGATGCCGTTGAAGCCGAAATTTTCTGCCCATTTGGCGAGGTCGTTGTTGTAAGAAAGTTCGGTGTTGCGGAATACTTTAGTGTCGACGCCGAAGACTTCGCGGATTTTGTCTTGGTGCATACGGACTTGGGTCTCGAATTCGGAGCGATCGTAGAAGAACGCAAGGGAGTGATAGTAGGTCTCGGCGACGATCTCGACTCGGCCAGTGGAAACGAGCCGCTTGAGGGTGTCGATAATGTCTGAGCTCCAAGCCTCGGCCTGCTCTAAGAAGGTGCCAGTGATGGAGAGGGAGAATTTAAAACCTGGATAAGTGTGGAGGCATTTTTCGAGAACGGATAGCATGGGGCGGTAGGATTTTTTGGCGACTTTCTCGAAGACGCGCTCGTTGTTGTCTTTGGCGTACCAATCTTTGTCATGCCAGTAATCATGGTCGCGGCCAACAGAAAAAATACTATACTGCTTGACCCTGTAGGGCTGATGCATATGTAGATATAGCACTATTGATCTCATAACTTGCGCCTAAAAGACATTCCTCTTATGTTTACTTACTTTATTATACGCCTTGATGCACTTTTTCGCAACATCATCCCAGGAAATTTTCATATATTCTTGACGAACGCCGTCTTTTAAAGTTTCGGCTAATGCGGCGCTTTTGGCGATGCCGACGAGAGAATCTGCTAATTTGTCTTCGTCCCAGAAATTGTAGCGCATGATGGAATGAAGGATCTCTCCGACGCCGGATTGTTTGGTGATGACTAGGGCGTTGCCGTGGTGGGCTGCTTCTAATGCGGTGAGCCCGAATGGTTCGGATACTGAGGACATGACGAAAATGTCTGAAATGGTGTAGATGTCGCGGAGTTGTTTGCCACGGATGAACCCCGTGAATAGGATATTTTGCGCGATGCCAAGATCAGCTGAGAGGCGCATGAGTTCTTCCTTTTGTTCGCCGTCGCCAGCAAACATGAATACGAATTTGGGGTGTTTTTTGATGGCTAATGCGGCGGCATGCATGAGGTGATAAAGACCTTTTTGGAGGGTGAAGCGACCGACGGTGGAGACGATGGTGTAGCCCTGGTTCTTGAGGTTTTCGAGGTATTGGTAGCTTGAGCCGTTATACTCGTAATCTTCGTTGTCGTAGGTGGCGGGGTCAAAGCCATTATACGCGACGTCGATTTTGTCTGCTGGGATTCTGTAGCGGGAGACTATAATGTCTTTGGTCGCTTGACTGACGGCGATAATGCGGTCGGCCCATAGGAGGCCTTCGCGTTCGATTTCATGGATGAGTGGGTTGCCGCTTTCTGTGCCACTACGGTCGTATTCGGTAGCATGAACATGGGCGATGAGAGGGATGCCAAAGTTCTTCTTGGCTAAGACGCCCGCTTCATAAGTAAGCCAGTCGTGAGCGTGGACGAAGTCTGGTTTGTAATCCATAAGGTAACGCTCGACGAAAGCACAGTAATCTTTTTGGACGTCGCGCATAGAGATTTTTTCTGGCTGGACGGAGGTTTTTTTGTAGATTTTTTCTAAAATATGTTTAGACTCGTAGGCTGAACCGCCGTAGCGGAATAATGGGTCGATATGTGTAGCAGCAAGGACTTTCATGTGGTTTATGCCATGCTCGGCTTCGTAGGGGACAACGAAGTCAATGTCGGCGCCTTGTTTGGCGAGAGCTTTTGATAGGTGCAGACACGCTACTCCGAGACCGCCACTGTTATGCGGAGGGAGTTCCCAACCTAGCATTAGTATTTTCATTGTAATAAGTATAGCAGGGATGTGTGGGTGGGGCAAGTTGATAAAATCTGATATTTGGGTATTGACAAGGATCGGGGGGGGGGGGGGGGGTAAACTATATTATTAATTGTGATAATAAATAAATGTATAAAGAACAGGAGTAGGATTGTGAAATTGAAAAAAATAATTTTGAGCTTAGGGTTGGTAGCCAGCTTAGGCATAGCGGGGCTAGCCGCTACGCCGACATATGCGGCGGGAGATTGTGCGATTACCGCTGGGGTGGTGGATATGATTGGTACTGGCGATGCTGGTACTGATTTGTGTAATATTGATAGCACTGTTACGACTATTAACTATAATGGAACGATTGCGGAGTTTGGAGAAATTGTAAATGCATATAATCTCGCTGGCTGGGGCGATACGAGTGGGCTGACTGCGATAAATGCAACAATCTCTGATACATTCAGCACGGATCAGGTTAGCTGGATAAGCAGCCTCGCGGGTGCTTTGAGTGGCACGACAATCAACCTTACGACAAACGGTGATTTTGTCTATATGACTCTTCCATACGCAATCCCGGCTGGGATTGCCATTGACTTTGCTAGTGTGATTGTGCATTTGCCGGCGGGGACTGATATTGCTGATGCGGTGGATCTGTTTAATTCGATTGGTGATAATACGGTGTTGATTGCTGTTGCTAGCGATTATACCGTCAATAGTGAGACTGGTACGATCACTGTGCATTTGCCAGAGGGGAAAACATTGGCGGACTTGGTTGATACGGCTGCCAGCTTGGGTGGTGGCGTGATGGTGGCAGAGAACGGGGCAAATAACCCGTATGTTGTAACGGACGCATCTGACGCGATAGTCATTCACTTGCCAGTAGGGACAACGCAGGCGGATGCGCTCAACTGGCTTAGCGGATTGGACGTAGATGCAACGGCAGTGGTTGACGGCGAGGATGGTTATACGATTGTGCTGGCGATAGGAAAAGCTCCAAAGGTGGTTTTGGCAGCGGGTGATGGCTTGGGGTTACCAAAAACTGGTGCATTTACGCAGGTGGCCGAAGACGGTGTTCAGGAAAATGCAGCTACCCGGGCATTAGTGGTCTTAGTAGCGTCTGTGGGTGTTGCGGTAGTTTTGCGCAAGCAGTTGATGAAGAAAGAACGGTAAGTCCCTTACTGCGAAATGAGAGCCCCCCGCTGGTTGGTGAGGGGCTTTTCTTGTGCTATTTGTTACAATCAGCGACTGTTCAGATGTTTCTATTCGGTCCTTAGATAATTCGGTGTCTCACTTGCGCAATAAATTATGCTCTGTCTAGACTCTCTTGCATATATCGATAGACTATTGAAATAATCTCACGAATATCATCATTGGCGTTTTTATAAACCAAATTGTCAAACGCTAAATTGCCGAATTCCCGAATTGGCTGTGAAATTAGGGCGTGAATGAACGACTGTGTTGCACCGTCAACACCATTGAAGTCTAAACTCACTTCTTCTTCTCTTGATAGTGCTGGCATAATTTGTTCGATACGGATCTTTTTAGCTTTGTCCTTATTTTCGGCAAAATCACCGATTAGTTCACGCATTTTTATCACCTTTTTCATTCAAACCTCGGCATTCTATATTTATTTCGCTTGCGTTCCCTGATAGCCTCGTCGTAAACTTTGCCAATATTCGACAGCAATTCTGTAAATTCCGGCGTTTCGTCCAGCGTAATATCAACCGCAACCAACGTGCCATCAAAACTTGGCGCATTATTTGTTTCGTTGTGTTTGTCGCGATTTGGATCAGCGTTAAGTTTCGGCGTGCCCTTGGTATCGGAGCGATATTTCAGCAGGGTATATTCGGCGTTTCCACTATAAATTGCAAAATAATTTCGGGTGGTTTTTACGATAGATTTAATAAAGAATAGCCCTGCTCCAGCATTTTCACTTGTGCCGCCTTCGTGGCGAGTTGTTCCAGTTACGCCTGGCGTCAAGGCTAGTTTTATTGCCTCAATATCGGTCTTGGGGTGCCAATAGGTTTGCAGGCTTTTCCAAAGCCCTATTCCGGTATCGCAAATACCGATGCTAACCCGATTGGTTTTTTTGAAATATTGCGCTGCCACGATAGCGCCGTCTTGTGCGAGCGAATGCTCTAAAACATTACGAACGAGCTCTCCGATAATATATTTCACGACTTTGGCATTTTCCTCTGACAGGTGCAATAGCGGTATCATATCGGTAATGAACTTTGACTGATCGTCTGCCGTATGGATAACCGAAATCGGTACGAACCGCCCTGCGGGCTCTTTTTTGTGATAATTAAATGGCGATTTTGTTTTGGTCAGTTTATATAGCCCCATGCGGTCAAGGTATCGTCCGCTATCAGGGATTTTGCCGACGATTTCGGTATTTTCTCTGCCAACCTCAATAGCCAACGCCGCCGCCAGAACAAGGTGTGCCGGGTGCACGGTGACCCATCTGTCATGCGTAGTTATTTCAAGTCTACTTGGGTTTGTTAAGTCAAGTTTTTCGACAAAACTCTGGAAATTGCGCAGATTACCTTGATTGCTGAAATATATATTCATACACTCAATTTTACCCGTCTGATACGGATTTGTCAATATGTATTCTACGGGTATATTTTACCCGTCTGATACGGATTTTAGAAAATGTATCCTACGGGTAGCATAGCATCTGTTCAGAAACTTGAAATTGGGATTATAGAAGTTCTTTGTAGCGGTGGATGTAGAGTTTTTTGACGATGGTCGTAAGGATAATATAGGCAATGACTGTAGCTGCGAGGAGGGCATAGAAAGTGAATGGAAGCGGAGACATGTTGAGGATTGCACCGATTGGAATGTATGGAAGAATGGTGCCGACTGATATGCCGGCGAGGCCGAGTAGGAGGACTTGGATTGAGGCGCGACTTTGGAAGAAAGGGATTTTGGGGGTGCGGATCATGTGGATGACTAGGGTTTGGCTCCAGAGGCTTTCGATGAACCAGCCGGTGTGGAAGATGGCGGCGAATTGAATTTGAGCGTCGGCGGAAATTGTGTGATAGGCTCCGCCACACATGGCGGGGCAGATCCAGAAGTAGAGGGCAAGGAAGGTGGTGATGTCAAAGAAAGAACTGATAGGGCCGAACCAGAACATAAATTTAGAGATAGAGCTGGCGTTCCATTTGCGAGGGATTTTGAGAAATTCGGGGTCAACATTGTCCCAAGGTATGGCGATGCAGGAAATATCGTAGATAAGATTAAGCACAAGTAGCTGAAGTGGAAGCATGGGCAGGAAGGGGAGGAAAGCGCTTGCGGCTAATATGCTGAGGATGTTGCCGAAGTTGGAAGAAATGGTCATTTTGATGTATTTGATGATATTGGCGTAAGTTTTACGACCCTCTATGATGCCCTCTTCAAGAACCATAAGATCTTTGTCTAGGAGGATGATGTTGGCACTTTCTTTGGCGATGTCTACTGCTGTGTCAACGCTAATGCCTACGTCGGCCTGCTTCATGGCTGCGGCGTCGTTGATGCCGTCGCCCATATATCCGACGGTGTGGCCTCGTCGGCGAAGGGCGGCTACGACGCGGGATTTTTGTTGGGGGCTTAATTTGGCAAAGACTGCGGATTTTTCGACTATGGTATCGAGAACTTCGTCCGTGCGAGCTTCGACGTCAGTGCCGAGGATGATTTTGCCTACGGAAATACCGACTTTGCGGCAGACGGCACGAGTGACGGCTTCGTTGTCGCCGGTGAGGATTTTGACCTCTACTCCATAATCGCGGAGGGTTTTGATGGCGGTGGCGCTACTTTCTTTGGGTGGGTCTAAGAATGCGAGATAACCGATGAGCACCATATTGTTTTCGTCAGCTACCGAGAAAGTATTGTCGGTGCTGGGTTCGGTTTTATGGGCGATGCCAAGAACACGCATGCCGTCTTCGTTATAATTTTTGACTTTTGCGAGAATGGCATTGTGTAGCTCGGGAGTGATGGGTATGACTGTGCCATCGATGTCGGCGTGGCTGCATATTGCGAGCATTTCTTCTATGGCGCCTTTGGTGATCATTTGGATTTTGTTCAGGTTGTCTTGGACGACGACGCTCATGCGACGACGGGCGAAGTCGAACGGGATTTCGTCTAATTTTTGATAATTACTGAGATTATCGATTTCTGGATGGGATTTGGCATAGTCTAATACGGCTATGTCCATGAGATTTTTGAGCCCAGTTTGATAGTAACTGTTGAGGAAGGCGTGTTTGAGGACGTGGGGATCTTCACTGCCACGTACGTTTAGGCTGTACATAAGTGTAACTTTGTCTTGAGTAAGAGTGCCGGTTTTGTCTGTGCAAAGAATATCCATGGCGCCGAAGTTTTGGATGGAATTCAGATCTTTGACGATGACTTTTTTCTTGGAGAGAGCGGTGGCACCACGTGCTAATCCTGCGGCAACAATGGTGGGGAGCATGGCTGGAGTGAGTCCAACGGCTACGGAAAGAGCGAACAAAAAAGCGTCCATCCAGCTGCCACTACGAAAGCCGCCAAGTATGAAAACTACTGGTACCATGACCATCATGAAACGAATCAGTAGCCATGATACTGAGCTGATGCCCTTTTCGAAGCTAGTGGGCGGTTTTTTGTTAGAAAGTTGTTTGGCGATAGAGCCAAAAATGGTGGAGTCTCCGATATTGATGGTGACGGCAAGAGCAGATCCGGAGATAACGGTGGATCCCATGAAGGCTAAATTGTCCATTTCTAGGGGTTCTTTGCCAGAAGTATTGCGGGTGATGGAGAATTTTTCGGTAGGTTCGCTTTCGCCGGTGAGGGAGCTTTGGCTGACGAAGAGGTCTTTGGCTTGGATAATGCGGAGGTCTGCTGGCACCATGTCGCCAGCCGCTAAGGTAATAATATCGCCGATGACGATTTCGTCGATGGGGATTTCTGCCGCGTCTTTGCCGTCTCTCTGTACGGCGATAGTGGTTTCTACCATTGCGCTGAGTTTTTCTGCTGCGGAGTTGCTACGGGATTCTTGGACGAATTGGAGAATGCCAGCAATGAGAACCATAACCATAACAATTACTACACTCCAAGGATCTTTTTGGCCTGGTGCGGCCATGAGGACATCGGTGACGAAGCTGATGGCAGCTAGGATAATAAGAACCATAATAAAGGGATCGATGAAAGCTCTGAAGAGGCGTTTAGCAGTAGAGTCTTTGTTTTGTTTTGTGATAACATTCTTGCCATAAATGTCTTGGAGTCTTTCGACTTCGCGAGTACTACGACCGCTGAGCGTGACGTTATATTTCTCCAGAACGGTATCTGGAGTGAGGCTAGCGGTTTCAAGTAGGCGGTTTTTTGCATCCTGGTCTTTGGTGGTGTGAGTTTGGGTATTTGTAGTGGAATTTTTCATAATAGCTTAAGCTTATTATACCTGCTTTGATATATTTTTGCAGGGTTGGGGGAATTTTTGATTTGTGGACTGTGGTATTTTGGGTGTTTTTACTAAATTTCGATGATTGCGGCGGGAAGATTTCGGCGGAAATAATTGTCGTGGGAGATGTAGAGGATGGCTCCGGAGTATTTTTGGAGAGCGTTTTCTAATTCTTCGATGGAAGGTAGGTCTAGGTGCGAGGTGGGCTCATCTAGAATGAGAAGCTGGGGGTTGTCGGCGAGCATTTTGATGATTTGGAGGCGAGCTTTTTGACCGCCGGATAGGTTTGCGACCCCAATGTTGAGGTCTTCTGGTGCGAATAAATAGTCGGCGGTTAGTTGGCGGATTTTGGTTTCGTTGGCGCTGAGTTTTTTGTCGTGATAGATTTTTTCGATGGCGTCGTGAAGATTTAGGTGGAAATAATCTTTGGAGATTTCTTGTTCGTAGATGCCGATTTTGATATTGTGGTCGCGCTTGATTTCGCCTGCGAAAATTTGAACTTTTGGGTCGTCGAGGAGGGATTTTATGAGGGTGGATTTGCCGGCGCCATTACGACCACGGATTTCTAGAGTGCCAGACTCGAGGAGCTCAAAGTTTTTACCCGCGAATAGGGGCTTGTCGTAGCCGATGGAGAGATTCTCGACTTTGAAAATGGTGCGTTTGGATCTGGAGTCGGCGGCTTTGAGGCCGATGCGGAGATTGCGAGCTTTGTATTTTTCGTATTTGCTGGCGTCTTTGTAGTTAAGATTAGCTGCGGAGGTTTTGTCGATCCAGAAGGACGGTTTTTCGACTTTTTGCAATTCATCAAGCTGTTTTTTGCAGCGGGTTTCCATAACGACGAAGGGATTTCTTTTGTCGGCGGTGCCACCCCAGCTGGCTTTTTTGCTTCTGGCGTAAGCGATTTGTTTTTTGAGGTTTTCGATTTGGCGTTGGACAATTTCGTATTCGTTCATGCCGGTACTGGTTTTTATGGTATTTTGGCTCAAATATTGTTCGTAGTTGCCTTTATACTCAATGGCCGCGGCGTCTTTGAACTCAATGATGCGGTCGACTTGGCTAAGGACGTCGCGGTCGTGGGTGATGACTAAGATAGCTTCGGGGGCTTGCTTTAGCCAATTGATGAATTTGGCTTTGGCGACGAAGTCCATGTAGTTGGTGGGTTCGTCGATGAGGGCGAGGTGGGCGCCACTATGCATGATTTTGATGACTTCGGCGAGGCGTTTTTCGCCTCCGGAGAGATTGGCGAATTTGGTGTCGGCCTTGTCTTCTAGCTGGAAATTTTTGAGTTCTTCGCGGACTAAATCTTCTACGAAATAGTAGTTTTTGTTGGTAAATTCTTCTAGGGCGGTGGAATAATCTCGGACTTGGCGGTTGGTGGGGGATTCTATTTCGGTGAAGTCGTGGAGGATTTTGTAGAGTTTGGGGAATGCTGGTAAACCTTGCAGGATATACTCGATGACGGACATTTCGCCGATGTTGGCGTATTCTTGGTCGGTGGCGACTAGGATGGTGCCACGTTTTAGGATACAGTCGCCGGTGAAATCGGTGTCTTTGCCCATTAGGATGTTAAAAATTGTGGTTTTGCCGATGCCGTTGCGGCCGATGATGCCGACTTTTTCGCTTTCGGAGACGGAAAAATTGACCTGGGAGAAGAGGTTTTTGGCGCCGAAGGATTTTTCGGTGATGTTTACTGAGAGTAGCATGATGTATAATATATCATTTTTTATGAAAATGTGTTGTAACGTTTTGGAGGGTAGAGTAGTAGTGTTTCGGGGCGGGTCCTGTCAGGACATTTTCCTCAAAGTCTTAGTGTTTCGGGGCGGGTCCTGTCAGGACATTTTCCTCAAAGTCTCAAAAATTGCTTCCTTGGATGGGTTACACTGCAAGGCCCCTGCCGGCAGTCTTCCTACAAATTTCTTGGGTGGTACCGC
>JAITNW010000003.1 GCA_031290255.1 Candidatus Nomurabacteria bacterium
ATAGCCTAGTGAGGATAGCTGACGGTAGATTCACTGGGCATACGCCGCCACCTACGCATCCGTGGAGACGGAATTGCACGAAATGATTTTGAGGGTAAGATTTTGTGTTTCTAATTACACAAATTTCTATAGAATTTCCGTTTCACTATGGAACTTTTCATGAACTTCGCGAAGGTGGGGATCGGTGATATGAGTATAAATCTGCGTGGTGCTGATGTCGGAGTGGCCAAGCATGCTTTGCACGGAACGGAGATCTGCCCCATTCATAATCAAGTCCGTTGCAAATGAATGCCGCAGAGTGTGTGGGCTAACGTGCTTGGTGACGCCGGCGGCTCTCGCATATTTCTCAATGATGCGCTGGATGCTTCTTGGCGAAAGGCGGCGATAGTTCCCTGAATTGGTGGATTCTCCTAGGTTGCGCGAGTTGTTGAGAAAAAGTGCTGGAAGACTGTCTTGGCGCGCGTCAAGATAGTCGCTGACAGCTTCTGCGGCGGATTTAGATATAAAGACGGGGCGGTCTTTTTGACCTTTGCCGCGTACCATAAATTCGCGACGTTCGAGATTTATGTGATCACGGTTTAGATTGATGAGTTCGGAAACACGTAGCCCTGAAGAAAATAATAGTTCAAAAATTGCATGGTCTCTTAGTCCGGTTTCAGTATCAGCAGGAATTTCATTTAGAATGCACTCAATTTCATCAACGTGCAAAAATGTAACCTGGGGACGATGGGCGCGTGGTAGCTCTACGAGAGTGGGGTTCAGCGATTCGATGTCGCGTTTGGCAAGATATTTTAGAAAACTTCGAAGCGCAATGAGGTGATATGACTGGGTGGCTACTGATAGGTGCTCCTTGCGTTCGTTTTCGTAACGGTTGAGCCAGAGGCGATACTTGCGGAGGAAGTCTATGGTGATTTTTGGGGGGGCGATGTCTCCGGAGAATTCGATTAGTCGGGATAGGTATAGGTCGTAGTTTCGGGCGGTGAGTTGGCTGCGGCCTTTTTCGATTTCTAGGCTTTCTAGGAAGTCTTGGATTAGTTCGGAGATATACATAGGTGTATTATACCATTTATGGATAGCTGTATGGGGCGGGTCCTGTCGAGGTCTTCTCCCCAGAAAAAAATTTAAGAAATTTTCTTTCTGGGGATGCCCCTAGACCTCACCACCCGCTTTGGAGTTAGCCTTAAAATAGACGATGTGGGCTCATTAGTAGAAGTAGAATAGTTGGTAGATGAGGTTTTGGGAGAGGAAGACTACTAGGAAGCCTAGTATTAGGAAGGGGCCGAAGTGGATTTTGTGTTGGGGGGTTTTATGCTTTTTTGTGAGGGTGGGGATTGCTGCTAGGCAGCCTAGTAGGTTTGATGTGAAGAGGCAGAAGAAGGCTAGCCAAAAGTTGCCTAGCACGAGCGCTAGGGGGATACATAGTATCCAGTCGCCGCTGCCGACCCATTGCTCGTTGCTGAGTTTGTAGAGGAAATAATATAATAGTGGTAAGACTAATAGGGCGCCAAGAAGTTCAACCATGTTGTTCGGCGAAAAGCTATTGGACACTATATGGCCGGCTTGATGTAGCAATACCCAAATTACCGCACACGCTACGCAATAGATTAGTGGCTTGATGGGTAATTCGCCCCAGCGGGCATCATAGATGAAGAGGACTGTTAGACCAATCAGGAGTGCCAGAAAGACAGCAAATTCAGCTACGGCTAATCCATTTAGGCCGGCGGAGGGGTCGGAGGGTGCAAATGGCCAGAAGATAAAAGATGATGCAAATGTTAACCCAAGAAAAATTTCAGAAAGCAATTCCGTAACGCCAATTCTGTGACTACATTTGCGACACTTCCCTTTTAGTAAAACCCAGCTAATGATGGGAAGATTGTCATACCACGTAAGCTGATAACTGCATTTTTGGCAATGCGAGCGCTTAGACTTATCGCGATTGCGTAGGCGCCAAGTTTGGCAACAAGCGAAAGACCCAAAAACCGCACCAAGAACAAATAATATAATGGGGATGAATACCATAAGAGTATTTTACCATAAAAATATGCCCCTATTGCAGAGGCATATTTTAGTCGCTAGAGTGGATTAGTTATTTGCTACGCAAGAAATACCACCACCTTCTTTGACCATGAATAGTGCAACTTGGCGATCGCCGGTACCTTTAGTGACGGTACCTTCGTCAACACCACACATCACACCAACAACGGCGACGATAACATGTTTTTTGTCTACGATACCCGCTTCAAACGAGGTTGGCAGACCAGGAGCAGCAGCATCCGTAGCCAAGGCCGTACCGTCTTGGACGCTAAATTGGTAAAGGTTGCCGTCCGGATCCCTAAACTGATCAGCTACACAAGCGAAGCCTGGGTTAGAGCTAGGGCCATCCGTACAGGTGTCATCGATATAGCGAGCAACAAAGGTGGAGTTCTCGGCGCGCGTACTACCCTTAATGGTGAATGGCAAGCGACCAGAATTATTTGATGCGAAGTCGGTGGCTGCAGTGAGGAAACGGTCTAAGTCATTCCCGCGCTGAGTGTTGCGCTGTGAGCTCTGGAGAGCCGGCAGGGCGATAAACACCATCAAGAAGATTAAGCCTGCAATAGCAAGCACTAATACAACCTCGATGATCGTAAAACCTTTTTTATTCCTAATCATTGTAGATTTATCCTTTTTTAGTTATTTCTCCTTAAAGTTTAGCGTAATGCTTATGCTTTTGCAAGTATTTATATTTACAGGATATTTTTTATGCTAGATATTATTGACAAGAGAGTAGATGGGAAATAGGATGGCGCCTACCATGCCTCCCGCGACAACGGCGAGAAATACCATAAGGATTGGCTCAATCATCGTGCTAATGGCTTTAATCTGCTCGTCGAGTTCGTCTTCATATACTTGTGCGGCTTTGCCGAGCATTTCGTCAATTTTACCAGATTGCTCACCGATACTAGCCATTTGCGGTATGAGCGGAAGAATATAATCTTTGCCTTTGAGAGAGTCGGACAACTGTTTCCCTGCCTGGACGCGCTCAGCGGCCTCGTCGACGGACTTCTGCACGGTGACATTATTCATGGCATCGCCGGAAATTTTGAGAGTGTCAAGCATAGGGACCCCAGTTGCGAGTAAGATTTGAGCGGTCCTTGCGAAACGCGCCATGTAAAGACGCTGGAATAAACCTTTGAAAATCGGGACATTTAGCTTAAATGTAGCAAAAAAGCTGATACCGGTCTTGGTTTTGCGGAACTGGAGGAAACCCCAGACTAAGCCAGCCATTACAATAATCATTAGCCACCAAAATTGAGCCGCAAAAGCCGACATGGCCACCATGAATGCCGTAAGCGCTGGAAGTTCTTCGCCGAGATCGTCATAGAGATTCTCGACTTGAGGAACGACAGTCACCATCATGAATATGACAACAGCAATAATAACCACAAGAACGATCGCGGGATAGGTCATGGCGCCACGAATCTTACTCATCATGGCAGCGTCCTTTTCCTGCTGAGCCGCAATGCGCCTCAAGCTGTCATCAAGAGTACCACTGACTTCACCGGCGCGAACTAGCGAGAGATAGACTTTGTCAAAAACGTCCGGATGCTTAGCAAAAGCATCCCCAAGGCTCTTCCCTGCTTCCACGTCTGCCAAGATTTCTTCAATGATTGCGCGCATGGATTTGTTCTGAGTCTGTTCGGAGACGGTGCGTAGCGAATTGGCGAGCGGTAAACCAGCACCAATAAGCGTAGCGAATTGGCGAGTAAATAATAGCTTGTCTTTTGTGGTGACTTTATTTAGCTTAGAAGCTAAGCCTGAGCCTTCTTCCTTGAAGCTGTCCGGAATATAGCCACGATCGATTAAGAGCTTGCCAGCAGCACGTTCGCTTTCGGCCTGAATGCTCCCCTTAATGTGTTTGCCGGTTTTTTGCTCAGTGGCACGATAGCTAAAACGTCTCATCCGTGTGACAACCTTTCAAATTCTTGCATATCTACGGCATACTCACGACCTTGATCGTAGGTGATGACGCCAGTTTGGATAAGTTTCACTAGAGTGCGATCCATGGTTTGCATACCTTGATCGGCGCCAGTTTGGATCACGGTGTCGAGCTGATGGGTTTTGCCCTCGCGGATAATGGAGCGGACGGCAGGGTTAGCGATAAGAACTTCCGCAGCCACTACGCGACCACCACCGATGGCGGGCACTAGGCGTTGTGAGCAAATCGCCATTAAGATATTGGCTAATTGGGATCGTACTTGTGGCTGTTGATGAGGCGGGAAGACGTCGATGATACGGTCAATACTCTGTGCGGCAGAGTTGGTGTGAAGTGTGGCAAATACGAGGTGTCCGGTCTCGGCAATTGTGATTGCTGCGGAGATTGTTTCGAGATCACGCATCTCACCAATCAGTACGACATCTGGATCTTCGCGGAGCGCAGAGCGAAGCGCGGCGGAGAAGGAGTAAGTATCATAGTGGACTTCGCGCTGAGCAATGACGCTGCGCTTACTTTTATGCGTAAACTCAATCGGATCTTCGATGGTAATGATATGTTTGGATTTCTCGGCATTGACTTTGTCGATAAGGGCGGCAAGAGTGGTAGATTTGCCGGAACCGGTAGGGCCGGTGACTAGAACTAGCCCGCGCGGATATTCTGCAAAGCTTGATACTATTGATGGCATGCCTAGCTCGGCGACGGTCTTGATTTGATTGGGGATGAGACGAAAAGCGGAAGCGAGATTGCCTTTTTCGTGAAAAGCGTTGACGCGGAAGCGGCCGAGATCGCCAAAAGCGAAAGAATAGTCAAACTCTTTGTCTTTGAGCAAAATCTGTTTCTGGTCTTCGTCTAGGGTAGCGAAGATAAGTTGCTCTATAGAAGTCTCGTCCAGTTTGGGTGTATTACTGATAGGCTGCAAGGAGCCGTCTACTCTAAGAATAGGCGGTAGTCCAACTTGCAAGTGCAAATCGCTCGCCTGCTTTTTGATACATTCTTCGAGAAGATTCTCAATCCTAAGCCCACTATTTTCCATAAGCTCATTATACTTATGCTGGGCGGAAAATGCAAATATGATTTATTTGAGGTATTCGTGAAGTTTTTTGGTGTCTTTGTGCTTGCGGAGTTTGCCTAGGGCTTTGGCTTCGATTTGACGGATGCGCTCGCGAGTGACAGAAAACTCTGCGCCGACTTCTTCTAGAGTGTGGCTTTTGCCACCGCCGATGCCGAAGCGCATTTTGACGATTTTTTGTTCGCGCTCACTGAGAGTTTTCAGAATTGTGGCAATTTGTTCCTTCAAAAGCTGGGTGGCAGCAGAATCTTCAGGAGAAATGCGATCTTCGTCTTCGATAAAATCACCGAGGCTAGAATCCTCGTCTTCACCGTCTCGGCCAACAGAAGCGTCGAGTGAGGCGATGTCCTGCTTGATCTTCATCACGTATTCGATTTTCTCTGGTTCCATATCCATTTCTTTGGCGACTTCTTCAACGGAAGGCTCACGGTTGAGCTCTTGAGTTAGACGGCGCTGAGTACGGAGGACTTTGTTGATAGTCTCCACCATGTGGACGGGGATACGAATGGTGCGGGCTTGGTCGGCGATGGCACGGGTAATGGCTTGGCGAATCCACCAGGTGGCGTAGGTAGAAAATTTGAAACCTTTGTTGGGGTCAAACTTCTCTACGGCGCGCAGGAGGCCGGTATTCCCTTCTTGAATGAGGTCTAAGAAATCTAGACCACGACCCGAATATCTTTTGGCAATCGAAACTACGAGACGCATATTGGCTTCAGCCATTTTGTCTTTGGATTTTTTCTGGACTTTGGGGCTGCCGTTGAGGATCTTTTGGGCGAGTTCAAATTCTTCTTCGTTGGTGAGAAGGGGGATTTTGCCGATTTCGCGCAGGTAAAGTTTGACGGAATCATCAGAAATCTCATCATAATTATTGCTTAGGTCGATGTCTTTGACATCTTCCTCTTCTTCGTCCTCAATGTCGGCGATGTTTGGCTCGTCTACCTCTGTGGGGGCTGCTACTTCTTCGAACTTTATCTCTTCATCTTTATTTTCCACTTGACAAAATACTCCTCTTATGCTAATATGTAACCATAGCCGTGAAGCTCGGTGTGGGTTTTTGTGTTAGAAAATTTTTGCTGTGTTTCCCGGGAGCTTTTAAAAATTATAAAGCTGTGCTTAATTTTCCGGTGCATTGTTGTTTAGTTTAGATGTTATTTTTGGAAATGTCAAGGTTAATTTAGGTTTGGGTTCTATAAGGTTGGTTTGTAGGGCTAGGGCGACCGGCGGGTCCTGTCGAGGTCTTTTCCCCAGAAAAAAATTTAAGAAATTTTCTTTCTGGGGATGCCCCTAGACCTCGCCACCCGCACGTGTCGCGCCTTGGGCTTGGGGGGGAACAAGTGCTTACTCTCTAAAGAGGATGTGGAAGAGGGGCGTGCTACGCCCCTACTTCCAGCCAACTGCAGCGCCTACGCCCCGTGAAGACGGGCGCGTACGCGAAAGGGCCTCTTTAGAGAGTAAGCACTTGTTTCCTGCCAGAAGGCTTAGGCCTGTTTGTTCAGGTCGTTGAGCTTGTTGATTAGTTCTTCTATCTTGGTTTCGTCGTTGTTTTCTTCGGCTTGGCTGAGGGCGGCTTGGAGGGATTTTTTCTGGAGGTCTCTTTGATCGTGTTTTAGTTTTTGGGTGAGGTCGGCGGCTTCAATGGTAAGTTTTGCTTGATCCCAATCTGCGTATTTTTCTTCGTAGATGAGCTTGATTTCGTCTGGGTCTAGATCTTTTGGCAATTCTAGGTCAGGGTCGGGGGGGATTTTGGCGAACTGGATGAGGGCGGCGAGACTTTTGGTGGCTAGGGTGGGTTTTTTGGTGCGCACGTCTGGGGGGATTTCGATTTTTTTGAGCTGATGCTTGGTGACTTTGAGCTCTTTGGCACGGAAGCTTTCTAGGGAGATGCCGAGTTTTTTGACGACCATCTGTTCGTAGCGTTCGCGGAGGGCGGAGTCTGAGATATTGGCGATGAGTGCTTTGGCGGTGTCGCTGTATTCTTGGAAGCCACGCTCGGTGCGGAGGTTGTAGCGCTCTTCGTATTTATTGAGGAGCCATTCTACGGCTGGCCGGTGATGCTCTACGGCTTTTTGCCAGAGTTTGGGGTCTTTTTGGATCAATTCGTCGGCGTCTTTGCAACCGTGATAATCGTCAATGACAGACAGATAAATACCGAGATCGTTGGCGAGGCGGACGGCGCGTTCGGCGGCATTCACGCCGGCTTCGTCGCCGTCGTAGGCGAGGCGGATGTCGTCAGTGAGGCGACTGAGAATCTTGAGGTGCTGCTCGGTCATGGCGGTGCCGGCGGTGGCGACGGCTGCAGTGACGCTGGCTTGGTGGGAGGAAATTACGTCCATATTGCCCTCTACTACTACGGCGAATTTGTGCTTGCGGATGGATTCTTTGGCTTGGGAGAGGCCGAAAATGTGGCGACTTTTGTTGTAGAGTATGGTTTCGGGCGTGTTGAGGTATTTGGGGGAGTTTTTGTCTTGGTCGTTCAGGATGCGGGCGGTGAAGCCGATGACGTTGCCGGTGCCGTCCATGAGGGGAACCATCATGCGGCCTTTGAAGAAGTCGCCGCCGAAGCGGTTGACTAGCCCGGCGTCTTCTAGCTCCTTCGTGTTAAATTCGCGCTTTTTCAGGAAGTCTACGAGGACGTGGCCAGACATTGGGGCGTAGCCGATGCGGAAGTTTTCGACGGTTTTTTTATTGAGGTTACGCTTGTAGAAAACGTACTCCATGACGGGCTTGTTCTTGGTGAGGCAGACTTGGTAATATTTGGCGGCGAGCTCGAGGGCTGCGGAGAGACGTTTTTTGTGGGCGGCGACTTTTTGGTCGCCTCCGGAATATTTGGTGAGTTCGACGCCAGCTTTGGTGGCGAGTTTTTCGAGGGCTTCGCGGAAAGATATGCCTTCTACTTCCATAATGAAAGAAAAGATGTCGCCCCCTCTGCCAGAGGAGAAATCGTGCCAGATGTTTTTCTCTGGGCTGACCATGAAAGACGGCGTGCGGTCGGTGCCCCAAGGGCTGTGACCCTTGAGATTGCGCCCTGCTCTCTTTAGCTCAATGTATTGCCCGATGACATCTTCTATGGCTAAGCGCGCCTTGATTTCTTCTTTGGCGTCGTTCATGGGTTTATTATATCATTGATAGGAGTAAGTTTGGTTGATGGGAAAACCACAAGGTGATTTTTCCAATCGATACGATAGCGTGAGACTTTGCATCGGTAATTTTCTACTATGTGCTACAATATGGTTATGGATAATGAGACTTACCTTAAACATATTGCGGCGCAGTCGCGGCCGGTTTCGGCTTCGAGTAAATTATTGTCGCCTAATGTCATAAAGTTGATTGCGGGGGCGGTGATTGCGCTCATCTTGATCATTGTGCTGGGGAGCGTCCTTAGCTCGGCAAATCAAAAAACCATCGGTCTATATGAAAGGTTTTATCTGAGATTGCAGAATTTTTCTAAAGATAACGGGCCTCTGGTAAAATACACAAATGATCTGAAATCTTCAGATCTGAGGTCGCTTGCAGGTACGCTCAAGACGTCTTTGACGGTGACTGCACGGGATGTTTCGTCGCTGCTTTCTACTCTAAAAGTAGATGTGGCAAATATTAGCGCAGAGGCTTCGGCGGATGAGGCGATCGTGCTGGCGACTTATGAGGGGGAGCTACTGGATGCAAAGATGAATGGGTTGCTGGATCGGAATTTTGCGACGGCTACGACTTTGCAGATCTCTTTGTTGCTGTCTCTGGAGTCGGAAATACGGGAAAAATCTGATAGCGTGGAGCTGGCGACGATTATTGATAAGTCTCGGACGGATCTGGAGGCTCTAAGGGTGCAGTTCAAGAATTATAGCGATTCGCATTAGGTTTTGGCCATGTGGTAGGAGTGGGTGATTAGGCCCAAGATGTCATCTTCTGGGAGTTGTCCGGTGAGGATGATTTCGATGCCGGTGTTGCCTAGAGATGCACTTTGCTGGACTGTTTCGTGGCGGGAGATTAGTAATTTGGCTAATTTTGGGTCCGTTTTGACTTCTATTCTTAGTGGGTGGGTGTGCTGGTGAATTATTAGGAAAATGCTGTTGGTGTGTTTGAAGATTCTGGGGGAAATTTCATCCGACGAATTTTGCGGAAAACACTTTGCGTGCGCGCCCGTCTTTACGGGGCGCTGGCGCTGGCGTTCGGCTGGAAGTAGATGACCGGCGGTCATCTCTTCCACAGTTTCCTTAAAATTGTCAGATGAAGTTTCCCTTCCACGCTGGTCAGAGCTTCTACTTGTTTCCTTAAAATCGTCCGGTTCGGATTTTCCCTGATGCTGGTCGGAACTCTTTTCTGTCGCAGGTTGGTCGGATTCCGATACGTCGCTGAATTTGGCGATGAAGTTTAGGAGATCTTTTTCAGATAGCATGTTAGCTCCTCTATTGAACCGCGAATGTCGTCTAAGGCGCGGTGATTTTCTGGTTTAGTGATGTGGAGGTTGCGCGCGTTTTCGAAGTAGATTTTCCAGGCGCTGACGTCTAGCATGCGGTAGTGGAGGGCTTTGTCGAGGTTGGGCCAGTATTTTTCGATGAATTTGCGGTCTTGATGGATGGAGTTCCCTGCTAGGTAGATGGTTTTACCGAAATGTTTTTTGATGAAGGCTATCAGTTCGGATTCTACTTTTGTTTGAGATTTGCCTTTTGCGCTGGCGGCGATTAGGTCGGTGCGGGTGGTGGAGTTTTTGGTCCAGAAATCTCCGGTCATGCGGGATGCTATGAGTGTTGGGTTTTGCTTGATGGCAGATTCATAGGTGCCGAGCTCGTGCATTTGCCAATCTGTGGCGATGCAGGCGACTTCTAGGATGCGGTCTTTTTCGGGAGAGAGGCCGGTCATTTCTAGATCCATCCAGAGGAGAGTGGCTTTTTTGGTCATTTTTTCTTGAGCTCCAGATTGAGCCATTTGACGACAAGGTAGACGACGATGGCGATGACGAGGAAGTTGATGAAGTCGCTGAGGAAGGCGCCGTATTTGAGCTGGGCGACTTCGCCGGCTGGGGTGGTGCCGAGGTCGAGATAGAGGCCTTTGAGACCTTCGGCGGAACCCAAGAGGAAGCCAAAAGGTGGCATGATGACGTTATTGATAAGAGAGTTGATGAGGGCGCTGGCGGCGGTACCGATGACGAGGCCGATGGCGAGGCCGATGACGTTTTGGCCTTTGATGAATTCTAGGAAACCGCCGACGTGTGTTTTGACTTGAGTCTTCACTTGTGCCTCCACTTTATTGATGGTTGCTTGCTTGGTCTTTTTCATGGGGTTATTTTACCATATATTTTATTATTGGCAAAATACTGCGGGCATTAAGGAAGGACACACCTAACGGCGAAACCGCCTAACTTATTGTTGAGGTTGCTGCCGGGGTTGACCGTCGAACTGAGGAAGCGCGCGTACCGAGCGTTCGTGGAGGAGTAGGCCGTAGACGACCAGAAGTAGCCGTTGCTGCCCTGATTGGCCAAGCTAGTGCCCCAGCTGCCTGAGAACGAACCGCCCCAAGCGCCGGAGGGCTGCCAGCCCGTGGGTGTGTTAGTTGTGTTTCCTGTCGCTAATGATCCGTTGCTCATTGAGGCGTTTAGGACTGGGAAATCTGCTGCAGTGTATACTGTGCCATTGGTTGTTGGGCCACCTGCGGCGGATGATCCTGATGGTAGGCGGAAGTTGGTGGGGCAGATGCTCCCGGTGGCTTGGGTGTCGGCTGCGTTTGCGTATTTACCTGTGCCATTTGTGGCGGCGTACCAGTTGTAGAGGTAGCCACAATTGGTTAAGGTATTGGCTGGCGCATATGTGGAGCTGTAGCATTCTGTTTTGCTCATTGGGTTGTTGTAGAAGGCTTTGTCGCTGTTGGTGGTGCTTTGGGTGCTGGTGCCGTCTACGGTGTTGTATTTGCCGCTAGTGCTGTTGTAGGTCATACCCGTGGTGCTGTCTGCCGTGTTGTCTATGGTCGTATTGGTGTATTTGAGGTTGTCTACCATCCAGCACTTGTTGTCTACCATCTTCTTGATCTTGTAGGTTTGGTTGTTTCTGGTGTCGCGGTAGTAGGCTATGGAGGCTGCTGGGGTTGA